>JAZRBV010000043.1:0-194066 GCA_045635225.1 Eubacteriales bacterium
TAATAACGGCAAGGCTTCCGGTGATTACACCTACATCTACGATGCAAGCACCGATGCTATGACCGTATACGACGGAGTAGGCGACGAGACCACGATCTATATCACTACCGGTATGGACGGTAACGCAACCTTCCAGTGCGAAGGTCTTATGATGGCCCAGCCTCTCGTTGCGGCTAACTGATTTAAATATTATCTGAACGTCTGAGAAGACGGGGGACTGTCTCAAATTTTTCATTTGAGACAGTCCCTTAAAATTTTGTCGGTTATTTTGGCTGCTTCGGTTTCATGAAATGCCGAAGCCGTTTTTAAATTATTGACTTTTAACGTCCTGTGTGCTACAATATTACCGTTAAAGCTTGGAGAGGTATTTTATGAACTCATTTGTTTTTGCGTTAAATGCAGTTTTACCTATCATTCTGATGGTAGCGGCAGGATATATGTTAAAGCGTATCGGTATGATTACGCCGGATTTTATCAAAATGGCAAACCGACTCGTTTTCCGCTTCTTTTTACCGATAATGCTCTTTTTAAACGTGTATAATATCGAGAGCATAGGCAATGTGGATCTCAGCTTTGCCATTTACACCGTAGGCGTTACCTTGATTATCTTCCTTGCGGCTATACCGCTTGTCAGGCTGGTTTCGGGTGACGGTGCCGTTCGCGGCGTGCTTTTGCAATCCACCTTTCGTTCAAATTTTGCCCTCATCGGTATACCTCTTGCGAGATCACTCTTTGGTCAAGAGGGAGTTGCAACGGCCGCAATACTTTCGGCATTTACTATACCGATCTTCAACGTCCTCGCCGTCATCAGCCTTACGCTCTTCAAGCCGCAGAAGGGAACCGGCGGAAGGATAAAAAGCGCGCTTATCGGTGTAGTGAAAAATCCCTTGATAATAGGTGTTATATCCGGACTCGCAGTGCTTGGTATCCGAGCAGACCTTGAATCGCTTGATATATCCTTCCGCCTCTCCGAGATCACACCGCTGTTTGATGCGGCATCTACGCTCTCGGGTGTAGCAACTCCGCTGGCGCTAATAGTTCTCGGAGCACAGTTCGAGTTCTCAACGGTGAAGGAGAAGGGAAGAGAGATAATATTCGGCACTCTTATGCGAGTGGTCGTCTCGCCGATACTCGGACTCGGCATCGCCGCAATGTTCCTACGTGAGAGCTTCAGCGGTGCACAGTTTGCCGCTATGTCCGCCGCATTCCTTACACCGGTAGCGGTTTCCAGCGTTCCTATGGCACAGGAGATGGATGCCGACACGGAGCTTGCGGGACAGCTGGTCGTATGGACTACTCTGCTTTCATCCGTCACCGTTTTCCTGGGTGCATATATTCTATCCGCAATAGGAATATTTCCAACGTAAAAATCATTTGGGCGACCTGCTTTACAGTAGGTCGCCCAACTAAGTTCGCCCATTCGGGCAAGTGAAATTATCCTACGGATACAGAGGCTTACCTTTGCAAAGTGGACTGCCATAGATTCTCTTGTACAAATCACGAACTTCACTGTAATGCGGCTTCACCTTCGGGTTGGCGGTAACTTCACTTGCTACCGTCCGGAAATAGCAGTCTTGATCCTTCTGCCACCGCGCGCATGGCAGCTCTTGCTGCGCTCCATCCTTTCAACCGCTTCTATAGCGATCCTTCCGCACTCGGCGGCGATAGGCAGACCGCCCGGAGCCTGTAGCCACTGTGTCGCGAGCAGAACGTTTGAGAGCCCCTTTATCCCGGGACTCAGCTTCTTCGGTATCATTCTCGAGGGTAGAGCAAAGCTCATGTAAGACCCGATTTGTGAGTCGGTATACCGCTTGTAGGTCGCAGGAGTCCATACGTCGATACAACGTAGCCTTCCGCGCATCTGTGGAAATCTGCGACAAAGCATCTCTGTGAGGCTGTCCGCGATCTGACGTTTCTTTTTATCGTATGCCGCTTTGCTGGTCTGCCTCAATTTAATAAACGCTTTTGCAACTCTTTCTCCGCAGAAGGTCATCGTCTGCAGTATGCTCTTTCCCTCGGGAGCATAGCTCCTCTCATGAGAAAACTCGCGCACTATAACGCGATCTATAGGGAGCATTTCTTTTTCTTCGTCAGTCGTATCAAATATCAGATCCCCCTCGAAAGGCACGCTTTCCATATCGCAGGCAAAGGCGCAATGATAGCTCGAGAACCTCTTCATTCGAGGATCGTTATATTGCTTTTCGAGCTTCCCAGGCATCGGTACGTCGAGCATCCGTCCGAATGCTACGGCGGGATCCGTGGCTATCACTACGTAGTCGGCATCTATCACCGAACCGTCGGAAAACGATACCGAGCTCGCCCGTCCCATCTCACAGTTGATCTTGACAGCCTCCTTGCACAACAACAGCTTACCTCCAACCTCCCCCAGCCGCTCAGTCATTCTCTCTGCCATCGCGACAGAGCCTCCGCGAGGAATTCCGCCGTTGTTACCGCAGTAATATGCGAACACCATCAGAATAGCCAAAGCTCCGAAATCTTCACCCCAAAACGAGCTTATAAATGAGCGGAGCAGGGGATGCCTAAAACGCCTCGCCAGCTCTCCCGTAGTTAGATTGTAGTACTTCACAAGCGACGGTATAGCAGCGGGGAGGTGCTTTATATCGAGCCCCTCATTGTGATCTGCACCGCCGATTCCACCCACTCTCTCCATAAACTCGACACCGCGTATGAGAGAGCGTATCTCGCTCTTGTCAGCCGGAGATATCTCCAGCATCTCGCGCTCCATGCGGTAGAGATCGTTATACAGCGATAGCGTCTTGCCCCCGTACTCACAGGTATAGAGCGAGTTGCCCTGTATTACCTCGACGTCACCGAGAGCACCGAGGTCTACCCACATTTTATAGGTATCGGTCGACGGATTGGTTCCGGTCAGCCAGTGTATGCAGTTATCGATCGTATATTCTCCTCGCCTCCAGCCGGTCAGATTTCCTCCGGCGACGAAGCTCCTCTCACACACGGTGGCATCGTGACCGTGCAGTCCGGCATATATGCCTGCCGACAGTCCCGCAACGCCTCCGCCGATAATAACTATTTTTGCCATACTTATCCCTCCCTTCACTTTATTTTACTATTTCCATATTTTGTAAATATTAATCTTTTGCATAAAAAATGTTAATATTCCCGTTTTTTTATATCAAAAATAAAGGAAAGTAGTTTGCGGATATGAGTGTTATCATAACGACAAAGAGAGAACTGATCGGTTTAACCGACAAGCTCTCTCTTTGTCTTATTCGTCACAAATCACTGTATACCGCGCCAAAGCGCAATTGTTACAGCGTTGCCGCCATAACAGCCTTTATGGTGTGCATTCTGTTCTCGGCTTCCTCGAATACGATAGATCTCTCGCTCTCGAACACCTCGTCCGAAACTTCCATATATTCGAGACCGAACTTCTCTCCGATCTGCTTTCCGATCACCGTGCCGAGATCGTGGAAGGAGGGGAGACAGTGCATAAATACAGATTTCTCGCCCGCATTGTCCATTATCGCCTTCGTTACGGCATAGGGCTTGAGATCCGCGATCCTCTCCGCCCATACTGCCTCGGGCTCTCCCATAGATACCCACACGTCGGTGCAGATGACGTCAGCACCCTTTGTTGCCGCCATCGGATCGGTAGAGAAGGATACGCTTCCGCCCGACTCTGCGGCGAGCTTCTTCGCCGTCTCGACGAGTGAGGGATCGGGGAAGTACTTCTCGGGCGCACAGGCGGTGAAGTGCATACCCATCTTCGCACAGCCTATCATCAGCGAGTTGCCCATATTATATCTCGCATCACCCATATACACGAACTTTATTTCCTTGAGATAACCGAAATGCTCCCTTATCGTGAGCAGATCTGCGAGTATCTGCGTCGGGTGAAACTCGTTTGTCAGACCGTTCCACACGGGAACCTTCGAATACTTCGCGAGCTCCTCAACGATCTCCTGCTCGTATCCGCGGTACTCTATGCCGTCATACATAGATGCGAGCACGCGTGCCGTGTCGGCGATGGTCTCCTTCTTTCCTATCTGCGAGCCTGTCGGATCGAGATAGGTAACACCCATACCGAGATCGTACGCCGCTACCTCAAACGAGCAGCGCGTTCTTGTGCTGGATTTTTCAAATATAAGCGCGATGTTCTTTCCCTCGCACGTCTTGTGCGGAATACCCGCCTTTTTCTTTGCCTTAAGCTCTGCCGCCAGATCAATAAGACTAAGTATCTCGTCGGAGGTGAAGTCAAGAAGCTTCAAAAAATCCTTGCCCTTTAAATTCATAACTGTAAACTCCTATAGCATTTTGTGTGGAAAGCGCATTAAAGCACTTTCGAAAGGAAGGTCTTGAGTCTTTCGCACTTGGGATTGCCGAAGATTTCTCTGGGAGTGCCTTCCTCGGCAATAACGCCCTCATCAAGGAAGATCACGCGCTCCGCAACCTCTCTTGCAAAGCCCATCTCGTGTGTTACTACCAGCATCGTCATATCCTCAGCCGCCAGCTCCTTCATAACCGCGAGCACCTCGCCGACCATCTCCGGGTCGAGTGCGCTCGTAGGCTCGTCGAAGAGCATAACGTCGGGCTCCATACAGAGTGCACGCACGATGGCGACCCTCTGCTTCTGTCCGCCCGAGAGCTGATTGGGATAGTCGTTTGCGCGGTCGGCAAGGCCTACCCTTTCGAGAAGCGTGAGCGCCTTCTCGTTAGCCTGCTCCTCGGTCATTCTCTTGAGCATCACGGGAGCGAGTGTCATATTCTTGAGTATCGTCAGGTGAGGGAACAGGTTGAACTGCTGGAATACCATACCCATCTTCTGGCGGTGGAGATTGAGATCAACGTTCTTCTGCATGAGGTTGACACCGTGGAAGTATATCTCTCCCTCTGCAGGCTTCTCGAGCAGGTTGAGACAGCGGAGCAGGGTAGACTTGCCCGAGCCCGATGCGCCTATGATGCATACGACGTCGCCGCGATATACGTCGAGATCTATTCCGCGGAGCACGTCCGCATTTTCGAAGCTCTTTTTGAGACCTCTTACACTGATAATGGGTTCCGTCATCTGTCACTCCTCCTTAATTTCTTTTCGAATACCGAAAGAAGCTTCGTCATGAGAATGACGAGCACAAGGTATATCAGCGCAAGCAGAATAAGCGGATTTATCGCGTCAAAGGTGTTGTTTCTGACGAGATTTGCCGCACGCGTGAGGTCTACTACCGCAACGTAGCCTGCGACCGACGTTTCCTTGAGGAGAGCGATACACTCGTTACCGATAGCGGGGAGGATGTTCTTGATCGCCTGAGGCAGAATTATAGAGTACATAGCCTGCCATTTAGAGAGACCGAGACTGCGTGCCGCCTCCATCTGTCCCTTATCTACCGCATTGATACCGCTTCTTACGAGCTCTGCCATATACGCGCCGGAGTTGATACCGAAAGCGATTATCGCAACCGTAATGCCCTCCGCCGATACGAGAATAATATAGAAGAATATGAGCAGAAGCACCGTTACAGGAATGCCGCGCACCACGGTGGTATAGGCATCGCAGATCATATTAACTATTTTCAGCTTTGGGTTGCCGTCGGCGAAATATTTTGCTACCGCGATGGTCGCACCGATCAGTACACCGATCAGCAATGCGCCGAGAGTGATTATGAGAGTGTTTCCAAAGCCCTTAAGTATGAGCATATAGTTGTCGTCAACTATAAAGGTCTCATACAACTGATCAAACCAATTCATTAAAGTATTTCCTTTCGCTTATAAAACGCCAAACTACTCCGCGCGACGGGCGCGGAGTAGTATTATTTTTAGTTTGCGGGAGCGGAGTAAACCTCGCCGAAATCAGCAAAGATCTCTGCTACCTTGCCGTCAGCTATGAGTGCCTTGACGATCTTATCGATCTCGGCAACGAGATCCTCGGAGCCGTAAGCGAATGCGAAAGCATAGGGCTCCTCGGTCATATTCTCGGAGAGGATCTTAACGGAGGAGTCACCCTCACACATCTGGATAGCGGTGAGATTGTCAACTACCCACGCGTCAACCTTACCTGTGGTAAGAGCGGTCTTTGCGTCAGCATTTGCTGCAAATGAGCTAACGTTGTATCCCTCGCCACTGCAGAAGTCCTCGGCAGTAGTACCGGTCTGGCAGGAGATCTTCTTGCCCTCGAGGTCTGCCTTAGATGCGATGGCGCTGTCAGCCTTAACTACGATGCTCTGTGCCGCTACGTAGTAGGGAGTTGTGAAGCGCATGTTCTTCTCGCGCTTCTCGTTTACGGTGATACCCGACATGCCGCAGTCATACTTAGCCGACTGAACGCCGATGAGAACCGAGTCAAAGTCCATAGATTCGAAAACAAGCTCTACGCCAAGCTCGGCACATACGAGCTTCATGATCTCTACCTCGATGCCGACGATCTCGCCGCCCTCAAGATTCTCGAAGGGAGGGAAGTCGGGTGAGGTGGCAACTACGAGCTTGCCTGCCTCTTTAACCTCGGCGAGGGTCTTACCCTTAGCGCCGCAGGAGCTGAGTGCAAATATAGATGTGAGCAGGAGCACTGCGCACAGAATGACGGAAATGATCTTTTTCATTTTAATTTACCTCTTTCTGCTTTGATTTTTATATTTGAATTTGAATATTTATTTGTTTTCTGCTATAAATTTTTCTGCGATCGCTATCTGCGTGTCTACAGAGTCGGGACCCGTTGATCCCTCGGAAATGCGTTTCTTGACGCAGGTCTCAAGAGAGATCTCGGAATATAGGTCGGTGTCGAAAAGCTCGGAGTGCTTTTTGTAATCCTCGAGCGGCAGAGAGTCGAGCACCGTGCCTTTTGCAATGCACTCGGCAACTATCGTTCCGGTGATCTTGTACGCTGCTCTGAAGGGCATACCGCGCTTTGTGAGATAGTCTGCAAGATCGGTCGCGTTTATGAAGCCGCGCTCGGCCGCCGCATACATATTTGCGCTCTTGACCTTCATCGTTCTCACCATGGGAGCAAAGACCTCGAGACATCGGGCAACGGTCTCCGTCGCGTCAAAGAGCGACTCCTTATCCTCCTGCATATCCTTGTTGTATGCAAGGGGGAGTCCCTTGAGCATCGTCAGCGTTCCGATGAGATCTCCGAACACTCGTCCGCTCTTGCCTCGCACGAGCTCTGCCATATCCGAGTTTTTCTTCTGCGGCATAATGGACGAGCCGGTAGTGTAGGCATCGTCGAGCTCCACGTATGAGAATTCCCAGCTCGACCAGAGTATGATCTCCTCGGAGAAGCGCGAGAGGTGAGTCATAATAAGCGAGAACGCCGCCAGCAGCTCAACGCAGAAATCTCTGTCGGAGACCGCATCCATGCTGTTCTCGGAATAGCCGTCAAACCCGAGCGCCGCCGCCGTCATCTCACGCGAGATGGGGTAGGTCGTTCCTGCCAGAGCACAGGCGCCGAGGGGGGAGACGTTCATTCTCGCCACGGCATCGCAAAGCCTTGTGTAATCACGCTTGAGCATCGCAACGTATGCAAGCAGATGATGCGCGAAGCTTATCGGCTGTGCTCTTTGCAGATGCGTGTATCCGGGCATAATGTCGGACTTGTGCGCTTTTGCAACGCAGAGCACCGCATCGATCAGCTCAACGATCAAAGCCTTTATTTCATCGACCTTGTCTCGCATATAGAGTCTGACGTCGACTGCGACCTGGTCGTTACGGCTTCTCGCCGTGTGGAGTCTCTTTCCGGTGTCACCGATCCTCTCGGTCAGCACCGATTCGATAAACATATGTATATCCTCGGCCTCGGGATCTATTGCGAGTGCGCCCGACTCAATGTCTGCGAGTATTCCCTCAAGCGCCGCGATTATCGCGTCCGCATCCTCAGAGGCGATTATCCCGCGCTCCGCGAGCATTGCCGCGTGAGCCATCGAGCCACGGATGTCATGCTTATACATCACCGAGTCGATGTGGATAGAGGAGTTGAAATCGTCGGCAACACGGTCGACGGCGCCCGCCGTCCGTCCTGCCCACATCTTGTTCTGTGCCATATTACTTGTTCTGATTCTTGGCGTTTACCTGCGCTTGAACCTTGATGGGAAGACCGAAGAGGTTGATGAATCCCGCAGAGTCCGCCTGGTTGTATACGTTGTCCTCACCGAAGGTAGCAAGCTCCTCGGAATAGAGAGCATAGTCGCTCCATACTCCCGCCTTGATGATGTTGCCCTTGTAGAGCTTGAGTCTTACCTTGCCGGTAACGTGCTCCTGGGTCTTGTCAACGAATGCCGAGAGCGCCTCGCGCAGGGGAGTGAACCACTGACCGTTGTAAACGAGGTCTGCAAAGGTGATAGCGAGCTCGCTCTTCTTATGAGCGGTCATCTTGTCGAGTGTAAGTGTTTCGAGATAGTTGTGTGCGAAATAAAGGATAGATCCGCCGGGAGTCTCGTAAACACCGCGGCACTTCATACCGACGAGTCTGTTCTCGATGATGTCGAGCAGACCGATACCGTTCTCACCGCCGAGCTTGTTGAGAGCGAGAATGATGTTCTTCGCGCTCATCTTCTCACCGTCGAGTGCTACGGGAACGCCCTTCTCGAAATCAAGAGTGATATAGGTGGGCTTATCGGGAGCCATCATAGGCGAAACACCCATCTCGAGGAAGCCGGGCTTGTCGTAGAGAGGCTCGTTTCCTGCATCCTCGAGGTCGAGACCCTCGTGGGAGAGATGCCAGAGGTTCTTATCCTTCGAGTAGTTGGTCTCGCGATTTATCTTGAGAGGAACGTTGTGCGCCTCAGCGTACTCGATCTCCTCCTCACGGGACTTGATGCTCCACTCACGCCAGGGAGCGATGATGTGCATATCGGGGGCAAACGCCTTGATAGTGAGCTCGAAGCGCACCTGATCGTTACCCTTACCGGTACAGCCGTGACAGATCGCATCTGCGCCCTCCGCCTTCGCGATCTCAACTATTCTCTTCGCGATAACGGGACGGGCAAAGGATGTGCCGAGCATATATTCCTCGTAGAGTGCTCCCGCCTTAACGGTGGGGATAACGTACTCGTCGACGAACTCCTCGGTCAGATCCTCGATATATATCTTGGAGGCACCCGTTTTGATAGCCTTCTCCTCGAGACCCTCGAGCTCGTCAGCCTGACCGACGTTGCCCGAAACTGCGATGACCTCACAGTTGTTGTAGTTCTCCTTGAGCCACGGAATGATGATCGATGTGTCGAGTCCTCCCGAGTAGGCGAGGACGACCTTTTTGATGTCTTTTTTATCCATTTTAACTGTCTCCTATCAGATTTCTGCCGAGCGAAAACGGCTCGGTGAATATTGATGCACCTATTATAGCACTTTGCGAATAAATATGCAAGATGTTTTTTATAAATAAATTGAAATCGTCGATTAATACACATATTGCCTAAAAATATTAAAAACAATTGTGCAATATGCACTATCTTGATTGCATAAATATTCAGCATATGCACGCATCGGTGCATAAACATATAAAATAGTCGAAATCTGCAACAAAATAAAAAGGTAGGGAAGCGCATCATCTCACCGAAAAAGAGAGAAAAACGCAGTTCCCTACATTAAATTATTATAGTCGGAATACCCGTACGGTATCGCTTTCCGGAACGTCGGCACGACTCTGTGCCAGTCGACGATACAGTCGGCTGTATCACGAGTCTATCTCGGTCATCCGAGCAGAACGTCGGTCACCAGCATCACCGAGAAGCCGACCAGCAGAGCGTATGTCGCTCCTCGCTCGGAGCCGTGTGCGTGAGTTTCGGGTATCATCTCGTCGCTTATGACGTAGAGCATCGTTCCACCCGCAAACGCGAGTGCAAAGGGAAGTATCATCGATGCGATGCTCACCGCAAGATATCCTATCAGCGTGCCGACGATCTCGACGACGCCGGTCAGCGCCGCGATGACGAAGGTTCTGGACGGTTTGACTCCGGCGGCAAGCATTGGGCCGATTATGACCATGCCCTCGGGGATGTTCTGCAATGCAATACCACCCGCTATTATGAGCGCACCCGTCGGGTCGTCCGAGCCGAAGCCGACACCTGCCGCAATACCCTCGGGCAGATTGTGTATCGCTATCGCCGTAACGAATAGCAGTACCTTGCTGAGGCTTGTGTTTTTATGTGCTTCTATATCCGAGCCTGCGAGCTTGTGAAGATGCGGAACCAGCTTATCGACGAGCGATAGGCAGATCGCACCCACGAATATTCCAACCACTGTTACTGCGATTCCGTATTTTCCGCCGTGCTCCAGCGAGGGGATAATGAGACCCAGCACCGCCGCCGCGAGCATAACTCCCGCCGCAAACGAGAGGACGATGTCCGAGAATCTGTGGGATATTCCCTTGAATAAAAATCCGATCGCAGCACCTATGACGGTAGCACCGCCTACGCCCAGTGCCGTGAGTAACACCATTTCCATATTATGTACCGAGTGCCGCGTGTGCACTCACCTTTCGTTCAGTGTAGCCGATACTCCTGCGGTTACCTATAACGTATCCGTAGGAGCACCGTTTTGATATTTACTTGCGCGGCTCTTTATGCCTCGCTGAACATATCCTTGCCGACACCGCAGAGAGGACACTCAAAATCCTCGGGCAGATCCTCGAACTTCGTACCGGGAGCGATACCGTGCTCCTCGTCACCGAGAGACTCGTCGTACTCCCATCCACATGCGTCACATACGTACTTTTTCATAATTACTGTTCCTTTCATAATTGCAATGTATTTGTATTCTGCCATAAATTATGGCGTGCTTTTTGAAGTTTTAATCTGATCTACTGTATTTTTTCAAAATCCTCTGCGCCGTGCTTGCAGAGCGGACAGATGAAATCGTCCGGCAGCGTATCCTCGTCATGAATATATCCGCATACCGTGCACACCCAGCCTCGCTTGCCGTCCGTCTCGGGCTTTGGCTTCACGTTCTCGAGGTAGTAGGTATATGTCATCGTCTCGCGGTCGGAGATCACTCTCGACTCGGTCACCGAGCAGATAAACATACCGTGGGTGCCGAGGTCAATATACTGCTCGACCTCAAGCGACATAAACGCATTGATGTATCTCGGCAGGAACACTAGCCCATTGTCAGAACGGAGCGGAGTACAGTCCTTGAACTTGTCGACGTTTCTTCCGCTCACGAAGCCGAATGCCTCGAATACCTTGAACGGTGCCTCGGTGGAGAGGCAGTTTACGTTCATTTTACCCGTCTGCTTTATAACGTGATGCGAGTAGTTTTCCTTATTGATGGTCACCGCTATTCTGTTAGGGGTATTCGTCACCTGCGTTACGGTGTTGACGATCAGACCATTGTCCTTTTTACCGTCGTTCGATGTCACAACGTACAGACCGTATCCGATCTTGAAGAGTGCCGTGGTGTCGTTCTTGTTTGCCGTATCGCTTCCGCGTGCGATGTAGTCGCGGCAGAGCTCATCTGCAAGCTTGTCTATCGCCGCCGAGCTATCCTCGGCAAGGGCTGAACTGATCTTAACGACCGTGTCGGTAAAGGTGAGGTCCTTCGAGCCGTCGAGCATGCCGCGCATGATCTTTGCTGCCATCGGTGCCCAGCTTCCGTTCTCGACGAGTGCCACAGTCCTCTTCTGATATCCGCGCTCGGTGAGGTGGTTTATATACTCACGCATGAAGGGGAAGATGTCGGCGTTATAGGTCGTCGTCGCGAGCACGAGCTTCGAGTATCTGAACGCATCTGAAACCGCCTCTGCCATATCGCATCTCGCGAGATCATGCACCACAACTATGGGTGCGCCTTTGGCTTTTAACTTTTCTGCCAGAATATTTATAGCCTTTTTCGTATTTCCGTACACGGATGTGTATGCAATAACTATACCGTCGGTTTCGGGCTCGTAGCTCGACCAGGTGTTGTACAGGCCGATGTAGTAGCCGAGATCCGACTCGAGCACCGGTCCGTGCAGAGGACATATCTTCTCGATATCGAGTCCTGCCGCCTTCTTGAGAAGTGCCTGCACCTGTGCACCGTATTTACCAACGATGCCGATGAAATAGCGCCGTGCCTCGTCTGCCCAGGGCTCGTCCGTTCCGATAGCACCGAACTTACCGAATCCGTCCGCCGAGAAGAGCACCTTGTCCTTTTTGTCATAAGTAACGATGACCTCGGGCCAATGCACCATAGGCGCGGTCACAAAGGTCAGCTCGTGCTCGCCGAGCGAGAGCGTGTCACCCTCACCGACGACTATCTGTCTGTCGGAGAAATCCGTGCCGAAAAATCCACGCATCATATTGAACGCCTTCTTCGAGGAAACGATCTTAGCCTCGGGGTAGGCGCGGGTGAAGCTCAGGATGTTCGCCGAGTGATCGGGCTCCATATGCTGGACCACGAGATAGTCGGGCGAGCGACCCTCGAGCGCGTTCTGTATATTGTCTAGCCACTCGTGGGTAAAAGCCGCATCCACAGAGTCCATTATTGCTACCTTTTTGTCTATTATCGCATAGGAGTTGTATGACATACCGTTCGGAACCTTGTACTGTCCCTCGAACAGGTCGATACCTCTGTCATTCACTCCAACGTACATTATCGTATTGCTGATTTTCATTTTTTGCACCTCTTATTTATTTATAATCATATTCTAGCATATTTATTTGGTTTTATCAAGTGACTCGATAATTTTTCCGTCGGTACCTATCACGACGCGCGAGTAGGAGATATCCTTACCCGACTGCGCTATCGCATCACGGAGAGCCGCCTCCGTTCCGTCACAGCATCCGACCTCCATACGGACGAGCCGTATCTCGCGCACGTCGTTTTGACGTAGGATATCTGCGAGCCTCTCGCCGTATTCGGGACCCGTCTGTCTTGGACAGCCTATCAGTAATACGTGGTCGCGCGCAAGCTCCGAGTGAAACTCACGGTACACGTATGCCGCACAGTCAGCGGCGATAAGGAGCCTTGCACCGTCGAGATATGGCGCATTTGTCGGTATATCGGTTATTTTACACGGCCATTGCGGCACAGCATAGCCTATCCCCCGCATCAGAAGCACCTACCGATTCGCTGCTCCTCGCATCTGCCGCATCTGTAGCAGAGCTCGTTTTCGCACGTGCCGTCCTTCATATAGGCGAGAATGTTTTTTACCGTAGTCTCGGCGATATTGGATAACGCCTCCTCGGTGAGGAACGCCTGGTGCGAGGTAACTATCACGTTAGGCATAGATATAAGCCTCGCCAGCACGTCGTCGTCAATTATGTGACCCGACAGATCCTCAAAGAAGAAGTCTGACTCCTCCTCGTACACGTCGAGGCACGCCGCACCCACCTTGCGCGACTTTATTCCCTCGAGCAGAGCCTCTGTGTCCACCAGCGCACCGCGCGAGGTATTCAGTATCACAACGCCCTTTTTACATTTTGCTATCGCATCTCTGTTTATTACGTGATAGGTATCCTCGGTCAGAGGGCAGTGCAGGGAGATGATATCACTCTTATCAAATAGCTCCCCGAGTTCCACGTATCTTACCGTATCGCCGTTATCCAGCCCCTCTGCGGGGTACTTATCATATGCCAACACCCTCATTCCAAAGCCGCGGCAGATATCTATAAACACCCGTCCTATGCGACCCGTGCCGATTACGCCTACCGTCTTTCCGTGGAGGTCAAATCCGGTCATTCCCGAGAGGCTGAAGTTGAAATCGCGCGTACGGATATACGCCTTATGTATTCGGCGTATCGAAGTGAGCAGCATCGCCATCGTGTGCTCTGCCACCGCATACGGCGAGTAGGCGGGAACTCTTACCACGTGCACCTTTCCGAATGCGCGCTGAACGTCCACGTTGTTATATCCCGCGCAACGCAGAGCGATCACCCGGATACCAAGCTCGTATAGCCTGTCGATCACCGTCGCGTTTACCGTGTCGTTTACGAACACGCACACGCCGTCGTAGCCTGCCGCCAGCTCCACCGTATCCTCGTTCAGCTTTGTCTCAAAATATTTGAATTCTATGCCGCCCGCCGCGCCGTATCTATCGAATGACGGCTTGTCGTAGGGCTTAGCGTCGAAAAATGCAAATTTCATATTTATGACCATTCCTTTCTTTTTGAAACCGTCTTGACTTTACGTCTATATTATAGTATAATTAAAGCGAAAAGTATGTTGAATTTTCAACAAAATGGAGAAAAAATGGAAAAATTTTTGAATATTTTACAGAAATGTCCGCTCTTTGACGGCATTTTCGACTCTGATCTATTACGTATGCTCCCGTGTCTCGGTGCGCGGGTTATGCACTTCGACCGTAAATACACCGTAGCGCGAGAGGGTAGCACCGCCCGTTATATCGGCATCGTTCTCTCCGGCTCCGTCGAGGTATCGGAGATGGACTATTACGGCAACCGCAGTATACTTACCGTGTCACAGCCGGGTGATGCTTTTTGCGAGGCATTCGCCTGCGCGGGTGTACCGAGCCTTCCCGTTACCGTCACGGCGCGCGAGGCGTGCGATATTATGCTGCTCGACTCGGAGCGTATCCTCCATACCTGCGAGCATAACTGCGGCTTTCACAACCGCCTGATATATAATCTGATGCGTGATCTTGCCGAGAAGACCGTACTGTTTCACGAGCGTATAGAGATCACCTCGAAGCGCACCACGCGCGATAAGCTCCTCGCATATCTCCTCACCGCCTCCCGCCGAGCGGGCAGCTCTGCTTTTACGATCCCCTTTGACCGCCAGCAGCTCGCCGACTACCTCGAGGTCGACCGCAGCGGACTCTCCGCCGAAATAAGTAAGCTCCGCCGCGAAGGCATCCTCGAGAGCCGCAAAAGCTACTTCCGTCTCCTTAAATAAAAATACGAACCGCAAGGTACGCGTGATTGCCTGTCAGGAAAAACACGCTATTGCCTCGCGGTCTGTTTTTTTACTGTATAATTATTCCACCCGCGGTCTTTTCGATGCCGTCGAACTCGTAGGTCACGGCGAAATCGCGCTTCGACTCCTCGGGGATATACTTGATGCTCTTGATCCTCAGCTCTGGGTGCGGGTTTTCGTATGCGTGCTCGTATACGTAGCCTCCCCCCGTCTTGTGAGCTAGGGTAGAGTAGGAGCACTCGCCGATGATACGCGCACCGTCCGCGACGGCACCCGTGCCGATGTTCGTGCCGAACTTGACGGGTAGGTATGCGACCTCTCCGTTTTCGTAGGTGAGCTCGTACTTACCGAGCATATACACCTCGTCGACGATATATCTTCCGCACCAGAACATCTCGGGCTTGATCGTGAAATCGGTGGAGTGACGAACGGTGATAGGATGCTTTATACCCGAAAGATATCTGTTATAGAGCTCGTGATCAGCTCTCGCCTTGACAGCATCTCGCTCGCTGTCGTCGTAGCTGTCGCTCCAGAGCGCATAGCCGGAGCTTGCGAGATTTCTGTATATGAAGTTTCTCTGCATATATTCGGGCGCACACGAGCCCCAGTTAGAGACGAAGCCGCCCTTTACACCGCGGTTTATCCTTACACGGTAGTTATCGCAGGAGAGAGCAGAGAAGTTGCCGAATACCACAGGGTACTCGCGGCAGTGAAACTCGTCGTCGAGATGCTCGCCGAACTCCCAGTACCAGTGCAGATACGTCACGCCGCGCGGCAGCTTGTCTGCGCAGTCGTACATATCGGGGATCTTGAAGAGTGTGCCGTTGTAGTTCTGCATTTCGTACCAGCCGCCGATCTTGTTGCCCTTTTTCGGACCGCTGACAAATCGTGCCTTCAGTAGCTTCTCACCCCACATATAGGTCGCGATGCCGCGTCCCTCGAGATATTCCTTTATTTTTCTCACGTCCTCGGCGTAGAGAGACGAATTGCTCTTACCGCGACATCTCTCACAGATGCCTACAGAGTAGAACTCGTCGTGACCGATATTTATAGCCTTTGGCTTAAATACCTCTATGACCTCGTCGAGGATATCGAAGACTACCTCGTAGCTTTTCGGGTTTGAGGGACAGTATACGTCGGGATATGGGTCGTCCTGCCTCTCGGCGAGCTCGGGGTAGGCCATACAGATATAGTCTGCGTGGCTGAGGGTCGGACACTCGGGGATTATCTCGATACCGCGCTCGCGGCACCACTCGACGATCAGCTGACACTCCTCCTGCGTGAGATATTCGCCGTCGCCGTTTTCATAGTGGATAGAATTTTTTGCCCATCTTTGGCTTGCCTGCACGTCGTCAGCCTTGCCGGAATATTCACCCATATCGCGGCAGAACTCCACCCATTTTTCATTTATTATCGGATGGCGCTTATATTCCATAGCACCGCCTATCTCGAGTATTATCGAGCTATACTTGTAGTAGACGAGGAAATCGAGCATATCGCGGAAATCGTAGAGCGTCGTATGCCCCGGCATATATACTCTGTGACCTCTTACACCGCATGCCGGCTTATCGTATATTTTCGCAGGGGTGAGTCCATCACCGTCGTTCATTTGCATCAGCGTCGACATAGCGCGCAGAAATCCGTCGTAGGTGGCGGCGTACACTTCTACCGTATCACCGATAAATATGCCGTACTCCTCGGGATCAGATCCGACAGCCTCGTCAAAAGCGTCGGGAAAACCGAGAGTGAAGCGAACGAGCGAGCATACCGTAGCTCCGATCTTTGCCTTTTGCGAAGCAAGGGTTCTTTTTATGTAGTCTGAATAGTTACACTCGGGTATCTCTACTCTTGTGTCCTCGTTTATAGTATATAGGGGATTAAACTTGGTTATCTTCATAGCATCGACCTCCGGAGTGTGATCAAGTCCATTTTAACACATACGGCGAGCCTTGTCAATACGGCAAAAAAATATTACTCCGGGAATTTTGCGAAAAATCCGATAGCATCTCCCTCGATTATTTTGTCAAAATGCTCTGATACGTACAGCGCCTCGTCGTGCGACAGCCTGTGTGCAAACTCCGAGAGCCTCGGCAGCTCGGACTCGTCGTCTCCGCGCGCATACTCAACGATGGAAAGACAGTATCCTCCGCCCAAGCATATGTATGCGTCGGAGGCAGAGGTGTCACAGCTATCCGGGACGGAGTGGCAGAAGGCTATGATATCCGCAAGGCGAGGGAAGTGGTAGAAGGATAATCGCCTAGATAGCGTCGTCACGTGCTCGGATTTTGTAACCAGCTTTGACGCACTTGCGGATAGTATGCCGAGCTTTGTGACGAATATCTCACACTCACCGCTACTCATCGGATAGGACTGTATCAGCACCTTGTCACCCGCAGGGTCGAAACCGCATTCCGCCTTTGCACGCTCGAGTATCCTCCAGAAGCCTCGGCGTGAGATCGCCGTGTCGCGCCCCGAGATGAGAGAGAGGAGGGAGTATTCACGCACCTCCTCCTCGGTAAGTATTATCTTAAGCTTTGATTCTGTGATCAATAGAAATTTCACGTGACACCGCCTCGGTAGTTTTTACTTACATTATACTGTATAAAAACTTGATTTGCTACAGTAAAATCGAGGCAGAATTCGAAATAAAACCCAATTATCCGAGCATCTTCTCCAATACAAGGTTACTTTGGAAAGACCTTCTCTATATTCTTTCGGTATGAAAACAAAATACCTCTTGATTTTTTTATTCTTTTGTGCTAAAATATTCTTCGCCCAAAAGGCGCGGTGAGTTCGAGACCTTCCTCACCTAAAACAAAACTACAGGAGATGCCCGAGGTTTCACTTTGGGCGAACAAAAAATGAAAAACAATACAAGAGAAAAGACCCTTTACCTCACGCGCGGCGCTATGATTGCCGCACTCTACGTCGCCATCACATGGCTATGCTCGCTTATCGGGCTATCGAGCGGAGTGATACAGTTCCGCATATCCGAGGCTATGTGCATCCTCCCGATATTCTTTCCCGAGGCGGTGCCGGCGCTCTTCATCGGCTGTATGCTCTCGAACCTTATCGCGGGAGGTGTGATCTGGGATATTCTTTTCGGCGCGATCGCAACTCTTATCGGCGCTATAGGTGCGCGACTCTTGCGTAAACTTCCGATGCGGCTGGCATGGCTTGCGACACTCCCGACCGTCCTCGCGAACACGGTTATCGTCCCGTTTGTACTCATCTACGCATACGGTGCACAGGAGGCATTCTTCTTTATCGCACTCACCGTCTTTATCGGTGAGGCTGTTTGCGCGGGAATAGGCGGTACACTTCTGTATCCGCTTATAAAGCGGCTGAAAATCACAAAATAATACACAAAAACCAAAGCAGAATGCTACGACCGATCGGTTCGTGGATTCTGCTTTTTTGAATATTTATTACTTGATGAAGAGTATAACAGGCTCGAGAACACCGACCTCGCGGGCAATTCTCACGGTGTTGCCGTCTACCGTAAACTCGCAGGCAACGCGCTCGCCGTCAGCATTCAGCATCTCTATACCGGCAGGTATCCTCTCGAGCGTCAGCGGAATATCCTCGAGCACGTCCTGCGAGAGGTTGAATAGCACTACCATCATTTCCTCGCCGATATATCCCGCTCGGAGGTATACCTCCGCATCCTCGGGGTAGTACACGGGGAGATTGCCGCTCTCGGAGAGCAGCTTCACGAATTGGCACTTTCTCGTCTCGTTGAGGAGCGAGAAGGCGGAGTAATACTTGAACGGCATATCAGGCGTGCCGGAGAATACGATGCATTCGCCGCCCATGCTCGTTTTGTGACGCGTCACACCGGGATAGAGATACTCGATCTCATCGGTCAGAGCGTCCTTATGATATACCTCGGAGAGCCTCTCGGTAGCATCGGAGACGGGTATCAGCTCGCGTTTTCCGAACTGCGCCGCCATATTCACGCCGTCTACCAGCTCGCCGCTCGCCACCTTTTTCGGCGTGGATATATTAACACCAACGGTATCGATCTGCGAGTCTCCCTTTGCAACGCAGATGCCGAGCTCGTCGGCAAATCCGCGACCGCAGAGCTTATCGGCAGCATTTACGGAGAGGATGAGTGAGCCCTTCATAAACTCGCGTATCTCGGAGTCGGAGAAGCCGTCGACAGAGAAATCGTCGATGAATACCGCACCCGCACCCTCGTTACCGAAGTAGAGCGGGAGACCGAGTCTCTCGAGCACACCCGTCGCCCACGGTGAGAGGTGCAGACCACCGGCAGGTATTTCGTAAAAGAAATTCTGCATATGCGTAAGCGGCACTCGGCAACCAAATGGCTTGAGCTCCTTTGTGTACTCGCACATAGCCTCGTAGAATTTACTGTATTTTGCAAGCTTTTTTCTGTATGCCTTGCCGGATGCCGGCTCGTATGCCGAGAGTCTCGTTATCCAATGCTTAGCACCCGTCGCACCCTCAAGTATAGATGCAGTAAAGTGTGCGTGCAGAAGCGCCGCACTCGTTGAATATCTGTTCTGCGGACAGGTATCGGTCTCGGCGAGGAATATATCTACCTTATCCTTGGTGTTCTCACGGAGTATCGCCGCGCGGAACATATTCGCGGTGAAATTCCTTGCACCGCCCGTAGAGGTCGAGTTGGAGTAGGGACCGCCGTTCAGCCTTATCATGGTGGGGTTTCCTTTACCCGCAAACGCCTCCGCCGTGAGATCCGAGAACTCGCAGAAGGTAGAGGTGTATATTCCCGACACGACGCCCTGGATCGTGGGATCGACGAGATCCAGACCCTCACGCATAGCCGCAACGCAACCGACGATAGAGTCGCGCACTACCTCAACGTATAGATTTTTATAGTATTCCGCTTCCTCGCCCGAGCTTTTTACGTATTTATAGAGATCCTCGCGAGTGACCGCCTTCTTCGCTCTGCGGTTGAGCTCCGCCATGTGGTATTTGCAGGCACAGCCCTGAGTCTGCTTATAGAAGAGACCGAGATCGTCGTCGAGCATTACTATCGACGGATGATGCTCTGCCAGAATGCGGAACTGATCCTTTATATATTCTCTGTAGCTCGGGTCGAGCGGACAGCAGGTGACTACTCTCTCTGCGCCCGTCGAGAGAAATACCGATGGCTGGAAGGGGTAGGGAGATGCGGGCACGGTTATATGGCCCAGAGTTGCCTGCACCAGCACGCCGTGCTTTGCACCGGCTTTATCAAGCCTCTCGCGGAACAGGTCGTATTTTGCACATTGCTTCGTAGCCTTATCAACCGCGGGAGTATCCTCGGGGTTGAACTTCATCATAAACATCGCGTGCGTGGTAGCACCCGATCTCTGTTGCTCGATGATATCTGCACAGACCTCCTCTACGTGCTCTGTGTCGAGTGGCATAATAGAAAGATTATACATAAATACATCTCCTTTTTTTGTTTCTACAACCATTCTACCATACATAAAATGCAAAAGCAATATCATTTTTTCTCTAAAACTACTCAAAAAGTGTACAAAAGAGATTGCCCCTGCGCGATAGTCACCGTATTAATTTCTTATATCCGGATTTACCTTATCGCAGGCGATACAGAGCTCTGTGCCATCGCGTGTGAAAACGTCGCGGAAAACTACGTTTTTAAAATAGTCGTCCTCGCGCATACGTCGGAAATCGAGCGCGCATCCGTTAAACGGAGTACCCGGTTCGTTCATCCACTCCTCGTCGGCGTGCCCAGCCGTGCCGTTATAGTGAATGTTGTCAAACACCACGTTTTCCATTGTAGCACCGCCCCAGGCGTACAGTTGTTTCTGCTCGAGGAATTTGTGTATAGCATAGGTCGATATTGCGCTCATAGAGGTTCCGCCTGCATATACGTCGGAAATATGAGAATCGTTCAACGCACCTCCGATAAATATAGTGCCTCGGTTAAGCGAATATACTCCCTTAACGTAAATGTTGTAGGTTTCGCCGAGCACTGAGGTCCGCTTCTTGTAGTAGAGGTTTTCGCCGATCCTCACAACGCTTCTCGGACCGTATATGCCGCCGGGATCGCGTATATTTTCGATGAATATACGGTACATTTTCGCGCCGTCTGTGTTTCTGAGGGCAACGAGTGAGTAGTTCGTATCTGCTGATACGTTCTTGATAGTCACGTCGTGTATATCCGGCTCCATCCCCTCAACGAGGAATTTCTCTCTTTCCTTCGATCCGGCGAGAGCTGTGAGTGCAACGACGTCGTCGCCACAGCGACCGCTGATATTATTGATGTATATCTGTGAGCATCCGACCCGTAAATCGATTCCATCCTGATTGCGCTTCAACTCGCCGTTGAAAAAGCGGATATTTTCCAGCCTGCCGTGAGTGCAGCAAATCTGATTGATAGCCCACCAGCGCATGTTGCGGCAGGTAATATTCTCGATCACGTAGTCGTGTACGTTGTGAAATAGGATAAAGTTGTTGAAGCGAATGCTCGGTCTGCCGTCCTTCAGGCTCGTAGCCTCGGTCAGATCGTTGCCGAGACCGCCGTCGAGCACCGCATCGCCGACACCGATGATACGTATTCCGGATTGCCGACCCTCGCTTTTAGTCGAAGCCTCGGTGTACATATTCCTGTTACGGAAGATGTTCTCGTAAACACCCTCCTTGAGTGTGAGGTTGCAATCATCGAGAATTACAGTTATATTTGAGGGAAGGAGAATGGATCTGTCGATGATCCATTCATCCTCTCCGGTTCTCTCGCATCTGCGCGGAATGGAGACTGTCCTGACGCCCCCCTTTTCTGCCGCGTCTATTGCGTTCTGAATAGATTCAGAATCCGATCTACCCATAAATCGCGGATCGTTTGGTGATAGAAACTCTACCATAGTTTACCTCCTGAATAAAACAGTTTGTATTTTTGATCATCTTATATCGTATACCGAGCGCAGTCTTATCTCACGCGGTTTACCCTCGAGTATCCTGACGCTTCTCTTGCCGCTTGTAATATCGAAGAAGTTATCCTCGAGGTAGAGATCACAGTCGGGAGACCATATCTCCACGTTCTTTGCAAACCCGTCTGAATATACCGTTATCACGCCGTCAGAAAGCTCGCAGGTGAGATGCGGGTCGGGGAAGTCAAAGTGCTTCGGTGCCGTGAAGAGTGCCGTACCATCGGATAAAACCTTACCCTCCGAGACCAGCTCGTAGCGGTAGTAGTTATGCTCGACGTCAGTCTTATTAAAGTCCACCTCGGGCAGATCGTACTTCGAGAGCGGTGGAACGCATATCTCCCACGAATACTCGCCGAGCACATCGCCCACCGTGTTGCAGAGATAGGACCGCACAGTACCGCACACAGTCTCCGTCGTATCATTAGTCACCGTGAGCGAAGCCTTCGTCTCGTAACCGTAGAAGCCCGGCTCCATAGCGACAACGGGTCTCGTGGTCTTCTCGCCGATCTCAGCGCAGGAGAGCAGGACGGGGGAGTAGAAGCGTTTTGCATAGTAGTGGAGTGCCTTCAGTCTACCATAGTAGTCGATGCTCGACCAGCTCGCTACCGGCCAGATATCGTTGAGCTGCCAATAGAGCGTACCCATACACCTTCCTCGGTTGCGGCGCAGATGCTCGACGCCGTATCTCATAGCCTCTGCCTGAAGCAGCTGTGACGCGTAGAGCAGAGTAGCAAAGTCGGTAGGATAAAGATAGGTGTCGGCGAGATAGCTGATTATCTTCGCATTCGCGCCCGCGCTCCTCTGGTGCTGCTCCATCACTCGCGAGAAGACGTTTCTGTCCTCGGGCAGGGTGAACTGCTCGACGGTCTTGATACACGGGAAGGACTGGAATCCAAACTCCGAAAGATATCTGAAATAGTGATTTCTATACTCGGTAAACGGCTTGTTCTTATGCCAGACCGCCCAGTAATGCGAGTCACCGTAGTCAGGGTTATCGGGGTCAATAAAGTGCCCGAAGCTGATAGGCGAGGTCTGTATGTAGGGGATATACGGGCACACCTCCTCGAGGATATCGGGTATCACGTGATAGAATAGTCTCGTGATGTCCTCGCGGCAGGCCTCGAGTCTTTCGGGCTTATGCTCGCCAGCGCATGCTTCTACCTCGTTATTACCGCTTATAACTGCTATCGACGGATGATGACGAAGCCTGGTTAAATTCTGCCTTATCTCATTTTTTATGTTCTGCCACATTTTATCATCGGGTTTGTAGAGAGAGCATGCGAACATCATATCAAAGAATACAACGAGACCCAGCTCGTCACAGATGTCAAAGAAGAAATTATCTGGGTAGTATCCGCCGCCCCAAATGCGTACCGCGTTGAAGTTTGCATCTGCACATCGCTCGAGCAGCAGCCTTGTTCTCTCGGGTGTTATACGCGATAGAACGTTATCCTCGGGTATATAGTCGGCACCCATAGCAAAGAACTGCGCGCCGTTACACTCATGTGCAAAGCCCTCGCCCCATCTATCCTTCTCACGCACGAGCCTCATCTCGCGCAGACCTATTCTGCGTTCCTCACAGTCGACCGTAACTCCGTCCTCGACGATCTCTGCTCTCACGGTGTACAGCGGCTGATCACCGAGACCGCGAGGCCACCATAGCCTCGGGGATTCTACCTCGTATTCGCGGTTAGCGGCTATCTCGATCGCCTTGCCGTCGGGATCGGTGAGCGTCACCTTAACGCACGCCTCGCGGTCGGTCTTCACCTCGGGAGTTACGTATACCTTGCCGCCCTCGTGCCTCTGTCTGACGTGTATATCGGTGATGTGCGCCGAGTCGTACGTGACGAGCGATACCTCTCGCCATATTCCCGCATCGGGCAGGAACGGACCCCAATCCCAGCCGAGCATACAGTGCGCCTTCCTCACGTGTGCAAATCCCTTGAGCGCGATTATCGCGTCGTATAACTCGAGCTCGTTCCGCTTTTTCATCGCGTAGTCCATCACAGGCGTGAAATCCACGCGCAGAACGTTTTCGCCAACGCGTAGCCTTTCCGTTACGTCGACCTCGTAGCAGAGATGCATATCGTCGGTCTTGAGGATCTCCTTGCCATTCAGATGCACCGATGCAAACGTGTCCAGTCCCTCGAACCTGAGCGCGCATCTGTCGCCTCCGTCCGAGTGCTCGAAGCTTCTCTCGAAGCTGTAATTTTCATATGCAAGCTTCAGTGCCTTGAATTCATTATCGCGGTAGTAGGGATCCTCCATCAGACCCGCACCGAGCAGGAAGGAGTAGACCGAGCCGGGAACCGTTCCGTAGCAGTCGAACCCGCCGCCCGTCATTCGCCATGTACCGGATAGAGACATCTTTTTCATATCATTTCACCTCACAGTATTGATATTTACATTATATTATGATATAATCATTATAACAATAGACTATTTCACTATTCTTTTATATAATATTACTGTGAAGAGGAAAGAAAAGCTATGGATTTCATTATATGGGGCAGCGACTTCAAGCATAGACAGGGCGAGTTCTGTCAACGCATAATCTCCGAGCTATACTTCATCAGCCGCTTCCGCACCGATTACGTAACGGAGGTTGACGGCGAGCTTATCCGCGGCAAAGCGGGGGATATCCTTATCTCTCGCCCGGGCGACGTAATATATCACGGACCGACCTCGGAGATGACCGAGGGATTCTCCAACGATTGGATTAAGCTGTCCGGCGATGACGTCGGTGAGCTTCTCGCGGCATATCCGCTACCGATAGGTATCCCATTCCGCGTCTACGACCCCGATCTGATCACGCGGTGCATCGAGGAGATAGGCGACGAGCACTCGCATATGCGGGTGGGCTATCACGATATCTGTGAGTGCGCGATACGCCGAGCCGTGGTCGCTCTTCACCGCGCCGTGGCGGAGCCGTTGCATCTTACATCGGAGGATAAGCTTCAGCACCTGCGTCACCGCCTCCTTGCCGAATGCGAGCGCCCCTGGACGCTCACCGATATGGCAGAGATGACGGGTTACTCCCAGAGCCGCTTCTCGACACTCTATAAATCATGCTTTGGTACGTCGCCCATCGACGATCTTATCCGTATGCGCATCGAGCGCGCAAAGCTGCTTCTGCGCCACGGCGCCATGACCGTCGACGAGGTCTCGGAGCATACCGGCTTTTCCTCCATCTATTACTTCTCACGCATCTTCCGTGAGCGCGTCGGTGTCTCACCCACAGCTTGGGTAGCGAATAACGAAAAGGATATATGACTATGAATATATTTGAAAAATCCGAGTGGATATGGCATACCGCCTCGGCAGGAAACGACGAATACGCGGAGTTTTTCACCGAGATAAACGTGACCTCCTCCGCGACAGTCAGGTTATCCGTAGACGGTGATTACGTTCTTTACGTAAACGGAAAATACGCCGCATCAAATCAGTACGGCGATTATGAGCATTACAAAATATACGACGAAATAGATATCACAGCTCTTACCGTCAGCGGTAAAAACACCGTTTCGTTTCTCGTTTGGCACCCGGGGGAGAAGAGCTCGCGCTACGCCTCGTATTCAGCAGGCTTGATCTTTGAGATAACCGAAGGTGACAGCCTCTTGGCATACAGCAGTACCTCGACACTCTCGAGACAGAGTCTTTCTTGGCAGAGCGGCAGATGCAAGAAGATCACCCGACAGCTCGGCTATGGCTTCCACTATGATGCAACTCGCGAGGACGGCGCGCTTTTTACGGGTGAGGGCTTCTCACGCGCCGTATGCGTAAATAAAAAGTGTAATATGTATCCGCGCCCAACGGCAAAGCTGCTCCTCGGCAAAGAGACTCCGTCGGAGATCATTCGGCTCGACGGTGGCAAAGTATTTCGCGTAGACCTCTCACGCGAGACTGTCGGACTTCTCCGCCTCCGCTTCAATGCAGAGCGCAGGACGCATCTGACCGTCACCTTTGGCGAGCATCTTACCGACGGCTGCGTCCGCAGAATAATCGGTGAGCGCGATTTCAGCATCGAGTATACGGCGAGGGCAGGGCACAACGACTTTACCTCCTATATGCTTCGCCTTGGGGCGAGGTATCTCGAGATCATCTCCGACGAACCGATAGAGCCGGAGTATTTCGGTATACTTGAGCAATACTATCCGACCGTTTCCCATGCGGAGCGTCCGGATGATGTGCTCGACCGCAGAATATACGACCTTTGCCTCCGTACGCTCGAGCTTTCTATGATGGAGCATTACGTCGACTGCCCCTGGCGCGAGCAGGCACTATACGCCTACGACTCGAGAAACCAGATGCTCGCGGGCTACTATGCCTTTCTGGGAGGGAACCGCGAGTACGTCGCGGCGAATCTGCGCCTTCTCTCAGAGTATATCCGTCCCGACGGACTTATGCCCATCGTCTCCCCGACGACCGACGGCAAGGCGATCCCGTCCTTTAATCTCCACTATTTCACAGCGGTCAGAGAGTATCTCGAGCACACGGGTGACACCGAGCTTGCGCGTGAGCTTTATCCGCGACTCTCGGTCATAGCGAAAGCTATGATCGGCAATATGCAAAGCGGGCTCCTCGATAGCTTTGCAGGGAACAAGACCTGGAACTTCTACGAGTGGATACCCGAGCTTGAGGGCGATATAGACTGTCACGAGGTACGCCGTCCCGACTCCGTGATCAATTTTCTCTTTATCATAGCACTTGATGCTCTTGAGTATATTTCCGAGTCTGTCGGTGAGCCCTTTGCATATACCGGTCTTGCCGATATAATCAGAAAAAACGTAAATTTACAGTTTTATTCCGAGGCAGACGGACTTTACAGCTTCCACGAAGGTGACGGAATATACACCGAGCTTGCCACCGCTCTCGCCGTCGTATCACGCACTGCAACGGGAGATCGCGCTAGAATAGCGGTCGAGCACCTTACGAGCGGTGGGGTTATCCCCGCTACCCTCAGCATGAAGTGCTTCACCTACGACGCCTGTCTTTCCGTCGATCCAAAGTACCGTGATTACGTTCTCTCTGACATTCGAGGGTGCTGGGGATATATGCTCTCGCAGGGCGCAACGAGCGCGTGGGAAACCCTACGGGGAGAAGCCGACTTTGACGGTGCAGGTAGCCTCTGTCACGGCTGGAATGCGATCCCCATCGTCTACTATCACCGCTTCGGTATGTGTAATATTTCTATGCAGTAAAATAAGAAAAGCGAGCCTCGGGCTCGCTTTTCTTATTTTACTAATTATTCTGTGGCTAATTCTGATTTTTTCAGTCTTTTTGAAGAAAGAAGTATAATAGCGTACGCGATAATGGTCAGCGTCCAGCTTATCGGGTATACCGCATATATACCGAGTAGGTTGTTGAAAATAGGCATAGGGAAGAAGAATAATACCCACAGTGTTCTTCCGCCGCAGTTTAGTACTAGATTGGTCAGCATAGGAGTAACCGAATATCCGAGACCTCGCACAGATCCTGCCAGCGCCTCCATAACACCGCACAGCACGTATGCAACAAGCATCATTTGCATTAGATTGACTGCCTGCGTCAGAACCTCTGTCTTGTGCGGATCGAGCGGATCTATGTACGTCATAGCAAGCGGCTCTGCAAACAGTGTCATGATCCCGGCGAGGCCGAGTCCGACGATCAGGACCTGGCTGACTGAGCATTTGATGCACTTTTTGATGCGCTCGGGCTTCTTCGCACCGTAGTTCTGACCTACGAATGTCATCGAGGTGTGCAGATAGCTGTTCAGAGCGGTATATATGATACCCTCTATATTTGCTGCGATGGTTTTGGCCGCAATGTCGGTTTTCGGCAGAGCGTTTATACCCGTAGTGATAATGACGTTGGAAATGCTGAACAGCGAGCCCTGGATACTTGCAGGAATACCGTAACGCAGTATTTTTTTGAACACCTTGCCGTTTATGCCCAACTTTTTAAGGCTCAATGTGTATTTCTCGTCGCGCCTTCTTATGAAAAGTGAGATCAAGATCGTTGCAGATACGTATTGGGCAATAACCGTCGCGAGAGCAACGCCGGCGACCGACATATTGAATACTATAACAAACAAGAGGTTGAGCAGGACGTTGAGGATACCGGTGGCAGAGAGGATATACAGCGATGTTTTTGAATCTCCCACGGAACTGAGGATAACACTTCCGTAGTTATATACTGCCGAAGCGGGAACACCTAAAAATATTATCCGGGCGTATAGCACCGCACCGGGCAGGAGATCGGGATTCGTATCCATCATGATCAGCACGGGCTCTGCTATGATAAATCCGATAATTGATAATGAAATGCCGCCAATGAGTGAGAACGTTATAGCGGTATGCACCGTCGTCGAGAGTAGCTCGTCGTTTTTTGCACCGAATGCGTGTGAAATAACCACTCCCGAGCCGCCGGCGAGTCCCATCAGCATGTTAACCAAAAGTTGCGTGAGCGATGATGTTGATCCAACCGCACCGAGCGCATCCGGATCTCCGGAGAACTGTCCGACGATTATATTGTCAGCCATGTTGTAGAGAACCTGGAGTATACCTGTAGCCATTATAGGAAGAACAAACAACAGCATAGGCACAAATATCGGTCCCTGTGTGAAGTCTTGCTTCTTTTTTGAGAGCTTCATAACATGCCTCCCGAATTATTACTAAGACAATTATATTTTCTTGCACCGGAAAAGTCAAGAGCGTTTAACTTTTTTACTGAATAAACATCATACAAAAAAACAATAAACAGCAAACCTATGGCGATCATCGTTACGAACAAAGTGAGTAACATCACTTTTGCAGAAGCAAAAACATCAAATTATTTGGCATTAGCCGCCTTTTCCGCAGCCTCGCGTGCCGCCTTTTCGGCCGCTATCTCGGCAACGCGCGCTCTTATATCCTCGGGGATTTCATAGAGCTGAGTATACGCGCTGTGTCCGTGATCATCGTCGATTCGTATACGGAAATATACGTCGTGCGGATTGATCTTGAAGCTTGCCTTACCGTCAGCGACGTCAAACGTCGTCGCGACGCGTCTGCCCTGAGTGATTATCACGGCGCGACGTGCCTCAGAGAATGTCACTCTGACCGTCATATCGTCCTCAACCGTGAGAGAATAGATCTCAGGACCCGTCGATGCGTAGAAATCTCCCGCCTCCAGCGCGTCCATCAGCTCACGGTAGCCGAGCTTTTCTGCGTTTATCATTACCCAACCGCCAAATGAGTCAGTGCGATTGCCCTCGAAGCCGTAGGCGTTGTGGTTATCGTCGGTCGCGGTACAGTAGACCCTCTTTCCTGCGCGTAGCATATTGGTATAAACGTATTCCTCGTTCGGATGACCCATAACGACGCAGGCCGTATTATGAAGCTCCACGAAATCAAATCCGTCGTATGCGAGATAGTCCGACGCGTCCTCAAGCGACCAGGATGCGTGGTTATATGAGACCAAAAATCCCTTTTCGTGCGCTATACGTATCATTTCGTTTATACACTCGGGAGAGTATTCGCGCGTGTAATCGCCATCCTTTACGACCAGATGACGAACGTCCTCGAACTTATAGCTGTCCTGCTTTTCGGAGTAGCAGGGAGTAAGGTGGTTTTCGGGGTCCTTAGCATACATACACATATGTACGACCTTGCCGGAGGGGGCGGGAGCATAAGGATCTACCTTAGGACCGCCGCTGACTGCGAGCTCGCATCCGCATATAGCTATAAAGTCATCGTCGGTCAGTGCGCTCGGATCTATCGTATGCTCGTGATCGGTGAACGCAACGGCGCTGTAGCCGCGCGCCTTATATTCGCGCTTGATATCCTCGCGAGTAGCTCGTCCGTCGGAATAGCGCGAATGGCAGTGCAGATTTGCCTTGTAATAATTTTTACTTGAATCGAGATAAACCCTCATAAACGGTAATTCCTTTCTGAAATGGCACAGTTCGCCTTTACGTAAGATTATTGCTTGTTTTCGATGTCAGCCATCATTCCCACGCGAACCGCGTGTCTGCCGCCCTCGAATTCATTTGCGAGGAAGTCGTCGATTATATCGAGCGCGAGGCAGGAGCCGGTAACGCGAGCACCGATGCAAAGCACGTTTGCGTCGTTATGGCGTCTTGTCATCTTGGCGGAGAAGGTGTCGCCGCATACCGCCGCTCTGATGCCGTTGTATTTGTTTGCGCACATCGACATACCGATGCCCGTGCCGCAGATGAGTATTCCGTATGCCGAGCCGTCTGATGCCAGAACGCTCTCGCAAACCTTAGATGCAAACTCGGGGTAGTGACAGGACGCCGTAGAGTCACAGCCGCAGTCGTGTACGGTATATCCGGCTTCTGCGAGATGAGCCTTTACCTCTTCCTTAAGATTGTATCCCGCGCTGTCTGCGCCGATATATATGATATTTCTCATTTTTATTTCCTCTTGTTCTGATAAAATTTATTTTTCTGCCGCGAATTAAAACGCGAAAATCAGCTGTTATTCAGTCTTTCGAGTCTCTCACGTTCTGCCTGCGGCATACGCAGATACACCGGAGCTATCTCGAGGTCTGTGACCGTATCACCGCGCGCTATCTTTCTCTCGGCAACGCGAGCGACCGATGCCGCATTCTCGTTTATGAGTATTTCGGGTGTCTCTTCGACGTGAACGCCGCACGCGGTAAGAGTTTTTTTTGCGACTGCGTATCCGTCTCCGACGAGATATATTTTTTTGTCCGTAACAGTTCTCAGCTCCTCGCCGAGCTCGGCGATAGATACCGCACGGTCACCGACCGTTTCGACAAGTCCCTCGGAGGTAGACACATAGGTAGCGGAGTAGACCTGCGCGCGTCTGGCGTCCATTACCGGCACCACCACACCGTCGATACCGCGTAGATTTTCCGCGAGTGCCTCGAGCGTCGACACCTCAACGCAAGGCTTATTTTTTCCGAAAGCAAGTCCCTTCACGAGAGATACGCCGATGCGCACACCCGTAAACGAGCCGGGACCCACCGACGTTGCAAATGCGTCGATGTCGTCAAACGTCATACCGAGAGACGAGAGCATATTCTCTGCCATAGGCAGGAGTAGCTCGCTCTGCGTGAGTCCGTTATCTATGCTGTACGATGCGAGAATTCTGCCGTCCTCGCTGACCGCGACCGTCGCGACCTTGGCAGTGCCGTCAAATGCTAATATTTTCATAATCTGTTTCGATCTTTCTTCCGTTTTCTCCGTCGGTGCGAGATATAGTAACGTATATCGCATCCTCGGGGATATAATCCTCTACGTTCTCCGACCACTCTGCCAGCACGTAGCCGTCCGACTCAACGTAGTCGTCGTATCCGATAGAGTAGAGGTCGTCGCCGTCGGTGATCCTATACATATCGAAGTGATATATTCGCGCGCTACCGCGATACTCGTTGACCACGGTGTATGTCGGACTCTTGACACCTGCGACCCCAAAATTGGCGGAGAAGCCTCTGACGAACGCCGTCTTACCGACACCCATCTCGCCCCTCATCGCGATGAAGGCGCTTTTCTTGCCGTCACGCTCGAGAGCCTGCGCGAGAGCTCTGCCGACCGCCTCGGTCTCACTTGCACTGTTTGTATAATAAATCATTTTTCTGCCTGTTTTTTTATTCTGGATTTTTGATTTCTTTGAGATAATTCTCGGCACCGTCGCCTAAAACGAAGCGCAGTATCTCGGCGTATCTTGCCTCTGCGGCAACCCTCTCCTCCTCACCGATTCTCTCGCGCTTTATCGCTCGTATGAGCGTGTTTTTAGGAGTATTTTCGGGGTCTGTCAGCTCGAGTGCCGTCACCGTGTATCCGTGTGCCTTCAACCGCCCAAGTCTTATCGAATCGGTCAGCGCCTCGCATAGCTTGTTCGCGATGTGGGGGTATTCGGTGACGAATGAAAGCTCCTTTGCCGCCACCTTGCCGTTCAGATATCTGTGACAGCAGGGAGTAGACAGTATCACGCCCGCGCCGAGCCGTATCGCAGTATCGAGCACGATGTCCGTCGCAATATCGCATGCGTGGAGTGAGATGACCATATCAGGTGTCTCGGAGAGTGGCAGTGTCAGTATATCCGCGACCTCAAAGCGCATACCGACGTATCCGAGCTCGCGTGCGAGGGCCTCGCACCATAGTATAACGTCGCGCTTGAGATCCGCGCCCAGCATTCTGACACGCCGACCCTTGATCTCGGTGAGATAGTAGTATACCGCAAAGCTGAGATAGCTTTTTCCACAGCAAAGATCGTAGATAATAAGCTCTCCGTCCGACGGTAATTTGGGATAAACCGACTCGAGATGCTCCAGAAATTTATTGATCTGCCTGAATTTACCCTGCCTTTTGTCGTGGATCCTGCCGTCCTGCGAGCTTATTCCGAGCTTTTTGAGAAACTCCTCGTCACCGCGCAGTATGTAGTTCTTCTTTCTGTCGAGCTCGCCTATCGCGCGCTCGAAATCGGGCACGCCGCCCGCCGTTTTCTTAGCCAGCGTATCGCCGCCGATGACGGTGATCTTACCTTTTTTAGAACGCTTGTACTCCGCGTCGCCGAGCGTCGTGATGAGGTTTATCTGCGCGTATTCGTCGCACAGTGCCTCGATCTCGGAAGATAGCTCACCCTCGCCGACGTTCCTTTGCGACACGGTATTTCCGGGCAGAGAATATTCCATACGCAAAAATCTCTGTCCTCTGTGCGCTACCTCGCGGCCGCTGATGCGCGTCACCTCGGATGAGCCGGGCTTGGAAAAGGTTATCTTTTTGACCGTCTCGGAGCGGAATGCGGAGCATACGAGCTCCACGAAGCCTCTTTTATCCATTACTTCTCGCTTTCCTCGTCCGCATTCTTCTTTTTGCCGAAGGAGAGCTTGCGCTCGGTGCGGTTAGAGATCCTCTTGAGATTTTCCTTATGACATACGACGATAGTGACAGCGAGTATAATAGTCGATATTGCCGTGAACATTCCGATTGGGGACTCTGCGCCGAATACGATCTTGTAATACGCATTCAGAACCACAGGGTAGAGAACGGCCACCGTTACCGAGCCGAGGGAAACGTATCTTGAGATAGCAACGATAATAACGAATATCGTGAGCAGGATAAGGAACGGCACGGGGGAGAGTATCAGCGCCGCCGTTGCGGTGCAGAGCACGCCCTTTCCGCCCTTGAAGCCGTAGTAGATGGGGAAAATGTGTCCGTACATCACGAACAGCGCCGCCATGTAGCAGAAGCCGAGATCGGTGCTTACTCCCGCATTATAGTGGAAACCGAAGAGCACTGCGGTTACGAGTATAGCCAGAGCCGTCTTCAGAATATCGCCGAGCAGAGTAAATACCGCCGCGCGTCCGCCGTAGGTGCGGAGCATATTTGTTAGACCTGCGTTGCCGCTGCCGTGCTTTCTTATATCGTCGCGGTAGAGCACGCGGGATACGATTATCGCAGAGTTGATGCTGCCGAGCAGATAGGATATCGCGATGCTGACGAGCACGAATGCGATCAGCACGAGATACATCTGCCATCTCTCGGAAAACTTGAGCGAGTAATAAATTCCTTCGTTGAGATTAAACATACCTTATCTCCTTAAATTAGAGTTGCCGTTTTGAGAGCTGTGCCGCCCGATCGGCGGTGCTCCGGGGAGAGTGTGTCACTCCCTATTTATTCATTATAACATTTAAGTAGGCTAAAGTCAAGAAATATCTTGCAAAAGTGCGCGCGCTGTAGTATAATTAAATAAAAACGCGCGAGGTGACCGTTTGATGTATCCGACGTGGCTTACCGAAAAAATGAACAGTCTTGGCATCGAGTACTTCTCGGTGCTCCGATATACCGACGTCTGCGAGACCTCCTCAGAGATACTCGCGAGAGCGGAGATCGCCCCCAAAACGGCGATCGTCTACCTTCTGCCGTACTATGGCGGCGAGTGTGTCAACCTCTCGCGCTATGCGGCGTCGCTTGATTACCATATCGCCCTCCGCGAGATAAACTCCGAGCTCATCTCGACTCTTGCCGAGCATTATCCCAACTCGATGTCGGCAGGCTACGGAGATCACAGTCCTGTCGATGAGCGCCACGCCGCGCTTATCTCGGGACTCGGTATCGCGGGCGACAACGGACTCATCATTAATGAAAAATATGGCTCCTATGTTTTCATCGGCGATATTTTGACCGATATTGACCCCGATGAGCTCTCGGCGGTAGCTCCGTCAGCCATCTCACGATGCCATAGCTGCGGAGCATGTAAGAGAGCCTGTCCTACCGGCATTCTCTCGGGCGACGGATGCGACTGTCTGTCGGCTATTACGCAGAAGAAGGGGGAGCTTTCCGACTCCGAGATAGCTCTTATGCGCCGATACAACACCGTCTGGGGCTGTGATGAATGTCAGCGCGTCTGTCCGTATAACAAAGACCCCGCTGTCACTCCGATCGATTTCTTCCACCGCGAAAGAATTACGCACCTGACGCGCGAGATACTCGATGCTATGAGTCGCGACGAGTTCTGTCGGCGAGCCTTTGCCTGGCGCGGCAGACGGACGGTAGAGCGCAACCTCGACGCCCTCTACGGTGAAAAAACGGCGGAAAAACCGTAAAAAATTTGTTAAAATCATTGACACGCGCCATGCGCTGTGCTATCATAAATCCCGTAATAAAAGAAAGGAGCAGAACTGTGCTCAAGATCACAAGCCTTACTAAAAAATACGGCGACAAATGCGCCGTAGACAATCTCACTCTCCACATCGGAGGCGGCGAGATATACGGCTTCATAGGTCACAACGGAGCAGGTAAGACCACAACCCTCAAGGCGTGTATGGGCCTCATCTCCTTTGATTCGGGTGAGATACTCGTAGACGGTATCTCCGTCACCGAACAACCTATAGAGGCAAAACGCATTATGGCGTACATTCCCGACAACCCCGATCTATATACTTTTCTGACCGGCATCAAATATCTTAATTTCGTTGCGGACGTATACGGTGTCGATGCCGCTACTCGTACCGAGCGCATAAATACCCTTGCGGATAAGCTCTCGCTCACCGCCGACCTTGCCGAGCCCATCTCGGCGTACTCCCACGGTATGAAGCAGAAGCTTGCGATAATCGCCGCGTGGCTTCACGCACCGCGACTAATAATTATGGATGAGCCCTTCGTAGGTCTCGATCCGAAGGCGTCCTTTATTCTCAAGGAGATGATGCGCGAGCATTGTGCCTCGGGCGGCTCTATCTTCTTCTCGACTCACGTTCTCGACGTAGCAGAGAAACTTTGCGATAAGGTTGCGATTATTAAGAGCGGTAAGCTCGTCGTAACAGGCTCTATGGAAGAGGTGAAGGGTAACGACTCGCTCGAGGAGGTATTCCTTGAGCTGGAGGGTGGCGCGGAAGAATGATCAAAGCTCTTATAGGCATACGCCTCCGTGCGATGCTCGGTGCCATATCCGGTAAGGGAAAGGACGGCAAGACAAGGACTGCCTCGCGAGGTAGACTTATACTCTTCGCATTTCTATATCTTTATATCGCCGCAGCATTCGTTTTTATGTTCGGTGCGGTAGCATTCGGCATGAGCCTTTCTATGATCCCCGGCTCTGAGAGAATGTATTTCGGTATGTTCTCGCTCATAGCCTTCTCCTTCATATTCCTTTTCAGTATCTTCGAGACGAAGGGTGAGCTCTTCGACTGTAAGGATAACGAGATACTTCTCGCTATGCCTATACCTGCGGGCAGTATCGTGATCTCGCGCATACTTACGGTGCTTATCTACAACTACGTAGAGTCGGCACTTGTGCTTATACCAGCGATAGCAGTCTTTCTGATCAGCGGCGGCTCTCCACTCTACGCACTCGTGGGCGGCGGCCTTGCGCTTCTCGGAATTCCGCTTATCGCAACCTCTCTCGCCTCGGGTGTCGGCTACATAGTAGCCGTCGTCTCGCACAGAATGAAGAATAAGACTCTCGTCACGACCGTTCTTTCCGCCGCATTTCTTATCGCATATTTCGTACTGTATTTTTCCTTCCTCGGCAGCGACGTGCCGGAGAGTGACGCGATAGTTATTCCCGAAAATCCGATAATCACGGCTATAGGCTCCTTCTGCTGTCTTGACCCGCTTGCCGTAGTGATATTCATACTCCTGACGGTATTTACCTCTGTTCTTGCATATAGGCTCATCACGCGTAACTACCTTGCGATCATCACCGACAGTCGCGGAGTGAAGAAAAACGTCTATCACCGCGAGGCTCTCGCGAGTCGTTCGGCGCTCTCCGCCGTCACGAGAAAGGAGCTTCGTCGCTTCTTCTCCTCCTCTACCTATATGCTCAACTCTGCGATGGGTCTCATTATGCTCGTTCTTCTTGCAGGATACGCGCTCTTTGAGAGGGAGACGCTTCTTTCTGCCGTAGATATGCTTTCGGCGGAGCTTCCCATGATCACGAAGGATGGCATACTTCCTCCCGTGGCGATAACTGCTATCATATTCATCTCGGCTACGAACACTATTTCCGCGGCGGCACTCTCACTTGAGGGCAAGAGTCTCTGGATACTTCGCTCGATGCCGATACCCGCACGCACCGTCCTGCTTGGAAAGGCGCTCGTGCATCTCATCGTCACCACCCCTCCGACGGTCCTGTCGTCGGTGCTTCTCGGTATCGCTATTGAGGCACCGATATATTGGTGGCCGTATCTCATCGTAGTCCCCATCGCGTCGAATTTTCTCTTTGCTCTGCTCGGAATAGTGCTCAACACCCTATTCCCGAAGCTCGAGTTTGAAAACGAGGCACAGCCGGTGAAGCAGTCACTATCGATCTTCCTTATGATGCTTTGCGGCGTGGTGTGGGGACTTATCGTATCAGGTATCAATATGGCGGGCGGTATCTTCGGACTCGGTCTTATATCCGCTACGGCTATTCTGGTGCTGTCACTCATCATCTCCGCCGTCCTTTACATTCTTATAAGAGGACCGCTCTCGAGAAAATTCGAGAGACTCTGAGATGGGTATAATAACGATCCGCCTACACAGAATAATACTATGAAAAAGTTAAACAAATACGTCTCGCCGCTCGGGTGGATATCGCTTTCAATATTTCTGCCCGTGCTTGCGGTGCAGATCGTCAGCCGCCGCTCGGTAGCCTTTGCAGATGCTGTTAACTCTACCGTTTCTCAGTGGTTAAGACGTGCGATGGCGGGACTCACCTCTGAGATACCGATCTCGATTTTTGAGATCGTGATCGCCTTGATACCCGTATTTCTGGCGGTAATAATTATCGCCGCAGTCCGTCGCTCGAGGCGGAGGCAGGGCAGAGTGCGCCTTCTTTCGACTATCGCCGCCATCGCCCTGATCTTCTGGTCGGGTAACGCGATGGCTCTCGGCGTGGCGTATAATACTACGCCTCTTGCGGTCAAGCTCGGCATACCGGAGACCGACGCCACGGAGGACGATCTCGTTGCGGCGATCGGCTATCTTGCACACGAGGTGAACACACTTGCACCCGTGGTCGATACCGACGGCACGCTCGGAATGGATAGCCTTTACTCTATGCAGGAGATTAGTGAAAAAATCTGCATTTCCTATAAAAAAATCGCGGCAGAATACGGTTATCCCGACACATTTGACTCAAATGCAAAGCCTGTCTATTTCTCGAACGTAATGTCATATTTTGCTCTGACAGGCATCTATACCTATTATACGGGTGAGGCAAACGTTAACGTGGTATATCCGGATTACAACGTTATTTTTACCACCGCTCACGAGCTCTCGCACCAGCGCGGCATACTTCGTGAGAACGAGGCGAATTTTATGGCGTATCTCGTGAATTCGGCGTCCGACGACCCCTATCTCCGATACAGCGCGGCGCTGAATATGCTCGAATATATTGCCACCTCGCTCTATCGCACGAGTCCCGAGCGCTACTTCGAGGCGATAGAAGATCTGTGTGATACCGCACGCGCCGACATCAACGCATCCAATGCGGTCAGCCGCCGTTACGGTGACACCTTATTCTCCGATCTCTCGCGCTTCGTTAACGATCTGTTTTTGAAAAGCAACGGTACCCCCGGTGTAGTGAGCTACGGTATGGTAACCGAGCTCGCAATCGATTATTTAAAATCCGAGGGTAGAATATCGCAGTGATATCAATGCTTATGCGATTTATTCTGCCAAATAATAAACCTACTGTTTTGAATATTTTCTCTCTTTTGTGAAATCAAATTGCGTATAGTAACGGTTCCTTGCGCCTCCGAATATAATGAGGATAAAAACTCGTTATACGGAGGAACGTATGAGTGCCTTTACTGTTTTTGGGGGCGTGCCGCTCGTCGGGGACGTTGCTGTCTCGGGCTCGAAAAACGCCGCTCTTCCCATTCTTCTTGCGACTCTTGTTACAAACGGCGTGTCGGTCATTCGCCATGCGCCCGATATAGGTGACGTGCGTTGCGTGACGGATATCCTCACCTCCTACGGCGCGCGTGTCGAGCGCTCGGGTGATGCTCTGACCGTTGATACGCGCAAGCTTCATTATACCGAGCCGTCGAGTATATGCTCCTCGCTTCGCGCCTCTACCTACCTTATCGGAGCATCGCTTGCCCGCTTCTCGCGCTTCAGACTTACCGACTTCGGCGGTTGTCGCTTTTCACCCCGACCGATAGATATGCATCTTGATGCTGCCTATGCACTCGGTGCAGAGCGCTCAGGTGACCTGCTTATATGCAGAGGACTTCGCGGCGGCGAGATAGCCTTTCGCACCGCCTCCGTCGGTGCTACCGTCAACGCGCTTATTATGGCTTCGGTTGCTGAGGGCGTGACCGTCATTCGCGGATTTGCCCGTGAGCCTCACGTTTTAGCGCTTGCCGACTTTCTTACACGCGCCGGTGCTTCCATTGAATTCACCCCTTGTGAGATACGCGTCGAGGGCAGGGAGCTTCACGGTGCTGACGTGACCGTCATCGGTGATATGATAGAGGCGGGCACCTATCTCACCGCCGCTCTTATGACCGACGGCCGTATCACGGTGCGCGGCATCTCGGGCGACGAGCTGACGGCATATCTCAATGCCGTCTCGGATATGGGCGCCTCGGTTACCGCAGATAACGCTTCCGTCACCGTATCGCGCGGAGTGTGCCACCGCTTCACACGTGTCACTTCCGCACCGTATCCCGCATACCCCACCGACCTTCAGCCGATCATTGCGCCGCTTATGGCGTGCCTTTCGGGCGGTGAGATCGTTGATACGGTATTTCCCTCGCGCTTTGGCTATCTTTCGTCGCTTGCCGCCTTTGGCGTCCTCTCTGATATACGCGACGGATGTGCCGCGATATCACCGTCCCGCATTCATAACGGTACGGCGGATGCACCCGATCTTCGCGGCGGTATGGCGTGCGTTCTTGCGGCTCTCGCCGCTCGCGGTCAGTCCCGCATCACCTCGGGTGATATAATTCTTCGCGGCTACGAGACCCCGACGGATAAGCTTCGCTTGTTGGGTGCCCGTATAGAGCTCTCTTAATTAGAACTTTTTAAGAAAGGAATACATAAATGAAAAGAATTCTCACAGTGCAGGATATCTCCTGCGTAGGCAAGTGCTCGCTTACGGTAGCTCTGCCCATCATCTCCGCGGCAGGAGTTGAGGCAGGTATTCTTCCTACAGCGGTGCTTTCCACCCACACACAGTTCCCGACCTTCACCTTCTGTGATCTCACAGGGGAAATAGAGAAGATCTCGAACGCATTTAAGACTCTTGATATAGACTTCGACGCTATCTACACAGGTTACCTCGGCTCGTTTGAGCAGCTGTCTCTCGTCTCCGATCTCTTTGACAGAAACAGGGCGGCAGACTGCGCTATCGTCATCGACCCCGTTATGGCAGATAACGGAACTCTCTACCGCGGCTTCACTCCCGAGTTTGCCCGCGAGATGGCGAAGCTGTGCGGCAAGGCTGATCTCATCATGCCCAACCTCACCGAGGCGTCATTTATGCTTGACGTCCCCTACAACCCCGACTACGACGAGGAGTATATCCGCGATATGCTGAAGAAGCTCGCTGCTCTCGGCTGTCGTACCGCCGCCCTCACGGGTATCACATTTGATAAGTCGAAGCTCGGCGTATACTCCTACGACAGCGCGACTGACGAGTACTTCTACTACTGCAACGATTATCTCCCCGTATCCTACCACGGCACGGGCGATATCTTTGCCTCTGCGACCCTTGGCGCTATGATGCACGGTCACAGCGTAAACTCTGCGCTTAAGGTAGCGGTCGACTTCACCCTCGAGTGCATAAAGAAGACTATGGCTGACGAGAATCGCCGCTTCTACGGTGTAAACTTCGAGCAGGCTATTCCTTATTACGTCGAGCGCCTCGAGAAATTCGACTAAATACCGTCGAAGGACAAGTAAAAAACGGCCTCGGGCTGTACGGTGTCAACCGTCTGCCCGAAGCCGTTTTTGTATCTTTGAAGAATGTAAATATTTGTTGATTTGCGTTTTCTGGCTTATAGTTGTTTTCGACAACCGTCTATCTGGATATTCTGACCGGAAATATAAGCGGCTTCATCGCTCGCAAGGAAGCATATAAGATTGGCGTTTTCTCTATGTGAACCGCTTCTTTTTATGTATGTTGCATCATAAGCAAATCCTTCATATGTAACGCTGTCAATATCTCTGTTCTCAGAGGAGGACACCGACCCCGGAGAAACGCTGTTAACGTTTATACCTTTTTCGATCACCTCTTTTGCAAGTGCCTGTGTCATAGAAATAACTGCGCCCTTTGTTGCTGAATAGTGTGCCATGTTCACGATACCGTAAACGCCTGCGACGGATGCAACGTTCACAATCTTACCGTATGAATTTGCTATCATCCCGGGGAGCAGAGCCCTTGTGAAAAACACGGTTCCCATAATATTTACGTCAATGTATCTTCTCCACAGTTCTGTCGAACTGCTTGCGAAATCACAAGCATCACGGAACAGTGCAGCATTGTTGACCAGAATATCTATTCTTCCGAGTCTGTTCAGCGCATCCGCCGTGATTTCCAAAACCCTTTTCTCACAGCTGATGTCACAGACGTAGGCCAGGACCTGTGCACCTGTTTTTTTGATTTCCTCCTTTACGTCCATCAGCAGACTTTCGTTAATGTCCACTATAACGACTTTTGCACCGTTTTCCGCAAAAGTAATTGCCGTTGCTCTGCCGATGCCCGATGCTGCCCCTGTAACAAGGGCGATTTTTCCTTTAAAATTCATATTTATGACCGTTCCTTTCTTCTTACAGATCGTTTGTTTTCGTTTACCGAAGGGAATTTGCTCCATAGCATGCGAGAAACAAGACACGAACAAAGGGCTTGGAGATCTGTTTTCGAAATTTTCTCCTAGAATCCCATATCATCTCTTACCGATTTTGCGATCCTGAGCAACGGCTGTGCCGCCGTTGAACCGCTGTAATGCTCGTACACACAGAGACACATTGCGCAACCAAGCCTCATACCGAGCCTTCTGTGGATCGAGCATTCTCCGCCCGAAAGGAATAAAAACGGTGCACCAAGTTCATTTTTTAAGAGATTTGTAATCCTTAAATTTTCGATCTGCTCTTCCATTGAGCCGGCGCTTGTAACGATTTTTATAATATCTGCACCTCTGCGTTTCTGTTCAAGCGCGATTTCGAGCACACGCTCTGCCGAGGTAAATTTCAATACGTGTGACGACATAAGAACCTCCGCTCCTTTTTCGTGCAAGGCTTCTATGTATTTTATCTGCTTTTCTATCGCCTCGGGATTGTCGGTGAGCTCTTCCGGATGCTTAGAGAACATATCGCCCATCACGTCACACAGAGTCGCACCGCTTTCAGCGAGCACGAGCATTTCCTCGGCAAGAAGCTCATCGCTTTTTCCTGCATTCGTTGCCATTCGGTAATTTGTTACGTAACACGGTCTATCCAGCATTTCGCCGAACAGTCTTTTGAATGTCTCTTGAGTTTTATACTCGGGCTCAAGCGACTCTACCTGAAGCCCGAAAGCCTCCGCACCGCTTGCAAGACCGTTTCGTATAGCCCCGATCGTCAGACTCGGAGTACTATACTGAAGCATCGCCGTAAGTAGCGGCCTTTCATGGTTTAAAAAACTTTTTTTCATATCAACTCATCCTTTTATAGCATTTTTCACTGCCATCATAATTTTACACAATCCCACCCTTCCGTTCAATGCTGAAAATGATACTATTTTTGATGATTTTGATACTTTTACTGCCTTTTAGTTGACTTTTTTGATAATAGTGGTATAATTTAACCGAGGTGTAAGCTATGAACACATTGAACCAAATAATAATTACCGATATCACGACCGTTGTGTCTGTCATCTCCCACAAAGGAAGGCGTGAAAAAATGACAAACAGAAAAAACTACGGTCTTTCCTTTTGTACCGAAGGGCAGATAACGTACATCCTTGACGGCGTAGAATACGTTTCCGACCCGACACACGCCATAATTCTGCCCAAGGGGCAGAGCTATACTATTCGCGGAGATGAAACCGGAATGTTTGCACTCATAAATTTTGACTGTATGAATTTTCAGACCGATAAATTCATCCTTCTGCCCACAGGAAACATCAGCTCTGTTATGAAGAATTTTGAGCAAATGAAAAATCTGTTTCTCCTTGAAGAGAACAGACTTAAAACCGTCAGTATTTTATACGATATTTTTCACAAGCTTCAGAGTTGTGGCAACGATGAATCGGATATTCTTTTTCCTGCGTTGAAATATATAGAAGCTAATTCTTCATCACCCGATATTACAAACGATCTTCTGGCAGATATGTGTAATATCAGCGAGGTTTATTTGCGAAAGCTTTTCTCCCGTACGTACGGTGTTTCACCAAAGCAGTACGTTATCGGTATTCGTATAAATAAAGCCAAGCAGATGCTGACCGACGGTGTTTTAACTGTAAGCGCAATATCTGAAGAATGCGGTTTTTCAAGCCCTTATCATTTCAGCCGCCTTTTTAAAGCGAAAACCGGGATGAGCCCAACCGAATATATGGAACAAAACAAAATCGTAAAACTGTAAAACTCATCGTGCGACGACTACTCGGATATAACAAGCGGGAAAATGTATCGCATCGTCTAAAGGTGCCAGAAATCCGACTATCTCTTTATCAAACCTTTGGGGTGTCTCAAATGCAAAATTTGAGACACCCCATTTTCTATTATCTTCGCTTATGCCGCCTTTTACGCGGTCTCGCAAGATGTGCCGCACCTACCGATACGCCGAGGTAACAGAGATAGTTCATCAGCGCGGATAGCTTCGGTGAGCCTCCGCCCGTTATCACAGCACATAGCAGCATCACCATCACCACGGTGAGCGAGGTGAGAGCCGCGTATCTGACGCCACCGTCGCCAGTGAGTCGTGATGTCACCGATCCGCCGATCGCCGCCGAGATTATAAGTGCCGCGAGTGAGTATATCCCGATCTTACCCGTAGGGTCCGAGTCGGAGTAGGCGATCGCCGCCGCAATAAGCGAGCAGACGAGCAGTGCTACCGCCGCCGTTCCGGCTCCTAAAATAAATGTCCGCACACCTCCGTTTTTTGATCCCTTCATAGCCTTGTCTCTTCCTTTCCGCGGCAGACTGCCTCTTACATCGGCTCTCTCATACGAGCCGCAAGTGGCGGGTGGATGACCCGATTTGCCGTACACCGTATTCCTGCGCGGGAGAAAAAGGAAAGACCCCCGAGCAAGTCCTAACATAACTTATTCGGGAGTCTATTCTTTTATGACGAAAAAATTACTTTTCCTCGGTCTTTTCTGCCTCGGCAGGCTCTTCCTTAGCCGCCTTGGTCTCGATAACGGCTGCCGCAAGGTCAGCTGCCTTTACGTCAACGGTTCTTACCGCACCCTTGAGGAAGCGGATCTTGGTCTTGTCCTTGGTGGTCTCGAGAACAAATGTCTCGCCCTTGATGGATACTACCTTACCGATGATACCGCCGATTGTGGTAACCTCATCGCCTACTGCAAGAGAATCGCGCATCTCCGCGTCCTTTTTCTCCTGCTTCTTCTGGGGACGGATCATGAAGAAGTAGATAGCAACGCCGAAAACAGCGATCATAAGGATCATGCTGCCGATACTGCCGAAGGGACTATCGGGAGTAGTGGTTGTGCCCGAGCCTGCAGCAGCTTCAAGTAAAAATGCTAAGTTTGTCATATCAGTAAACCTTTCTGTTTTATTAACTGTGTCAAAATCGCAAAACGCTCATGTAATATTTTACATGCAAAAGATGAACGTTTCACGAACTCCCCGTATATTTTTGACTAACGTAGTGCAAAATATCGGGATTTTTTAAATATGTGCGATAAATTATCAGCCGCACGTAGCTGTGTGGGGGGGGCGGGGCGGTGATGCGCAAAATGCGTGAGTACGCCGCCCGAGCCTCCCGTATGTCGGCACGTTACTTCGTCTGTGCCTTCTGCTTATTCTTGTCGGCGAGGTTTGCGATAGACCTGACCACTCTCGTGGGAGAGAGCCACCAGTCACGGCACCATACTCGCAGTATGGTCCAGCCGCGCGCCTCCAGGAATCTCGGCTTATATACGTCGCGCTCCATAGAGGAGGCGGAGGATGCAAACGCGTCCTTGTCGAGCTCGACACCGACGAGATATCTGTCGGTCTCCTCGTCGTATACCGCGAGGGAGATCCTGTTGTTCTTGTTTCCGAGACCCGTATGCACCTTATATCCGAGCTTCTCGAGCCTCTCCTTCATCTGCTCCTCGACCTCTGCGACGGGACGGATGAAGCTATCCGCTTTCTTCTCAGAGGGATCGAGAGAGGAGAGTATAGCCCTTACGTGCTCGGTATCGTTCTCGGATACCGCTCTTACGTAGGTGAGGTACTGACGGAGCAGCTTGGGTCCCACGTTCTTCGAGGTATCTACCTTCAGATCCTCGGGCTCTATGCTCGTTACGACGATGATCTTGGACTTTGCACGTGTAATAGCAACGTTCAGTCTGTTTTCTCCGCCTTCTGTGGATAATGAGCCGAAATTAGTGTAGAGCTTACCCGCTTCGTTGGGTGCGTAGCCGATCGAGAAGATGATTATATCTCTCTCATCGCCCTGTACGTTCTCGAGATTCTTGATGAACAAGCTCGTATCCTCGCCGTTGTCCATACGGTATTTTTCCTTCATATAGCTCGAGCGGAAGAGCGCGTTTGTACGTGCCTCCTTCTCGATAGCGTCCGCGATGCAGGTCTGCTGATCGCTGTTGAAGGTTATGATGCCGATGCTCTCATCGTGCTTTCTCGTAGAAAAGATATGCTTGAGTATCTCGACTATCTTCTGCGCCTCGACGGGATTCGTGCGCTCTACCCACTTTCCGTTTACCTTGTAGCGCTCGATCGGGCGGTTGTGCTTGTTTGCCGAGATGTTGGGCGCGATCTGCAGGTTGGAGGAATAGAATGCACTGTTAGAGAAGTCGATGAGCTCCTGGTGACGGCTTCTGTAATGGTAGGTGAGGTTCGCGCTGTCGTATCTTGCGACCGCGAGATCGAGCAGGCTCTCTACCTCAAGCGCCGCCTGTACGGAATAGTCATCCTGTGCCTCCGGGTCGGCACCCATATAGCGCTTCATGAAGGTTGCGGAGGGACGCAGCTGCTTCGAGTCGCCCGCAACTACGATATTTTTACCGCGGTAGATCGTGGGAATGGTGCTCTCGATGAATACCTGTGACGCCTCGTCGAAGATTACTACGTCAAAGAGGTTCTTCTTGAGCGGGAGTATCGAGGATACGTTTTCGGGGGAGAGAAGCCAGCAGGGGAACAGAGCGAGGATGAACTCACTGTATACCTCCATGGTTTTTCTGATAGGCCAGAACTTCTGCTCCTTCGTTATCTGATAGAGGAAGTCCTTTCCGCTCGTCGAATTTGCGAACATCTCTCTGTATTCGGAGCAGTTTTTGCCGGCACAGAGCTTATACGCAACGTCGAGCTGAGCCTCCTTGAGCTTGTATATTCTCGAGGTGATGTTGACAAAGTCAACGGTAAGCGCAAGCTCCTCCTTACACTCCTCCTCGTACTTGATAAGCTCGTGATAGATACGGAGCACGGGGAGCTTGTCGAGTATCTCGATGTAGTTCTGATAGTTTCTCGATGCCACGTAGGCAAAATTGAGCACCTCGAGCATATTGGAGTCGAGCGAGTTTACGAGACGGCTGACGTCGCGCAAGGTGATATAATTATCGAGAGCCTCGTATACGAGCTTGATATAAGCGGTGTTACCGCGGAGAATATTGTCGATGACCGAGATATATCCGTCGCGCGTCATAACTCTGTTGAGACAGTCGTAATCGGCTACGTAATCGTCTATCGCCTTTATGGTTGCATGGATATGCGCCTCGGTCTCACGGAGCTTCTTGCCGTTAGTGAATGCAGATGGATTTTCGAGCTTATACGCCGTTTTGACGACGGTCTGCAGATTCTTTTTATTGCCGAGCTGTGCGTAATACGCGAGCACCTGACGCGTGTAGGGGTACTTTGAAATATTGAAGAACGCCCTGCGCGATTTCTGTGCCTCCTCGAGCAGTCCCTTGACCTCGCTGAGCGTACGGATGTCTATATCCGGCTTCATCGTGTCGATGAGAGGGTTCTTCTCCTTAGCCTGCAGGAAGGTGTAGTAGGTCTCGTTAAGGCTCTTTGCCTTTATTGCGAAGAGTGCGTCGGAGAGCTCCTTGTAGTTGAGTGCCATTACCTCGCCGTTTTCGATCATCTTGAGGTAGATCGCGTACTCGCTCGAATTCTTTGCGAGCATATAGGATGAGGAATACATCTCCGAGAGCGAGAGACCGAAGGGACGCTTGTCGTTGAAGAGATGATATATCCTCTCGAGCATAGCCTCCTCGTCGGAGATACGCGTCTCGAGCTCGTTATATTCGCGCTGGAGAGCCTCTATATCGACGAGAGCACCGACCTCGTCTCTCTGGTGAGCGGCGTAGCACCTCTCGTAGAAGGACTTTTTCTCCTTCGCCTCGTCCATGACGTACATGGCCTTCTCGTTGAGCATACCGAGACGGGAGTATACTACGTCCAGCGCCGCTTTCTTCTGCGATACGACGAGCACTCTCTTGTTTTTCGACATAGCGTCGGTTATGATATTAACGATAGTCTGCGACTTACCCGTACCGGGAGGGCCGTAGATGACCATATTGCCGCATTCGTCAACCTTTTTTACGACCTCTGACTGTGCGTAGTCGAGCATCTTGACGATATAGCTGTGGCGTAGCTGGGGACGTCTTGCGGCGCGCTTGAGGTTCTTCGCACGCATTTTTGCCTTCTCGCGCTCGAGTGCCTGTATCTTCTTCGCACCGCGCTTACCGCCCGTGCGCAGTAGCTCGTTTATCGCATCGTTTGTGAGGTTCTTCTTTTCAAGAAGAGTGTAGTCGCTGTAGATGGAGTTCGAGAGAGGGAAGCGCGCCATAACGGCACCGTATCTCACCGAGAGATCTCCCTTAGGCTCCGGCTCCTTGAATTTTCCGTAATTGTAGATATGCTTCGACGCCGTGCAATCGATCTTGATGCGTGCCTTGTTGAGGTATTCCACGACGTGCTTGACGTTCTTGAAGGAGGAGAGGTCGTCGAACTCGCGGTCGATATCGTCGATATTCAGCTTCTTCGCCTGCGCGTATGAAAAGATGAGCGCACGGTTGAGCTGTATCTTCTCGGCCTCGTTGAGGCGTATCTCGACGGTCTTTTCGTCGGGCATTTCTATCTTGACGGGGAAGAGAATGAGAGGTGCCTTGATCATAGTTTTGATCGCACCCGAGTTTATGGAGCCGAATACGAAGGGATATCCTAAGTACAGCTCGTATCTTCCGGTTTCCTTTTCAATCTCCTCGATCTCGCGCTTGAGCTCGTTGACCTTTGCGATCTCACCCTCTACAACGCGTGCACCGTCGGCGGCGGCAGCCTTCGCATAGCGGTCGCGTGCCTTCTTTGCATCCTCGGCACTCATGCCTAGGGTATCGGGCGCGCTCTTTGAGCGCGCGGGGAGTCCTATATTTTTAACTATCTCACCCGACTCCTCCTCGCTTATGAGGGTGAGAGGGTATTTTGAATTAGACCATAAAAAATCTACGAGCTCGGCAACCTTATCGTCTCTGCCCTCGAAAAGCTTGCCGATGTCGTACGCGCCTTTCCTTACCACGTTTTTGAGGTAGAGGCATCTGTTGTTGCCGCCTATCTCGATAAGGCGCTCTTTGTAATACGTATATATACCTTTTCCCATATCGGTTGATCCTTTCTCAAGTGTCTTGCGCGAAAAGCGCGGTCGGTATACCGCCATTCTGTAACGCGCGTACGGTTTTCACCCGGAATGTGTCTCTGATAGCCTCCGTGTTAGGCTATACACGACGTCCCGCATAACCGTTTTCCAAAAAATATCCGAGCCTGTGGCCCGTGTCACAAATTCATAAAAAATATTTCGGCTTCGCAGAGTGCACGAAATGTATACTAAAGTGTACGAAACGCGTGCTTTGTCGGCAAAACCCAATTCAACAGTATAAATTATAACATAAAGATTTAAAAAAATCAACAGAAAAGTGCAATTTTTGGCGCCTCTTTTTTCAAAAAAATATGTTTTTGTACTTGTAAAATTCACACGCATATGCTAGAATGATTTAAAAACGGCGAGAAAGGGTATTCCATATGTCGATAGAGGATAAAAGCACACACGGTGAGATCATCTCGGATATCTCAGCACGCCTCGGCACCTGCAGCATCAGCGAGTGCGCGTATTTCACACGCCATACGGTCATGGTGCCGTCGCGTGAGGGCGTGATCGAAATAATAGAGCGGCTCGAGGGCCTGATGTTTCCCGACTATTTCGCGACCGAGTCGGATAGAGCACGCAGCACCGAGGAACGTCTTGACGAGGCGTTTCTGCTTCTTAAGCGCCAGCTCACTGCGGCATACTCCTTTTATGATGAGGATACGGTAGTGGATACCGAAACGCTTGCATACAGGATACTTGACAGATTACCCGATATAAAAAACGACCTGCTTTGCGATATCGTCGCGATATACGAGGGCGACCCTGCTGCCCGCTCACCCGAGGAGGTGCTGTTATCATATCCCGGCTTCCTCGCGATAATGATCTACCGCATAGCGCACGAGCTGTATCTCGAGCGCGTGCCGTATCTCTCCAGAATGATGACCGAGCATGCTCACGCACTGACCGGAATAGACATTCACGCAGGTGCTACGGTAGGTAAATACTTCTTCATTGACCACGGCACCGGTATCGTCATCGGCGAGACCACGACCATCGGCGACCGTGTCAAGATATATCAGGGCGTTACGCTTGGTGCGAAAAGCTTTGAGCTCGACGGCGACGGCAATCCCGTGAAGGGCGTCAAGAGGCATCCCGACATAGGCAACGACTGCATAATCTACGCCAACGCTACCATACTCGGCGGCAATACTACCGTCGGCGACGGATGCGTCATAGGCGGTAACGTATGGCTCACTCATTCCGTCGAGCCGGGAAAGGTAGTGTATTACAATGAAAAGCGTTCATAATATCGATACGGCGTATTTTCCCGGTTGGACGAGAAAATCGCTGACTTTTACAATAGACGACGGAAACGTTACCTACGATACGAAATTTCTGAATATTGTCCGTCCGCGCGGAATACGCGGAACGTTTAACCTCTGCTCGCACATTTTTTCGCATCTCACTCCCGATGGCTACCGTGAGCTTTACCGCGGCTACGAGATAGCGAATCACTGTAAATTTCACCCGATCGCCTTCGACGACGGTATGACCTATTACGTTGCTGAGGAGGAGTTTGATCCTATGACCTCGCGCGATCATACCCCTGATGATCCCGTAGTCTACCGTAGCGAGCGTGAGGGCATCTACCGTATGCACCATCACGTCAACAGAAAAAAGCCTACGGGATGGTATTGGGTCGCGACCGACGATTATTACCTCCGCTATGTCGACGAGGGCAAGCGAGAGCTTGAGGAGGTCTTTGGCGAGGGTAGCGTGCGCGGATACGTCTTCCCCTGCTTTATGCCGAATAATGCTCACGTTCTTTCGGAGCTTGCCGCGCGCGGTTATTACGGCTTGCGTAAGACGGGGGACGTACTCGACACTACCGGCTTTGATATGCCCGCCGACAGAATGGCGTGGAGCTATAACGCACATAACACGAATCTTCTCGACACTATGGAAAAATACGAAAAATATCCCGATGACGGAAAGCTTAAATTCTTTGCATTCGGAGTTCACTCGGGAGATTTCGAGACAGCTAACAATTGGGATGTGCTGGAGACCTTTGCCGCGACCTACGGCTCGCGCCCCGAGGATTACTATTACGCCTCGGTCGGAGATCTATTTGATTACGAGGATGCACACCGCTCGATCGTAGTTGCCGACGGATACGTTGAAAACCCCTCCGAGATAACTATGTATATCAAGGTCGATGGCGAGCGCATCGTTCTCGATCCGCACACACGGTACGAATTATCGTAAAAAAAACGACAATAAAAGCGAGGCAGAAATTATGTCAAAGTTTAAAAACAAGATCCTTATTCCGGGCGGCGAGGCGATCGAAGAAGCAATACGCGACCTTTATACGCTCTACGATGACAGTATGATTGATTGGTTCGCCGCGCTCTACTGCCACGAGATCGGCGGCTATTATTACTCTAACAGCGGTAGAGATAACGAGGGATTTCTCCCCGATATCGAGTCGACTGCGCAGGCTCTGCGTTTTATCGATCAATCCGGTCTTAAAGGCGATAAAAAGAATTTCTCCGAGGTTATCCCCGATTGGATGGGAAAGGATATCGCAAGATACATAAAGGGACTTCAGGATCCCAACGGCTTCTTCTATCATCCCCAGTGGACGAGAGAGCACACCGACTCTAAGCTCTCGCGTAAGGCGCGTGATCTCGGCAACGGCTTGCACGTTCTGCAATGCCTCGGCTACGCACCCACCTATGATACTCCGACGGGCGAGCGCGGCGATGGCGTTGATTTCTACGGCAACCCCGTTCCAAAGTTGCAGACCGTTACCGCCGACGGTAAGGTGGAGGAGCGTTCACCCGAAACCGCTATCCCCGATAACCTTAGGGATAAGGCGTCGTTCCTCGATTATCTGGACTCTCTCGATATCAAAAATCAATCCTACTCCGTAGGCAACACCCTGACCGCACAGAAGCGGCAGATAATGTACCGCGACGAGGTGCTCCGCAGTGAGGGTGCCGATTACTCGCTCTGCGACATCCTTATCAAGTGGCTCAACGATAACCAGAATAAGGAGAACGGTCTCTGGGACGAAACGGTCAACTATCACGCCGTCAACGGTCTTATGAAGATCACGGGCGTGTACGGTGCGTTTGGAGTGCTTATGCCCAACGCCGAGACCGCCGTAAATAAGGCTATTGCCGCCATGGGAACCGACGAGGTACCGAACGCCGTCACCTGCGTATACAACACCTGGTTTGCCGCAGAGCGCGTGCTCCGTCATATGCGTACTCTGGGCACAGAGGAGGATAGGGCTGATTCCGCCGCCGTCCTCGGGAGACTCCGCAGAAAAGCTCCCGAGTATATCCGTATGACTAAGGATAAGCTTGCGGTATTCAGGAAACCCGACAGCTCCTTCTCCTATACCCCCAATGCATCCTCTGCCAACTCGCAGGGATGTCCCGTAGCAATACGCGGCACCAACGAGGGCGACGTCAATGCGACCATCATCTGCTCCTCGGAGCTGCTCTACTATATGTACGAGGCCCTCGGAATAAGCGAGTATATGATCCCGATGTTCGGCAAAGCGGATATGGACAGATACGTAGAGCTTCTCGAGAAGGGAAGAAAGTTATAAGGACGATCAGAAGCGATGCTACGGCAGAGCGAGCGGTCCGATTAATTATAAAAAGAGGCTGACGATGCAATCACTCTCTGCATCAGTCAACCTCTTTTTCTTTTGCTTACGGTGTCAAGGAAAGAGGTTATGTACTAAACTCTCTCATCCTCCAGCACGTAGCGCAGGTCGATGGGTGTGGCGAGATTTCTCACCGCCTTGTCGTAGAAGAGTATCGCACGCCCCGCGTCTGCAAACGCACCCTCAAGCCTCGCTTCGCTTTCGACACCGTCACAGTCTGTCATTTTCGTCCACACCGAGTAGAGCGTCAGATGCCAGCTGGCTGTTCTGTCGCTTTCTGCCGCGATCAGCTCGTACTCATAGTGATTTTCACCGTCGTAGCGCACGTCGCGGCGTATGACGGTCTCCTTGATCTTATTCTTGCTTCTCATATTTTCCCCTCGATGCTTTCCCGCGGAATGCGTTACCACTCCAGCGCCGTTTTTCAACGTTATTATTGTAGCACGATAGGCTGTCTTTTGTCGTTGAGAAATATGTAGAATGCTTAACGCGGCTTATTCGTGTAAACGGAAATTATTGCGAAAATTGCGCTTTCTGCGTTATAATACGTTTGATATCATTTTCAAACAGGAGCATCTTTAAGCGGTTAAATAAAATGTGTCGCACCGTGAGATAGGTGCGACGCAAAAATCGGTGAGTAAATATTCACTATTTGACGAAAAAAATCCCACTTTGAGGTAATTTGACGGTTAAAAAGCAAGAAATGCAATCACCGTTTTATCTCCGAGAGACGTATTTCGGCCTCGGAGTTGACGTTGCCGTCGCCTCTTACGGTCCTGAAGTAGTATATTCCGTCACACTCGGCACGCAACACGCGCAGCTTTTCTCCGATCGCCGCCTCGTTCTTGTAGTTCACGGTTATTGAGCTTATCATTTTGCCGTCGAGAGGAAGGAAATTTGAGTACATATCGGGGTATTTCGTATTATTCATATGCAGGTTCTGGTCTACGTCGCCGTAGTGCACGCCGTATCCACCAATGTCCAATAAGCTTGCGGGCATCTTCATTCTTGCCGGTGCGAGATCGAGCGGCGGAAGCGTAGGCAGACCGAGGTCGAAATCGTTCACTCTTACGAGAGACTTATCCTCCGTATCTATCAGTGCCCATATCGATGCTGCGCGTGCAACGGTGACACCGTCTCTCTCGAGCGAGTAACAGCGCAGGAAGCTGTAGCCGCGGCTCGCGCAGGGAAATGTGATCGCGGTCAAGGGCGTATAAGCACGGAGAGGTTCAAATATCTCGAGCTTTATCTGTGAGAGTATGAAGGCGCGGTGACGCGCGTAGAGCGAGTCGTAGGACATTCCGTTATCTGTCAGCTGAGTCTGTGCTGCCGTCTGCAGATATCTGAGCACCGACGAGGTTTTTGCGATGCCGTTATAGTCAACGTCGTGTATATCAACGGTTATGGGAATTCTGTACTTATTCATGGTTTTCTCCGTTACGGATTTTATTGAATATATGATACACCCGAGCGATAGATTTGTCAAACCTGAAATTGTAAATATTTTTTCCGGATGTTGACAACCTCGGGCGCGTATGATAAAATTAAAATGTAAATCATCCTAACAGTAAGGAGACAGATACATGCTGGTATTAACAAGTGAAAACTTTGCCGCAGAGGTTGAGGCGCACGAGGGACTCGTCGTGATCGACCTTTACGCCGATTGGTGCGGACCCTGCCGTATGCTCGCGCCCATACTTGCCGAGCTGGAGGAGGCGTATCCCGCAGTGAAATTCTGTAAGATCAATGTGGATAACGAGCGCGCGCTCGCCGAGCAGTTCAAGGTGCAGAGCATACCTATGGTAGCATTCGTCAAGGATAATACCTTCGTCGACGTATCGATAGGCTACGTTCCGCGTGCGAAGCTCGCAGATATCATCGAGAGGTATATATAATGAAGATCAGACTCAATGAGGATAAAGAGGTAGTAGAGGCTGTCCGCGAGGGGCTTCGTCGAACCGGTGGATACTGTCCCTGTCGACTCGAGCGTACCGAGGATAACAAGTGTATGTGCAAGGAATTTAAGGATCAGGTTGCCGACGAGAGCTTCGAGGGCTACTGCCACTGCATGCTTTATTACAAAGAAAAATAAATTAAAAAACTATGCTTGGGGAGCTGTCTCAAATGCGAAATTAGTGACAGCTCCTCAAATTTTATGTCGGATAACACCGTCGCAAATAAAAGCCTGCCGATAGCTGTAAAAGCCGCTCGATAACCGCGATATCTTCACGCCTCGGGATATTGAAGAAGTTACGCTTTGATGGTATAATCTAGTGGTAAATAATGGCAAACCGAGGTAAAACAATGAAAAAAACGGCAGTAATTATTCTAACACTCGTAGCGCTTCTCGCGATAACGCTGATATCACCGTCGGCAGATGAGAGCATATCCGAGTTACCGAGCGCTACGGACGCTCGCTCGCTTGAGGGATATATCGTATCCTCCGACGGCGGCGAGCTGACGCTTTCCGAATATATCGGCGGCGTACCGACCTTTGTAGCACGCGGAGACGTATCCGAGCTTCTCTCGCTTCTCAGTGATGGGGCTCGCGTGCTTTTTGACAGCATCGCGCTGACCGATACGCTCGAGCTACCGTCGGGTAGCTTTACCTTCAGCGGCGCACTGACTCTCACCGCCGGCTCGTCGGTGACCGTGGGAGAGAGGACGAGCCTTACGCTCTCGGCGATGTCACTCACGTTTGAGAGAGGCTCTCTGCGTATTCGAGGCGGCAACGTCTACGTCACCGATTCTCACGTATCCTCCACGGTCGAGGCTGTTATTCTCGACTATTCCGCATCGTCGACTCTTCGTATGGTAGGCGGTAGTATAATAGGCGCGGGAGAGAGAGGCACCATCGACGTTCGCTCGGGTGGCTGCTATATTTCCGGCGGCAACGCCGTCAGCACGCTCGGTGCCGCGATATATAACGATTCGCACGTCCACCTCTCCGCAGCTCCGGTGATATGTGGCGTTGGAGTGGATATCCTCACGGATAAGCCGATATATCTATCGGATGGCGGAACGCCGTATTCCTCGCACGAGCCTTTGACGGTGAGATATGACGAAATCCTCTCTCGCGGCTCGTCCTACGAGATATTCTATACCGACTCCCCAACGTCATATTCCAAAATCACGCTACTTGATGCGAGTGGCAGAGAGTACGCGCTGACCGACATTTCCGGTGTTGGCTCTGTGTATCTGCCGTACGTTGTCCGCTACTACGGCAAGAACGGAATTATTGCTGTCGACGAGTGCCTATCGGGTGAGTATTCGACACCGCCCACGGTAGCTGAAACGGTCGGCTACCGTCTCTCCGGCTGGTATCTTGACCGCGACGGCAGTGTAGGGTACTCGCCCGATTCTGCAGTAACCTCCGATCTTTCGGTATACGCGGTATACAGTCTTAATGCGCCGCAATTTACCGTTTCGGGCATAAATACGGTATACGATGGCAGGGGGCACACGTTGGCGTTTGATACGTTGACTCACGAGCTCGACGGTGTCTATTCGTATGTGTGGTACCGCGATGGCGTTACCGTATCAACCTCGCCCTTCGTAACGGTGCGCGACGTGCGCGATAGCGGTTGTTATTCCTGCGACGTCACCTTTTCCTACGGCGGATCGTCGGTCACCGTGCGCGCCGACGGGATCACCGTAAATATTGCAAGGCGCGCGATCTCACCTCCCACCGTTCCCGAAGCCTACTATAACGGCAGGGTGCAATATCCCGATCTTCAGAGCGGTGCGCTTTACACGGTGGACGAGATATCTGCCACCGATGCGGGTGTTTATCCAATACCTCTCACTCTTGTCGACCCGGAAAATTACAGATGGGACAATAACGACTCGCCACATTCCGAGGCGTATTTCAAAATACTTACTGCCGATAACGCGTGGATAGATGAATTATCTGTATACGATGTTTATTTTGGGGCAGAAATCAAATTTTATGCGCTTTCAAAATTCGGAACTCCGCATATTTATTACTCGCTTACCGAGAACGGACCGTATCTTGATACACCTCCGCTGACTGTTGGAGACTACTACGCAGTCGCTCGCGTTGCGGGTAGCAGCAATTACTCATCACTTGAGAGCGTGCCGATGCGTTTTTCGGTTCTTGAGGAATACGTCGTTTCGGTTACCGTACAGCGACCGCCCGCGGATACCGACTACAGAGCCTTTGAGCATTTTAACCCGTACGGACTTCTTATCACTGCAACGTATGCGGGAGGTCGAACCGAAACCGTCACGCCGGAGCGCATTTCTGTCAGTTATCAGCGCGGTGATGCGTTTCGATATGGCGACAGCGGGGTAATTCTCGGCTTTGGTGGGGCGTCGGTCACTCTGCCGCTTTCGGTACACCGTGCTGAATACGACCTCTCGAGTCTTGCTCTCGGAGCAACCTCATACGTGTACGACGCGCACTTTCATACACTTGAATATACGCTTGATGATGTAAGAGGACGTGATGGAATACCGTTGACAGTCACCGTGAGCGGTGGCGGTGTAGACGTTGGTGAGTATACAGTGCGACTTGATTTCAATACCGAGAGCCTCGATTATGAAACACCCGACAGTATAGTCGAAAAAATAACCGTTTTTCCGGTTGAGCGTGAAATTTTATGGCAGAATACCGATTTTGTATATAATGGAAGCCTACAGACACCTGCCGCATCCTACCTTGACGTCTACGGTGTGAGGCGCTTTCTCACCGTTATCGGCGGTGCGGTGGATGCCGGCGACGGCTATTTTGCGACCGTGCTCTCCAATACCGATAACTATCTGTTTAGCGGAACCGATACGCTCTTTAGGATCCGTCGTGCAACGTACGATATGAGTGGTGTGTATTGGAGTGATGACAGCTTTACCTACGACTCGCTCGAGCACCAAGTCACACTTTTGGGCTTGCCCGACGGCGTACGCGTCGTAGGCTATACCGACGGCTCTGCCGCCTCTGCCGGCGAGTATAAGGCAACCGCCGCACTCGTATGGGACACGAAAAATTATGAGTCACCGGCTACACCAACTCATATCTGGCGTATCGAGCGCGCCGACTACGATCTGTCAGGACTTCGCTTCGACAGCGCGACCTACGTATACGACGGCTCGTTGCATTATCCCGCCGTTACGGGAGAGCTTCCTATGGGATGCGACGGATCGGTCCTCTCCTACAGCTTCTCCTGCGGAGTCACTCACGTATCGGAGGGACGAGTTACGGTCCGCGTGATTTTTGCCACCGATAGCAACAACTATAATACTCCCGATTCACAGACGGCATACGTCGAGATGCTTCCAAAGCCCGTAACCGTCATTTGGTCGGGCGGCGACTACGTATACGACGGCACGCCGAAGCTACCGATAGCCACCGCCGATGAATGTGATATACGCGTCGTCGGTGAGGGCATAGACGCCGATGAATACGTCGCCGTCGCCACCTCTCTGTCACTTGACTATACCGTCTTGAATGCTACCTACGCCTTTAGTATCAAACCTGCCGAAAATTACTTTACCGTTCCGCTCTCAATCGAGAATATCTACTTGGGCAGATCTCCCGCACCGACGGCTGTGACGCATTACGGCGATGTGATCTACCGCTACTATCTTGACCCCGAATGTACCCGTACTACCGATATCCCGACCGCTGTGGGCAGATATTTCGTCCGTGCCGAGGTCCCTGCCTCCGGAAATTATCTCGAGCTTGTTAGCGAGTGTGTGCCGTTTGAGATAATGGAGATCCTCCCCGTATCTATTACAGCATCGCTTCGGACCGCCTCGCCGCGTGCCTATTCGGTGCTCACGTTATCCGATCTGGATTGCAGAATACTCAATAACGACGGCTCTGTTACCGCGCCCGATCCGCGCTATCTTTGCATCGTTTACGAGAGCGGAGAGAGCCTACGCCGTGCCGACACCCACGTAACTCTCGAGTATCTCGGGGTTAGTCTTGTGCTGGAGCTTGAGGTCGATTACGCGGTATACGATACCTCGTGCGTCAGCTGGCAGGGAACCGTTACCACCTATGACGGTACCGCGAAATGCCCGATGCTCGCAGGTCTTCCCGATGGCGTAAGCGTTATCGAATATATCATCGACGGCGGTGTGAATGCGGGCGAATATACTGTCGTTGCACGCCTTTCATACGATGCGGAAAACTATCTTGAGCCAACCGTGCCTGTCGGTAGGCTGGTTATAAATAAGCTTCTGGTAGACTCTCCGACGTTGACTCCTGCCGTCTACGACGGCACCTACCATGCGCCGACCTCGCTGTCACCGTATTTCACTCTTTCTTCGGAGGAATACGTTAACGCAGGCAGATATGCGGTCACGGCAACGCTCATTGATCCGAGCAACCATACTCTCAGCGACGGAAGAGTATCCGTCGACGTTATATTTGAGATATTTCCCCGCGAGATATCCGTCACCGTATCCAACGGCGTTAAGTATCTTTGGGAGGACGTCCGCTACGGTGGCTTTGCCGCCGATCTCTCCGGAGTCGTGCCGAATGACGACCCGATGATACGAGAATACACCTCCGGAGACAGAGTGCTTGCCGTATGCGATAATCCAAATTACCGCGCCGCGGTCACCGAGGGAGTTCTGCACACCTATTCCTATCCGTCTCCCGAGCTTTGCGCCGACATCTTCGTAGTATTCTTTATCATAGTAACGCTTCTTCTTGTATTGCTGATCGCATGGCTTGAGCGAGGTCGCATAGCAGATTTTCTGGCAGTAACTCGCTGTCGGATCAGCACCGCACGCGCGGCAAAACGCAGTACCGCCGCGTCGGATAGTGCATCACTCGCAGGTGATTGTGCCTTGACAGCTGACAGAATGACATGGGATGCTGATAACGGCAGTACAGCTCTTGCCGATCCCGCGACGCCCGTGAGCTTCGGCGAGGAGATGAAACCACATCCCACTTACGGCGACGATGCCGACTGCGGCGAATCGATCCGAGAAGCCGACCACGACCGCAACGAATGCACGACCCGAGATGCCATCTCCGAGCTAGAGAGCACTGTTACCGCAATCGATACCGAGCGTGCCGATGAGCTTATCAGCGACTCGCTTGCCAAGGGGCTCGTAAAACGGGGCAGAGAGGTGGTGCGCACCTCCGGCAGTGAGCGAAGCATCATCAACGTAGATACTCTCAGCCACAGCTTCTCAGCAGGTGACAGAGTTGACGTCAATATCCTCAAGCAGAAATCTCTTGTACCGTACGACACCGCATATATCAAGGTCCTCGCGCGTGGCGTTCTGGATAAATCACTATCGGTATACGCCAACGATTTCAGCCTCGCGGCAGTAAAAATGATCGCCTTAACGGGTGGCGAGGCGGTCAGAGTGGCTACTGTGAAGGAGAAAAAGGAGACAAATAATTAAAAGAGTATTGAAAAATGCAACAATTTGTGCTACAATGAAGAAAAACATCAGAGGTTATCTACTATGGCAACCACCCGCAGAAAAAAACTTGACGTTCGTAATCTCACCTATCTTGCGGTCTTCACCGCGATAGTTTTCGTTCTTCAGCTTCTCTCTTTCTTTACTCGCGGACCTGTGTTCAGCCTTACCTTTGTCCTCGTGCCGATCGTTATCGCGGTCGCACTCTGTGGCACTAAGGCGGGCCCTTGGCTAGGCTTTGTATTCGGCGTAGCGGTGCTCGTCACGGGTGATGCAAACGCGTTTCTTGTAATAGATCCTATCGCTACCGTGGCGGTAGTGCTCGTCAAGGGCACGCTTGCAGGACTTGCGGCGGCTCTCGTATATAAGCTTTTGGCGAATAAGAATAAGTACCTTGCGGTATGTCTCGCCGCAACAAGTGCACCTATCGTGAACAGCGGCGTATTCTTCTTAGGCTCCGTGCTTTTCTTTGCCGATGCACTCTCTGCCTGGGCACCCGAATCGCAGAGCGTCGTCGTATATATCATCACAGTACTTATTGGCTTTAATTTTCTCATCGAGGTAGGAGTTAACCTCATCTTAGTTCCCACGATATACCGTATAATTGAGATAGCAGGTAAGAGAAAAAAATAAGAGTGGCGGAGGTCGCCCGTGTGACCTCCGCTTTTCTGTAAATACGGTGCGAGAAGAGTCGTATAACGTCGACGGCTTTGATAATACGCGCACTCCAAGCTAAGAGACGACAAATACAACGCAGTAAAGGAGCATATGATGCCGGAGATACTCTACATATCAAAAAACGCCGTAGTTATATATAAACCTGCAGGCATTCCGTCGCAATCCGATCTTTCGGGTGACAGCGATGCGATGACTCTCACGCGCGAGCTTCTGACCGAGCAAGGAGAGGATACGACACTCTATCTTATACACCGCCTCGACAGAGTGGTAGGCGGCCTGCTCATATTCGCCAGGAACAAGCAGAGTGCCGCGCGCCTCTCCGAGATGGTTGCAACAGACGGTATAGGCAAGGAATATCTCGCCGTTACCGACGGATATCTGGATGGTGGGGAAATGCGCGACCTTATTTTTCGCGATGCACGGCAGAGCAAGGCGTTTATCGTCGACCGCGAGCGAGGCGGTGTAAAGGAGGCGCTTCTCGAGCACACTCCAATCACCTCCGCTAACACCGACAGAGGCGTAAAAACACTCGTTAGAGTGAAGCTTCATACAGGCAGATTTCACCAGATCAGAGCGCAGTTCTCACATAGAGACGCACCTCTCACAGGCGATAAAAAGTACGGTAGCCGCGACGTGCGCGCACATGCGCCCAGCCTATTTTCTTATCGCATTTCACTTGAGCTTTTTGATGAAAAAATAGAGGTGGAAAAGCTCCCGCCGATAAATAAATATCCTTGGAATTTGTTTTCTGCCGAAAATTATATTATAGGAAATTGATAAAATGACACGAAAATTGTATTATGAAGATGCATATATCAGAGATTTTACCGCTACCGTACTATCCTGCGATGCGACCGACGGCGGCTACACCGTGGTGCTGGATGCTACAGCCTTCTTTCCCGAGGAGGGAGGACAGAGTGCCGATCACGGCCATATAGCCGACGCCCACGTGCTTGACGTCGGAGAGAGAGGCGGAGTCGTGTATCACCTTACCGACACCTCCGTACCTCTCGGCAAGGTGCACTGTACACTTGATTTTGACGAGAGATTCGAAAAGATGCAGATGCACACCGCTGAGCATATGCTCTGTGGAATTATCCATCGCCTCTACGGTCTCGATAACGTAGGATTTCATCTTTCGGGTGGCGAGGTCACATTTGATATATCTGCGCCCTTGACACGCGAGCAGCTCGACGAGGTGGAGCGCCTTGCCAACGAGGCTGTCTTTGCCAATCTCCCTGTCACCACCGCATTTCCGACGCCGGATGAGCTTCCTTCGCTTCAATACAGGGCAAAGCTCGATCTCACCGAGGGCGTGCGAATAGTTAATATAGGTGACGTAGATTCCTGTGCTTGCTGTGCGCCTCACGTTGCGTATACCGGCGAGGTCGGTCTTATCAAGATACTCGATTTCTTCAAGCACCGCGGAGGACTTCGCATAACTATGGTCGCGGGCAGACGCGCTCTTCTTGACTATAACGAAAAATACAGAAATATCCGCGAGATATCGGCAATTCTCTCGACTCCTCAGCATAATACCGCCACAGCTCTTTCAGCTTACGTCGCTGACGTCGAAGAGCTGAAGCACCGACTCAAGATGACACGCCTTGACCTCGCTCGCAATCAGGCGCTTTCGGTCGAGAGGACGGACGGGAATTGCATAACCTTCATCGACGGCTTTTCGATAGATGAGCTTATAGAATTTGCAAATAACGCCTCACAGCGTGTCGGAGGAATGCTCGTAGCATTATCGGGTGCCGACGGCGACTATAAATACGTGATCGCCTCGTCGAGTCTCGATATGCGCGGTGAAATCAAAAAAATAAACGCCGCTCTATCCGGCAGAGGAGGCGGCAGACCCAATATGGTGCAGGGCGCATTCCTCACCGACAAAGCGGCGATATTAGATTATTTCACCGAAAATTACCGATAGTTACTGATCAAATCCGAGCACTATCTGTGCCTTCGTAGGCTTCAGCTGTGTCAGCTTGACTCCCGCCGCGTTCAGCATACGGCGAGAAGCGGTCGTCTCGGGTGTATCGTGATACTTATCCGAGAGGTATATTACCTCCTTGATGCCGGACTGGATTATCGCCTTTGCGCACTCGTTGCATGGAAACAGTGCAACGTACAGCTTTGCATTCGCGAGCGACTTTCCGCTCGCGTTGAGTATGGAGTTTAGCTCTGCATGGACTACGTAGTGATACTTCGTCTCTCCGAGAGATGCGTCTCTGTTCCATGGGAAATCGTCGTCCGAGCAGCCCTGAGGGAAGCCGTTATAGCCGGTCGAGAGTATTCTGTTTCCGGCATCAACTATGCAGGCACCGACCTGTGTGCTGGGGTCCTTTGACCTCTGTGCCGCGAGTAGGGCGACACCCATGAAGTATTCATCCCAGCTTATATATCCGTCTCTTTTTGCCATTGTTTTTCTCCGTTTCACGCCATTTTGGGCAAAATTCTATTATTACTGTCTTATTTTAACATAAAACCTGCCGTATGTCAACCGAAAAGTAGAGGTGAATGAAAAAGATGAATAATTCATATATAGAATGTCGTCTCTGCTCGAGGAGATGCGGAATAGACAGAACACACAACGTCGGTGCATGCGGCGTTACCGATAAGCTTTACGTATCCCGAGCGGCACTTCATATGTGGGAGGAGCCGCCGATATCCGGAACCCGCGGATCCGGTACTATCTTCTTTTCCGGTTGCTCGCTCGGATGTGTTTTCTGCCAGAACAGAAATATCTCACGCGGCATAAGCGGAACGGAGATCACAACCGACCGCTTAGCCGAAATAATGCTCGAGCTTGAAAACGGCGGTGCACATAATATCAACCTCGTCACCCCAACCCACTACGTGCCGACGATCCGAGAGGCGATCATCCGCGCACGCAGGCAGGGACTCACCGTTCCCACAGTCTATAATACCGGCAGCTACGATACGGTAGAGACACTCCGCATGCTCGACGGACTTATCGATATTTATCTTCCGGATTTTAAATACTACCGACCCCAAACCGCCGAGCTATATTCTCACGCCGCGGATTATCCCACGGTAGCACGTGCCGCCATCGCCGAGATGGTGCGACAGACGGGCGGGGCAGAGCTGGATGCCGACGGTCTTATGACACGCGGCACCGTCGTGCGGATACTTCTCCTTCCCGGACACGTCGCGGAGGCGAAGCTTATCCTTCACTATCTCTACACCACTTACGGTGACTCGATCTATCTGAGTCTCATGAATCAATACACCCCGATGCAGGGTATGCCGCCACCTCTGGACCGTCCTGTGACGCATAAGGAATACGACCTGCTCACCGACTACGCACTGCGCCTCGGTGTGTCGAATTGCTTTATCCAGGACGGTGGCACGGCAGAGGAAAGCTTCATCCCGCCTTTCGATAACACAGGAGTTCTGCCGCAAAATAAATAGTGTATTTTAAAATACATTATTTCCCAAACGTATTTGTCTAGGTGTGCTGTCCTTGAAATCGATGCCGACTTCGCAAATAAAAAGATCCGCTCAAAGCTTCGAGCGGATCTTTTTGTTTATTTAGTTTTATTCTTTTGTGCCTCAAGTCTTGCCTTTGCCGCGAGCTTATCGCGCATACGGTAATCCATTGAGCGCTTTTTCTTGATATAGGTATTGTAGCCGGCAAGCGTCACTACACCGATCACTATAGTGAGACATACGACGTGTACCCACACCTCGGTAGCATTCTCGGTCTTGAGACTCTCCCAGAGCGTATTTACGTGTGCCTGGATCTCGGGGGAAAAGCTCTCGTAACCGGGTGAGAAGTCGTAATTTGCGTTCGCCTCCTCGGGGGTCTTGCCGTAGAGTATCTCCTCCCAGTCCTCGTGTAGCTCCGCCATCCCCTCCTTATACTCGTCGCTATCGCGCACGAGTGTGTTGGGCGAGGCGTAGCCGATGTAGAGTGCATTGGCTACAGCGACCTCCTCGGTGAGCATAAAGTTGATATACTCGTTAGCAACATCCTTATTTCTTGCATTCTTCGGTATGCACATCGCATCAACGAAGTAGTTCGTGCCCTCCTTGGGGTAGTAGAAGGAGAGATCCTCGTTCTGGTATGCCATAGTAAGGAAGTCGCCCGCGAAGTACGGTGCGACCGCCGCCGATGCGGTGGTCATCTTATTGAATATCTCGTCGTTTACGTATCCCTGTATGTACGGCTTCTGCTCCACAAGCTTTGCGAGAGCTTTATTCCATACCTCGGTATCTGTAGAGTTGACGTTGTAATTCATATAATACATCGCAGAGCCGAATGCATCGCGGGGATTGTTGAACTGCAGTATTTTACCCTTGTATTTCGGGTTCCATAATAGACCCCAGCTCTCATCGGAGTAATCCTCCTCGTCGACAAGCGCGGTATTATAGATAACTCCGAGCATACCGTAGGTGTAGGGGACCGAGTATACGTTTCCGGGATCGTAATACGCCGCTTCACCCTTGAAGCCGTCGTCGATATTACCGAAATTGGTTATGATATCAAAGTTGAGCGGCTCGAGCATACATTCATCGCCACCGTCGCCGATCATCTTCTGTATCATATAGTCAGAGGGGATGATAACGTCATACGTTCCGGCACCGCTGCTGAGCTTCGAGTACATATCCTCGTTGGTCGCATATGTGGTGTAGTTGACGGAGATCTTGAAGCCGTATTTTTGTGCAAGAGTCGTATTGAAATACTCCTCAAATTCAGCATTCGAGTCAACTGAGCCCTGGAATCCGTCGGAGATATATTCTCCCCAGTTGTATACGTTGAGAGTCACTACCTTGTCGGTGGATACGGCATCGTCACCTTCGTTATCACCGCATGAAGTGAGCGAAAACAGTAGAACTGCCGCGAAAAATATAGCGAAAATGAGTTTTTTTGTAGTTTTCATCGTCCTACCTCACTTTCTCGCCTTTGCCGTTTTCTTAGAGCTTCTGAAGTTGGAGATCAAGAGAAGCGCAAAGATTGTAACGACGATAAGAGTGGAGAGCGCGTACATATCCGGAGTTACCTTCTTCTTGGTCATCGAGTAGATGAGAAGAGGCAGGGTCTGGAAATTGGACGAGCCGACGAAGTAGGATATGACGAAGTCGTCAAGTGAGAGCGTGAACGCCATCACCATGCCGGAGATAACACCGGGCATGATGTTAGGCAGCTTCACCTTGAAGAATGCCTTCATCGGAGTACAGCCGAGGTCGAGTGCTGCCTCGGTGAGAGTATCGCCGAGCTCGTTTATTCTCGGGAGCACCGAGAGTATAACGTAGGGCAGGCAGAAGGTGACGTGCGATATAAGCATCGCGACGAAACCGACCTCCTCGTATTCGATGCCGAGTATACCGGCCACCGCAACGAAGAAGAGCATCATCGACATACCGGTAACGATATCGGGATTCATCATCGGGATATTCGTCACGGAATTGATAGCTGCCTTCGCAAGCTTGCTCCTCATTCTGTATATACCCTCTGCCGCCGCAGTACCTATAACGGTAGATATGAGCGACGAGAGGACCGCGAGTATCAGAGTGTTTCTGAGAGCCTCGAAGGTGTCAGGCGATTTGAAAAGCTCACCGTACCACTTCAGGCTGAAGCCGGTGAACAGCGCCGTGCTGTTCGAATCGTTGAAGGAGAAGAGTATAAGCGTGAGAATTGGTATATACAATATACCAAAGATAAGTACGAGATAGATCGTTGAGAGGTGCTTTTTCATACTATGATACCTCCCTCGTCAGCATCGGAAAACTTGTTCATTACCGATAGCGAAATAAGAATAAGTATCATCATAACGAAGGATATCGCCGCACCGACGTTGAGCGCACCGGTGACGAACTGACGCTCGATCGTATCACCTATCAGCTCGAACGTACCTCCGCCGAGCTTCTGTGAGATATAGAAGGTGCTGATCGAGGGTACGAGCACCATAGTGACGCCGGAGATGACTCCTGACATCGAAAGAGGGAAGATGACCTTCGTGATAACCTTGACGGGACTGCAGCCGAGATCGCTCGCCGCCTCCCACATGTTTTTGTCGATCTTCGATATGCAGGTGTAGATCGGAAGCACCATGTAGGGCAGGAAGTCGTACACCATACCGAATATAACGGCGCCCTTCGTTCCGACGATGTGCATCGACGTTCCGAGTAGCGTATTGAGAAAGCCGCCGTCGTCAAGTATTGCCATGATAGAGTAGGTTCTTATCAGTAGGTTTGTCCACATTGGGAGCATGAGGAGCATAATGTAGAATTTCTGTCTCTCGGGCTTCGCCTTCGCGATTATGTAGGCGAGGGGATAGCCGACAAGGAGACAAACAAACGTCGCGATTACCGCGAGCTCGATAGATAGACCGAATATCGGCGCATATTCTGCGAGCGATAGTATATTCTCAAACGAGAAATTACCGTCAGCATCTGTAAAAGCGTAAAAAAGCACGATAATCAGAGGCAGAACGATAAATAGTATCGCCCAGAAAATATGCGGCGCGGCGGCTATCGAGCGCATTATAGAGCCGCGTTTTTTCATATCAGAACTCCTCCGCACTATCCGCATCGGAGAGCTTGTCCATCTCGTCGGAGAAGGATGAGTAGTCGCCGAACTTGCCGGAATACTTGGATTTTTTCATAATATGTATCGCGTCAGGCTCGATGTAGAGGCCTATCGTAGCATCCGGTTCAACGTAGTCGGTCGATTGGATCATCCACTTAAATCCGCGTATATCAACGATGATCTCGTAGTGCACGCCCTTGAAGGTTACGCTCGTCACCTTACCCGTCAGCATACCGCGGTCTACCGTTACGACGTCGACGTCCTCGGGGCGTACAACTACGTCTACCGCCTCGTTTTCGCCGAAACCGCCGTCCACGCAATCAAACGTATGACCGGAGAAGCGGACCTTCTTATCCTCAAGCATAACGCCGTCAATGATGTTACTCTCGCCAATGAAATCCGCGACGAAAGCGTTTTTCGGCTCGTTGTATATATCGGTGGGAGTGCCTATCTGCTGGATCTCGCCGTCAGCCATAACGACGATGGTATCCGACATCGACAGAGCCTCCTCCTGATCGTGCGTAACGTATATAAAGGTGATACCGATCGCCTGCTGTATGGTCTTGAGCTCGTTCTGCATATCCTTACGCAACTTGAGGTCGAGCGCGCCGAGCGGCTCGTCGAGCAGTAGCACCTTCGGATGCGATATCAGAGCTCTCGCAATAGCGACACGCTGCTGCTGACCGCCCGAGAGCGTGCTGACGCCCTTGTTCTCAAATCCGGAGAGCGCAACCATCTTCAGCATATCGGTAACTCTTGTTTTTATTTCTGCCTCGGGGACTTTTTTCAGCCTCAGAGGAAAAGCGATGTTTTCATAAACATTAAGATGAGGGAACAGGGCATATTTCTGGAATACCGTGTTTATATGCCTCTTGTATGCAGGAACGTCGCTGATCTCGGTTCCATCGAAGTATAACGTGCCTTCGTCCGCAGTTTCAAATCCGCCTATGATACGCAACGTCGTCGTTTTGCCGCAGCCGGAGGGGCCGAGCAGGGTAATGAATTCTCCGTCTCTTATGTAGAGATCCATACTGTCGATAACGCGTTCACCGTCGTAGGATTTCGAAATTCCTTTCAACTCAATGAGTTTTGCCATTTTCTTAAAATCTCAGATCCTTTCATACGTACCCGTGGGGGGTACTTCAATCGTCACGGCCGACCTCTTATACAAATGCCGACATTGTGACAGCATTGATTATAGCAAAAACATTTTGGTTTTGCAATAGTTTTCGCAATATTTTTTTTGCAATTTTTCGGGAATAATCGGCGACTTTGCCGAATTTTGTTGGGTTTATCTGCAGGAAATATCGGATAATCTCGTAAAAACTCGCAAAATCTCCGTATATCTCCCTAAATCGTCATTTTTTTAAAAACGGCGATTCTCCTATCTCGGCGAGCAAAGAAAAGAAAAACACGCTGAAAAGCCAATATCCCTCGCCCAGTCTCTCCATAAGGTAGAGTGCCGCGAGTGTCGCGGTGCATTTTATGGTGAAGGAGAGCACCCCTACCCAGCGCGTGCCGAGACTGTTCATACGAAGCAGAGAGGTGAGGATGCCGTAGCCGTCGTATTGCTTGATCGGCAGCAGATTGGATCCGGCGGTTGCCAAATTGAGAAAGATAAAAAGGTAGGCGTAATCACGCGACAGCGGAAGCAGTAGCAATGCGGGCAGGCAGACGAAAATGTTTGCCAGCGGCCCGGATGCATAGGTGAGGATCTCGTCGCGGTATGATGTGTATGGGGCAGAGCAGAGACGCAGACCGCTCGGCACCCCACGCAATGCCGGTCCCTTTTTTGCGAGTAGAGATATGCAGAGGATATGTCCCGCCTCATGTATCAACGCGGCGACTACCGTGAGCCCCGCTGTTGCCGGTTCATCAAATCCATAAATTAACAGTAACCAGAAAATTACCGACATAAAACTGCACGCAGAGCGCAGAATTCGGGGCAAAAAGTACAAAAATTCGTGATTGTGCATAAAAAAACGACCCTTAAAATGTGCAAAAAGCAGAAAATTCAAAAATGAAAGGAATAATCTTGAAATTTTGGTTCACTTGTGTTAAAATTATATTACCCATATATTAAGGGAAATTCCCGCAAAGGAGAAAAAAATGAAAAGCTATTTGAAAATCCTTTTGGCTTTGCTGCTTGTCCTCACCTGCGTATTCGTATGCGCATCGTGCGGCGGCGATAGCGGAGACGGCGGAAACGGAGATGGCACTAACGTGACTCCTCCCCCTGCTGAAGAAGAGGAAACTTATCTGGTCGATTTCATTTATCGTTACACCGTAACCTATCTCAACGATAACGGCAGAAAGTGTACCGATGACGTCGATGCATACGTTTCCACTCTTGAGATCCCCGTAACCAACGCCGGCTTTACCGACGAGCTCAAAGCACAGATCGAGGCTCTCACTTACAACGGATACACCTTCGTTGAATGGTATACCGAGTGGGATGCTGCGACAAACACTGTCACGGGCACAGCCTTCGACTTTGATAGTGCTACCGGCGCTATTGAGGGCGACCTTGTGTTCTACGCTTACAGAGGAACCCTCGCAGGTCCTTCCTCAAACTGGGCTATCACCGAGGAGGGTGAGGGCAAGGATAAGAAGGTTATCCTTAACATCACCGGCTCCGGCAATATGTTCGACTTTGCAAACGCAAACGACGTTGACGTTCCGTGGCTCGGCTTTGCTAACAAGATCACCGATGTTGTGATCGCTGACGGCATCACCTCTATCGGCTCCAACGCGTTCAACGGATGCAAGGCTCTCAAGAACCTTACTATTCCCGATTCGGTCACCGCTATCGGTGCGAATGCGTTCAACGGCTGTAAGAGCCTGAAGTCCTTCGTGGCACCCAAGAATCTTGCATCCATCGGTCTTAACGGTCTCGCCAACACCGGTCTTACCTCCCTTGTTCTCAACGAGGGTCTTACCACCATCGGTGACGGTGCGTTCTACGCATCCAACAAGATCAAGACCGTTATCATTCCTGCTTCGCTTACCAGCGTTGGTACATCCGCGTTCCATCCCGGCGAGGGTGCAACCCACGCACTTGCTTCCGGTAAGGTTTACTCGCTCGGTACTCCTGAGCAGTTCGCGAACATGTTCGTAGGAATTGATAACTCCGCATTTAACGAGTCTGCTAACATCTATTATTATAATGAGGACGATACTGCTGTCGGTTCTTATTGGCACTATGCCGAGGATGCTGACGGCAACGTTACCACAACTCCCGTACAGAACTGCTACACCATCAACTACAAGCTTGGTGCACAGTACGGTATCACTACTCCCATCTGGACTGACTACGTTGTAGTTACTCCTAAGCTTGACGAGAACGGTGACATCCTTTACAATGAGGACGACAATCTTCCCGTTCTTGAGGGTAAGATCACTCAGGCTAACGTTGATTTCACCAAGCAGAAGAAGTATCACGGCTTCGAGTTCGTAAGCTTTGATCCTCTCTTCAAGTTAGGCGACGTTGTTACCGGTGATAAGGATATCACTTGTAATAACTACACCAAGACCGGCGACGTTTACGAGGGTATCCTCAGTAACGACGGCGGCGTAATCTGGTCCTACAATAAGGCTACTAAGACTCTCACCGTATCGGCTAACAAGTCGATCGTTGTTCAGGATGGCAGAGATCCCTATAAGATCTGGGACTTCGAGACCTCCGAGGACACCGCTAACCTTTGGGGTGCGGCTAACGCTTCTGCAAAGAACGTTACCACCCTTGTTATCGGTGACGGCATCGAGTACATAGGTAAGTTTGCATTCGTTAACCTTACCGCTCTTGAGAACGTTATCATTCCTGATTCCGTGAAGGGTATTCACCGCTTCGCATTCAGCGGATGCTCCGCACTCAGAGGTATCTACTATGACGGTACAGATCTCTCGGCTTGTAACGTTTACAGCGATCCCGAGACTGTTGCCGGCACTCTCGTTGACAACGGCATCGGCGCGGCTCTTGCTACCGTATACGCTTACACTGCTGAGCCTGTTGCTGCTGACGGCAGATATTGGATGACTGACGGTGAGTCCACTATCGCTTGGTCTCTTACCAATGGCGGTAAGGATCTCGTAGTCGGCGGTGACAGCGTAATGATGAACTTCGATGATGAGAATCCCGCTCCTTGGAGTGGTGCAAAGGCTACCATCGAGTCCATCGGCTTCGTTAACAACATCGTATCCATCGGTTCGAACGTTGCTAACGGTTATGCTAATCTTTCTACTATCGATATTCCCGGTAAGGTTACCACTATTCCCGAGACTGCATTCTCCGGCACAAAGATCGTTGACGATACCGCTTCTTACAAGAACGGTATGCTTATCGTTGACAACTGCCTTATCAAGGTTCTCGACGGCGCCCAGCTCGTAGAGATTCCTCTCGGCACCCGTGCCGTAGCGGGCGGTGCGTTTGACGCATGCTCGACTATCAAGTCTCTCTTCGTTCCTGCAACCGTAAGATATATCTATCCTACCGCTTTTGCAGATTATGCACCCGAACTCGTTTACTACGGTGCTACCTACAATCACCCCGTACAGGGCAGCTTTGCTACTCCCGAGGAGTTTGCTGCTGCAATTGACAAGGCTGTTGCAGAGGTAGTTAACCTTTGGAACATCGTAGCATCCGAGCTCACCTTCGCAAAGGAACCTGTTATCGCCTTCAACGTTACTCCCGAGACCGCAGTTGATGCAACTCTTACCGAGGCTGCAAGCTGGTGGTTCAAGAACGCATCCGGCGAGTATGAGATCGTTGGCTGTATCCACCAGTGGACTGAGTGGGAGATCGTAACTCCTGCTACCTGTACCACCGACGGTCTTCGTAAGCACTCCTGTACCGCTACCGGTGACAAGGCGTGCGGTCAGACCAACGTTGAGGAAGTAATTCCCGCATTCGGTCACACCTGGACCAGATGGCAGAACTGCCCCGATGAGAAGGGCTTTGAGCACAGATTCTGTCTCACATGTAACCCCGACAAGAACACCGAGGGTCTTACCGAGGAGCTTGGTTACCACAAGCGCCAGAAGGTACTTGACGGTCCTATCGGCGATTCTATGAACTTCAACGGCTGGACCGATCTCGCTACTCTTGTAGAGCAGGGCATCGTTACCAAGTCCGAGGATCTCGCAGTTGATACTGCATACACCGCTGACGGTAAGGGCTATGCTATCATCGTTACCACCGAGGATAACAGATACATCGAGCTCGGCCGCGGCACAGGCGCTGATGCTGCAGAGCTTGCTATTATCGGCTCTACCGACGCAGACTTCATCAACGCTACTAAGTACACGATCGAATTCAAGATCAATATTTCCGAGGCTGTTGCAGCTGCAGGAAACGACACCGATCTTGCTCCTGTATACGTACAGCTTAGCAACGATCAGACTGATGACGTATTCGCTACCATTACCTTCGTTGATAACGGTAAGGGCGGCTACAGAATCAAGGATAACACCTCCATGGCATCCTTCAAGGCTGGCGAGTGGGCAACCATCACCGCTATCTTCGAGCTTGAGCATGGTACTACCGCAGTTTACGTCAACGGTACCTTCGCAGGTGCTTCCGAGACCGCATTCACCGGTGCTACTCCCGCTGACTGCAACATCGTTACCTTCGGTACTGCTGATAAGACCAAGTATGACACCGTAAGATTCGCTATCGATGATCTTACTATGACTCCTTGGGCAGCTACCAAGCTTGACTTCTCCGATGCTTCTAACAAGACCGGCATTGCAGGCGATCCTATCGGTACTATCACCGATGGTGAGCTCGTTGTTAAGCCCAATGCTTGGAAGAATATCGTTCTCACAAGACCCGAGTACAACTCCGACGCCGTATATGCTCCCGGTACTACCTACGTTATCGAGTTTGACTTCACCTACGCAGGTGCAGAGGTCGGTAGCGTTACAGATACCTCGGGCGCAGGCTTCTTCGGCTTCTACGGCGGAGCTTCAAACGGCAACGAGAATATGTTCGCTAACACTTACCTTAAGGTTACCACTACCGATGCTGACGAAAGCGGCTTCTACGATGCAATGACTTGGGGCGGCATCACCTTCCCCGAGGGTGTTAAGACTAACGTTCGTCTTACCTACACCGTTGGTACAAAGGTTGGTAACGGCGCACAGAACATCGTCGTTGCAGCTCTTGTAAACGGCGAGGAGACTACTCTCACCCTCGTTAACGGTAAGGCAGATAAGGATCTTCCCGATACTAACTTCAGAGGCTTCGGTATCTACTGGAGAAGTGCCGTTAGATACGGTACTGGCACTACCGTTGCATTCGACAATGTTTCTATAAACATTCTTCAGCCCGGTGAGGGCGGTATGCTCCCCGATCCCGCAGTTGAGACTCTCGTAACTCTCGATGCAAACGGCGGCGAGTGTGCTAAGTCCGCAATGTCCATCTTCTCCGGCGACTCCTACGAGCTTCCCATTCCTACCAAGGCTGATCACGAGTTCCTTGGTTGGTACGATGCTGACGGCAACAAGGTAGAGAACACCGGCGACTCTTGGAGCTTCAAGGCTGATACAACTCTTACCGCTAAGTGGATCTGTAAGGTAGTTACCGTTACTCTCGTCACCGCAGGCGGCACTGTTGATAACGAAACTCTTACTATGACCTACGGCGAGGAGTTCACCATTCCTACTCCCACGAGAGATGGTTACGCCTTCCTCGGCTGGTATGAGAACGGCGCGCTTGTCGAGACTCTTACCGGCACTTGGGCAAGCTATGAGGATCACACCTACGTAGCAAAGTGGCAGATCAACTCCACCAAGATCACTCTTGATGCAGGCGACGCTACTCTCACTACTAACGAGGTTATCGTTAATGCAGAGGGTGGCTTCGCATACGAGCTTCCCACTCCCACTCTTGAAAACCACAAGTTTGAGGGCTGGTATTACGGCGATACCAAGATCGACATTGAGGGCACTTGGACCATCGACGTAGCAGAGGCTACTCTTACTGCTAAGTTCTTCAAGGAAGCTTGCACTATCACTCTTGACGCTAACGGCGGCACCTGTGATGCAACCGCTACTCTCAAGTATGGCGAGTCCTACACGCTTCCTACTCCTACCCACGATACTCTCGTATTCGTTGGCTGGTATGACGGTTACAAGGTATTCCCGACCACCGGCACTTGGCTCGGTATGGAAGACGTTACCCTCACTGCTAAGTGGGCAACCTCTTACGAGGGCGGCTTCACCGATTTCGAGAATGGCGAGCTTCCCACCTGGATCGCAGGCGGCGGTATCGCAGTCGAGAACGGCGCACTTCAGGTTGCTTACAGCTCTAAGGGTATTCAGTTCAAGCCCGTAAGCGAGACTCTCGACGTTGCAGTTGGTACTAAGTACATCTTCCAGATGGACTTCACCTTCAATAACGTTGTCGCAGGCGATAGCAACGACAAGAATAACATGGCGTTCATCGGCTTCTCGCACACCAATGCTACATGGCAGACCGATACTCACAAGTGGTCTTATCTCGCTGCAAACAATGCTGCTGATGCAGTTTATATGTATGGCAATAAGATCGTTAAGGGTGAGACCGTTACTATCCGCTTCGAGTTCACCGTAACCGGTGAGGGCACTGGCGACATCGCAGTTTACGTAAACGGCGAGCTTGCTGCTAACACTACCGGTGGCGTTATCTCGGGTAAGGACACCTCCGACTGGGTACAGTTCAACATTCAGTGGAGAGGCGTTGCTAACAACAGAGATCTCTCCTGCACCATCGATAACGTTCTCGTTGGTGTTGAGGGACCCGCTGCTGAGTAATCAGCAAATCTAACAAAAACAGTTTAGCTTTTCACTAAATTTGTTGGGGACTGTCGATTTTCGGCAGTCCCCTTAGATTTTTTTTGGTTTTAAAACGGTTAAAAAAACTGTTCACAGTACAAAAAATAGCGCAGAATAACAAAAAAACGGCAAATACAGTACCGCGGATCAGCTCCAACGGTGCAACATTTGCCGTTTTTATATTATTTTTTGCGTTCAAGCTTTATTTTTTTTGGCATTACGACGAGTGATGGCGATTTGACCGTCTCGGTCACACCGGCTCTCGTCTCAACTATGAGCTGACCCGTGATCTTGTCGACGTCTACTACGCGGCATCGTCTGCGCTTATCACCTGAGCGATACTTGATCTTTCGGTCGTAGAGCAGGAATTTACGTCTGTATGCATCCATGTACTTTCCGGGATTTTTGACACTGATATAAGCGGAGAAGAACTTATTTAGCACCGTCTTCGCTATTATCATAGGTATCGAGTCGTTGTCACTCTCGAATACCTTTCTCACCATATCGGTGAGTCGGGGAGGGAAGTTTTCGTCGTCGAGTCGCACCGCGAGCGTAACTATCATATACTCGTACGATGCGTGGCTGTCGAGCTTGCCCTCAACGGAGCAGCCGCCGATACGCACGCCGTCACAATATACGTCACTCACCCAGCCAAGGCCGAGCGATCTCGTTGTGTGCTCCTCAAGCGCCGTTACGAGCGCTACCGCGGAGAGATGACCGACGAGACCCGCCTGAGCAGGGAAGAATGCAGGGCGCAGAATGCAGGATATGAACAGACCGTGCTCGTATTCACCGTCTGACAGCTTTGTTCCGGTTATTGCCGATGATGCCTGCCTCTCGGTAAATATGACATATCTGTCGGGATACCCCTCGCGTGCATATTTTCTCGCGAGCTCGATAGTCGAGGGCAGGGCTTCGCGATATTCGATTTTAACCGTGCTGCCGTCTGCAACGCGCACGCTCACGATCCTCTTGTCCTCGAACCTCATCATTACCTCTGAAAATTAAAATTAATATGCCTTTCCCCAATATACGAGCTTCTTCGCCTCTCTGCCGCAGCATACACACTTGGTGTCAACGGCATCACCGTCGAAGGGCATACAGCGAGAGGAAACGTCAGCCTCCTCCTTGAGCTTAAGCTCGCACTCGAGGTCGCCGCACCACATAGCCTTGATGTAGCCGCTCTCCTTCGATGCAATAGCACAGAGCTCCTCGAGGTTGTGTGCCACAAAGGTGCGCGCCTCTCTGTTGGCTAGAGCCTTCTCGTAGAGTGCGGCACGAAGCTTCTCGAGACCCTCGTTTACCGACTCGACGAGGTTGTCGAGGGATACGAAGGACTTCTCTCTGTTATCTCTGCGTACGATGACGCACTTATTGTCTGCAATGTCACGGGGACCGATCTCGATACGGAGCGGAACACCCTTCATCTCATACTCGGAGAACTTCCAGCCGGGCGACTGCTCGGATGCATCCATCTTTACACGTACGCCTGCCGCCTTGAGAGTATCGACGATTCTCTGTGCCGCATCGATAACGCCATCCTTATGCTGCTGTACGGGTATAACGATAACCTGGATAGGAGCAACGGCAGGGGGGAGCACAAGACCCGAATCGTCACCGTGAGTCATTATGATACCGCCGATGATACGGGTAGAAACGCCCCACGAGGTCTGATGACAGTATTTGAGAGTGTTGTCATTGTCGAGGAACTGAATGTCGAAGGCGCGAGCAAAGCCGTCGCCGAAGTTGTGCGACGTACCGCCCTGCAGAGCCTTACCGTCGTGCATAAGTGCCTCGACGGTATAGGTTGCCTCAGCACCTGCGAACTTTTCCTTATCGGTCTTCTTACCCTTAACTACGGGCATGCCGAGATCCTTTTCGAAGAAATCTGCATATACGTTCAGCATCTGAACGGTTCTTGCCTCTGCCTCCTCAGCAGTTCTGTGCATGGTGTGACCCTCCTGCCAGAGGAACTCACGTGAACGGAGGAAGGGACGCGTGGTCTTCTCCCAACGAACAACAGCACACCACTGATTGTAGAGCTTCGGCAGGTCTCTATATGACTTGATTATGTTAGCATAATGCTCACAGAAGAGAGTCTCGGAGGTGGGGCGCACGCACAGACGCTCGGTGAGTCTCTCGTCTCCGCCGTGAGTGACCCATGCAACCTCGGGAGCGAAGCCCTCAACGTGGTCCTTCTCCTTCTTGAGGAGCGACTCGGGGATGAACATAGGCATATATACGTTCTCAACACCCGTCTCCTTGAACCTGGTGTCAAGAATTTTCTGTATATTTTCCCAGATCGCGTAGCCGTAGGGTCGGATGATCATACAGCCCTTCACGCTGGAGTAGTCGATAAGATCGGCTTTCTTTACGATATCGGTGTACCATTTGGCGAAGTCCTCGTCCATGGATGTGATCTGCTCAACGAGCTTCTTGTCGTTTGCCATAGAAATATGTCCTTTCGAAAAACAATTTATCAGGATAGATTATATACTAATTTTAGAGTTTTGTCAAGCACTTTTACACTAACTCGCAAACTTTTAAATAAAAGGAAGAAAAAACAGCGATAACTCTCACTGTGTGCGGCCCTTGTCATAGGCTCATGAACATAACTTACGTACAAAGCCACACGCGAGTAGAGGCATTGATTAGTTGATTTTGCCGAAATTTTATTTATTTTGCAAGAAACACTTGAAATTTCTTTCAGAATATACTATAATAGAGGGGAATTTTCAATGTAAAATGCAATTTTTATTTCGCAAAAATTCATAACGTGAGGAAACGACGATGAAAAAGTATACCGAAATGACGAAAAATGAGCTTAGCGCCGAGAGAGTCGCTCTGCTCGACAGATATAACGAATATAAGAATATGGGACTGAAGCTTGATCTCTCGCGAGGTAAGCCGAACTCCGACCAGCTCGATATCAGCCTCCCGCTTCTCTCTGAGGCGAGACCGCGTGAAAAATGCTTTTCTATAAACGGTGTTGACTGCCGTAATTACGGCGTGCTCGACGGTATCCCCGAGATGAAGAAGCTGTTTTCCGATATGCTGGGTGTTAAAGAGGAGTATATCGCCGTCGGCGGAAACTCGTCGCTTCAGCTTATGTATGATACTCTTGCACGCGCTATGCTCTTCGGTGTCCTCGGCTCCGAGCGTCCCTGGTGCCGCGAGGAGGGACTTAAGTGGATCTGTGTCACACCCGGATATGACCGTCACTTCAAGATGACAGAGTATCTCGGCTTCGAGCTTCTTCCTGTCAGAATGACCGAGACCGGTCCCGATATGGACGTCGTCGAGAGGCTCGTCAAGGATCCTAAGGTAAAGGGCATATGGTGCGTGCCGAAGTACTCCAACCCCACCGGAAATACCTATTCCGACGAGACCGTCCGACGCCTCGCCGCTATGGAGTGTGCCGCTCCGGATTTCCGCATTATGTGGGATAACGCCTATGCCGTACACGACCTCACAGAGGACGGCGATCAGCTGCTCGATATCTTTGCCGAGGCAGAGAAGTGCGGCAATCTTGATAGAATATTCTACTTCTCCTCAACCTCGAAGATAACCTTCCCGGGCGGCGGTGTTGCTATGATGGCGGCATCCCCTGCAAACCTCGAGCAGATAGAGACCTATCTCGGAGTGCAGACTATCGGCTACGATAAGCTCAATCAGCTCCGTCATACGGCATACTTTAAGGATGCAGAGCACGTACATCAGCATATGATGATACTCGCCGAGTTTATCGGTGCGAAGTTTAAGATCACTCTCGATGCCCTCGAGGAGCTTAACGGCCTCGGCATCGCCACCTGGACGAAGCCTCGTGGCGGATACTTTGTATCACTCGACGTTATGCCGGGTACCGCGCGCCGTGTCTTCGATCTTGCAAAGGCTGTCGGTGTTACCCTTACTACCGTTGGTGCAACTCATCCCTACGGCATCGACCCGAGAGATGAGAACCTGCGTATTGCTCCCACCTATCCCACAAACGACGAGCTTCGCACCGCGACCGCCGTACTTGTTACTGCAGTTCGTCTTGCCGCGGTAGAGAAGCTTCTCGCCGAATGATAGAGAATAGCTCTTATCCGTCGATTGGGAAAAATATCTATCTGCATCGCTATTTTCTTACATGCAAAAACGGCTACCGTCACAACCGACGAAAGCCGTTTTTTTGTATCAGTTTGTATTGTCTCTGAATCCCTTGCCGAGAATTTCACTCGTTTTGGTTATGATTATGAATGCGTGCGGATCGATCTCAGTGACCTTTTTGCGTAATCTTATCGCCTCGGAGCGACGGCAGACCGTCATAACGATCGTTCGCCCTTCGCCTGTGTAAGCACCGCTTGCATTAAGTATTGTTGCGCCGTGGTGCATTTCTGCCATAATATATTTCTCGATTTCCAACGGTTTTGTCGTTATGATGCTGAACGACTTGCACATATTGATCGAGTCGATGATATCATCAATAACGAACACCTTTGCGAACAGACCGAGTAGCGAGAACAGACCCGTCTGTGCAGCGAGCTCAACGCCGCCGTCATTAAAGTGCATAAACGACGCCAGAGCGATTACAAAATCCGAGCAGAGCAGAGCTGTTCCAACGTTCATATGAGAGAATTTTTTCAATATCAGTGCGACGATATCGGTGCCTCCCGAGGATGCGTGACACTTGAATATGATCGCTGATCCGATTCCTGTCAGCAGTACCGCATATACGAGCTCGAGCAGAGGATATGCCGTGAGCGGTGCCTCTAGCGGAATGAGCAATTCGAACGCCCAGTTCTCGAGCGATAGCATCAGCGAGCAGTATATAGTCAGCGTACCGCATTCTCGGCCGAGAACGAAGATACCGATGACTAGGAGAAGTGCGTTGATTATCATCATATACGTCGCCTGTGTCAAGAACGGGAACACGTTCGCGAGAATTATAGAGATACCGCTGACGCCACCGGTAGCGAAGCCGTTAGGTGCCTTGAAGAAATAGATTCCGATAGCCATCAGAAGTATTCCGAGGTTTAAAAACGACCAGTATTTTATTTTGCCTAAAACCTGTTTTTTGCTCATATAAGTCTCCATGATTTTTTTCAATTAAATTCTAGCACATATTTTTAAAATGTCAATACCCGAAATGAAATTCTGAATGATTTGCGCATTAAACGGATAATATTACGATAAAAACAACTTTTACTCTTGCTTTTTTATGCAGTATGTGGTATAATATCTAATACAAAGGAATAAACGCAACTCACTCGGGGCACAGACCCCGACTCACGGGTATACTGACGGACGGTATATTCGTGGATAAGGAAATTACAGTGCGAATCTGTAGCAACAGCCATTACCGTATCTCCTCTTTCGGGTCAAGTCGGAATGCTTATCGTTTTGCGAGCCATAAAGGTCTCTTGGGCAAATTCGGAGAGGCGCGCTTTATTCGGGATACGGCAGGGTATCTCTTCTTTTTGCGCACCCACGAATGGAGGGTGCTTTTATTTTTTCCTTTTTATTTTTGAGAAAGGAATATTCTGAAATGAAAACCTCACGCACTTTACTTACACTTATTTTACTTATTTTTGTTTCGTTGACTTCCGTATCCTGCAATAACGTGAATGCCGACCCGACCATCTGGGATAGAGCTACCTACACCGCCGACACCGCTTTCGGCGACGGTGCGACGACCGTAGAGGTAGAGGTCCGTGTGGGACAGGATTCTGTTACCTTTACGCTTCATACCGATATGACTATACTCGGTGCTGCGCTTCTTGAGCACAACCTTATAGCGGGGGAGCGGGGCAGTTACGGTTTGTATGTAAAAACGGTTAACGGTATCACTGCTGACTACGACGTAGACCGCAGCTATTGGTCCTTCTATAAGAGCGGTGAGTATCTTATGAGTGGCGTTGACACCACCGTGATAACCGACGGTGATCACTACGAGATCGTCTATACAAAGGAATAATATGGCATATAAAACAGGGCAGAATTCACGACACATCTTCGAGATGTGTCTGTACGCGATGTTTGCGGCGCTGATGTTCGCATCGAAAATACTGATGGAGGTGTTGCCGAATATGCACCTGCTCGGCATGTTCACACTCCTGCTTACCGTCGTGTTCCGCCGCCGCGCGCTGATCCCGATATACCTCTACGTGCTCATCAACGGAATATACGCGGGCTTTGCCACCTGGTGGATACCCTACCTCTACGTGTGGACGGTGCTGTGGGGTGTCGGTATGCTCCTGCCGCGCAATATGCCGCGCTACGTTGCCGCTGTTGTATATCCCGTCGTATGTTCGCTTCACGGCTTCGCTTTCGGAGTACTCTATGCGCCCGTACAAGCTCTGATTTTCGGATTTAATTTTGAGCAGACTCTTGTTTGGATATCCTCGGGATTTTGGTTTGATATCATCCACGGCATCTCGAATTTCTTTGTAGGAATGCTTATTCTGCCACTTTCGGAGCTTATTTGCGGATTGCTTGGCAGGTTTTCGCGATAGAACAAAGCGCACCTCACTGCGAGGTGCGCTTTGCTTTGTTGTAGCCTTAAGCGACAATAAACCACCACTTGAAGTGGTGGAATTAAAGAACTTTAGATACAAGTATTCCTCCTTGTGGTATAATAGAGATGGTCCGCCAACCAAAACTAAAATAACAAGGAGGAATAGTCAGAATGACTGACACAAATAGTTTAACACATTCTAAGTGGAATTGCAAGTATCATATAGTATTTTCACCGAAATATCGCAGACAGGTAATATACCAAAAGATAAAGGCAGATATAGGAACAATAATAAGAAAGCTCTGTGAAAATAAAGGTGTAGAGATACACGCAGCAGAGGCATGCCCTGATCATATACATATGCTGGTAAGCATACCACCACACATAAGTGTAGCTCAATTCATGGGATATCTAAAAGGAAAGAGCTCATTGATGATTTTCGACCGACATGCGAATTTGAAGTACAAGTATGGAAATAGACATTTCTGGTGCAGAGGATACTATGTGGATACGGTCGGTCGAAACGAAAAAGCAATAAGAGCATATGTAGAGAACCAACTACAAGAAGACATAATGTGTGATCAGTTAAGTTTTAAAGAATACATAGACCCGTTTACGGGTAGCAAGAACCCCGAGGCATAAAAAGACAGCCGCTTAAGCGGCTGCCTGAGTAATATTTGCGGTTGGCGGATTCTTCAACGAGCCTTTAGGCTCTGCCAGTATTATGCCCTTGAAGGGCTGGTGCATACCACGCGTTCAACGCGTGGTTTTGATTTATTTCGTTCTTCATCTCCAATGGCGATATTCCAAACCGTCTCTTCCACTCTCGGTTGAAGTGCGCCTGCGAGCCTACGTATTCGTGCAGATCGTCCGGCGTGAGGAAATATACCTCGCACTCTGCCGCTGTAGCGCTAACTCCGTTGAGGACGGTGCACGCATTACCGCCCACGATTATATCGCAGAGAGGCTTGACGAGATCTACGCACGCCACGGTTACGAGGCGGATATTCTCGTGACCGAGACCCTTGAGGGTGAGGGCGGTAGAGCGCGCATCAGGGATTGTATGCGTATAGCGAGAGATACACGCGGTAAGGTGCTCCTCGGTGTCACAGCAGAGGAAATAACCGACTATCTTGACGGTATAGGCGATTTGCCACGGTCGGATTCTGTGACGTTTACGACCGACGGTCTCACCGTAACCGTGCGCCCATCGGGGACTGAGCCTAAGATCAAGCTCTATATAACGGTTATGGCATCCGACCGTAGCAACGCCGAGCGGCAGGTAAACGAGACTATCGAGCGTGTAAAATCATTCATACTGAATAAATGACCACAAAGTAGCACTAACCTTACGGAGCACAACCGAAAAGTTAGTGCTTTTTTTATAGAACCGTTGAAAAACGACGAAGAGTAGTGTATAATGTAACCAAACGATAATATTCGGAATGGAGATCAATATGATAACGTCTGAGATAAGGATGATAAACGGAGATCCCACCCTTTTCATCAACGGCGAGCGCATCGTTGAAAACGCGTATATAACTTATTTTATAAAAAAAGCGCGCTATGCGGATTTTGCCAAGGCGGGCTTCAAGCTCTATTCGGTGCCGCTCTATTTTGCAACGCGCGGACTCACGGAGATAAACGAGGTGCCGCCATTCGACGACGGTATATTTGAAAAAAAGGGCGAGCCCGATTTCACGATCGTCGACCGCGCGGTGTATCAGATACTCGAAGCGTGCCCTGACGCCTATATTTTCCCGAGAGTCAATATGTCTCTGCCTCTCTGGTGGGAGCGAGAGAACCCCGACGAGCTCTGTGACTACGGCAACATCAGCATGGATAAAAGGCGCCCGTGCTTCTCCTCCGATGCCTGGCTCACCGAAACGAAACGCGAGCTCAAGCTCTTTATCGAGCATATCGAGGCATCTCCTTACCGAGACCGCGTATGCGCGTATCAGCTTGCGGGCGGTAACGCCGAGGAGTGGTTCGGTCTCGACCAAAAGGGCTCGATCGGTAAAAGATCAAGAGAAAAATTTGAGCAGTATAAAAACGAAAATGGCATAGAAGGAACAGAAGCAGAATATTATTATTTTCTCTCCGAGATATGTGCCGATAGAATAATCGAGCTGTCGGAGTATGCAAAGGAGCTGACGGGTCACCGTCTCGTTATGGGCTCATTCTACGGCTATACCTATGAGCGACAGGACAGAGAGTCGAATCATCACGCCCTCGAAAAGGTGCTTAATTCCGATGCCGTCGACTTTCTTTGCAGTCCGATATCCTATATGAACGTAAGAGAAACCAGCCACGATCAACCCTGTATGATGCCTCTCGAGTCGCTCAAGCGACACGGCAAGCTCTATTTTATGGAGAACGATGCCAGAACGCATCTGACGGGTCCTCTCTTTGACATACCGCATTTCGATAATCCTCACTACAAGCCGCGTCCGAGATGGCACACCGTCGAGACAATGAAGATGTACTTTTCTCGCGCGTTTGTTAAAAATCACCCATTCTGGTGGTTTGATATGGGAGGCGGCTGGCACGACTACCCCCTCTATATGCAGATGGATCGCGAATTTCTCGAGATAACGAAAGCCTCACACGGGCGTGACAGATCCGGTGTCAGCGAGGTTGCCGTCCTTGTCGACGAGCGCGTTTTCTCCCACTATGACAGTGCGGGCAGAGTGCAAAGTGTTAAGCCTATCGTCTACGATTTCCGCAACCAACTAGGAACTATGGGCGCGCCATACGACTCGTACCTTGCCTCCGACTACGAGCTTATAAAGAATGATTATAAGGCGTTTATCTTACTCGAGCCTCGCGAGACCGAGACGTCCGTGCGTATAAAGGCAGATGCCGAGCATTGCTTGCTCGTAACTCCCGATGAGAAGGATATGACGACAGACGAGCTTCGCGACTTTCTTCGTGCGGCGGGCGTGCATATTTATTCCGACGAAGACGTCGTTCTGTACGTGAATAAAAGCTATCTCTTCATACATACGACGGAGAATCGCCGTGTAACTCTCAGAATGAAAAACGGCGAGAGGCTCTGTCAGCTTCTCGGTGATCCGGTCGATCTTGACCGCGACATCCTACCCGAGCGGACGAGCTACCTATTCGAGATCGTGAGGTAAAAAAGCTGCTTATTCCGCGAAACGTGGAATATAGTATAAAAAATAGGGAAAATGCGCAGTTGAAAACCGACCGTGCTTCATTATATAATATATTCGGCGGGTGTAATGCTCGCCGAATGCTTTTATAAGAGCGGTAAGACTTACCGAACACAAAAGGAACGTTAAAGTATGGAAGTACTCTATTTATTACTCGGAATATGCGGTCTTACGACGCAGAACGTGACGCGTAAGATCTACAGCAGGCGCGGCGGAGGAGGTGCGTTTATCTTCTCTGCGATCAGCTGTCTTACCGCCTGCATCTTCTTCGTCATCTCGAGCGGCTTCGAGCTTCATTTCACCGCCGAGCTTATCCCGTATATTCTGCTATTTGCGGTCAGCTACGGCTCTGCCGTTGTATTCTCCTTCCTCTCGATAAAGACGGGACCGCTATCGATCACCTCTCTGATATCCTCTTATTCGCTGGTCATACCCACGGTATACGGACTCGTAGTTTTTCGCGAGCAGGTCGGCGTATGGTTTTACGTGGGTGTCGCGCTCCTGGCTCTCAGCCTTCTGTTCATCAATATGAAGAAGGGCACGGGCGGGGTTAAGATAACCCTATCCTGGGCGATCTTCGTCATCATCGCCTTTGCCGGCAACGGTATGTGCTCAACGGTTCAGGCAGTTCAGCAGAGAGATTTTCTCGGACAGTATAAGAGCGAGCTTATGATATCGTCACTGCTCGTTGTATCAGCGGTGCTGTTGATCCTCGCATTCACCGTTGAGCGTCGTGAGATCGGCACGAGCATCAAACGATGCGGCTATATGATAATATGCGGTGCGGCAAACGGCGCAACAAATCTCATGGTTATGCTACTCGTCGGTATGATGAATGCATCTCTTATGTATCCGCTTCTTTCCGCAGGAAATATACTGCTTACCACCGTATTCTCAGTGCTTGTATTTAAAGAAAAATTGACGAAGCTGCAAACCGTAGGACTTATCCTCGGTATTGCCTCCGTCGTATTTATGAACGTATAAAAGGAGATATGCTATGACACATCCATGGAACAGAGCAAAGACTACTCGCAGATACATTCACCCCCCAAAGTCTGAGAGAATGTACACGATTTGGGCGGATGGAAAACTCGTTTTTGGCGATATAATACCGAGCAGAACACTCGAAAACTACAGCACCTATACCTCCGCGGGAATGTGGCTCGCACTCGGTGACGACCTCGGAGCACCCGATTTTCATATTGCAGAGAACAGCACCCGCCCTGACGGTATTCCTATACATAGCGTATCCTATACCATAGACGGAATAAGATACTCTATCGAATCCTTCGCAAGCTTTGAGCGCGATTCTCATTGCTATGCGTCGCTCACAGTCACTAATACGGCGAGCGTAGAGAAGAGTGAGAAGGTTGGCTTCGTTATCAGAACTGCTCCCGAGAAGTCACTCGTGAAAAGCGGCCCCGACCTCTATTACAGCTTCGATACCGATATCGGTGAGTGGCTCGCTACCGCCCCCACATGGGAGGCAACCGAGGGCGGCTATACCGACGGTGAGAGAACGATCACCGTCGGCGGTGAGATGGATTTTACTCTTGATCCCGTACGCGGCGCGATTACGGCTTCCGTGATTCTTTCGCCCGGTGCATCGGTTACCTCGTACTTCTGTTATACGCGCCACGGCAGTGCCGCACCGGATTATATCTCGGAGCGCACCGCTTGCGAGCAGGCGTGGAAACAGGAGCTCTCGCGTATAAATAAGCTTCCCGAGTGCATCGCTTCGCACTCCGAGTACGGACCTATGGTATATAATCTTGCAGCACAGCTTCTTCAGTGCTTCTGTTATCCTGTCGGTGAGGATTTCATTCTTGCGCGTCAGGGCGGTCTGTCGCGTATGATGTGGCCGTATGAGTCTATGCCGGTTCTCAAGGCACTCTCGCGCATTGGTGATTTTGACGACTACATAGAACCCACTATAGATATGTACTTTGCACGCTGTGCCGACGAAAGTGGCGAGATCACCCCATTCGGTATTCATTGGGCGATGTGTACAGCCAACGTTCTCTACAGCTTCGCGGAATATTCGAAAAAACGCGGCAGAGCATATTTCGATAAATACCGCGACGATGCCTATCGCTCATTCAAATGGATAAAGGCTACTCGTGCCGCTACCGTCGCACACGGTGATATAGTCGCCGGGATTTTCCCGCCGCGACAGAGCTGTGACGATTTCCTCGTATTCCAGGGCTGGGGCAACACCGATAGCTTTAACCTACGCGGACTCAACGCAATCGCCGACGCCTTTGAGTACTTCGGCGACCCCGCCGCAGAGGAGATGCGCCGCGAATATAACGACTACCGCGCCGTGATGCGCTCACTTTGGGATGATATTTCCGCGCGTGAGGACTCCGACGAGATTCGCGTACCCTTCACTCCACGCGGTGACGATGCCCCGGTGGAGAAGGAGTTTTGCTTCGGTCACTTCGGTGCGTATCTTATCGAGGCAATAGATATTCCGGAGACGGATGTCGAGCGCATTATCAATTATTACACCCGTCGTGGCTTTATAAAGGGCGGCCTCTACGACAGAATGCCGGATAAGAACGATCATGCCAGCACGCTCTACAATCTTGACGAAAACGGAAGATGTGTCGTATGGTACGTTACGGCTCACGAGTATCTCTGGTTCCTCTACTTTATGCGCCACGGTATGCGCGATAGGGCACGTGAGATCATCGACGACGCGATCCGATACGCTATGACCGACGAATACTATATGATCGAGCGTTACAGTGAGCGCGACCCGTACTTCGCCCCCTGGTGTCCCAACGCCTCGGCAAACGGCAGACTAATAGACATGTTGCTTGATTACTATTCATAAAGGAGATCGATAAAATGAGCAACTGGCAGAAACCGATAACCACAAGAAGATATATTCACCCGCCCAAATCCGAGAAGCTTTACGCGCTTTTTGCTGAGGGCAAGCTGATATTCGGTGATATTGAGCCTGCAGACGAGCGCGAAAATGCTTACGACGAATACGTATCGGCGGGTATATGGTTTACCAGAACAAATCGCCTTGGCGAGCTCGATTTTCATAACACTGTCAATCTCACGCGTGACGACGGTATTCCTGTGCACAGTCTTAAAAATAACACTGGCGGGCTCGAGTACAATATCGAGGCCTTCTCGGAGTTTGACCGCTGCCCGAGATGCTATTTTTCGCTCACGGTCACGAATATGACGGCTCACTGTCAGACTGATAGGGTGGGATTTCTCCTGCGCACCGCACGAGAGTGCCTTCTTGTTAACGATGCACCAAATCATTACCGTCCTTATTATACCTCTGTTACTGAATGGAATAAGCTTCCCGCAACATGGAATTGTAGTGACGGAATTCTGCGCGACGGTGAACGCTACGTTGCATGGGATGCAGAACATATCCTTAATTTCGACCCACAGTGCGGATTTGCTTCTACAGAGATTACACTTGAGCCGGGTGAGAGCACCGTCATGTACTTTGTATACGGTGAAGGTGAGTATCGCGGATTAAACTATTTAGACGCAAGAGAGCAGGCTATTGCCGAGTGGCGACGTGAACTCTCTGCCATAAGGAATCTTCCGAAATCGCTTTCACACAATTCCGAGAGCGCAAAAATGATTAATGTTCTTGTTGCAACACTTCTGCAACATTTTTGCTTCCCTAAAGGACGTGATTACATGATTGCGAGACAGGGTGGTCTCTCTCGTATGATATGGATATACGAGTCTATGCCTGTACTTGAGGCACTCTCGCGTCTTGGAAACTTTGACTCCTACGTTGAGCCGATAATCAACCTATATTTCACAGAATGTCAGTCGGAGGACGGTGAGATTGTTCCGTTCGGCGTACATTGGGCTATGTGTACCGCAAATGCTCTCTACAGCTTCGCTAAATATTCCCGTATTAGAGGGAAAGACTTCTTCTCTAAATACTCGGATCGCGCATATCGTGCATTCGAATGGATAAAGAAAACGAGAGCATCTACCGTAGCCGAGGGCAATATTGTAGCGGGTCTTTTCCCACCGAAGCGTTCCTGTGATGACGAGCTTGTATTTCAGGGCTACGGAAACACGGACAGCTTTAATATTATGGGACTTGCCGCTGTTGCGGACACCTTTGAATATTTCTCCGATCCCCGCGCTATGACGATCAGACAAGAGTATAACGATTATCTAGCTACAGTGCGGAAAGTATGGAATGATATAGCCGCCGAAAATAATACCGATGAGCTGCGCGTCCCCCTCGCTCCTGTCGGCAATGATAGTGCTATTGAGCGCGCATACGGATTTGGACATTTTGGCGCGTATATTGCAAATGCATTAGATATTCCCGAGAGGGATGCCGAGCGCGTGATTAATTACTACACAAGGCGTGGATTTATCAGTGGTGGTTTCTATGACAAACTACCGGATAAGATCGCACCGGGAGTATACCCTTCATATCTCGATGAGAACGGCAGATGCCTCATCTGGTACGTTACGGCACACGAGTATATGTGGTTTCAATATTTTATGCGTCACGGTATGAAGGACAGAGCAAAGGAGATAATCGATTATATTATGCGCTATGCTATGACTAAAGAGTATTATATGGTAGAGCGCATAAACGAGCGCGACCCGTATTTTGCACCCTGGAGCCCGAACGCCTCCGCAAATGGCAGACTTATTAATATGCTCCTCGACTACTATGAAGAATAAGGAATTTCCGATGATAAAAAATAGATTTTTCTGGTCCTGGGATCACAGCACAAACTGGTGTCTTAATACACCCGGTGAGCAAAACACCGGCGTAGGTAACGAATACTGTAAAAATCCAGAGATGTTCGAACTTGACTATAAGCGCGCTATAGATTGGTGCGCCGCTCACAAAATGACCGCACACGGTATCGTTGGTATGCTTCGTGATCGCCACGGCGGTGTTGAAGCGGCAAGACGGGTTTGCTCATATGCGCGGGAAAAAGGAACTCTCGTTTATTTAATTGCAGGTCTGTTTGCTTACGGCGGTATATATTACGAGGGCGATCATAAATATTCGCTAAACAGGTTTTTTGAGAAAAATCCCGACACTATCGCCGTTGATAAGAACGGAAATTATGTAAAAAAGATCTGTGTAGGCAGAGGCGGTACGAAAACCGAGTATCAGGGTTGTGCCTCGAATAAGCTTTTGCACGAATTCGTTCTCGAATCTCTCGATTGGCTGTTCCGCGAGATGCCCGAGCTTGGCGGTATACAGATGGAGTCCAGTGATACCGGTGTTTGCGATTGCCCGAAGTGCCGTGAGCGAAGAGGAGAAGAACGTCCTGATGAGCCTATCTCGCTTGCTGATATGGCAGCAATATATCCCGACGCATCCGAAGCTATTCGCCGCGTATCTCCTGATGCACTCATAATCTGTGAGACCTATCACCATTTTCTTGATGATGAATGCTCTATATTTGCATCTAATATCCCAAGTAAAGATTTGAAAAAACTGCTTTCGATGCCTCGTTCTACCTTCTGGCAGTGGAAATGCGATCAGAAGCTTCGCGACGGTATCTGGAAATCCGATTCAAAGATGATAGATAATATGGAGGGATTTCACCACATAGTGAGATCGCACACAGGCACGCAGTGGTGGGGAGGCAGACACACTCTTGGTATTGAGTTGATACGACGTCAATGCTGTCTCACGTACGATGCGGGACTTGATTCTGTATCTATGTTCGGTGAAATATCACCATATCATACTAACGCTGAGTTTAACTATCTGGCATTGGAATATTTTGCGGATAACCCACATAGCTCTGTGAAGAGCTTTGCCGAAAATATAATGGCACCAAGGCTTGGCGGTATCGCAAATGCCGAGGCATACGGTGCATATGCCTCACTCTACCGTGACGTAGAAAAAATACCAAAGGCTGTGTCGGATATCGCAAGGATAGCGGCAGGAGAAACAGATTACGATATCATTCGCCGTTGGCAGTACCTTGCAGGCTTCCTTAATTCCTATTACTACGAAATACGAGAGGGAGGATCGCTTGACAATATGAATCCGCGCGATGCCGACAGACCCGACCTGTTTTGAGTGTGATCGTATTAAGATCTGAATCAGCTAACAAAAAATAAGCGGCTGCTCAATACCAATAGGTAAGAGTAACCGCTTGTGTTATTTTATACGAAAGCTTATTTGAGCATCAGAACATTGCCGTTATAATCTACGGTCAATACGCTATCAGGTTCTACCGTACCGCCTATGATCGCCCTTGCTATCAGTGTCTCAACATGCGACTGTATATATCTCTTGAGAGGTCTTGCACCGTACGTTGCATCGTATGCAGCAGAGATTATATGGTCCTTAGCGGCATCGGTGACAGCGACTGTCAGTTGCTTATCGCGTAGTCGCTTGTCAAGGTCCGCTATGAGCAGATCGACGATACCGCTGATGTTTTTGCGTGTCAGAGGCTTGTAGAAAACGGTCTCGTCAAGCCTGTTGAGAAACTCGGGACGGAAACTTCTCTTTAGCAGCTCGGAAACGTTCTGCCGCGCATTATCATCGATTTCTCCGTTTTTATCTATTCCGTCAAGTATTATACTCGATCCGAGGTTTGAGGTGAGGATAATAACTGTGTTCTTAAAATCGACCGTGCGTCCCTGACTGTCGGTGATGCGTCCGTCGTCGAGGACCTGCAGGAGCACGTTGAATACGTCGGGGTGTGCCTTCTCAACCTCGTCGAAAAGGACCACCGCGTATGGACGCCTACGCACCGCCTCGGTGAGCTGACCGCCCTCGTCGTAGCCAACGTAGCCGGGAGGAGCACCTATCAGACGTGATACCGAGTATTTCTCCATATACTCACTCATATCGATACGTATCATACTCTTTTCGTCGTCGAAGAGTGCCTCGGCGAGTGCCTTTGCAAGCTCGGTCTTACCGACACCCGTAGGTCCTAAGAATAGGAACGAGCCTATGGGGCGTCTTGGATCCTTGATACCCGCACGCGAGCGGAGTATCGCCTCGCTGACGCGTGTGACCGCCTCGTCCTGACCAATGACGCGCTTATGAAGAATATCCTCGAGACCGAGCAGCTTCTCGCGCTCGCTCTCCATTATTTTGGATACGGGTATTCCCGTCCATCTCGCCACGATACGGCAGATCTCCTCCTCGGTGATCTTATCGCGGAGCAGGGAATTGGTCGCACGGTCTGCGAGCGTTTCCTCTGCCTCCAGCGCCTTTTTCAGCTCGGGTAGCTTGCCGAATTTCAACTCCGCCGCGCGTGCCAGGTCGTATTTTGCCTCGGCGCGCTCGATCTCCGCATTCGTCGTCTCGATCTCCTCGCGTAGCTTCTGCACCTTCTCGATTGCCTGACGCTCACCATCCCAGCGCGCCTTCATCTCGTTGAATTCCGCGCGCATCTCAGCAAGCTCGGCGCGTATCTCTCCCAAATGTTCGACGGAGAGCTTATCCTTCTCCTTTTTCAGCGCCGCCTCCTCGATCTCGTGCTGCATTATGCGGCGTGCCACCTCGTCCATCTCCGAGGGCATCGAGTTCATCTCGGTCTTGATCATAGCGCATGCCTCGTCAACGAGGTCGATAGCCTTATCCGGCAGGAATCTGTCGCTGATATATCTGTCGGAGAGTGTTGCCGCGGATATGAGAGCGGCGTCCTGTATCTTAACACCGTGGAACACCTCGTAGCGTTCCTTGAGGCCTCGTAGTATTGAGATCGTATCCTCGACCGTCGGCTCGGGTATCGTTACGGGTTGGAATCTTCGCTCGAGCGCCGCATCCTTCTCTATATACTGTCGGTATTCGTTCAGAGTTGTTGCACCGATGCAGTGAAGCTCACCGCGTGCGAGCATAGGTTTCAGGAGATTTCCCGCATCCATCGCACCGTCGGTCTTACCCGCGCCGACGATCGTGTGCAGCTCGTCGATGAAAAGTATGATCTTTCCCTCGCTTGCGCGTACCTCCTCGAGCACCGCCTTGAGCCTTTCCTCAAATTCGCCGCGGAACTTCGCGCCGGCAATAAGTGCGCCCATATCGAGCGAGAAAATTATCCGATCCTTGAGATTGTCGGGTACGTCGCCCTTTGCGATCCTTATCGCGAGACCCTCCGCAATAGCAGTCTTACCGACACCCGGCTCACCGATGAGGCAGGGGTTGTTCTTCGTCTTTCTTGATAGTATCCGTATTACGTTTCTTATCTCGTCGTCACGACCGATGACAGGGTCGAGCTTCTGCTCTCTTGCCCGTGCGACGAGATCCTGACCGTACTTCTTTAATACGTCGTAGGTCTCCTCGGGATTATCTGACGTGATGCTTCTGGTTCCGCGCACAGATTTGAGCGCCGCAAGAAACGCCTCCTTTTTAAGACCCGCCGAGCGGAATATTTCCTTAATATTTATATCTGCCTTTGCGAAAAGTCCCAGCATCAGATGCTCGACAGAGACGTACTCGTCCTGCATTTTCTTTGCCTCACTCTCAGCAGAGGTGAATACCGAGTCGAGTTCACGCGACATATAGAGTCTGTCGGCAGAGGTTCCGGAAACCTTTGGCAGTCTTGCAACGGCGTCGAGCGCCGCATTACTTATCTCCTCGGGAGATGTGCCGGATTGCTTTATCAGATTTGTTGCCAATCCGGTGCTGTCAGAGAGCAGGGAGGCGAGCAGATGCACCTCCTCAAGCTGCTGATTGCCGTTTTCAAGTGCCATCGACTGCATTTTTCGTACAGCATCGAGGCTCTTTTGTGTAAGCTTGTTAATATCCATTAAAGTTACCTCTTTCTTGGCAGTTGCCTTTTTGTTCGATATTATATTACACCAATAGTATGAACATGTAGTCGCGATTTTATTACCTAATTGTAAACATTAGCACTTATCGGCATAGAGTGCTAATATTTTTCACCGAAAAGCCACCAAAATATATGCCGCTAGCTATAAATTCTGGCAACTGCGGTCTTGTGGGTGCTTGTCTAAAGTCACAGCGATGTATGGGTTCGCCTCAATCGCAACTGCATGCATTCCGGCGGTGAGAGATGCAATATGTGAATTTTTCGGAAATTCGATGGAAAATATTTGCTTTTTCTGTTGCAAAATAAATATTGTTGTGATATAATGTAGTTGTGAAAAGTTGGGTTTTTCGCTTTTCAGTAATAACGATTATTAAATTAAGGAGAATATAGAAATGAACACTAACGTTACTTCCAACAAGTTCGTGAACGAGTGGATCGCTGAGATGGCTGCTATGGTTAAGCCCTCCGAGATCATTCTTATCGACGGTACCGAGGCACAGGCTGAGGCTCTCAGAGCGGAGGCGTGCAGAACCGGCGAGATCATCAAGCTCAATCAGGACGCTCTCCCCGGCTGCTACCTTCACAGAACCGCAGTAAACGACGTTGCAAGAGTTGAGGACAGAACCTTCATCTGTACCACCAAGAAGGAGGATGCAGGTAACATCAACAACTGGATGGCTCCCTCCGAGTGCTACGCGAAGCTTTCCAAGCTTTACGAGGGCTCCTACAGCGGCAAGCCTATGTACGTAATTCCTTACTCTATGTCCGTAGTCGGCTCTGACTTCGCTAAGTACGGTATCGAGCTCACCGACTCCATCTACGTCGTGCTTAACATGCTCATCATGACCAGAGTAGGTCTCAACGTTCTTGAGGCTCTCGGCGACAGCGCTGATTTCATCAAGGGTCTTCACGCTCGCGCTGACATTGATGCGGAGAAGAGATACATCTGTCATTTCCCTGAGGATAACACTATCTGGTCCGTTAACTCCGGTTACGGCGGAAACGTTCTTCTTGGTAAGAAGTGCTTCGCGCTCCGTATTGCATCCTACCTCGGCCGTAAGGAGGGCTGGATGGCAGAGCATATGCTCATCCTCGGCGTTGAGTATCCCGACGGAGAGATCAAGTACATATCCGCAGCATTCCCCTCTGCGTGCGGTAAGACCAACCTCGCTATGCTTATTCCTCCCGCTCTCTACAGAGAGAAGGGCTATAAGGTATGGTGCGTAGGCGACGATATCGCTTGGATCAGAGTAGGTCAGGACGGCAGACTCTGGGCAGTAAACCCCGAGAACGGCTTCTTCGGCGTTGCTCCCGGTACCAACGAGCACTCTAACCCCAACGCTCTTTACACCGCAATGAAGAACTGCATCTTCACCAACGTATGTCACAATCTTGATGACAATACCGTTTGGTGGGAGGGCCTCAATGATAATCCTCCTGTAAACGCTCTTAACTGGAAGGGCGAGACTTGGGATTACAAGAAGTACGACAAGAAGGATAAGGTCAACACCTCCGGTGCACACCCCAACTCCAGATTTACCGCTATGGCGGCTAACTGCCCCTGCATCTCCGATCAGTTCAACGAGCCCGCAGGCGTTCCGCTCTCCGCTATCGTATTCGGCGGCAGACGTGCTAAGACTGCTCCCCTCGTATATCAGTCCACCTCTTGGCAGAACGGTACCTTCGTTGGCTCTATCATGGCGTCCGAGACTACCGCAGCTGCAGCAGGTGCTGTCGGCGTAGTTCGTCGCGATCCTATGGCTATGCGTCCCTTCGTAGGCTACGATATGGGTGACTATTGGGCACACTGGCTCAACATGGGCAAGAAGATCGCTAATCCTCCCAAGATCTTCCACGTTAACTGGTTCAGAACCGACGACGAGGGTCACTTCATCTGGCCCGGCTTCGGTGACAATATGAGAGTTCTTATGTGGATCCTTGCTCGTTGCGAGGGTAAGGTTGACGCTGTCGAGACTCCTATCGGTTATGTTCCCAACGCTGAGGACATCAACATCGAGGGTCTTGATATCGACGTAGAGACCGTTCGCGGACTTCTCTCGGTTGACAAGGAGCTTTGGCTCGAGGATTGCAAGGCTATCAAGGAGTTCTACGCACAGGTTGGCGAGAGAGTTCCCGCAGAGCTCTACGAGGAGCTTGCTGCACTTGAGGCAAGACTTTCGAAGTAATTTCGAGTCAAGTTTCAACAGATATTATAACAAATTAGTTGTGAAAAAGAGCACTCCGCCGGAGAACGGTGGAGTGCTCTTTTTAGCTTTCAGAAACGTGAAAAAGTTAAAAAGCGGTTATAAAACGGGGCAAAAGATCAACAAACATTCGTTGCAGGTTTTTGTTGATTGCGGTTTGTCTTGGTGATCTCCGAGATTTCAGAGGCTGTTTTGATAAAAAGTTCCGTTGGTACGAGCAGTTCTTTTCCGGGTAGTCGGTGGTCTTGGCAATTGCGAGAGCTTTCCTTGAGAGTATGGCAGAGCTTTTCGCAATTGCTATCAAATCCGCACAGCTGCGCATTGCGTATTTGAATTCGACCCCTATCGGACTTGGGTAGCAAAAACAAACAGGAGACGAAAAACGTCTCCTGTCTGTTTTTGGTGCCGGTAGTCGGGGTCGAACCGACACGGTATTGCTACCTTCGGATTTTGAGTCCGACGCGTCTGCCAATTCCACCATACCGGCATTTGTGCAACCTAAGTTGCGGATACAATTATAGCATAACTTACAGAAAAAATCAATATCTTTTCGGAAAAAAGTAAATTTCTCTTGTAATTCTTTTAAATATATAGTATAATTATTTTATTAAACACATGTGGGGGTGAGCGCTTGCAGGACGAATATGTATTTACTACGGATCCGGTTACAGCGGATAATCTCACAGAGCTCTCGCGCCTTTCGAGCGTGCTTGACGAGCGTAGAATATGTGAGCTGCACGAGGCGGCACTCACTCTCACCGGCGGTATACTCGAGTATTACGAGTCGGGTATGAACGTTTACGAGCTGCTTTCTCTTCTTTCGGGAGGGGTAGAGCTCGGCTCGCAGATGATCCACTCCGACGCAATGCGACAAAACGCTGATCGACTTCACAGTTATCTTGACGCGGCATCTGCGGTTGACAGAACCGTGTTCTGTGAGCTGCTCATTCGCGCTCTTGCACAGCGCGGCATCGAGATAGGCGAGGGAGATTTCCTTCCGTCGATCCACGCCCCCGAGACGTTTATTTACGTTCGAAACGCCTACGCGGACGAGGCGTACGACGTCTTATCGCAGGACTTCCGTGACCCGCGTGTCACGTATGCACGCGACCTTAGAGACGCAGTCGGCAGGGTAGTCGACGGATCAGTCACCTATGCGCTCCTTCCACTCGAGGAGCGGGGCGGAAACCGCATACAAACGGTCTCCGAGCTTATATTTTCGCACGAGCTGAAGATCAACTCGGTCACTCCCGTCTTTGGCTTCGACGGTAATGCGGATATGAAATACGCGATAGTTTCGCGCCACTTTACAGTCCCTCGTCGCCGACAGAGCGACGACCGATACCTCGAGATACGACTTGCCGCCGATGCGACGGTGACTCTCGCCTCGCTTTTGTCGGTGGGTGAGTACTTCGGTCACAGCCTATATCGCGTTAGCAGCGTCAGCTTTGATACCGAGGACGGTGAGCGACAGTTCTTCTCGATCGTGCTCCGCGATGACGGCGCCGATTTCACCGAGTTGCTCGTTTATCTCACCTTGTTTACCGATTCCTATACACCCGTTGGAATATACAAAAATCTTGAATAATAATTTTTGAAAGGAATATAAATACTATGAAGAAGAGACTTGAATATAAAACTCACGGCACCTGCTCCAGAATGGTCACCGTAGAGGTTGAGGACGGAGTTGTTACCGATTGCGTATTCACCGGCGGTTGCTCAGGTAATACTCAGGGCGTTGCCTCTCTGGTTAAGGGAATGAAGGTCGAGGACGCTATCGCTAAGATGCGCGGCATCAAGTGCGGCTTCAAAGATACCTCTTGTCCCGATCAGCTTGCACGCGCGCTCGAGGAGATCAGCGCAGATTAATCTTTAAAATTTCGGAGGCTATTATGAACTATAACGAGGAATATAACAGGTGGCTCGCCTCTGATGCTCTCACAGACACAGAGAGAGCGGAGCTAGTGTCTATCGCAGGTGACGACGAAGCGAAAAAACTGCGCTTCTCTCAGCCGATGGACTTTGGCACGGCGGGTCTTAGATCGACGATGTATATGGGCATAGCCTCTATGAATCGCTTCACGGTTGCGCAGGCGACACGTGGAATTGCAAAGCTTGTAACAGATAACGGCGGTGCGGAGCGCGGTGTTGCCATCGCGTACGACTCGCGTAATAATTCTCGCGAATTCGCACGTATCAGCGCGTGCGTGCTCGCAGGCGCGGGAATCAGGGTGTATATCTTCGACGGTGTGCGACCGACACCCGAGCTCTCGTTTGCAGTGCGCGAGCTTTCGGCTATGGCAGGAATTAATATTACCGCCTCTCATAATCCGAAGGAATATAACGGTTACAAGGCTTATTGGGAGGATGGCGCGCAGATCGGCCCCGAGCAGGCGAGCGTTGTCTCCGAGGTGCGTGCGACGTTTGACGTTCTGGATACGTCGGGCATTATAGATTACAACGATGGTATAAAGCAGGGTATTATCACCGAGCTTGGGCTTGATTTTGATGAGAAATATCTCGCGGCAGTCCTCGCGACTCAGATAAATCCCGATGCCGTACGCGAGGTTGCAGATGAGCTATCCGTAGTATATTCGCCACTACACGGTGCGGGCTACCGACTCGTCCCGGAGGTGTTCTCGCGAGTCGGACTCAAGCAGCTTTACCTCGTAAACTCGCAGATGACCCTCGACGGCAATTTCCCTACGGTGGAGAAGCCTAATCCCGAGTATGCCGCAGTTTTCTCCGAGGGCATCACCATCGCGGATAGAGTAGGCTCCGATCTCGTTATCGCAACCGATCCCGACTCTGACAGAGTAGGCGTTATGACTCGAACTCGCGACGGCTCCTTTAAGACCGTTAGCGGTAACCAGATGGGCGCACTTTTGCTCGATTATGTCATAAAAGCCAAGAAAAATCAAGGCAGACTTACAGATAAAGCATATTGTGTCAAGAGCATAGTATCCACTGATATGGCGTATAAAATTGCCGAGGTTAACGGTGTTACACTGTACGACGTCCTCACCGGCTTCAAGTTTATCGGCGAGGTGATCAAAAATCACGAGCATACTACGGCCCCCTCCGACTTCCTCCTTGGATTTGAGGAGAGCTACGGCTATTTGCTCGGCACCTATGCTCGCGATAAGGATGCGGTCGAGGCGTCAATGATGATACTCGAGATGACCGCGTATTACAAGAAGCTCGGTATGACGCTCTCGGATGCGCTTGATGCGCTCTACGAGACCTATGGCTACTACTCCGAGCGCACCGTCGATATCTATATGGAGGGACTCGACGGTATAGAGAGACGCAGACGCACGATGTCGGCTCTGCGTACCTGTCCTCCGCGCGTTTTGGGTGGCTATAAAGTTGTCTCGGTAGGTGATTATCTGCTCGGATCGGTAACCGATCTTGTAAGCGGTAAGATAAGCGCTACGGGTCAGCCGCAGTCTGACGTCCTTTACTATGTGCTTGAGTGCGGGGATAAGATCATAGTGCGCCCCTCGGGCACCGAGCCGAAGATAAAAATTTATATTCTCGCTCACGCCGATACCGCAGAGGCAGTAGAGAAAAAGTGCGAGAGATATAAGACCGATACCGCAAAATTTGCAGAGGTATAACCTCGAGAAGGAATATAAAAGTGACGGATAAACAAAAGCATATAAGAAACTTTTCCATAATCGCCCATATCGACCACGGTAAGTCTACGCTTGCCGACAGACTCCTCGAGAAGACTAGGACGGTAGCGACCCGCGATATGGAGGAGCAGATACTTGATAATATGGATCTTGAGCGCGAGCGCGGAATTACTATAAAGGCTCGTGCCGTCCGCCTCTCCTACACCGCATCTGATGGAGAGGAGTACATCTATAACCTCATCGATACCCCCGGACACGTCGACTTTGGTTATGAGGTCTCCCGCTCGCTTTCCGCGTGCGAGGGCGCTCTGCTTGTCGTTGATGCAACACAGGGTGTTGAGGCGCAGACTCTCGCCAACGCATATCTCGCCATCGACAATGACCTCGAGATACTCCCGGTTATAAATAAGATAGACCTCGCGTCCGCCGATATCGACGGAGCAAGGCGCGAGATAGAGGATATAATCGGCATTCCTGCCGAGGACTGTCCCGCAGTCTCTGCGAAAAACGGAATAAATATCGAACAGATACTTGAGAAGATAGTGACCGATATTCCGGCACCCTCGGGCGATGTCGACGCACCGCTTAAGGCACTTATTTTTGATTCTCACTATGACCCATACCTCGGTATCGTCGTATACATACGAGTGATCGACGGTAGTGTGCGCGCAGGCGACAGGATCACGCTGATGGCACAGGGAAGTGAGTTCGAGGTCATTGAGGTCGGTACTATGGAGCCGTTCGGTCTCCGTCGTGCAGACGTACTCGAGGCTGGTGAGGTAGGCTACATCACCGCCTCCATTAAGACTATAGGCGACACGCGAGTCGGAGATACCATCACGAGCTCGGATAATCCCGCTATCGAGGCGCTTCCCGGCTTCCGTGACGTGCACCCGATGGTATATTCGGGAATTTATCCCGCCGACGGTGCGAGATACGGCGATCTGCGCGAGGCTCTCGAGAAGCTTCAGCTCAACGATGCCTCTCTCGTATTCGAGCCCGAGACCTCCGTGGCACTCGGCTTCGGCTTCCGTTGCGGCTTCCTTGGGCTTCTTCATATGGAGATCATCGAGGAGAGACTGGAGCGCGAATTCAACCTCGACCTCATCACTACCGCTCCCTCGGTTATCTATAAGGTGGATCTTCGCGGTGGCGAGACAGTGATGATAGACAACCCCTCGAAATTCCCGACCGCCGACGAGATAGCGACCGCATACGAGCCTATAATGAAGGCATCGATCATCACCCCCACTGACTATATCGGCGGAATAATGGATCTTTGTCAGGAGCGCCGCGGCGTATTCATCGATATGAAGTATATCGACACCGAGCGCGCCGAGATACACTACGAGATGCCTCTCAACGAGATAATCTACGATTTCTTCGATGCGCTGAAGAGCCGTACCAAAGGCTATGCTTCGCTCGACTACGAGCTGAAGGGCTATAAGGCATCAAAGCTTGTCAAGCTCGACTTTATGCTCAACGGCGAGGTCGTTGACGCACTCTCGTTCATAGTTTTTGAGGAGAGAGCCTATTCCCGTGCGCGCAAGATAGCAGAGAAGCTTAAGGAAAATATCCCGCGCCAGCTCTTCGAGATACCGATCCAGGCGACGATCGGTTCGAAGATCATCGCACGCGAGACCGTTAAAGCAATGCGTAAGGACGTGCTTGCAAAGTGCTACGGCGGTGATATCACGCGTAAGAAGAAGCTGCTCGAGAAGCAGAAGGAAGGTAAGAAGAAGATGCGTAAGCTCGGTAGTGTCGAGGTCACACCCGAGGCGTTTATGGCAGTCCTCAGACTTGACGATGACAACTGATAGTATAGGCGTCTACGTACACGTCCCCTACTGTGTGCGTAAGTGCAGTTACTGTGACTTCTGCTCCTTCCCACCCGACAGCGCACCGGACAGGCGTGCGTATATCGACGCGCTTTTGCAGGAGATGGATCTGTACCGCGATAGAAAGCTTGTGGTCGACACCGTGTTCTTTGGCGGAGGTACTCCCTCGCTCCTTACTCCGGACGAGCTATCCAAAATACTGTCGCATATACGTGAGGTGTTCTGTGTCGCGCCGGACGCCGAGATAACTCTCGAGGCAAATCCGGGCACCGTCACGCGCGAGAGTATGCACAGCATAGTTAAGGCGGGTGTGAACAGAGTCAGCCTTGGATTACAGTCTGTTCACGAAAACGAGATGAAAATCTTAGGCAGAATTCACAACTACGATGATTTTCTCACGGCATATGCTATCGTGCGTGAACTCGGTATCGACAATATAAACGTCGATCTGATGTACGCGATCCCCTCGCAGACCTTGGAGAGTCTCTCTGAGACGGTCGACCGCGTACTATCACTTTCGCCAGAGCACGTCTCGCTCTACTCACTGATACTCGAGGAGGGCACTCCGCTTTGCGACAGGCGCGATTCGCTTGAACTTCCGGACGAGGATACCGAGATCGCGATGTACTCGCTCGTGACTGACAAGCTCCGACGCGCGGGTTACCTTCACTACGAGATATCTAATTATGCGCGCCCCGGCCGTGAGTCGCGGCACAATCTTCGATATTGGCGCGGAGGTCGCTATCTCGGCTTCGGTATTTCAGCTTATTCCTATTTCGACGGTGTGCGCTTTGGCAACACGCGTGACCCCGAGCTCTATCTTTCGGGCAAGGGAATTGCCGTCGACAGCGAGGTGATCGACAGCGAGCGCGAGGCGTACGAGTACGTTATGCTCGGCTTGAGACTCGGGGAGGGAATATCTCTCACCGATTACCGAGCCCGCTTCGGACGCGATTTTCTTGACGGTAGGCGCGAAAGCATAGACCGACTTACAGCTATGGGCTATGCCATGCAGAACGGCGATAGACTGCAGCTCACCGAGCGCGGTTTTTATGTAAATAATGCCATACTCACCGAACTTATATAAAACATCTTGACTTTACGCGTTTTTTAGTATAAAATATAAATATCAACATAGAATGGAGTTATAACAATGAGCGATATTGAAAAGAACGTTAACGACGAACAGATCGACGAAAACAACATAATCACTCTTACCGATGAGGAGACGGGTGAGGATGTGGACTTCGTGCTCCTTGACGAGGCAGAGCTCGATGGTAAGCGCTACTTTGCGCTTGTAGAGGCTGACGACGAGGAGGCTACCGAATACGTTATCCTCGCAGTTACCGAGGACGGCGACGATCTTCTTCTCGACAGCATCGAGGATGATGAGGAGTTCTATAAGGTCGAGGAGTACTTCAACGACAGACTCTTCAGTGACGTAGATTACGACGCATAATTTTCTCCTGCGTGGTGCGTGATATTGTGATATTTGAACCTACACACATTGCTAGGGAGTCCGGAACTTCTGCCGACGGGATGCAGGCCTCCCGCCGAGGGCGACTTTGTGCCCCCTCCAAGCGGACGTTGGAAGCGCAAAGCGGTAGAGAGGACACCCACCTGGAAAAACCGGGTTAAAACTTTTACTTTACACGGCCATGCGGGTTTTTCTAATCTTTATATCAAAAGCAAAGCGGACGATATTTTCTCGTCCGCTTTGCTTATTTTCTTGCTACGATAGCTTGATCTTGGATTGATCTGCGCGTTTGCGCGTACTTTTTACCGTAGATACGTCGGTACATTCATGAGTGAATCATTTTATCCCGCGCACCGTCATATATTTGACTATATAAATATAAGAAGGACGGGGCTATGAAGGGAAAAATAAAAGGTCTTACCGAGGCAGAAATCAGAAATTCATACGAAAAATACGGAGATAATTCCTTAAAAAGAGAAAAACGCAAGGGGATCGTCAGACGTTTTCTCGAAAATCTCTCCGACCCGATTATCAGAATACTTATGATCGCACTTACACTTGAGGTAGTGTTGACTCTTGGACATTGCAACTACGTCGAGATAGGCGGTATACTTGCCGCAATATTTATCTCCGCAGGAGTGTCTACGGCCTCAGAATACAGGAGTGAGCGCGCGTTCGAGAGGCTGGAGGCTGAATATTCCGGCACTACGGTGAGTGTACTTCGTTCCGGGGCGATAATGAGGATCGATCCCGCATCGCTGGTCGTCGGCGATGTCGTCTATATCTCTGCCGGCGAGGCGGTACACGCCGACGGTACGGTTATAGAGGGACGTGTCAGCGTAGATCAATCTGCCCTCAACGGCGAGAGCGCCGAATGCACGAAGTGTGTGGGTTCCGACGTCGGTTGGGATCTTTCTGCGCCATCGCGTCTTTTTCGTGGCTCGGTGGTGACGGACGGCAGCTGTATTATGGAGGTGGGCAGGGTAGGCGGTGCCACCTATTACGGTATGGTTGCGCGAGACCTGCAGACAGAGACTCGGGAGAGTCCGTTGAAGCATCGCCTCACCCATCTTGCGAAGCAGGTCAGCCGTATAGGCTATGTTGCGGCAGGAGCCGTCGGTATTGCATACCTGTTCAATACTCTCGTTGTGGATAACGGCTTTGTCGCCGAGCGTATTCTTGCCTCTGTCAGTGATATTCGAGGACTCTTTTCTATACTCGTGCGCGCTCTTACGATGATGATAACGGTGGTTGTCGTCGCCGCGCCCGAGGGACTCCCGATGATGATAACCGTAGTCCTCTCGGCGAATATGAAGCGAATGCTGCGCGACAATATCCACGTAAAAAAACTGGTCGGAATAGATACGGCAGGATCACTTAACATTCTCTTCACGGATAAGACCGGAACTCTCACACACGGCAGACCGGAGCTGGATAGGATAGTGACGGCAGATGGGAGCTTTCGCTCCGTTTCTGCACTGCGTCGGAGCGGAGCTATATATTCTGCCCTCTGTATTTCCGCGCACTATAATACCGACGTCGTACGACTCGGCGATGGCTTGACAGGCGGCAATTCCACAGACAGATGCATCTATTCGTATTTCATCGACGAGCCGTGTGAGCGAGTTGCGGTCGTCGACAGAATACCGTTTACAAGTGAGCGAAAATACTCACAAGTAACGTTAAAAAACGGAGTTTCGGTAATAAAAGGTGCGGCAGAATTGATTTTGAAAAGATGCAACAGAATGCTTACATCGAGTGGCGAGCGAGCTTTGATAGCACGAGATGCACTCTTTCGTGAGTATACCGAGGCGGCCGGGCGCGGTGAAAGGGTCGTAGCCGTAGCGCTCGCGGATTCGGGAGAGTCGGACGCCGTGCTCGTCGGACTCCTTGTGATGAGAGATAAGCTTCGAGGTGATGTTGCCGACTCTGTACGTGAGGTCACGCGCGCAGGAATACAGACGGTTATGGTGACCGGAGATTCTCTTGAGACTGCCGTCGCTATAGCATCGGAATGCGGAATATACAGAACTGCGGCGGGGCACGTTGCGCTGGATAGCGCGTGTATGCACCTTATGACCGACTCGGAGCTGCGCAATATCATTCCCCGACTTCGCGTCGTGGCACGTGCTCTTCCGCAGGATAAGCTGCGACTCGTGCGACTTTCACAGGAAGAGGGGCTTGTCGTCGGTATGACGGGAGACGGTATAAACGACGCCCCTTCGCTGAAGCTCGCCGATGTCGGATTTGCGATGGGCAGCGGTACCGATATTGCAAAAAGCGCCGCTGATATCGTCATACTTGATAACAGCTTTTCCGCTATAGTAAAAACGGCTCTGTATGGCAGAACGATATTTAAATCCATAAGGAAGTTTATAACCTTTCAGCTTATAATGAACCTTGTCGCTTGCGGCATCTCGCTTGTAGGACAGTTTATCGGCATCGACACACCGATAACTATTATACAGATGCTTTGGATAAATATAATTATGGATACTCTGGGCGGTCTCGCTTTTGCGGGAGAGGCGCCGCTCGACTATTATATGAGAGAGATGCCAACCTCGCGCGACGAGCCGATACTGACTCGAGATATGCTGTTTCATATACTTTTCTCGGGACTTTTCACTCTCGGGATATCCGTACTGTTCCTGACCTCCTACGTCTTTCGCGACGTCTACGGATATAGCCTTGACAGCGAAAAATTCTACACCGCGTTTTATGCGCTCTTCATTTTTGCGGGACTGTTTAATTGCCTCGCTACGCGCACCGAGCGATTCAACCTGTTTTCAAATATAGGAAAGAACAAGCCGTTTATTTTTATAATGCTTTTGATATCGGGAATACAGATCGCGATGATATATTTCGGTGGCGAGCTCTTCCGATGCACACCTCTTTCGCCGCGTGAGCTGCTGTTTGCGATCGGTGTGGCATTCACGGTCGTTCCTTTTGATATAATCAGACGAACTTTTGAAAAACTAAGATGAAAAAATAGGGCAGTATGCAATTTTTCAGCCTTGACTGATCTGCATACTGCCATTATTTATTTTGTGAGAGCGTTTGCGAGATGCGCAAAATCCTCTGTTGAGAGCCTCTCACCGCGTATCATCTCGTCCTTGCCGATCGATGCGAGCGCTGTCGAGATCTCCTCGCGTGAGTATTCCGGCATCTTTGCCGAGATAGCATTCTGTAGTGTCTTGCGCCTCATTTCGAACGCCGCCTTGATTAGGTTGCGGAAGAGCCGCTCGTCCTTAATATCGTAGATAGGCTTGTCGTGAAGATCTATTCTTACCACGGCACTGTCTACCTTAGGCGCAGGAATGAAGCAGCCTGCTGATACCTTGAATAGCTTTCGCACGCTTCCGTAGTAGCCGAGAACTGCGGTTATAGCACCGTAGTCGGACTTTCCGGGGAGAGCAGAGAGCCTTGACGCCACCTCGTTCTGTACCATAACGGTGATAGACTTGAACTTAACTCCCGATTCGAGTAGCAACATAAGTATCGGCGTCGTGATGTAGTAGGGGAGATTTGCGCACACCGATACGGGTCTGCCATCGGAGTGCTCCTCGATGAGCTTCGGCAGATCGATCTTCATTATATCGTCGTTTATGACGGTTACGTTGTCGTATTCCGCCATGGTTTTTGCGAGGATCGGAATGAGTCCCTTGTCTATCTCTACCGCAACCACCTTTTTATATCGGAGTGCGAGCTCTTGGGTGAGGCAACCGATGCCGGGACCTATCTCGAGTATCATACTCTCGGGATCGTCGGCACAATTATCCGCTATATCCTCGGGAATTATTCTGTTGGTGAGGAAGTTCTGACCGAATTCCTTGCGGAAGGTTATTCCCGCATCGGCCATCAGCGATTTGATGACCGAGAGATTACAGAGATCCATAGCTTCCGCTCCTTTCTTATCGTGTATAGAGACCGCACGTATGCCGCGCGGATAATGTCGTCTAAAAAAAGCACTTGCCAAAAACAAGTGCTTTTCTTCTGGAGCTGGTGACCGGACTCGAACCGGTGACCTGTTGATTACGAATCAACTGCTCTACCAACTGAGCCACACCAGCATTTCAACGCCTAATTATTCTATCATTTTTTAATCTAAATGTCAATAGGTAAAACGCAGATTTTTTAAAAATAAAGAAAACCTATTGCGTAATGAGCGGCAAAAGTAATTTTTCGCCGCTCATATTGTCGAATTTTATAATATATGTCAGCATTTCCAGCCGAGGCATCTCTCAACAGCGCGGCGCCAAACTCCTATGCGCTCATTGCGCCACGCATCGTCCTTTTCCGGTGTGAAGCTTCGCTCGATCCTTTTGTTTTTCTTTATCTCGTCCGGTGAGGAATAGACACCCACCGCGAGTCCCGCGAGGTACGCCGCACCGAGAGCTGTCGTTTCAACGCATTCAGGACGCAGTATCGGTATACCGAGTATATCCGACTGGAATCCGAGTAACAGATCGTTTGCAGATGCACCGCCGTCTACCGCGAGCTCCGTTACCCTCATACCCGTCGACTGCTCCATCAGATCTATGACGTCAGCCGTCTGATACGCCATGGACTCGAGCGTTGCACGTATGATGTGATATTTATTTGTCGCTCTCGTCACGCCAATAATTATTCCGCGCGCGTAGGGATCCCACCACGGTGCGCCCAGACCCTGAAATGCGGGCACTACCATAACTCCTGCAGAATCGGGTACCTTCGAGGCGTAATATTCGCTATCCTGTGCCGATTCTATGAGGCGCAGACCGTCGCGTAGCCACTGTATCGCCGCACCGCATACGAACACCGATCCCTCGAGCGCATAGGTTACCTTACCGTCGAGTCCCCATGCCACCGTAGTTATGAGACCGTTATCTGTTACGTAGGGCGCGTCGCCTGTATTCATCAGCAGAAATCCACCCGTACCGTAGGTGTTTTTCAGCTCGCCGTCGCCGAAGCAGCACTGACCAAACAGCGCCGCCTGCTGGTCACCCGCAACGCCGCCTATCGGTAGCGACGAGCCGAGTATGCCCGGCTCGGTATATCCGAACAGATGAGAGGAGGGGAGAGCCTCGGGGAGCATAGAGCGGGGAATACCGAAGAGCTGAAGAAGCTCGTCGTCCCACTCGAGAGTGTTTATATTGAAGAGCATCGTACGCGATGCGTTGGAGTAATCCGTTGCGTGCACCTTGCCGCCCGTCAGATTCCATATCAGCCAGCTGTCCACAGTTCCGAAGCAGAGCTCACCGCGCTCTGCACGCTCGCGTGCGCCCTCAACGTTATCGAGTATCCACGCCACCTTACTTGCTGAGAAATAGGGGTCGAGCAGAAGTCCCGTCTTCGCCTTGATAATATCGCCGTATCCGTGATCCGCGAGGCTCTTGCAATATTCTGCGGTGCGGCGGCACTGCCATACAATGGCGTTATATATCGGCATACCGGTAATTCTGTCCCATACGATCGCCGTCTCTCGCTGATTGGTTATACCTATTCCGTATATCTCGTCCCAGGAGCCGCCGATCTTCAGAAGTGACTCGGTAGCCACCGCTATCTGTGTCGACCATATCGTCATGGGATCGTGCTCGACCCAGCCCTCGGCAGGGAATATCTGCGCGAACTCTCTCTGCGCCACACTGACAATATTGCCACCCTTATCGAACAGTATACACCTCGAGCTCGTTGTGCCTTGGTCTAGCGCCATAATATATTTTTTCATATCTGACCCCCAAAAAAATAACTTTATCACTACTATTATACCCGAAAAAATATCAAAAAGCAATACCCAATGTGCGCTTGGCAGAGAGATCGGATACGAGTATGCCGAGGAGGAGGTCATATGTAACTCGCTCGGTGCGCTTATGACGAGCGAGCGACTTCTCAACGAGCTTGCCGGCAAGCACCGCAGCCTCTTCTCAAGGCTGTGGAGAGCGGTGACGGAGTTCTTCAAGAGTGTGATGCGCCGTATGCGCGGTATGGACGGAGATTTCACGGCAAAGACCGATGAGCAAAGGATCGTAGAGCGCGCACTCCTGAAGGAGCGTAGAAGGCTCGAGGATATGTTTGTCGGCGCTATGCGTGAGGCAAACGAGGTCAGCCGTGCAACGCTCGCACTGAATGATCAAAATAAAACCACAAGTGATAACAAAGTCGCAAAATCTGCCGAAAACGAGAACGTAAGAATCACGGATGAGTCTAACACGCCCGAAATGGCAGAAAAAAGCCGCTAACTAGCACGAATAGCGAAAACGTGCAGGTTAGCGAGGGAAAGTGGTCGCTATCTGAGGAAGATATCATTGACTTGACACCAGATAATGAACTCCAAAAGCAAATTAAAAATATTCATGGCGCGGAAAAATACAAAAAAATACAGGAGTATATACTTAGTGCCTTAGGTCAAAAAATTCGCCTTAGTGACGGAAAAGTTGCGATTGTTGATCGAAGTGACGCTCTTCATATAGCAAACAAATCCGGTACGGATAAAACCGCACAAATATCAAGAATAAAAAAACTTGTAGAAAAGGCAAAGCTTTTTGCAGAGGATAAAAATGTAGAACATAACAAGTTTAAATATTTTTGTTATTATCAAAGTTTCGTTAAATACAAAAACGAAATATTCCCATTGTATCTGAATGTAGGATTAGGTATCAATGACTCAAAATATCATTTGTATGATGTAACAAAAAAAATAAGAGACACCGCCAACCGAATAAACGGTTTGGAGCGCCCCATACCTAATGAGGGATACGCTCTAGAAAACGGTATCTCTGATATTATTATACCCGATTCTGCGAAAAAAAGCAACCCTCTGGAAGAAAAAAGTTTAAAAAACAAGAAATTTTCGTTATCTGACGCTTCCTACCTCGACGCAGTAAACCGCGGAGATATGGAGACAGCACAGGCTATGGTAGATGAGGCGGCGAGAGCTGCGGGCTACAAAAATATGTATTACCATGGCGCTAAAAATGGAGGCGGTTTTACTGTATTCCGCGATTGGAGTTATTTCACAGAAAATAAAGATTATGCACAGCGGTATGCAAAACGCGATGCTGATGGTGCGCTATACACTACATTCGTTAAACTAGGACACCCGTTTGATACGCGAAAAGCAACCGATAGAAAGATTTTTGAGACGATCAGAAACGAGTACGGTCTTTCAGAGATACAGGATAGCGGCCTACCGGATTGAACAGACGGTTACGATATCGCTGATTATATCGATGAAAACGAACTTGATTATGACGGCATCATACTTGATGAAGGCGGTGATATGGTAAACGGTGAGCCTGTGAGCCGCGGTTTATCCTACGTTGTAAGGAAATCCGCACAGATAAAATCGGCAGAAACTATCACGTACGATGATAACGGTGAGGTTATACCGCTGTCGGAGAGGTTTAAAGCAGATAACGATGATATCCGCTACTCCCTGCGTGACAGGCTTGAGCGCGAGGAGCTGGCGGACAGGTTTGACAGGATAGCGGAGACGGACGCGGAGCGCGAGATAGTAGAGAAGTACAAGGCGGAGATCGAGATAGCAGATGACGCTATCGACGAGAGGCGACGAGTTATCAAGAGGCTCGACGAGATCGAGGGCAAGGCAGGCTTTGGTGACGAGAGGAAGCGTCTGCGCAGCGAGCTCGAGCATTGGAATTCAGTCATCACCGGGCACGATTCAAGACTCTTTGAGCTCGAGGGCTTCAAGCCGTTCCGAGATATGGTCGAAAGATACGAGCAGGCTCTGCGCGAGAGACACGCGAGAGGCGGCAGTGATCGCTTTGACGAGTCGCATATGTGGATCAGTCAGGCGAAGTACCGCGAGCTGATAAACCGTTCACGCGGCGAGAAATTCTACATTGATACCGATGCCGAAAAAGTATCGATTATAGCGGTTTACAGAGTTTTAAAACGTGGAATTAAAATAGGTGAGCACGGCAATCATAAACTGCGTGGAAAGCATACAATTACTTTTGCTGCTCCCGTGGAATTGAATGGCGTACGTGGCAATATGGCGGTTGTAGTAAATATGAGAAATAATCGCTACAAAGTGCATCGAATACTTATGCCTGACGGTTCTGGTTTTACATACGAAAATAAAAAAGATGTAGAACCTACCGGCTCTGGTATTACTCGCAGTAATGCAAGCAAGGGATCAGACATCGGTTCTACATCTACTACTATTATACCCGATTCTGAAACAAAAAGCAACCCCTCGGAAGAAAAAAGTGCAAAGAAAATTTTGGAGGGGAAATACTCCCTCAGTGACAGAGAGGGACGCGAGGCGTTGGCGGAGGCGTTCTACGGAATGGCTGAGACGGACGCGGAGCGTGAGATCGTGACGAAGTACCGCGCGGAGATCGACAACATCGACGCGAAGATCGCCGAGCGCGGTGAGCTGATACGGCAGTTTGAGGAGCTGGAGGGCAAGTCGGGCGTCATAGCCGAGCGCACGAGGCTCAACGAACGTATACGAAGCGTTACCGAGTACATCACGCGGCGCGACACGAGGCTCTTCGAGCTTGAGGCGATGAAGCCGTTCCGAGATAAGGCACGGTCTAACGGCGGAGAAAATAGCTTCAATAGAGGCAATACCGCAAGTTATTAACTTCGGAAAAGTTATATTTGCAGGTGAAAAGCATGGTAGTGATGTTACAAGGCTTGTAGTGGCAGCACCTATTACTATCGGTGTCGATCCATATTATATGGGTGTTATGCTTCAAAGAGATCAGGCGCATCAGCGACTATATTTGCATAATGTTTTAACAATAAAAGAAGAAGCGACAATATCTTCACAAGATTACAGTCTTACGAACTGGTCCGATGAAGATAATCCTCGCCTCTTCATAACTAATATACTACAAAATGCGATAAATGTCAAGTTGCGCAGAAAAAATATTTCTGTTTTGAAAAACATATCGGATACCAAAAAATTCTCCCTGCGTGACAGGCTTGAGCGCGGGGAGCTGGCGGACAGGTTTGACAGGATAGCAGAGACGGCAGCGGAGCGCGAGATCGTGACGAAGTTTGGAGTGTTATACCATACAGTATGTTTTTATAAAAAACGTCGGGTAGGCAGGATGCCGACCCGACGAAAAATATTACTTAAAATATTCGGTGAGATATGACTTAGTATTCTCCACCATTTCGTTGAAGAGTGCTCTTGCCTCCGAAACGTTAATAGTAACGAGGGGATCGTTAGCGAATGCGGTGAATGCGAGCTCGAGATCGCGGTTAAGCGCCGCCTCTACGATAAGCTCCTGCTCAGCGACAATTCTTGCTATAAGTGGGTAGATATTTGTAGGCAGATTGCCTGCACATACGGGGACTACAGAGTTATCTCTAAAGGTTGCGTTGGTCTCGACAACAGCGCCGAGAGGGAGGTTAGGGATCTGTCCGATGTTGGGAAGATTTACGTTGGTGACCATTTCGGAAAGACCGAGAATAGCGCGCATCTGGTTTACGCCATCCTCACCGGTCTTGCGGAGTTTGACAGGGGTCTTACCGCTTCTATAGTCCTCGCTCGTCTGGAGTCTCGATTTAAGATTCTCCTTACGCCACGACACGGGAGTTAGACCGAACATCCAACCCTTGACATTCTCAGGATTCTCGAGATACCACTTGCCCTCACAGAACTCGGCAAGATGTCTGTCGCCTGCCGCCGCCATAACACCGTATCTTCTGTAAAGATCCATCTTTACCTTCTGTGCCGACTCGAACACGTTATTGATCCAGTTGTCGTCCTTACCCTTGGTGAAGCCGGACTCGGCATACTTCTCGCAGAAGTCGCCGTAGTACTTGAATAGATCTATATTTTTATACTGTGCCTTGGTGATCCAAGTGAAATGGTTTACACCGGTGACGTCTACCTTGATATCCTCACGCGCAACATCCTTGATGCCGAATACGTCCTCGATCATAGCGGCGAGGAACTTCTGTGTGCCGAACACCTCGTGACAGCATCCGAACGCCTTTATCTCGGGGAATACTTTGTATAGAGTACGCACGATAACGGTCATGGGGTTTGTGTAATTGATGACCCACGCGTTGGGGCAGAACTCCTTTATGCACTTCGCTATGTATTCTATCATAGGGAGGGTACGCAGTGCACGAACGATACCGCCGGGGCCGGAGGTGTCGCCCACAGACTGATATATACCGTACTTCTCGGGAGTGTGTACGTCGCTCGCCATCTCGTCAAACGTACCGGGGAGAATAGAGATAACTACGAAGTCAGCACCTGTCAATGCCTCTCCGATAGTAGAGTACGCCTTGTACGTCCAGTGCGATTTTGCACCCTCTGCGTCGTTGTACATATTACCGATGATCTCGTTGTGCTGTGCCGCCTCGAGATCGATATCGTAGAGCGCGACCTCACCGCTGATATCCTCTGCCGCCACGAGATCACTCATAAGACCCCACGCCCATCCGCGCGAGCCACCGCCGATATACGCTATCTTGAGTCCCTCAACACCTTTGTCTGTGTATTTCATAACCTTGTATCCTTTCATTGGAAAAGTATTTACAATGCTATTATATATCAATTAAAATATAATTACCTCAAATTATTTGATATCCGTAGATGAATTTCTTTGTTATTTTGATTTATATTGTATAAAAATAAAGTCCCCCTACGTTAATACCGTAGAGGGAATCTTTATTACTTGATCTCGACAGTCACGTGCTTGCCACAGGTATTTGCGGCAGCCTTCATAATCTGGCGTATAGCCTTTGCTATTCTGCCGTGACGACCGATGATCATACCGGTGTCGCCCTCGGCAACAGTGAGGGTGAGCTCGATATCGTCACCGTTGATCTCCTCGACCACGTTTACCGCATCGGGCTCGTCAACGATAGCGCGTGCTATGTTGGTGAGCATTTCCTTGAAGTTCATACGGACACCTAGCTTCCGTAATTACTTAATGATCTCACTCTTCTTGAGAAGAGCTCTGACGGTATCGGTGGGCTGAGCACCGTTGTTGATCCACTTGGTAGCCTTCTCAGCATCGATCTTGATGTCTGCGGGATCGGTGAGAGGGTTGTAGTAGCCGATCTCATCGATGAACTTACCGTCGCGGGGAGATCTCTCGTCTGCTACGATTACGCGGTAGAAGGGGGTCTTCTTTGCGCCAAGTCTCTTAAGTCTGATTTTTACTGCCATTTCTTTTTCCTCCAAATTAGATAATTTTTTATTTTTTAAAAGAATAATCAAATATTAAACGGGAGCTTCATGCCGCGCATACCGCGCTTGCCCATTCCCGAGAGCTGCTTCATCATCTTCTTCATCTGATCGAACTGACGGAGTAGCTTGTTGAGGTCCTCAACCGTTGTGCCGCTACCTGCGGCAATTCTCTTACGGCGCGAGCCGTTGATGATCTCGGGCTTTGTACGCTCTTCCTTAGTCATAGAGAGTATCATCGCCTCGATGCGGCCCATCTGCTTTTCGTCGATCTGCGCATCCTTGAGCGAGCCTGCCTTTACGCCGGGGAGCATACCGAGTATGCTCTCGAGGTTGCCCATCTTTTTGAGCTGGCGCATCTGATCGAGGAAATCGTCGAGAGTGAAGGTCTGCTCGCGCAGCTTCTTTTCAAGCTCGAGTGCATTCTTCTCATCGTATGCTGCTTCAGCCTTCTCGATCAGCGAGAGAATGTCTCCCATACCGAGGATACGTGACGCCATTCTGTCGGGGTGGAACAGCTCGAGTGCATCCATTTTCTCGCCCGTACCGATGAACTTGATCGGCTTGCCTGTGATATACTTGACCGAGAGTGCCGCACCGCCTCTGGTATCGCCGTCCATCTTAGTCAGCACGACGCCCGTAATATCGAGCAGATCGTTGAAGGAGGTCGCGACGTTTACTGCGTCCTGACCCGTCATCGCATCGACGACGAGGAGTATCTCGGCGGGGTCCACGGTCTTTTTGATATTGAGAAGCTCAGTCATGAGCTGCTCGTCGATATGAAGACGGCCTGCCGTGTCTATGATGACCATATCGTGGCCGTTACGCTTGGCGTGTTCAACGCCTGCTTTCGCGATTTCAACGGGGGAGATCTTCGCACCCATCGAGAACACGGGGATATTTACGCTCTCACCGACTATCTTGAGCTGATCGATAGCCGCAGGCCTGTATACGTCGCACGCAACGAGCAGGGGATTCTTGCTCTTCTGCTTGTACATATTCGCGATCTTACCTGCGTGAGTAGTTTTACCCGCACCCTGTAGACCGACCATCATAACGACCGTCGGAGGCTTCGGGCTGATGTTTATCTTAGGAGTTTCGCTACCCATGAGCTTTATAAGCTCTTCATTTACTATCTTAACTATCTGCTGAGCGGGCAGAAGGCTTTCCAGCACGTCCGCACCGACAGCACGCTCAGTAACCGATCTGACGAATTCCTTGACTACCTTGAAGTTAACGTCCGCCTCGAGCAGTGCGAGCTTGACCTCGCGCATACCCTCCTTGACGTCAGCCTCGGTGAGCTTACCCTTGTTCTTGAACTTCTTGAAAGCATTAGCCAGCTTTTCAGTAAGATTCTGGAACATGTCAGTTTCCTTTCACGATTGTTTGGACGATCTCGCGTATCTCTTGTGCCGTGTCCGCATGCCCCTCGTCCCGAGAGAGCAGAGCAGCGATCTCGGATAGCCTATCACCGACGGAGGATAGCTCCTCATACCGTGCGGCAAGTCCGAGTTTTGAATCATAGAACTCCAGCATCTCCTCACCCTTTTTGATAAGGTGTCTGATGCCTTGTCTCGAGATACCGACGTCCCCCGCCACCTCGGCGAGTGACAGATCGTCGTTGTAATACGCCCTCATTATACCCGCGGTATGCTCGTCGAGCAGATCGCCGTAGAAATCGAGCAGATATGCGACTCTCATATTCTTGAAAAACATATCGTATACCCCTTGGATCTCACACTGTAAAGCGAATTACTTTACAAGTATAGCAGATAGATCGCAATTTGTCAAGTGCTTTTTGAAAATATTTTTTTGTTTGTTGCAATATGTTTACTCTTATGCTATAATTATACCGTAATAACATTCGGCGGAGGACGTGTTGTGATAGGTGCGATATACGGCGACATAGTCGGCTCGATATATGAATTCAATAATATTAAAACTAAGGAATTTCCTATGTTTTCTGTCGGCTGTAGCTTTACCGACGATACGGTGATGACTGTAGCCGTAGCAGATGCGCTGATGAGCTGGGACAGATGCGGCGGAATATCGGCATACCGCAAGATTTTAATTCAGAAAATGAAGGAATACGGCGGCCGTTATCCCGATGCAGGCTACGGTATATCATTTGCAAATTGGCTGTATTCCTTCGATAGTGAACCTTACAACAGCTACGGAAACGGCTCGGCGATGCGTACATCTCCCATCGCATGGTACTCCGATAGTATGTGTGAGGCTCTCGAGCTCGCTAGGGCGACTGCCTCCGTGACGCATAATCATCCCGAGGGTATCAAGGGAGCAGTCGTGACGACGGCACTCATATTCGCGGCGCGCAACGGAAAGAGCAAAAAGCAGGTGAAGCTCATTGCATCGGAGTACTACGACGTTGACAGAACACTCGACGAGATACGCCCGACCTACGCCTTCAACGAGACCTGTCAAAGAACCGTTCCCGAGGCGATCGTGGCATTTCTCGAATCGGAGTCCTTCGAGGACGCGATCAGATGCGCGATATCTATCGGCGGTGACAGTGACACGCTCGCCGCTATCTGCGGATCTATCGCCGAGGCATACTACGGCGTTAGCGCGGAGCAGGGCTGTAAGGCGCTATCATATCTTACCGAGGATCTCAAAAAGGTATCATGCGCATTCTTATCGAAATACGTGAAATACTCCCGTTGACGTATCCGCGATACATCGGCAACGTATATTTGCGCGTCACGCGAGACGCAAACAAGGCGACCCGAACACAATGTCGGGTCGCCTTGTTCTTTGTGAAAATCAATTCTGCCTTAAAATAACATCTTGAATATTATTTTTTGTAGAGAGGACCATAGGTCGCACAGGCTCTGTAATCCTGTCCCTCCTTGTCCATTCCAAACGCACTCCAAGCGGCGGGCCTGTATATGTTTTCCTCGTCTACGTTGTGCATGCATACGGGTATGCGGAGCATCGAGCAGAGGGTGATTATATCCTGACCGATATGGCCGTAGCAGATAGCGCCGTGGTTAGCACCCCAGTTGTTCATAACCTCGTATGCGGTTTTGAAGGGAGCCTTACCGGTAACTCTCGGAGCGAACCATGTGCAGGGCCAGGTGTAGTCGGTGCGCTTCCAGAGCTTATCGGTGACCTCGTCGGGAAGGTGTACCGTCCAGCCCTCGACGAGCTGCATAACGGGACCGATGCCTTTGACGATGTTCAGTCGCATCATAGTGCAGGGCATCTCTGCCTCGGTGATGAAGCGGGAGGAGTATCCGCCACCTCTGAAGTAGCCGAGATCGGCATAGGGCCAGGTGGTAGCATCCATGCACGCCTTTGCGTCAGCCTCGGTGACGTTCCACCATTCCTTCATGGTAGCGTTACCGTCAGCATCCTTCATAACGCCGGATGCATCAACACACGCCGCACCCGAGTTGATGAGGTGGATGAAGCCATCCGCCTCCTTAGCCTTGCCTTCTACGTCGTATCCGGTAACGCGCTTAACTGCGTCACCCGACCAATATGTACGTACGTCTGCAAATATCTGCGCTCTGCCGGTGAGCAGCTTGCCGAAGAGCATGGTGATACCGTTGAGAGTATCATTCTCGGTTGCGAGAATGTATGGCTCACGCGCGCCGTTCCAGTCAAAGGTAGAATTGAGTATGCTCTCGGGGAAGTCGCAGTTGGGGTAGAAGTCGGTCCACTGTCTCTGACCCTGGAAGCCGCCGACGAGTGCGTTGTGACCTACGCTCTCCTCCTCGCAGCCCTCGGGCAAATTCGCGTTACCGCAGTAGAGATCCTTTATGATACACGCCATTTTGACAGTGAACTCCCAGTCGCGCTCCTTTTCCTCAGCTGTGCGCTGAAGCTCGGCGGGGTTCTTATCGAAGTCGGGATTGCAGTTCTCCTTGACCCACGCGAGAGCCTTTTCGTACTCTGCGTGATCATAGATGCCCTCGGTCATTCGTCTGATGATCTCGACCTCGTCGACCGACTCGACTCTCATACCGAGATAGTCCTCGATAAAGTCGTGATTGATGATAGATCCCGCGATACCCATACATACAGATCCTATCTGTAGATATGACTTACCGCGCATGGTTGCTACCGCAACCGCAGAACGGGCAAATCTGAGTATCTTGTCTGCGACGTCAGAGGGAATAGTAGTGTCGTCAGCATCCTGCACCTCGTGACCGTAGATGCCGAATGCGGGCAGACCCTTCTGTGCGTGGGATGCGAGCACCGACGCGAGATATACTGCACCGGGTCTCTCGGTACCGTTGAAGCCCCATACTGCCTTTATGGTGTTTCTGTCCATATCCATCGTCTCTGAGCCGTAGCACCAGCAGGGAGTGACGGTGAGGGTAATATCAACGCCCTCCTTCTTGAATTTTTCTGCGCAGAGAGCCGCTTCGGCAACTCTGCCTATCGTCTTGTCTGCTATAACGACCTTAACGGGGTCGCCGTTTGAATATTTTACGTTTTCGCTGATGAGCTTCGCTGCGTTTCTCGCCATATTCATGGTCTGATCCTCGAGCGATTCTCTTACCTTGAGTGCGCCGCGACGGCCGTCGATTGTAGGTCTGATTCCTATTACGGGGTAGTCGCCGATAAGTCTGTTGATTGCCATAATATCCTCCGAAAAAAATATTTCTATATTTAATTTTATACTTGAAATTACATAATTACTTGTAGTATAATGGTAATTAGTATAATTATTTTCACATTTTCACACCCCGGAGGAGAAAATATGAGCAGAAACGAGGTGAAAGAGCGGGGAACACCCGACTTTCCTTTTGAGCTCTACCACGTCGACCGTGCGCACCCGAGATACGAGATGGCTATGCACTGGCACGGTGATACCGAATTTATCCGCGTCATATCGGGTGAGCTCACGATAATTCTTGATAACCGACATTACGTCGCAACTGCGGGCGACGTCTTTATAGTAAATCCCGAGACGATGCATGGAGCCGTACCGCGTGATTGCGTATACGATTGTATCGTTTTCCGCCTTGATTTTTTACGGACGGGCAATGCTGAGTGCGACGCCTTTATAGATGCGCTCACCGGCGGCTCGACCCTGATCGACGAGAAAATTGCAGTTGGCGAGGCGCGGGATTCCGTTCTCGCTATGTTTTCGGCACTGTCAGAGAGAGGGGACGGCTTCCGATTCCGCGTAATAGCATCGCTGATGGCGCTTCTCGCCGCGGTGAGAGAGAGGGGACTTTACAGCTCTGCCGTAGAGCGTAAGAGTGAGAGAGAGGAGAAAAACGTCACTAAGCTCAAGCGTGCGGTCACATACATACGTGAAAGATACAATGAAGAGATCACCCTCGAGGATATCGCATCTGCGACAGGCTTCTCAACAAAGTATTTTTGCTCCTTCTTCCGCCGTATGACCGATAAAACCCCTATCGAGTATCTCAACGTCTACCGTATAGAGAAGGCGGCGCGAAGACTTCTATCAACCGACGACTCGGTAACCGATATAGCATATTCCACCGGCTTCAATGATCTCAGCTATTTTATAAAGACATTCAAGGCGGTTAAGGGCACTACCCCAAATACATACCGTAAAACGAGAAAAAGCATTTGACGGATAACGCACATCGCTCCGGCTCGATGCCGGCGATGGTGTATTTGGATTATCCTGCACACGGCGTAAGTGATCACCTTGAAGCACAAAACAAAAAAGACGGCAACAAAGCTCTCGGCTTCTGCTACCGTCTTTTCGGGGGTGCCTGTCGGCATTCCGCACCGTATTATACAGGATATCGGTGGCTCTCTTGGGGTTGTGTCATCATAGGCTTGATGCTTCTTCAAAAGCTCCGTTCCAAATCGTGCCTAATTATTATACTACATTAAATGCGATTTGTAAATCGGTAAAATAACCAATAAAAAAGAATTTTTTTGTGTAAAAAGTAGAAAATGTAATAAAAATCGCCGAAAATTAAAAAAACTCAAAAAAATCTCCGTAAAGCTATTGACAAATCATAAATTAAGTGTTATAATGCTTGAGTAATGAAATTGAAGCAGAATTTCCGTTCTCACCATACCACAGGAGTGCGTATGGTTAATACTTTACTCTCTATGGTTACATAGGGGCGTGTTGTATGCGTGCGGGGATTCTCCGTATGCATTTTTTATTTTTTTGGAGGTACAAACCCATTAAACCCAACAATTCTAAGGATCTGCCTATCAACGAGGAAATCAAGGCAGCAGAGGTACGAGTTATCGGACCCAACAACGAGCAGGTAGGAATTCTTAAGATCGACGATGCACGTGAGTTTGCATACAACAACAACGTTGACCTCGTTCTCATCGTTCCGAACGCAACCCCTCCCGTATGCCGTGCTATCGACTACGGTAAGTTCTGCTTCGAGCGTGATAAGCGCGAGAAGGAGGCTAAGAAAAAGCAGGTTATCGTTAAGGTAAAGGAGGTGCAGCTCTCCTGCAGAATAGAGCAGCACGACTTCGACACCCGCGTAAACCATGCTAAGAAGTTTCTTGCAGAGGGCAACAAGGTTAAGGCGGTTGTTCGATTCAAGGGAAGAGAAATGTCGCATATGGAGCTTGGCCGTGAGGTCATAGAAAAATTCGAGGAGGCTTGCCGTGAGGCGGGCGTGGCTGAAAAGAAGCCTATACTCGAGGGTCGTTTCATGTCTATTATCCTGAGCCCCGTAAAGCCGGATAAGAAATAATTAAGTTAATAAAATTGGGTAATCCCCACAGAAAAGGAGTATAATCATGGGAAAGATCAAGACACATAAGGCTTCCGCAAAGAGATTTTCTCTCACCGGCGGCGGCAAGGTAAAAATGTCTCACAACAATCATCGTCACAAGCTCGGTCTTAAGACCGCAAAGCGCAAGAGAGGCCTTCGCAAGGGCGCGATCCTCAGCGAGTGCTTTGCTCCCACCTACAGATCCCTTATTCAGAAGTAATTGGGACAGTTTAAGAAAATTTGGAGGATAAGATAAATGGCAAGAGTTAAGGGCGCGACTATGACGCGCAAGAGAAGAAACAGTGTTCTTAAGGCTGCGAAGGGTTACTGGGGCGCAAAGTCCAAGCACTTCAAGATGGCTAAGCAGGCCGTGCTCAAGAGCGGTAACTACGCTTTTGCAGGCCGTAAGCTCAAGAAGAGAGATTTCCGTTCTCTCTGGATTACCAGAATTTCCGCACAGGCTAAGGTTTGCGGTATGAACTATTCCACTCTTATGCACGGTCTCAAGGTTGCAGGAATCGACCTCAACCGTAAGATGCTCGCTGAGCTTGCAGTTTCCGATAAGGAAGCATTTGCAGCGATCTGTGAGCGTGCAAAGGCAGCTCTCTAATAAAACTTTAACCCGGTTTTCCTGATAGGTCAACCGGGTCAGTTTTTTTAATTTATCGATAGAAAATATTAAGCAGAAAGGCGTTTTTCACTTGAAACTTAATAATGAGATCATAACCAGCAGGGCAAACGTGCGCGTTCGTTGGGCAGCGTCTCTCTCGGACAAAAAGACTCGTGCCGAGGAGCGTTCCTTTATTGCCGAGGGGGAGAAGCTTACTCTCGAGGCACTCGAGGCACATCTGCCCGTCACCCATATCTTCATCGCGGAGTCGAGATTTGAGCGCGAGTGGGCGCTTCTCTCCGACTATAAGGACCTCCCGGAATACGAAAACGTAGCGGTAATTCGTCTCGAGGATACCGTATTTGAGAAAATTTCTACGGAAAAAGCTCCTCAGGGCATAATTAGCGTAATAAAATATCTTGACTTTTTTAATACTTTTGATATAATATATAAGGAAGACTTTTTCTCGTCGGCTGACGAGAGGACTCTCGCGCTCTTCTCGGTGCGCGACCCGGGCAACCTCGGCGCCGTTATCAGGAGCGCCGCGGCGTTTGGCGTTGATCATATCGTGCTCTCATCGGACTGTGCCGACGTGTATAACCACAAGACTGTAAGGGCTGCTATGGGCAGTCTTTTCCGCACGAGAATATCCACCGTTCGCGATTTTGGTGAATTTATTTCGGTTGCCCGTGCATCGGGCAGGCGAGTCTTTGCCGCAGAGCTTTCCGAGGGCGCACGCTCTCTCCGTGAGCTCGACACGCGCGCGTCGGATATCTTCATTATCGGCAACGAGGGTCACGGCATTCCGACCGAGATATCATCCCTCGCAGACGGCAGTGTTTACATTCCGATATCAAAAAAGACCGAGTCACTCAACGCATCGGTCGCTGCCGCAGTCTTTATGTGGGAGATCTCTAAATAAAAAAATTCGGAGGAGGGTAGATATGAACGATATTGTTTATTGGATATGGCTTTCGCGCTGTTGCACGCCGGATACTGTCACCTTCCCGAAACTTATGACCGCATTCGACGGCGCGAAGGCTGTATACGATGCCTCTCTCAAGGAAATATCCGAGGTGATCGGATACAGGGCATCGGACCGATCCCTTCTTGATAACAAGGATCTTACCGAGGCAGAGTCTATCTTCGAATACTGTACACGCATGGGCGTCGGTCTCTTGCCTTACTGTGATGAGAGATATCCCGCATCCTTGCGCGATATTCCAACGCCTCCGGTACTCCTTTATTACCGCGGTGTACTTCCTGACTTTGATAGGAGTCTCTGCATTGCTGCGGTCGGCACACGCGCGCTTTCCGACTACGGCAGGAAAAACGCGTTCTCCATCTGCTACGATCTTGCCACCGCCGGTGCTACGGTCGTATCGGGCATGGCGATAGGCATCGACGGTGTCTCGCTTGCCGGTGCACTTGCGGCAGAGCGTCCGACAGTAGCGGTTCTCGGCTGTGGGATCGACATTTGCTATCCGAAGCAACATTTGACTCTCGCACGTGAGATAGTTAAAACAGGCTGTATTATGACGGAATTTCCGCCTCATACGCCACCTAGCAAGTATAATTTTCCTAAACGCAACCGCATCATCAGCGGCCTTTCGGTTGCCACCGTGGTATTCGAGGGCACAGAGAAGAGCGGTGCTATTATTACCGCGCGCTATGCGCGTGAGCAGAAGCGCGAGGTGTACGTGCTTCCCGGTAGCGTTGGATATGAGAACAGCGAGGCGTCCACCATCCTTTTGCGTAATGGCGCGCGTGCCTGCACCTCCGCCGATGATATTGTCGCGGATTTTGAGAAGACCTATATCGGTGCCTTAAATCCGCATCTTATGCAGCGAACCCGTACCGTCGATATGATGGAAACACTCCGTCGATATCAGGTATCCGCGCTCTGCCAAGGTGACGAGATATTCGTTCCGCCTCACACAAGGCGCACTCACACGGGTAAGAGGGGGCACAACGAGCTTCCGAATATACCCGAGCTTCCCGAAGAGGTCCTCGGTGCCAAGCCGTCTGCGATGCCCGAGACCGTGACACCGCCCGATGCGTTCGATAAGGATGCGCTACGGCTTTATAAAAAAATACCGCTTGTCGGTGATTGCACCGTAGATTCGCTTGTCGACGGCGAGACGCCGATGCGCGACGTTATGCGGCTGCTCCTCAAGCTTGAGATGGGATACTTCATCACAAGGCTTCCCGGCGAGAGAGTGGCGCGTAAAACAAAATAAGAAAGGTAGCGGACAACCGCTTTACGATAAATGGCAAATCTGGTAATAGTTGAGTCGCCTTCAAAGGCGAATACGATAAAGGGCTATCTCGGACAGAATTATAAGGTCATCGCGTCCGTCGGACATATCAGAGACCTTCCGAAGAGCACTCTCGGCATTGATGTCGAGCACGGCTTTGAGCCCCACTATATAAACATCCGCGGAAAAGGTGACGTCATCAAGGAGCTCAAGCGCGAGGCTAAGAGCGCATCTAAGATCTATCTTGCAACGGACCCTGACCGCGAGGGTGAGGCTATCTCCTGGCACATCGCCGAGCAGCTCGGTATCCCGAAGGATAAGCCCTGCCGCGTGACCTTCAACGAGATCACGAAGAACGCGGTGAAGGAGGGTATTAAAAATCCCCGTAAGATCAACGAGGATCTCGTAAACTCACAGCAGGCGAGAAGAATTCTTGACCGTCTCGTCGGCTTCAAGCTTTCCGAGGTTCTCTGGAAAAATCTGCGCAGCGGTCTTTCCGCAGGCAGAGTACAGTCGGTAGCGACGCGTATAATCACCGAGCGCGAGGAGGAGATCCGCGCCTTTGTCCCTCAGGAATACTGGACGGTAGAGGCGATCCTCTCGACCGGCGACTCTGAGACTGTGGTAGCGAAGTTATTCGGTAACGGGCAGGGAAAGATCAAGGTGGAAAACGGCGAGGAGGCGAAAGAGATACTCAGTCGTATATCCGCATCCGGCTTCCGCGTTTCCTCTGTCAAGCATGCAGAAAAGTATAAGCTTCCCGCACCGCCCTATACTACTTCATCGCTCCTTCAGGATGCGTCGAAAAAGCTCGGCTTCCAGTCGCAGAAGATAATGAAGGTTGCACAGGAGCTATACGACGGTCTCAACCTCGGCGCAGAGCTTGGTGGCGTGCAGGGTCTTATAACCTATATGCGTACCGACTCCACGAGAATTTCCGTTGTGGCACAGGAGGCGGCAAGCGCATTCATCACCGCAAATTACGGTAAGGAATTTTTGCCGAAGCAGCCGAGAAGCTATAAGACCGGCGCAAACGCGCAGGACGCGCACGAGGCGATCCGTCCCTCGACGCCTTCTCTTACTCCGAAGATGGTAAAGAAGATGCTCACGGCAGATCAGTATAAGCTTTATAAGCTCATCTGGGAGCGCTTCATAGCAAGCCAGATGGAGAGCGCAGTGCTCGATACCGTCACCGTGGATATAGAGAATTCCGGTTATATCTTCAAGACCGGCGGTTATATAATAAAATCGCGCGGATACCTAGTGCTTTACGGCACCTCCGAGCGTGCTGATGAGTCTGCCGACACAGACGGTGAGAATCTCGTGAAGCTCCCCGGAGTCAGCGAGGGCGACGTTCTCGATGTCATCGAGATAAAGAATCAGCAGCATTTCACCGAGCCACCACCCAGATATACCGAGGCATCGCTCATCGACTTCTTCAAGGAGCGCGGAATAGGTAGACCCTCTACCTACGCGCCTATCATATCGATAATTACCTCCCGTAATTACGTAAAGCGTGACGGTAAATCGCTCGTGGCGACCCCTCTCGGCGAGCTTATCACAAGCTTTATGCGCGAGCATTTTCCGGATATAATCGACTATGAGTTCACCGCATCTATGGAGTCTCAGCTCGATTCGATCGAGAACAGGGATAATACCATTGAAGGCGTTCTTTCGAGCTTCTATGAGAAGTTTGAGAAGGATCTGGAGGCGGCTAAGATGAGCGGCGAGGATAATACTATCGCTGTGCCTCAGGACGTCAGCGACGTGCCCTGCGAGAGATGCGGCAAGATGATGATTTATAAGACGGGTAAGTTCGGTAAGTTCCTTGCTTGCCCGAGTTATCCCGCATGTAGGTTTACCAAGGCGGTTGACTCCGACGGCAAGCCCGTAGAGGCGGTCGTCGAGGAGCCTAAGCTCGCCGGCTTCAAGTGTGAGGTATGCGGAGGCGAGATGGTAACGAGGCAGGGAAGATATGGCGAATTCTACGCCTGCATCAATTATCCCACCTGTAAGTTCACAAAGCAAAAGGTCACAGACACCGGTGTCCTCTGTCCCTCATGCTCCTCGAAGATCGTAGCACGTCACGGCAAGGGTAAAAGCCTCTTCTACAGCTGCGAGAGATATCCCGAGTGCGATTTCTCCACCTGGGATATGCCGATAAAGGAAAGATGCCCCGACTGTGGCGGCATACTCTACTATCGCAAGAGCCGTAAATCGGTCATCTGCAAGGAGCGCGGCTGTGAGTACAAGCGCGAGGAAGAAATGACGGTAATCGAATAATGACTGATATTAAAAAAATCAGAGTAATCGGCGCGGGGCTTGCCGGCTGTGAGGCAGCCTGGCAGGCGGCGCGTATGGGCGTCGCGGTGGAGCTCTACGAGATGAAACCGCACAAGTATACTCCAGCTCACCACAGCAAGGGCTACGCCGAGCTTGTGTGCTCGAATTCGCTTCGCTCGGATCAGCTCTCGAACGCAGTCGGACTTCTTAAGGAGGAGCTCACTCGCCTCGGTTCGCTGATAATGGAGGCGGCGCACGCGACAAAGGTCCCGGCCGGCTCGGCTCTCGCTGTAAATCGCGATGAGTTCAGCACATATATCACCGACAAAATAAAGAATCACCCACTTATCACCGTGATAGAGGAGGAGGTCACGCATATCGATCCTTCTACCGATACCGTTACGGTGATAGCTACGGGTCCTCTCACCTCCGAGCCTCTTGCCGAGTCGATATCGAAGATGACCGGTGGTGGCGAGCTTCACTTCTTTGACGCCGCCGCACCTATAATAGATTTTTCTACAGTAAATACCGACGTTGCCTTCTTTGCCTCGAGATACGGCAAGGGCGACCCTGAGGATTACCTCAACTGTCCTATGACCCGTGAGCAGTACGATGCCTTTTATCAGGCACTCATCACCGCAGAGACGGCACCGCTGAAGGCGTTCGATCGCGAGCTACAGGAGGATCTCACCGTTTTTGAGGGCTGTATGCCCGTAGAGGTGATGGCGTCCCGCGGCTATGATACGCTTCGCTTCGGTCCGATGAAGCCGGTAGGTCTGCCTCTTCCCACGACGGGGGAGGATGCGTTTGCGACGGTACAGCTTCGCCGCGAGAATAAGGAGGGCACTATGTATAACATAGTCGGCTTCCAGACCCACCTGACCTTCGGAGAGCAGAAGAGAGTCTTCCGCATGATCCCGGGACTCGAGAATGCAGAGTTCTTCCGTTACGGAGTTATGCACAGAAATACCTATCTTAACTCACCCGGATTTCTCACGCCTACCTATTCCGTCAGAAATAATGAAAACGTTTTCTTTGCCGGACAGATGACGGGTGTAGAGGGCTACGTAGAGTCGACCTCCTCGGGCTTTGTTGCGGGTGTGAATGCCGCGAGACGAGTACTGGGTATGGATTACGTAGTATTCCCACGCGAGACTGAGATTGGCGCGCTCGCCCATTACGTGAGCGAGGGCGGTGTATCCTCCACATTCCAGCCGATGAATGCAAACTTCGGTGTCATCGCACCTCTTGAAAAAAAGGTGAAGGGCGGTAAGAAATTCCGCAACGAGGCGTACGGCGTAAGGTCTCTCGAAATAATAGACTCCCATTTTAAAATGTTTGGAGAATCCAACAATGAAAATACTAATTGATGCAATGAGCGGCGATAACGCCCCTCTTGAAATACTTAAGGGTGTGGCACTTGCCGCAGAGCAGTTCACCGAGCACGAGCTTCTGCTTGTCGGTGATGAGAATATAATATCCGACGTGGCGGTCAAGAACGAGATCAATATCTCGGGCATCAAGATCATTCACGCAGAGGGCGTTATAACGATGGAGGACAGCCCTCTCTCGGTAGTCCGCGACAAGCGCAACTCCTCAATGAGCGTCGGCTTCAAGACTCTTGCACACGGAGAGGTAGATGCATTCGTAAGCGCGGGCAACACCGGCGCACTTATTACGGGTGCAACCATTATCGTCAGACGTATCCCCGGTATCAACCGCGCGGCCATCGCATCGATACTCCCGCTCTCGACTCCCGTCCTGCTTATGGACTCGGGCGCTAATCTTAACGTCACCTCCGACAATATATCTCAGTTCGCATTTATGGGAACGAAGTACATGGAGAAGATATACGGCATCGACCGTCCAAAGGTAGGTCAGCTCAATAACGGCACCGAGTACAACAAGGGCAACGCCCTGCAGACCGAGTCGTATCAGCTCCTCAGCGAGTCGGGACTCAACTTCGTCGGCAACGTTGAGGCGAAGGAGGTACCATTCGGTGTATGCGACGTACTCGTGACCGACGGATTTACAGGCAACATATTCCTCAAGTGCATCGAGGGCATGGGTAAATTCCTTATGGGAACTCTCAAGGACGTTCTTACAACAAACCTTGTAACTAAGGTATCCACTCTCACGATGAAGGAGAAGATCAAGGATATGAAGCACCGCTTCGACGCCTCCGAGCACGGAGGAGCACCTATCCTCGGTATCTCGAAGCCCGTTATCAAGGCACACGGCTCCTCTGATGCGAAGGCAATAAAGAACGCCGTAAGACAGGCTATATTCTTCGTCGAGACCGGTATCAATAAGGATATCGCCATCTTCGCTGAGGACTATGACGAGAAAAAGCTTATTGCAGATGCCGAGAGAATGTACGGCACGATGGAGATATGATAAAATAAATTGTATGGAAGGAGTGTACGTATGGCGATAGGTAAGGAAATAATCGAGCTTCAGTCGAAGCTTGGCTACAGGTTTGCCGATATCACCTATCTTGAAAATGCGCTGACACACTCCTCATATACCAACGAGCAGAGGACGCGTGGCATCACCGCAGTGTCAAACGAGAGACTCGAGTTTCTCGGCGACGCCGTCCTTGAGCTCGTGATATCCGAGCGCCTCTACGACAGCTTTAAAAAGTACCGTGAGGGCGCGCTCACCAGAATGAGACAGCAGCTCGTCTGCGAAAAGACACTCGCGGAGATAGCCGATAACCTTGAGCTCGGTCTCTACCTCAACGTCGGCAACGGTGAGGAGGGTACGAATTGCAGACGGAGACCAAAGGTGCTCGCCGATGCTATGGAGGCGGTCATTGCCGCTATGTACCTCGACTCGACACTGCGCGGCGACAGAGCCTATCGCGATGCCGTGCTCCGGCTCTTCGAGGGTAAGATCGAGTCCTTTGCTACCTCGCAGAAGACCGATTATAAAACACAGCTGCAGCAACTCACCGAGCAGGACGGTACGGCACTGCTTGAATACCGCGTGATAGAGGAGAGCGGTCCACATCACGACCGTACCTTCACAGTCGCGGCGTACGTAAACAATAACGAGGTCGGCAGGGGCACCGCCTCTACTAAGAAGAACGCGGAGATGCAGGCAGCGAAAATGGCGCTACGTCTTTTTGGCGTCGTGGTGTAACCGAATATGCAAAGACACGTCAACATACCGATCTTCATTCCGCATCTCGGCTGTCCCAATCAGTGCGTATTCTGCAATCAACGGACGATATCCGGAGTCGAGGAGTTCGATCCCGCGAGTGTCATACCTATGATCGAGCAGGCACTATCCACAGTCGACCCGACCGACGAATGCGAGATAGCGTTCTTTGGTGGCTCATTTACCGGAATCGACCGTTCCCTTATGATCGAGCTTCTTGAGACCGCTCACTCCTACGTGAGGTCCGGTAGAGTATCTTCCGTAAGATGCTCGACACGCCCCGATTATATTGACGGCGAGATAATAGATATATTAAAGCGATACGGCGTCAGGACGGTAGAGCTGGGACTGCAGAGCTCATCCGATGCCGTACTCGAGCGCACAAAGCGCGGACATACCTTTCGTGATGAGGAGCGTGCGGCAGGACTCATAACCGATGCCGGACTTGAGCTCGTCGGTCAGATGATGATAGGATTGCCGGGCTCGACTCCCGACTCGGAGCTCGCGACCGCCCGTTTTATCATAGAGTCCGGTGCACGCGGCGCGAGGATATATCCGACCGTCGTCTTCCGCGACACCGAGCTATGCTCAATGGCGGAGCACGGCATATATGTGCCACTATCGCTTTCGGAAGCGGTTGAACGTTCTGCCTCGGTTTTTGCTCTGTTTTTGGAAAACAATATTGAGGTTATACGGATCGGTCTCTGTGCGTCGGATAATCTGCTTTCGGAGGCGACCTACCACTCGGGACCTAATCACCCTGCCATCGGCGAGATGGTCATTAATCGTTATTACTTAGATAAGATACTCGGGCAGATCGAGAACGTTAAACCCGATAAAGATAATAGACTTAAAATTTTTGTCAGCCGCGGATCGGTTTCCAAGGCTGTCGGACAGAAGAAAATTAACAAGCTCCGTCTCGAGAACCTCTATGGCGTAGGTCGGGTCGCGTTCCTTGAGGACGCCTCGCTCGCACCCTACGAGGTGAGGATCACGGCGGAGGTGGGAGATAACAAATGTATTTAAAATCACTGGAGCTACACGGCTTCAAATCCTTCCCGAACAGAACGGTCCTCACCTTTGAGCGAGGAGCTACCGTCATCGTCGGACCTAACGGAAGTGGAAAATCGAATATCTCCGACGCGATGCGTTGGGTTCTCGGCGAGCTCTCCAGCCGTAATATCCGAGGAACAAAGATGGAGGACGTTATCTTTGGAGGTACAGATGACCGACGCCCGATGGGCTTTGCTGAGGTGTCTGTAACATTTGATAATACCGATCCCGAGAACCGACTCGATTCCGAGTTTGATGAGGTCGTGGTAACGCGCCGCTATTTCAGAACGGGCGAGAGTGAATACCTCATCAACCGTCAGCCGAAGCGTCTGCGCGATATCTACGAGTTGTTTATGAATACCGGTGTCGGACGCGAGGGATACTCTATTATCGGACAGGGTAAGATTGCCGAGATCGTTTCGAAAAAAAGCGAGGAGCGCCGTCATATCTTCGAGGAGGCGGCAGGAATCTCGAAGTACAGACACAGAAAAGAGGAGTCCGAGCGTAAGCTAAAGCAGACGCAGGAAAATCTTGACCGTGTCAAAGATATTCTTTCGGTGCTTGAGGATCGTGTCGGTCCTCTTGAAAAAGAAGCCGAGAAGGCTCGTCGCGGTCTCGCAATATACGAGGAGAAGAAGCGTGCCGACGTTTCTCTCTGGCTCTTCGATACCAAGAAGATACGCGAGGATATCACCGAAGCTGATAATAAGCTGAAGTTGTCACGTCATGAGCTTGACATTATCGATCAGCTCCTCTCCGACCTCGACGTTCAGAACGAAAATCTGTATAATAAGGCACAGTCAAACAAGCTTCTCTCCGAGCAGTTGCTCGAGGAGATCCGTACCACCACCGACCGTCTTCATCAGCTTGATAACGCTCTGCGTGTTGCTGAGTCGGACTTCGCTCATTCCGCGGAGCTCATTGAGCAGTGTCGCGTGAGAATAGGCGAGATCGACGACAGCCGAGCGTCGCTTGATAAGACCGTAGCTGAGTACGAGGCACGTAAGGCTGGCTTCGAGAAGACTCTCAAGGAGTATCTCGATACCAAGCTGGAGTATCTCGCAGAGGAGCAGAGGCTTGCAGGCGAGATATCGAAGGCAAAACACGAGCTGGACGAGGCGCTTGACGAGCTTACGGTGGAGGAGAATTCCGCATCGAACCTCAACATACGTATAAATATATTAAATAACTCCAAGACGACAGACGGCTCGAAATCGCAGGATATCGAGCAGGAGATAGCGAAATACGAGAAAGAGGGCGAGACGCTGAAGGAGGAAGCGGAGAAGTGCGAGCAGAATGCCGCAGGCTTCAAGGAGCGCATCGCAAAGAAGGATGCGATCCTCGCCGAGACCTCCGAGAAGATCGACTCTCTTTCCGAGGAGCGCACCCAGATCATAGAGACACTCAACGGCTATCGTGTAGACAGAGATACCTACGCACAGCGCGCCGACGCGCTTCAGCGAATGAACGAGCACTTCGAGGGTTATGCCGAGAGTATCAAGTTTGTTATGAAGGAGTATTCGGCGGGCAATATCAGCGGTGCCGGCAAGATCCACGGACCGCTCTCCGCGCTCATCACGGTAGATAAGTCCTATATCACCGCTATCGAGACGGCACTCGGCCCCAACATACAGAACATCGTCGTGGAGGATGAGGATACCGCAAAGGCGGCGATCTACGCCCTCAAGCGCGCAAACGCCGGCAGAGCGACCTTCTATCCCATCAGCGCGATCAAGCCCTCGACCGAGACCGACGAGATCAGATCTGCCAAGGGCATGAAGGGCTTTGTAGGACGTGCCGACACGCTCGTCGAGTCGAACAAGGAATACAGATCTATTATAGAGTGGCTCCTCCTGCGTACCGTTGTTTTCGACGATATGGAGAACGCCACAGCCGCGGCAAAAAAGTTGCGTTATAAGGTTAAGATAGTTACCCTTGACGGTCAGGTCATCAATGCCGGCGGTTCCTTCACGGGCGGTAGCGCAAAGCGCGACAGCGGTATTCTCTCGAGGCTTACCACTATCGCAGAGCTCAAGGAGAAGGCAGAGAAGCTTGACCGTGAGATCGCGAAGACCGTTAAGGCTATCGCTGAGATAAACGATGAGCTTAACGCGGCAAAGACTGCAAACAAGGACGCGGAGCAGGAAAAGGAATTACTACTTACACTCTCTCGTTCACAGTTTGCGGCGCTCGATAACGCGACCGCAAAATACAACGCAAACAACGATATTCTCGAAAAGCTGAAATCCGACTACGAAAACCTGATAGGTCAGCAGTCGCGTGCCGACGAGGAACTCATAACTCTAAATGCTGATTATGCGGCAAATCTCGAGCGCATAGAGGCTCTCAAGGCATATCGCGCGAAACGAAGCGAGGAGATGGGAGTTCTTGACGAGCGCCGCGATGAGTTCATTCAGAAGGCAAACGAGATCTCCATCAAGATCGCAGGGTCCGAGAAGGACGTTGAAAACGTCGATCAGATGCTCGCAACTATAGGAGCGAGAATAGAGGACCTGAAGATAGAGCGTCAGGGACAAAACGATCGCATAAACGAACTCGTGGCTAAGCGCGACGGTATAGGCTCTAAAAAGTCCGAGAATGCTATCGAGTATGAGAAACTCGAAAAAGAGATAGAAAATCTCAGGCAGAAGCGTACAGAGGTCGAGAGCGGCAACGACGAATTCGAGAGAGAGCTCGCGAATATTCGCGTCAAGGTCAAGGAGAAGACTGCGAGCCGACAGGTGACATACGAGAACGTCGTTAAGAATGAGAACCGTCTTCTTCAGCTCGAGGAGAGACAGGACAAGCTCGGCTCACAGCTTTGGGACGACTATGAGATAACCTACGAGGACGCCGTGGCTCTTCAGTATCCTCCCGTTACGGCAGAGAATCGTGACGAGGTCGCCGCAACGCAGGCGTCCTGCCGTGCGAAGCTCCGTGCGATCGGTAACTACAACCCCGGCGCTATCGACGAGTACGCAGAGGTGAAGACGCAGTACGACGCCCTCAACACGCAGTACGTCGACCTTACCAGCTCCTACGACGAGCTGATCAATATCATAGCGAGACTCGAGGACGAGATGCGCTCGAGCTTCGTCACCGCCTTCGAGGCTATCAACCGCAACTTTGGCAGGACCTTCAAGGATCTGTTCGGCGGCGGTAGTGCAGAGCTTTCGATGACCGATCCCGAGGACGTTCTTACCTCCGGTATCGAGATCAAGGCGGCGCCTCCCGGCAAGATCATCAAGAGCATGTCACTGCTTTCGGGCGGTGAGCAGTCCTTTGTTGCGATAGCACTTCTCTTTGCTATCCTCAAGGTAAATCCCACGCCCTTCTGTATCCTCGACGAGATAGAAGCGGCGCTTGATGAGGTCAACGTATTCAGATTTGCGGAATACATAAGAAAGTTTGATGACGGAACACAGTTTATTCTCATCACACACCGTCGCGGTACGATGGAGGTCGGTGATAAGCTCTACGGCGTAACGATGCCACAGCGCGGTATCTCGCAGGCAATAGAGCTCAACGTTGATGAGATAGAAGGAAAACAGAAGGAGTTACTCGATGGGGTTCTTTGACAAGCTCAAGCAAGGCTTATTTAAAACCAAGGATGCGATCGTAGGTAAGATCGACAGCCTGATAAAAAGATTTACAAAGGTAGATGAGGAGCTCTTCGAGGAGCTCGAGGAGCTTCTTATCTCCGCCGATATAGGCGTTAATACTACTATGGAGATCCTCGACGAGCTTCGCGATACGGTGAAGGAAAACCGTATCAAGGAGCCCGAGGAGGTGAAGCACGAGCTCTTTGATATCCTGCGCCGTATGATCGGCGAGCACGAGCCGCTAAATCTCTCCACCAAACCCGCGGTCATTCTTGTAATCGGTGTTAACGGTGTGGGAAAGACCACTTCTATAGGAAAAATCGCGGCAGAACTTAAATCCCAGCGCAAGAAGGTAGTCGTTGCGGCGGCTGATACATTCCGTGCCGCAGCTGCAGAGCAGCTAACCGTATGGTGTGACCGCGCCGGCGTTGATATTATCAAGCAGGCGGCGGGTGCCGATCCCGCATCAGTTGTATACGACGCGATAGGTGCTGTGAAGAGCAGAGGCGCCGACGTACTCATAATCGATACAGCCGGCAGACTCCATAATAAGAAAAATCTTATGGACGAGCTAGCGAAGATCGACAGAGTTATCGGCCGTGAACTTCCCGATGCAGCTAAGGAGACGCTTCTCGTTCTCGACGCAACCACGGGACAGAACGCCGTAATTCAGGCGAAGGAATTCAAGGGTGCCTCGAAGATCACGGGTCTCGTCCTGACAAAGCTAGACGGCACCGCAAAGGGTGGAGTAATCATCTCTATCAAAAAGGAGCTCGATATCCCTGTTAAATTTATCGGTGTCGGAGAGAAGATCGACGATATGAAGCCATTTGATTCGAAGGAGTTTGCTTCGGCACTCTTCGAGGATAATAAGTAAGAGGTATATATGCTGACAAGTAAGACAAGAGCGTATCTGCGCGGACTCTCGCACGATCTCGATACCATCTTCCAGATAGGTAAGGGAGGTATTACCGAGGAGCTATGCCTGCAGATAGGAAACGCACTGGAAGCACGCGAGCTTATCAAGGCGCGCGTACTTGATAATAGCGGTTACACCGCAAAGGAAGCGGCAAATGAAATCGCTGATGCGGTCGGTTGTGACGTCGTATCCTGTATCGGAACTAAGTTCGTTCTGTACAGAGAGTCGACCAAAAAGAAGCGCATAGAGCTCCCATGATTCCGATTATTACGCAGTCGGAGCTTGATGCGCTCCGAAAAAGAGTCGGTAAGATCCTCTCAGAGCGGCGCTACCGCCACACTCTAGGGGTAGAGCGCGCGGCAGTCAGTATCGGTGAGATATGTCTGCCCGAGAGGATAGACGAGCTTCGCGTCGCGGCACTTCTACACGATATAACCAAGGAATATTCCGTGGCAGAACATAAAAATATAATGTATGAGCATCTATCCGGTCTCACGGATGACGACCATATGACCGAGGCGGCGTATCATTCATTCACGGCTCCTTACGTCATAGAGCGCGATTTTTCGCAATATGCGTCAGCGGACGTGTTGAGCGCTGTGCGCAACCATACGCTCGCCTGCCGTGATCTGTCGCTCTTTGACGAGATAATATTTATCTCCGATTTTGTCGAGGACGGTCGTACGTATGCCGCGTGCCGCGAGCTAGGCGAGAGGCTTTTTAGCGAGCTTCGGTCAGCACAAAAACGTGACGAGGCGATACTTGCGCTTCACCGTGCTACGCTCGATTGTCTTGACTTCACCGTAAAATTCGTTCTGGACCGCGGATATCATTTGCACAGCAGCACGGCTTCTGCGAGAGATTCGCTCCTCGCACGCATAAAGGAGAAATAATGGAAAACGTAAAAAACGAAGAACTTAAAAATGCTTCCGCCGCGACCCTTGCGGCAGAGGCGGTAAAGATACTACTCGAGAAAAAGGCACTCGACGTCCGTATGTTCAACGTGATCGATAAGACGAGTGTGACCGATTTCTACGTCAACGCAACGGGCAGATCCTCGACGCAGGTCTCCTCGCTCTCAGGCGACGTGGACGAGCTTCTCTCTGAGCGCGGCAGAACGCCGCTGCGTATCGAGGGCAGATCTGGCAACGCCTGGATACTTGTTGATTTCGGTGATGTGATAGTCAACATCTTTGACAAGCCCTCGCGCGAATTCTACAATTTTGACAGACATCTGCCTGCGGAGTGCGAGGTCGATATCTCCGATCTCGTCGCCGAGGTAGATAAAAAATTCGAACTTAATAAGGCAAAGGATTAAACGGTATGCAGTACGATTATTCTAGAATTGAGGCAAAATGGCAGCAGAGGTGGGATGAGGCTGATGCATTTGCGGCAAAGCAGGACTTCACTCTCCCCAAGTATTACTCGCTCGTTGAGTTTCCCTATCCCTCGGGTCAGGGTCTGCACGTAGGTCACCCCCGTCCCTATACCGCTCTCGATATCGTTTCGAGAAAAAAGAGAATGCAGGGCTATAACGTGCTTTTCCCGATGGGCTGGGATGCGTTTGGACTTCCTACCGAGAACTTTGCAATAAAAAATAAGATCCATCCGAAGATCGTCACCGAGAGAAACGTAGCTCGCTTCAAATCACAGCTTAAGGCACTCGGTCTCTCCTTTGATTGGTCGCGCGAGATCAACACCACCGATCCTGACTATTATAAGTGGACACAGTGGATCTTCATTCAGCTCTTCAAGCAAGGACTCGCTTATAAAAAGGAGATGGCTGTTAACTTCTGTACCTCCTGCAAGGTCGTACTTGCTAATGAGGAGGTAGTTAACGGCGTTTGCGAGAGATGTGCATCTCCTGTTATCAGAAAGGTGAAGAGCCAGTGGATGCTCAAGATCACCGAGTACGCAGACAGACTTATCTCGGGTCTCGAGGGCCTCGATTTTATTGAGCGAGTAAAGACTCAGCAGATCAATTGGATCGGTAAGTCGCAGGGCGCCGAGATAGATTTCACCACTACCACAGGTGACAAGCTCCGCGTATATACGACAAGATGCGACACCCTCTTCGGCGCAACCTATATGGTAATCGCTCCCGAGCATGAATGCGTAGAGAAGTGGCGCGGAATACTTAAAAACTACGACGAGGTCGAGGAATATAAGGCGCAGGCGGCGAGAAAATCCGACTTCGAGCGTACCGAGCTCGTTAAGGAGAAGACCGGCGTAAGACTTGACGGTGTATCCGCTATCAACCCCGCGACCGGTAAGGAGATACCCATCTTCATCTCCGACTATGTTCTTGCCGGCTACGGAACCGGCGCTATTATGGCGGTTCCCGCGCACGATACCCGTGACTGGGAGTTCGCGAAGAAATTTGATCTTCCTATCATCGAGGTAGTAGCAGGAGGTAACGTAGAGGAGGCAGCATATACCGATGTTGCGACCGGCGTGCTTTGTAACTCCGGCTTCCTTGACGGTCTTGAGGTCGAAGATGCAAAGGCTAAGATGATCGAGTTCCTCGAAAGCGAGGGCATCGGCACCGCACGCACCAATTTCAAGCTTCGTGACTGGGTATTCTCACGTCAGAGATATTGGGGCGAGCCAATTCCTCTCGTTAACTGTGAGAAGTGCGGATGGGTAGCGATCCCCGAGGATCAGCTTCCGCTCACTCTCCCTGAGGTTGACTCATACGAGCCCACCGAGAACGGTGAATCGCCTCTCTCGCTTATGACCGATTGGGTTAACTGCTCTTGTCCTAAGTGCGGAGGTAAAGCACAGCGCGAGACCGACACTATGCCCCAGTGGGCAGGCTCGTCCTGGTACTTCCTCAGATATTGCGATCCCCACAACGATAAAGAGCTCGCATCGAAGGAGGCACTCCGCTATTGGATGCCCGTTGATTGGTATAACGGCGGTATGGAGCACACTACTCTCCATCTTCTTTATTCGAGATTCTGGTCGAAGTTCCTCTACGATATCGACTCTCTATACTGTGAGGAGCCTTATGCTAAGCGTACGAGCCACGGCATGATCCTTGGTGAGAACGGCGAGAAGATGTCTAAGTCCCGTGGAAACGTTGTCAATCCCGACGATATCATCAGAGATTACGGTGCAGATACCATGCGTCTTTATGAGATGTTCATCGGTGATTTCGAACAGGCAGCTCCTTGGAACCCCCAGTCCATCAAGGGCTGTAAGAGATTCCTTGAGAGATTCTATAACCTCGTTGATATCGCAGAGGGTGAGGGAACCACTCCCGAGCTTGAAAAGCCTATCAACAAGATGATTAAGAAGGTTACTGCGGATATTGACGCTATGAAGTTCAACACCGCGATTGCCGCTATGATGGCAACCGTCAACACCGTCTACGAGGTAGGTAAGATCACGAAGGCGGAGCTCAGAACTCTTGCTAAGGTGCTCTCGCCCTTCGCGCCTCACGTTGCAGAGGAGGCGTACGAGCTTCTCGGCGGACAGGGACTTGTATCTCTCGCTAAGTGGCCTGAGCACGATGAGTCCAAGTGCGGTGATGACGTGATTGAGATGCCCGTCCAGGTAAACGGCAAGGTCCGCTCGGTTATCACCGTGGCAAAGGATGCCTCGAAGGACGATATCCTCGCTATCGTACGTGCTGATGAAAAGGTTGCACAGGCAACTGACGGCAAGACGGTCGTTAAGGAAATCGTCGTCCCCGGCAAGATCATCAATATAGTTGTAAAATAATTGACCGCTGATAGAAAAAACGGACTGTCTCGCTTGAGTCAGTCCGTTTTTTCTTTTTATCGATAGTTGGGGTGAAATTGTTTTTGTTAAATTTATTTTCCTGCGATCAACTGCGATGTTCTTTGCTTGAAGAGAACAAGGTCAAAGTAAGGCTCGATCTCTGGCTCGATCTCCGAGAGATAGTCCATCATCTCGTCAAGAAGCGTTCTGGCTGTAGCCACATCGTTTTTTGAAAGTGCCACGTATATTGCGGACAGTCTCTTACAGTATTCGCCGTGATAGGTGAGCATACGCCAAGATTCGGCGTGACATTTATCCGAACTGCCTAAGTTTTTCTCGATAATATCACGATATTTATCAACTACTGTTGGTACCTCTGCAATAATTTTGCCTATGGGCTCGTTTCCTATGATGCCTGCCTTCTTTGAATTCTTATCCTCACTGCCGGTATCCTGTGCGGTTATATCGGTGATCTGGCTGAGTGCATTGAGGTCAAAGCGAAGCGATATCTGCTCAAGATATTCCTTTGCATCCTTATAGGACTCACCGTAAGTCGATTTCAAATAGCTATCTATAAAGCTCTCCGGATCTATCGACGTATCGAAAAGAAACTCTCCTATTATTGTGTCCGGCAGAGCGGTCGGGAAGTAGGCGCGCTGTGTCTGATCACTCATAACTCCTGCAAATCCTGTAACCTCGAGAGAACGCATATCGGATGCTATCTGTCTTGAAAACGCCATATAGCCGGGATCTGCAAAGTGCGAGGTATAGAGATAGTACTCATAGATGAACTTAGGACCGTCGAATATTGGTTTCCATGCATCGATGAAATTGAGCGACATATCGAGTCCTGCACCACCGGGAATATTGAAGTTGTTCCTCTCCCACTTTGGTATACCTCCCTCGCGGCGCTTTGCCGAATAACCTTTTCCGGTACCGCACGCCGCTGTCATAATGAAGCGGGAGGGGTTGTTGAGCTTTTCTACGAGCGGTGGCCAGAGCGTATCTACGTAGATTATAAATACGATCTTCGTGTGGTTGCCGATAGAGGTTAACTTGGCATCGAGCTTGTTGAGCATCTGCACGTAGAGGTCGGATGGGTGGTGCTTTACGCACTCTTCACACTCACAGTGGTTGTTAGCCGCATCTGCGAGCCAGAAGTGAAGAAAATCTATATGCGGCTTTTTTGAGAGATAATCTGCCAGCCAATCTACAATTTTGTTCTGCACCCATTCTTGAGACATACATAGCTGTGTGAAGAAGGGAGAGCTGAGAAAGAGCTCGCGTTTGCCGCCAACAAGTGCAAAGGCGCGCTTTACGTCCTCGGGTACGTCGTAGTGCTGACCCGAGATCATGTGTCGTATGCCAAATGGCTCGTTGAGTGCACCGTGTCCCATCGCATGGAGCTGAAGACTGCATTTTTTGATATCTCGTTCGAGCATCTCACAGTACTTACAGTACATCTCGTAGGGAATATCATCGTGCGGCATTCTCGTGTTCGCCGTGTGCCTATACCAGCGATTCATATAATTGTAGGGAACTATCTGTTCTATCATAAAGAGGTTCATATTGATCTTCGGGAGCCAATATACCGTATCCCGGAGATGCTCGTAGCCTACCGAGCCCTCGATGCACTGACCGCGGAAGGGGTAGTCCGCTTTCTTTCTGAACTTATATGAGTGATGTTCTATATCTGCCTTCGGGATATATTCGCCGAGAGGACCCGGACGCACCCAACTGCAGCCTGCGCTCTTTAGGTAGTTATATACTCCCATGAGCACGCTCCGCTCGTTGCTGCCGGCAATATAACCAACGAGAGAGTCGACGGATGCGTCTATCACGTCATCGATCATATCGTCGAATACGTCTGACGCATCGAGACCGAGATCTGAGAGCAGAGCGAGATTCAGCGCCTCATCGCACGCTTCACCTACGGTTATCTCGGCGGTGATATTATCATCCATCATGGAGATATATCGCGCGAGCTCCTCTGCCGCATATCGGAGCGTTTCGGTTTCTCGTACTATTCTTATATTCATAATTGAAGCCTCACTTGTGCAATATTTCAGACAACTTCATTATATATTTTAATGCTTGGAATGTCAAGAGAAATCGGATATAAAAACGCCGAATAGCAAAAAAAATGCACCGAAGAAACTTTTTTACTTGAAAAAATCCTTTGACTGTTGTAAAATATATTTGGAGGCATCGGGTTTGAAAACTCGTCTTCAAACCCTCGTTTGCTTCGCAAAGGATATAGCAAATTTGCTCACTGAAACCGAATACAAACGACCTATCAGTAGAAAGAAATGGACGCAAATATGAATACAAAAAACGTAATTGAGATCAATGGCCTTACTAAAAGCTATGGTGACGTAAGAGCGGTGAAGGATATTTCCTTCTCGGTGCGCGAGGGCGAGCTTTTTGCCTTTCTCGGTGTCAATGGAGCAGGTAAGTCCACTACTATAAATATAATTTCCGGACAGCTGGAGCGCGACGGCGGAAATGTCAGCATATGCGGCTTGAATGCAGATCGCGATGGTGGTGAGGTGAAGCGACGCATCGGTGTTGTATTTCAGTCATCAGTCCTCGATTTGGCTCTTTCGGTACGCGATAATCTTGTGAGCCGCGCCGCACTCTACGGAATTTTTGGCGCGGAATGCGATTGTCGCCTCGCGGAGCTCTCGAAAATGCTTGATCTCTCGGATATTATGAGGCGGCCGCTTGGAAAACTCTCGGGCGGTCAGCGCCGTAGGATAGATATCGCTCGCGCCCTTATTCACAAGCCTGAGATACTTATACTGGATGAGCCTACGACGGGTCTCGATCCTCAGACGCGCAAAATGATATGGAGCGTAATCGACGGCTTACGCCGCGATGAGCATATGACCGTATTTCTCACGACTCACTACATGGAGGAGGCTGCTGAGGCGGACTACGTCGTTATCATCGACGGCGGCGAAATAGCCGCAGAGGGCACGCCTCTTGAGTTGAAAAATAAGTATTCCGCTGATCATATTACACTCTACGGCGTATCTTCATCCGACGTGATCTCGCTCGGCATAGATTGCGAGACGGTACCCGACGGCATTAGACTCTCGGTCGGCTCAACGCGTGATGCGACAGAGCTGATACTCTCACATCCCAACCTTTTTGTCGATTACGAGATTACAAAGGGTAAGATGGACGACGTATTTCTCGCCGTTACCGGTAAAAAACTCACGGGAGGTGACGAGTAATGAAAGACACTTCACTCACGGTATTAACGCGACGAAATGTCAAGCTCTTTTTCCGCGACAAGGGAATGTTCTTTACCGCACTTATCACGCCGGCGATACTTCTCGTACTCTACGCGACATTTCTCGCCGACGTCTATCGCGACTCATTTGTTGCCGGTCTGCCGCAAAATATATCCATAAACGAGAAATTAATTGATGCTCTTGTTGGAGGTCAGCTAGTTTCATCGATACTCGCGGTATCCTGCGTAACGGTTGCCTTCTGTTCGAATTTCTTGATGGTTAACGATAAGGTAACGGGTACGCTACGCGACCTCACCGTCTCGCCTGTTAGGCGGTCTACGCTTGCATTCAGCTACTATATTGCTTCCGTTGTTTCGACACTCACAGTCTGCCTTGCGGCAATGTGCATATGCCTTGTCTATATTGCAGCTGTTGCCTGGTATATATCGGTCAGCGACGTGTTGCTTCTTCTCCTCGACGTAGTGCTTCTGGTTTTATTCGGTACGGCACTCTCATCGATAATCAATTTCTTCCTCACATCACAGGGGCAGATATCCGCCGTTGGCACTATTGTCAGCTCGGGTTACGGCTTCATCTGCGGTGCGTATATGCCCATTTCCTCTTTTGGTGAGGGACTGCAGACAGTCATATCCTTCCTGCCCGGAACCTACGGCACATCCCTCGTACGCAACCATGCGATGCGTGGTGCGCTCGACAAGATGGCAGAGGAAATTCCGGCCGATGCGATGGACTCGCTGCGCGACGTACTCGATTGCAATCTGTACTTCTTTGATATCAGAATCGATCAGCCGATGATGTATCTGATACTCGCATTGTCAGTTGTCACCTTGGTTGGTGTATACGTGTTGATGAACGCTAATATCTTGAGAAAAAAGAGAGTAGAGAAGTGAAATAAAATAAAATAAAAAAAGGATTTGTTGAACACAAATCCTTTTTTATTTTTAAGCGTATCGTCAATTAACCAAGCTTAGCGTAGTTTACCTTGATGCCGGGGCCCATGGTAGTAGCTACAACGCAGCTCTTGATGTACTGACCCTTAGCAGCAGCGGGCTTTGCCTTGATAACTGCACCAACGAGAGTGTTGAAGTTCTCGGTGAGCTTCTCAACTCCGAAGGAAGCCTTACCAATGGGGCAGTGGATGATGTTGGTCTTGTCGAGACGGTACTCGATCTTACCTGCCTTAGCCTCCTGAACAGCCTTAGCAACGTCGGGAGTAACGGTACCTGCCTTGGGGTTGGGCATAAGTCCCTTAGGACCGAGCACCTTACCAAGACGGCCGATAACGCCCATCATGTCGGGAGAAGCGATAACTACGTCGAAATCAAACCAGTTCTCGGTAGTGATCTTCTGTACCATATCCTCAGCGCCAACGAAATCAGCACCTGCTGCACGAGCAGCATCTGCCTTGTCACCGCGAGCGAAAACAAGAGTTCTGACAGTCTTACCGGTACCGTTGGGAAGAACGATAGCGCCACGAACCTGCTGGTCAGCGTGACGGGAGTCAACGCCGAGTCTGATGTGAACCTCTACGGTCTCATCGAACTTTGCCTTTGCAGTCTTGCAAACGAGGTCAACTGCCTCGCTAAGGTCGTAGAGCTTAGCCTTGTCGATAAGCTCTGCGCTTGCTGTATACTTTTTACCGAATTTAGCCATTGTATCGTCCTCCTATCACTCTTCTACGGTAACGCCCATGCTGCGAGCGGTACCTGCCACCATGCTCATAGCGGCTTCAACAGAAGCGGCGTTGAGGTCGGGCATCTTGGTCTCTGCGATCTTGCGAACCTGCTCCTTGGTGAGAGTAGCTACCTTAGTCTTGTTAGGAACTGCGGAAGCAGTCTCGATGCCGCAAGCCTTCTTGATAAGAACTGCTGCGGGGGGAGTCTTAGTGATGAAAGTGAAGGAACGGTCTGCGTAAACGGTGATGATAACGGGGATGATAAGACCGATATCATTCTTGGTTCTCTCGTTGAACTCCTTGGTGAAGTTAGGGATAGAAACACCGTACTGACCGAGTGCGGGACCTACAGGGGGCTGGGGAGTAGCCTTGCCGGCAGGAAGCTGTAATTTAATGTAACCGGAAATTTTCTTTGCCATAATGTTTACACCTCCAAATGTGGTAGTTTAATCGGGAGAATTCAAAATTTTTCTCCCTCCCACGTATGCTTCATGGCGAAGCGAAAAGGGAATAATAAATTATTCCGCAATACGGACATCCTTGGTCTCAACCATAATGGGAATGTCACGTCTCTCAGTCGAAGCAAGAATAACGAGTTGCTTCTTGTCCTCGCTGATTTCCTGAAGTACGCCCGAGTATCCCTCGAAGATACCGGAGACGACCTCGACCCTGTCACCGAGCTTGAATTTGAATTCTTCGGTGCTGACCTCGACGTTGAACATCTCGATCTCCTTGTCGGTGAGGGGAGTAGGCTCAGATCCGGGGCCTACAAAGCCCGTGACGCCTGTGATGTTTCTGACAACGTGCCAGCTCTCATCAGTCATCGTCATTTTTACAAAGACATAGCTCGGGAAAAGCTTCGTTTCTACGATCTTCTCCTCACCTTTATCGGTGATCTCGACCGTCGTCTCGATCGGAACCTTAACGTCATAGATAAGATGTCCGAGTCCACGGTTATCGACGATCTTTTCGATGCTATCCTTTACCTTGTTTTCATAGCCCGTATATGTGTGAGCAACGTACCATCTGGGACCCTGGTTTTTCTCGTTAATATTACTCATCGTAACGCCTCTTAGCCGATGAGACCTGCAATCGAGTTAATGATGAAAGAAGAAGTTAAATCGATTACCGCGATAACAACTGCCACAAGTACTACGGTAGCTATAACAAGCTTCCAGCTCTTGATAACCTCCGTTTTGGGGGTCCAAACGACCTTCTTGAGTTCACCCCAAGTGTCCTTGGAAAGCTTGGAAATCTTGTTCCATGCTCTAACGAAGAAGTTAGGCTTGGCATCGGCGTTCTTGGTTTTCACCTTTTTTTCTGCCTTGGGAGCATCAGCGCCCTCAACAGCAACGTTCTTTTTATCTTCAGCCATTACTAAATCCTCCGACAATTATTTGGTTTCTTTGTGCAAAGTGTGTTTGCGGCAGAAACGGCAATACTTGTTCATCTCAAGTCTGTCCGGATCGTTCTTCTTGTTTTTCTTAGTGTCATAATTTCTTTGCTTGCATTCAGTGCAGGCGAGTGTAATTTTGACTCTCATTTATCGGCACCTCCTAATAGATTCGGGATAACCCCGTTGAATACCTCCCTCAATGTCAGATGCTGCGCTTGTCCCAAAAAAGCGCACAAAAAAAGCCCTCCGACAGAGGTATATATATTCTACCATAAAACTTCTCGCTTGTCAATACCTTTTTTCAAAAAAATATTTTGTTAATAATATATTATAAAAATTGTAGGAAAAACTTGCAAAAATCGCTCGGTTGTTATATAATGTACCTATAAATTCTCAAGGAGAGACGTAATGGGCTGTATTTATCACCCTATGCATATGCATATACATACCTGCTATCAGCCGGGCGGTAGCATGGAGGCACATATCCACAATGCCGCATCTCTGGGTATGCACTATATACGCTTCACCGACCACGATACTCGAATAGGACTTATGGAGTTGAGAGTGCGTGAGTTTGATTTCTCCCGTGGAACGCTCGTCTACCGCGACGAGGGCTGTGCAGAGGTCGGCTGGAAGCCTGTCGGCGAGCCCGTGACCGATCTCGACGGCGGTAAGCTTACTCTCGTAAACCGCGGTGAGACCACCTCCACGACAGGCATCGAATTTTATTCCTCGGGCAAAAATCACGCGGTGACGATGCTCTCCGAGGTCACCCTGACGCTCGATTGTGAGCTTGACGTATCCGGTGATGCCTACGCCGCAATAGATATCCGTATGTCACAAAGACCGCCCGAGCACAAATACGCGCATCTTTGCTACTACGTCGGAAATAAGCCCTCCTCAGCACCGCACACGGCGTATCTTCCGCTCCCCGAGGCGGTTGACGGCGTGGTAACGCTTCGTCTCTCCGACGACCTCCGCACGCTCCCCGAGATAGGCGGCCTTGATAACGCTCTCGATACCGTAATGCTCGTTACGAAGTGCCGCGAGGGTGGCACCGCACGTATCACAGCGCGCAGAATGACCCTTGAGAATATCTACTACGCAAACGACGTCGTAGAGCGTCAGCGTGCGCTTGCCGAAGAGATCGGTGCGCGCTACGGAGTAAAGCCCTTCGTAACCTCCGAGATCAGCGGGGCGGGGCAGCACAAAAACTGCTTTTCTACCTCCGTGCCGATCATCGATTACCACGCGAGAGACTACAAGGTCAGCGAGAAGGAAGCGATCGATCACGTCAAAAAGCACGGCGGCATCTTCGCCTACAACCACCCCTTCGAAAATAAAAAGTACAAGAAAATGACCCTCACGAAAGATGAGGTAGATCGCGAGGTAGAGCTCGAGGCGGCAAACCTCATAGCCTGCCGCGCCCTCGGTGCAACTCTTATGGAGGTTGGTTTCGTAGAGGGGCGCGGTGTTTTCACCCTCGGTGACCATCTTCGTCTTTGGGATTTCCTCTCGCTCTCAGGAATATTCATCACTGGCTACGGTGACAGCGACAGCCACTTCAGCAGTAAGGGATGGTTCTCGGGAAACAATTTTGCGAGCTGGATAGCTGCTCCCGAGGCTATGGGGCTCGACGTTTCCGAGGCGACCTTTACCGATTCGATGAAGGCAGGCCGTGTGTATATGGGTGACCCCGTGTATCTGAAATCTTCCATCTCCTTTACCGCAGACGGATATCAGATGGGTTCAGTATTCTATGATACTAAAACGCATAAATGTTCATTTAAAACGGAAAAAGTAGAGCAGAATTGTAAAATTTGCGTAATCGAAAACGGCAGATGCATCCGCGAGCAGACGGTTGAAAACGGCGGCGACGTGGAGCTTTCCTTTGATTCACGCTGTGAGAGCGGAAGAAGCGTCTCCTTCGTCAGAGTTGAAATGTACAACGCAGACGGCAGATGCATTATGCTTACGAATCCCATATACTTTGCCGATCCCGACCGCCTTGTTCCCGATATCCCGACCGAGCGTCTCGTCCCCTCATTCGACGAGCGCGTGAGCGGAGAATACCCCGACCCGATCGAGCTTCCTCCCGAGCTCTACACCATAAAGGGTAAGCGCGTCTTGCATATAGGTGACACCGAATCGCGCTATTATCCCTACTTCAAAAAGCTCATCGAGGAGGTAAAACCCGACGTTATCATCCATACAGGAGATATGTCGGACGAGGTAAAGGTCGGAAGAATTCCCGGCACGAAGAACGAGTATATCTCGAAGATCAAGGTCATCGCCGGAGCGATGCGCGAGTCGAATGCTCGCCTCATCGTCGTCCCCGGTAACAACGATCTCGAGGCGGATATCAAAACGATACTTCCGGAGGCAGAGGTCCTGCCTGTCAACTCGATCGTTGAGATCGACGGCATAGAATGCCGTGTCGGTCACCAGGTGAATAAAATGTCATTCGACCGTAAGTGGCATTTCTACGGCCACGGCTTCACCGGTGAGGAGTGGGAGTATGAGATGAACCTCGTCCGTACAGACATCCGCCGCTTCAACGCCTGCCTAGGCGCATTTGTCTGCTCACCGAGCGAGGATATCTTTGCCCTCATTAAGCTGCCGAAGCTTGCAAAAAACGTCTTTTAATGTCATCGATATAGGAGATGCAATATGCATAAAAAAATTATCTCGATCTTGCTTGCGACTTTAGTCTGTAATTTGTGTGTTGCATGTGATAACACCGGAATTACCAAAGCGCCGCAATATGTTTTTCCAAAAAAAGAAAATATAGTTTACGATAGGCAGTATTATACCGGTATTGACGAGATCAGATTTCCAAATCAACTTTGGAGCACTCCTGTTTATGAAAGAGCAACCGAATACGATAGGCAGGACCAAGGAGTTGAGGCGTATTTTTTGCAAAGCGTAGACTATAACGGTGCACCTACATATGTTTTCGCTTTCGTTGGTATACCTGCCGGAGCGACGAAGGATGATCCGGTTCCCGGTGTCGTGCTCGTTCATGGCGGTGGTGGTACCGCTTTCTGTGATTGGGTCAAAATGTGGAACGATAAGGGGTACGCCGCTATTGCTATTGATACCGAAGGTAGGATACCTGCCGCGAGTGCCGGTTTAAGGTCCGGTTCTAGCGATTCCTTCGAAAGCATAAAGCACCACGGTCCGAGTAACACGAATTATAGCGATTACGCAAAGCCTGCAAATGAGCAATTCCTTTATCATGCCATAGCAGGAACTATTGTAGCAAACTCGTTTCTGTCGTCATTCGAACAGGTCGATAGCGCTAAAATAGGACTTACAGGTATTTCTTGGGGCGGTGTAATAGCCACAAACGCAGCCGCTTATGATGATCGCTTTGCTTTTGCCGCTCCGGTATACGGAGCCGTTGCAATGACCGGTACGGAGGGAATCTTCGGTACGCTCTACGAGACTTATCCGAGGTGTGCTTACTTATGGGATAATGTTCTGATGCTACGCAATTGCCGCACTCCGATGCTTTTTGTCAACTGGGAGGGGGATCCGTATTTCAAGGTTGATGCTACCGAAAAATGCGCAAATACAGCTATGCACGCAAGAATGGTATTGATTCCGGAGCTGCAGCATGGTCACCTGCAAGGGGCAACCGTAAAGGAAATATTTACTTTTGCAGATGCCGTCTTGCATCCGGATAACTAATGCAAAACGCAATTCGCCGCTTCGACGCCGGTCTCGGCTCCTTCATCTGCTCACCGAGCGAGGATGTCGTCGCCTTTATCATGCTTCCAAAACTTGCAAAGCATTGACTTGTGCCAAAGCGCGACAATTACGGATAGTGTTGCGCAACTCCAACCCGATTGGGGTGATCTATAAAAAACAGCAAAGCGGACGGGAAAATTCCGTCCGCTTAAAACAAATACTTAACTTAATATTGACAAACAGTTTCTTTTGTGATACAATGTAATACGCTTGCGGGCGTGGCGGAATTGGCAGACGCGCCAGACTTAGGATCTGGTGGGCATCCGTGCAGGTTCAAGTCCTGTCGCCCGCACCAAAAACAACCTGAATTGTTCCTTGCGGTTCAATTTAGGTTGTTTTTTATTAATCCATGGGCTTGATATGCATCGCATTTTATTGATGATTGTTGAAATTTTGGAAAAAATATGTTATACTTTATGTATTAATATGTGTGAGGTGAAAAATGACATTTTTTGACAAGGTGCATTTTAAGGGAAACTTCCGTGATTATCAGCAGCGTGTTCTTGATAATGCTGATAAATATCTGAAAGACGGAAAAATTAACATCGTAGCCGCTCCCGGTAGCGGAAAAACCGTCCTCGGACTCGAACTGATCCGTCGAATAGGATCGCCTTGCATTATTTTTTCTCCAACAACTGCTATTCGTGAACAATGGGGCGCAAGGTTTAAGGAACTGTTTCTTGATGATGAAAACGAGTATTTGTCTTTTTTCTCGTACGATCTCCACAACGTCAAAGCTTTGAATTCTGTAACATATCAGGCATTGTATACTGCTATGGATAAAGTCTCTTGTGCTGATGAAAATGATGATGTTGATTGTTCGGATATCGATATTTTCGCCACAATGCGACAGTTTGGAATAAAAACGGTGTGTCTTGACGAGGCACATCATCTCAAGAATGAATGGCAAAAGGCATTAGAGAAATTCATTTGTGCACTTGACGGAGATGTGAGAATTATTTCGCTGACCGCTACACCGCCGTATGACTCCGAAGGCTCTGAGTGGAGCAGATATATGACTGTCTGCGGTGAAATTGACGAGGAGATTTTCGTCCCGGAGCTCGTCGGTCAAAACACCTTGTGTCCGCACCAGGATTACGTATACTTCAACTACCCGAGCGAGGAAGAGATTGCGAGCTTTCAAAATCACAAGGAGCACGTTGTTCAGGCGTTAGATGCTCTTGGTAAGCTCGATTTGTTTTCTTTTGTTCAGCAGAGGTTAAATGAGGAAAAGGATTACGAGCAGCTATTCACAAATGCACAGCAGTACATAGCTCTTTTGACATTACTTAAGCATTATGGTTTTGAAATTGATAAAAAGCTGATTCAAGAGCTTACCGCTAAAAGAGGATTACCTTTCTTCAAAACAAAGTATGCCGAGATTGCGGTTCAGTTTTTGCTTGACGGTGATATGCTCACTGATGCTCAAAAGGAAAAAATTATAACTATTCTAAAGGATAAATCCGTATTTGAAAAAAGAAGAGTAACGTTCGAGTTGAATGAGCGGTTAAAAAGAACGCTCGTATCCTCCGTCGGAAAGCTTGACAGTATTAAGCATATAGCACGTGGCGAGGTGTCTTCTATGGGAGATCGACTTCGTATGCTTATTCTTACCGATTATATCAAAAAAGAGAATCTGTCAAAGGTTGCGTCGACGGAAAAGTTTAATTCGGTTAATATCGTCAGTATTTTTGAAACACTGCGCCGAGAAAACCTTGAAGCAAATATAGGTGTTCTTTCGGGCACACTCGTTATTCTACCAAAAACCGTTGATCTTTCCGATATCAGGTGCAAAAAAACGGATATTCCCGATACCAACTATTGTACCGTTGAATTTGCCGGTTCGACCAATTGCAGTGTTAATTATGTCGGAAAACTTTTCGAGCTAGGTAAAATACAGATTCTTATCGGAACAAAATCACTTCTCGGCGAGGGATGGGATTCTCCCTGCATCAATTCGCTGATTTTAGCAAGCTTTGTAGGTAGCTTTGTATTGTCAAATCAGATGCGAGGACGTGCAATTCGTATAGATAAAAATGATCCCCAAAAAACATCCAATATATGGCACCTTGTGACGGTGGAGCCGGAATATTTATTTAAAGAGAAGATCACAGAGCAAATATCTTCTTATGTAAATGAAGATTATAAGGAGCTTCACTCGTACGATTACGATACGTTGAAGCGACGTTTTGATTCATTTATGGGTCCGAACTATTCGACAGGTATTATTGAAAGCGGAATAGAACGCATAACGTTGATCAGACCGCCGTTCGATAAGAACGGAATCGATCGGATAAACGAAGAAATGCTTCGGGAATCTGAAAAACGCGACGTCGTGAAAAATAAGTGGAATGCTGAGGTTGCAGACGGAAGCTTTGCGGTTAATGTTGAAACCGATATTCCAAAGGATGCACGCGTACCAGTGTTTACGTTTTTGAATATTGCTTTGAGCACTATTATCATTTCGGTAGAGATGGTGTTAATGCATCAGTTTTTTAGATTGCTCATCAATGATATCAAAGATACTCCGCTGACCCTACTAACGCTCGTAGCAATCCTCGGCTTGGCATTCGTGGTGTATAAATCAATTAAAAAGATAATTGTCCACATCAATCCCGCGAATTCTATTAAAACATTGGGAATTGCAGTCTATAAAGCTCTTTGCGAATGTGATTTGATTTCCTCGTCAGCTAAGGTAGAAACAACATCACACAAGGAAATGCTTTTTGTTTCTCTTTATCTGCGAAATGCTTCCATACATGATCAAAACGTTTTTAACACCGCGATGGCAGAAATGTTATCGCCGATTGAGAATCCTCGTTATATTCTAATCGCCAAAAACAGATTTAACGAGTACAAATACGAGCTTTCCTTTGCTTGCCCTTCGGTGATAGGTAAAAAGCGAGAATACGTTGAGGTGTTAGCAGAAAAGTTAAAGGCTACGACCGGTAACTTTGAGCCTGTGTATGTCCACAAAGAAAACGGACGAAAATTAATTCTTAAATGTAGAAAGCAGTCTTATATTACTTACAATGAAAAGATAACTAACGATAAGTACAGAGTATCGCATTGGAATTAACCGCCGAAGTATCTGCGCTTCCCGCAGGTGTGTGATGTGCTGTTTACAAAAAAGAGAGGCTTGTCCTCTCTTTTTTGCTATACTGACACGAACCTGAATTCAAGTCTGCTGTAAGTGGCGTCTATTGCAGAGCTATACTTGCTGTATCGCGCTCACTCAAACTTCCTCTTGCACATACGTGTGCGGTGTGATATAATGTAGGAAAGAAAATATATCTGCGAAAGGAAAAATATATGACTATCAATGAATACCAGAGCCTTGCGATGACGACGCTCAACCGTGAGCTTGACAAAAAAGATGTGCTGATCAACGGCGTTATGGGACTGTGCGGCGAGTCCGGCGAGGTCATCGACATTGTGAAAAAGCATCTGGCACACGGCCACGAGCTCGACCGCGAGCATATACTCGAGGAGCTTGGCGACGTGGCGTGGTATCTTGCCGAGGTAGCCTACGCGCTTGACGCGAGCCTTGATGACGTTCTCACGGCGAATATCGAAAAACTACGTAAAAGATACCCTGAGGGTTTTGATCGGGAGCGCTCAATAAAGCGCGATTGACCCGTTTTGGGCATATTTTTCGAAATTTTACAGATTTTTTCAAAAAAGCGTAACCTTCCCATAGAGAAATCCTACCTTTAGAGTGACAGGAGGTGAGACCTTGACAGACGAAAGATTGATCGATCTATTCTGGTGCCGCGACGAGAGCGCTATCGTCGAGACCGACCGCGCGTACGGTAAATACTGTCACACCGTTGCACGGAATATCCTCGGTGCGGACGGTGATACGGATTCCTGCGTCGACGACACATATATGTCGGTGTGGCAGAACATACCGCCCACTCGCCCGAGCTGTTTTCGCGCTTATATCGCGAGAATCACCCGCAATATTGCTTTGAATATGCTCGACTATTTCAGAGCAGATAAGCGGCGCGATAACTCCGCGCTCGTGCTCGACGAGTTCTGGGAGTGCGTTCCGTCGGGCGATATGCCTATCGACGACGATATCATACTTCGCGAGGCGATAAACGGATTTCTCGCAACGCTGAAGCCTGACACGCGCAAGATATTTATGCAGCGATATTGGTATTTCTACTCGGTGCGCGAGATCGCAAGGTCCGCGAAAATGACCGAAACAAACGTCAAGGTCATACTCCACAGAACGCGTAAGGACTTCAAGTCCTACCTCGAAAGGAGAGAGATCAGTATATGAATAAAAAGGAATGGGCAGGGAAGCTCTCACTCGCAAAGGACGAGTACGTCTACGAGTCGGATATAAAGAAGCCGAAGAGGCGGAACAGGGTGCCGATCGGCACACTCTCGCTTATCGCGGCGTCGCTTGCCATCTTCACGGTGATCGGCGTCTGGCTCTTTAAGCCCTACGACACCTCGCCCCCGGACGTATCGGAGTACTCCGACAGCGAGTATTTCCCGATAATCGAGAAAATCAACCTCGTCACCTTCACACCCCCGAAATACAAGAACAACTTCAGTTATTTTATCAACAGCTTCTTTAACGCCATACTATCTGTCGGTGGCTCGAATATGGACGGCGGCTCGGCACCGGAGTACAATGCCGGTATGGATGACGGCGGCGAATACGTCGAGGTCACCGATAACCAGTTCGCGGGCGTGACCGAGCCCGACAGGATCAAACGCACGACGACGCATATCTTCTATCTTACCGGTACGATTCTCAAGGCATATAAGATAGACAGCGAGAATTCTGCATTCGTTGGTGAATACGGCATACAGATCAGCGGCTCTCTTGCCGCCGATGCGGAGTTCTTCCTCTCCGAGGACGGCAACTCTGCAACTGTCATTATCCCTGAGTGGAATAAAAACGGTCAATCGGTCAGCATAGTGACCATGGATGTTTCCGACCCTACGGCGATCACAGAGCTAAATCGTGCCACCGTTACGGGAGAGTACGTGACCTCACGTTATAAGGACGGTGCTATAATGCTCGTCGGCGCACGCCTCCTCAATAAAAGACAGATAGATTTCGATAAGCCGGAGACATTTCTGCCCGAATATAACACTGCAAATTCCAAATTTTACGTTGATATGGACAATATTACAGTTCCTGAGAAGGTCTCCTATCTCCGCTATACGACCGTCTTTATGATCGATGCAGACACCCTGGAGCTCTGCGACAGCGCGGCGTGCCTTTCCTACTCCTCCGAGGTGGCAGTCTCGGCAAATAACGCCTACCTTATGAACTCCTACATCGATGAATACGATGAAAACGGATACATGATCTCGGAGCGCAAGACCGAGATAACAGTTGTCGGATACGAGGGCGGAGAGCTTACCGACAACCGCACTGTCACCGTTGCGGGCAGTATAAACGACCGCTTCAGCATCGATGAGTACGACGGTACTATGAGAGTAGTTACCTCCACTTGGAGGACGGAATACATCATAGTTCAAGATAGTCAGAATGTCTCAGTTCGCCCGAACAGACTCCAAAGCGCGAGCCTCTACTGCTTCGATCTCGACACACTTTCGCTTCTCGCTTCGGTAGAGAATTTTGCTCCGCAGGGTGAGAGTGTTCGCTCGGCGCGCTTCGACGGCGATACGGCTTACGTATGTACATCGATAATGCTTCAGGATCCCGTATTCTTCTTCGATCTCTCGGATCTTTCCGACGTGAAGATGAAGGACACAGGCACGATCCCCGGCTTCTCGACCTCTCTCATCACCTTCGGCGACGGATTGCTCCTCGGCATCGGCAGAGGTGACTCATGGGACAGCACTAAGGTGGAGCTCTACGCCGAGGGCGAGAGCAACGTTGATCCGATCTGCTCATACGAGCGCGATCATACGAGCTATTCCACGGAATACAAGAGCTACTACATCAACAGAGAGGAGCAGCTCTTCGGCTTCGCTTGCTATGATTATAGCGGCGAAAGCGGTACGCCGAACGCTTATATTCTCCTTCAGTTTAATGGCAACGGATTCATTGAGGCTGCACGTGTTGAGCTCACGCGCGGAGATCTCGCTAACATGCGTGCGGTGCTCATCGACGGTTATCTCTACGTATTCGGCGATAATGACTTCGAGGTCGTACCCGTAGCAATTCAGTAGATCATACAGTCGCAAAACAGGGACTCCTATAGCCGTGATCTCGAATAAATCGAACGAAAAGGTAAAAAGCGGCTGTCACGTAAAGATAAGCAAAAAGAAACAAGCGGATGTTCTTTGTCGAAAGGTATTGAACATCCGCTTGTTTTACATTATGATATGTCACAAAATCAAACCTTGAGTTGACCGCGTGTTGATATATTTAGCATCTATATTTCAGGAGAGCTATAGCGAAAGTCGGCAAAAAAGATATTTGTTTTAGTTAATTCCTACGTTAAATCGGGGGCGGCGGTCGAAGCGTCGATTGCAGCGTGCCTCGGAGAAAAGGATTTTGTGGGAAAGAGCCCTGTGAAATTAAATTTAATATAAAAGAACACACCGCAGAGGGTTATTTTCCAAAGCGGTGTTTCCGTTTTTTGTCGATATATTTATTTTTTCAGTTCGGATCTCCAGCGTCCGGGGGGCAGACCGGTCTGCTTTTTGAAGAATAAGGAAAAGTATTCGGGAGATGAGAAATTCAGCTTCGCCGATACCTCGGTCACGGCTTCGCCCTCTTCGAGAAGCTTTATGGCTTCGTTGAGCCTAATCGTGGCGTAATACTGCTTTGCGCCGACTCCCGCATAACGGTGGAACAGATATTTTATATAGCTGACACTTGTGTGCTTTCTTTGCGCAATATCCTCAAGCGAAAGATTTTCTCTTACAGACTCCTTCATAGCTTCCACAAGTCTTTTATACTCCCTCTCGCTTTTAGTATTGGGAGAACTTTTAAGAGTTCTGCCTGAAGAAGAAAGATTCAAAAGAAACGACGGAATCAGAGCGGAAATTTCCAAAGAAAGATTTTCGTCAGCTGAATTCTCTCCATGATAAAAGGTATAAATCTTGTCAAAAAGGCGGCAATAGGCTAACTGTTCCTGGGCGGAGAGACGGAAGAAACCGTCGTAAAGGTTTTTAGGAAAAATACCGTCGGTCTCAAAAGAAAACACGAATACGTGAGCGCTTTTATCGGTAGAAATGCGGTGAAACTCATAGGGCGCATGGACTATAAGCTCTCCCTTGGATAGGTGGTAGATCGAATCATCCTCCGAGCAGGTCACCTCACCCTCAAGGATGAAAACAACCTCGTGATACTTGTGGCTTTCACCCGAAAAGTAGAATTTATCATCCCACCTATAATTATGAGCCGAATAAATATTTTTGACAGTTATCGGAGAAGGAAGCGGCTTTACCCCGTGAAGCATATCACTCGGAGAAATATCATTATACGAAATCATATTTTTCTTATCCATTTTTACATTGAAATATATTATTGAATACTTTATAATAATATTAACACATAAAAAGAATATTGTCAAGAAATTGTTACAAAAACTAAATTTCAGGAGATTTATATGCTTAAAATTTACAAGGTTTAAACGGCTCGGCTATCGATTTTGCCGCAGAGGAATTAAAAAAATACTTAAGAATGATGCTGCCCGAAGAAAATGATATCTGCATACCATTTAACCCTTTGGTGGCGGACGGCTTCAGGTTGGGGCTGTTCTCAGATCTCGGAATTGAGGGGGAGGTAGAGGACGTCAGATTTGACGATATGCTTTACGCCGAGTGTAACGAAAAAGGCGGTGTAATAGCAGGTATCAACGAAAGATCCGTTCTGCTTGCGGTATATGAATATTTAAGGCACAACGGTCTGCGTTGGCTCTTCCCCGGTCCCGACGGAGAGTACATACCCGTGAAGGAAATTAATCCCGTAAGCTTTAAAATCACTCCCTCATGCCGTTACAGAGGCATCGCAAACGCTACGGCGGCTTCATACCAGACTACCGTTGATCTTATTGATTTCCTGCCTAAGATTGGCATGAACACCTTTATGGTGGAATTCAGACTGCCTCTAACGCGCGTTAACCTCTACTATTCCCACATCAGAAATGAACAAAACCGTCCTCCCGAAAACGTTAGCGGCGCCACTGTTCTTAGGTGGAAGAGAGGAAGCGAGTGCGAGGCGAAGAGGAGAGGACTCCTTTTCCACGACGTCGGACACGGCTTCTGCTGTGATGCTTTCGGAATAGATTCCCGTTACAGTGCAGAGGTTACCGACGATTCGTCTATTCCCGATAGCGTAAGAAAGTACCTTGCCGAGATTGGAGGAAAGCGTGGCTACCACCGCGGACTTCCGTTATTTACTAAATTCTGTATGTCTAACCCTGAGGCGAGGGCATTGTTTACAAAATACGTAGCCGACTACGCAGAGAGGCACAAAAACATAGATCTTCTCCACGTATGGCTTGCCGACGAAGCGAACAACCATTGCGAATGTGAAAATTGTCAAAAAAAGACGGCAACCGATTGGTACGTCCTTCTGCTTAACGAGCTTGATGAGCTTATGAGCGCAAGAAACATCGACACGAAGATTGTGTTCCTTTCTTACGTTGACACCTCGTGGGCACCCGTCGAGGAGAGAATCAAAAATCAGGACAGATTCGTCTTTATGCTCGCTCCCTTCACCAGATCCTATTACGACAGTATTCCCAAGGGTGAGATCAGACCCACTACCTCGAAGTATGAAAGAAACAACGTTTATCTCACAAAGACTCTTGAAGAATACCTTGGATTCTACAACGATTGGAGAGAAGACTTTAAGGGACCGGCGTTTGCTTTTGAGTACCACTTCTGCTGGTGCGAGTACTACGATCTTTCTACCTTCAAGCACTCCAAGACGATACACGATGAAATCTGTCTTTACGATAAGATGGGCATCAGCGGTGTCGTTGAGTGCGGTGATTTACGAGGATTTCTTCCTAACGGGTTACAGTTCTACACTATGGGAAGAACGCTCTTTGATACCTCGCTTTCCGCAGAGGAAATCGCAGAGGATTATATGAAGTGCGCCTACGGAAACAAAAAGGAAAAATTCAAACAAATCCTTTGTGACATCGAGAAGATAATTCCGCACGCATATCTTTCACGCAAGGGGGCGGCTAACGATAAGGTTTCCTCACTATACAACCCCGATATAGCAAAGAATATCGAGGAAAAGCTTCCGTCCGTATTGGAAGCCGGAAGAAGGCTTGTAAAGGAAAATTATAATTCCGACGTAAGAGTCGAAACGGTAAGCGTAAGGCTCTTTGAGCATTATCTCGACCTTGTGGAATGGCTAGGAAAGCTATTCTCGAAAAAGGCTGTAGCCGATGACGAGGGTGCGAAGGCTATCTATCCTGAATTTATGGATCATTTCGGCAAGAAGGAGTGCGAGCTTGAAAGATACTTCAATCAATGCTTCTTCTTCAACTATCTGAATTACTATATCTTCAGCGCCAGCAATACGAGCAAGACGGAATTTATACTTTAAAATTGATATATCACAAAAACGTTATGCACGGAAGGAGAAAAACTATGAAAAATACTGTTAAAGTCGGTTATATAGGCTTGGGACGCCGCGGAATGGGTATGCTGGAAATATGCTTTTCCGAAATGAAAGACGTGGAGGTTACGTATCTTTGCGACGTTGATGACGAAAAAATGCAAAAGGGCAAAAACCTTTTAGAGGAAAAAGGGAAAGTCACGCCAAAGCTCACCAAAAACTACTTTGATATTTTAAATGACGAGTCAATCGACGCTGTCATCATTATGACAGGCTGGAGTATGCACGTACAGTGCGCAATTGATTCTCTGAAAGCCGGAAAATACACGGCAATCGAGGTTGGATGCGCCTACGATATTTCCGAATGCTTTGAACTGTTGGAAGCCTATAAGTCTACCCACGCACCGCTTATGATGCTTGAAAACTGTTGTTACGGGCGCAGAGAAATGATGGCGCTCCGTATGGCGCGAGAGGGAATGTTCGGAGAGATAGTTCATTGCGAGGGTGGATACCACCACTACCTCAACGACGTTGAGCTTTTAAAGCGCAAAGGCAAGGACGGTCCTATTGACACGGACCACTACCGCTTAAACGAGTATTTAAAACGCAACGCAGAGCAGTATCCGACGCACGAATTCGGACCTATTTCCAAGCTTTTGGGAATCAACCGAGGAAACAAAATAGTAACGATTTCGTCCTTCTCCAGTAAGGCAAGGGGAATCTCGGCATATATGAAAGAGAACGATATTACGGATCACCCATTTTCAAATAAGACCTTTAAGCAGGGAGACATCGTGACCACCGTCTTAACCTGCGCAGGCGGAGAAACAATCGTGCTGACTCTTGATACCACTCTGCCAAGACACGGATATTCTCGTCATTTTACCGTTAGAGGAACGGAGGGAATGTGCGAGGAAAGTTTGAAAGAGGTATGCACCTACCGTATCAAGGGTATTACGGAAAAAGAGGTGTTCAATAACGAAAAGGAAATGTTTGAGCGTTTCGACCATCCTCTGCACAAGGAGTACGTTAAACTCGGTGAGCGCGGAGGACACGGCGGCATGGACTGGCTTGTTTGCCGTGCATTTATTGAAAGCGTCAAAAACGGAATCGATACTCCTATCGATATTTACGACAGCCTAACTTGGCTCGCTATCGGTCCTCTTTCAGAGCAATCAATAGCACTTGGCGGTGTACCCGTTCCTATGCCCGACTTTACCATGGGAAAATGGTTACACCGTGAGTCTCCCGTACAAACGAAATACTGCTTGGACGAAGTGGTCATTGACGAAAATACTCCAATTATTTAAATTTAAAAGGATACTTAACGGATATGGATTACATATACTTGATCAGTACGGTATTTTTGCAATCAGCACTCAGCGTTCTTGGAGGATTTTTCAGTAGAAAGAACCAGGACAAAAAGGACTCAAGTGCGTTATATACACTCCTACTTATTTTGAGCGTTTTCAGCGCTTGGATAATAATGTTTATATTCGACAGCGATGTAACGTTTAGCGTTATTCCATACTCCGTCCTTTTTGCGCTAGGATATGCAACAGCGCTATTTATGATGACAGAGGCTTTAAAATGCGGACCGGTCGTTTTAACCTCGCTGATTTTACAGCTTTCCTTAATCGGCGCAACGATATGGGGATTCTTCTTCTGGAATGATGCATTTACTCCTGTGGTTGGAATAGGTCTTGGTTTGGTTGCCGCCTCACTTTGGCTTTGCTTATACACCGGAAAGAAGGAATCTCAAAAAATAAGCCTCAAGTGGCTCGTATGTGTCAGCCTTATGTTTATAGGAAACGCCGTTTGTACGATAGTGCAAAAAAATCAACAGTTGGATTTTGACGGTAAATACGGTAACTTCACGATGATGGTTGCAACGGGACTTTCGGTAATAGCCGTTTTCATTTTATATTTGAAAAGTGATAAAAGAGACTCAAAGGAAATAATCACGACCTCTTGGATTTACCCTGTTTGCGCCGGAATAATGAACGCATTAGCGAATTTAATGGTAATACTTCTGGCAACATCTTCACTTTCGCCAAGTCTTGTGTATCCGGTAATTTCCATTGGTGCGCTCTCGGTTACGACGGTTTTCTCGGTGCTCATATTCAAGGAAAAAATGAAATGGTGGCGTTGGTGCGGAGTTGCCGTTGGCGCCGTCGCAGTTGTGCTGCTATCGATATAAAAAACTATAAAAAGCAAGAACGTCGATGGAGTTCTACCTATGAAGTTAACTCCCGGAGCGAAGATCCTTGCGGTAACCCTTTCATCCAAGGAGCGTGACTACGATGGCGACCCGTACAAACCCGTGGAGCTTCCTTTCATTAAAACCTACGTTAATTCCTATCACAACTCGCACTCTGTTGTTAACGCAACATTTTGACATTCCGAAACAACAAAACACCATTGCTTTTTACATTAATTTATGTTAAAATGAAAAAACTTTGTAGCTGCACCGTATTTGACTGTGTATAAAGAGCTGCGCTCATCCCGCAATCCGAACATTTATTACGGTGCTCTTTAAGGAGGTACATATGAACAATTTTGACTATAAAAAATACGTTGCCGAGTTGACCGACGAGGAGCTTGTCGGAGAGGTTTTGTCGTGGGAGTTTTCAAAAAACGCTACAGAGGAGGAATTACTCGATTCAATAAAGAAGAATAAGGTCTCCTCTTTCTTTGCCCACTCCACTTATACTCCCGAGCAATTGGCATTTTTGAGGAAGGCTATCAAGGAGAATTCCAAATCTCCCTGCCTTATTACGGCAGACGTGGAAAGAGGTCCGATTCTTTATCCCGAGCTTAAGGATTATTCCACGAGTATGATGAGCCTCGGTGCGGCAAACGATCCCGAGCTTGCCTTCGAGATAGGAAAATACACTGCAAGGCTTTGCCGCAGTATGGGAATCGGTCTGACACTTTCTCCCGTTATTGATATCAATTACAACGCGGCAAATCCCATAACCAATACCAGAGCCGCATCCGATGATCCCGACACGGTACTTTCAGCCGCAGGCGGCTACGGCAGAGGTATGAGAAGCGAAGGCAATCTCGCTATCACCCTGAAGCACTTCCCGGGTGATGGAAGAGATGACAGAAACCAGCACTTCTGCACCACCGTCAACGATATGACGAAGGACGAGTGGATGGCTACCTACGGAAGACTTTACAAAACCATGATTGCCGAAGGGGCTGAGGCAGTAATGTCGGCCCATATCGCCCTTCCGTGGTGCGATCCGACGTTTGATGAATGTGGAAATATGCCCGCAAGCCTTTCAAAGACTCTTATGACCGATCTTCTGAAGGGTGAGCTTGGCTTTGACGGATGTATTATTTCCGACGCTATGAGTATGGTAGGTACTGCGGCGAGAGTACCCGTCGAGAGGCTTTCGATAGAATTTTTAAGAGCAGGCGGCGACCTGGTCCTCTTCCCGGAAAAGGACGACCACAAGAGGATTCTGGAAGCGTTGAGGTCGGGGTATCTTGAAAGAGAAAGACTCGTCGATGCCGCAGAGAGAGTTGTTAAACTGAAGGTTAAACTCGGACTCTTTGAGGGACGCGAGTACAAGGCAACCGAGGACGATATAAATAGAATGCGAGAGCTTCTTGAAAGGGCGGCAGAAAAGAGTGTTACCCTTGTCAGAGACGTTGACGGAATTCTCCCCCTGAAACTCGAGAAGGGAGCAAAGGTTCTTGCGATAACCCTCTCGCCAAGTCCCAAGGATCATCCGGAGGACGATTTTCCCGGTTTTGCGGACGCACTCTCGGAGCGAGGCTATGAGGTTATAAGAATGACCAACCCGACTCATTATAGAGTAGATGAGGTCATAGACAAGGTTGACGCGGTGTTCGTCGCGTCAATAATCGACACCACAAATTGTACGGGTAACAGTCTGCGCCTCGGTTGGAATAATATGATGACATTCTGGAGAGGATACATCTTCAAAAACAAGAATCTTGTGTTTATCTCTCTCGGAGATCCCTACAAGCTGACTGAGCTTCCTTTCCTTAAGTGCTACGTTAATTCCTACGTAAAATCCAAGGCGGCACTCAAGGCGGCTATCGCGGCGTGCTTTAGCGAAAAGGAATTTACCGGAAAGAGCCCTGTAAAACTAAATTAAGCGAGGAAAATATGAAAAAGGATTATTCAATAATTGAAAATGCTCTCGGGTGCGATTTCGTCGTAGATCTTTCGTCAAGCAGAGGCAAAGGGCAGGTAAGAGTGTTGCAGCTGACCGATCCACAGATGATAGACACCACGCAGATCGTGGACGGGACTTCGTTGCCCTCCGACGATCATATTTCCGAGTCGGAAATGAAGGCTTGGAGATCGGAGAATTTCGATTGCCAATGTGGCAACCATATACGCTCGCTTGTTGCACAGACGAATCCGGACCTAATATTCATCACAGGCGATCTGGTTTACGGCAGATATGATAACAACGGCAGCGCCCTTAGGTGGCTTGCATCTGTTCTTGATTCCTTCGCTATTCCTTGGGCGCCGGTGTTTGGAAATCACGACAACGAGGCTAGAGTCGGCGTTGATTTTCAGTGTAAGATTTTCGAGGATAGCGAGTACTGTCTCTTTAAAAGAGGTAGTGTGAGTGGCAACGGAAATTACACGGTAGGTATTGCGGTAGGCGGTGAGCTTATAAGAGTCTTGCATATGCTTGACTCAAACGGATGTAAGCATACGGACGATCCTTCTGTTCAAAAGAAAAAGGGAATCTATCCCGATCAGTTCGAGCTTGTTGAAAGCAGAACCGCGGCGATCAGGGCGGCATCTCAAAGAAGCGTTCCTGCCTTCATTGCCTTCCACATTCCTCACGACATATTCCACGAGGCGGAAGTGGAAAAAGGATACTATACGCCCGACAGACACCACTACGTTATTGGAGTTGATACTCCTGCAAGGGACGGCGACTTTGGCTTTAAGCTCGATGCTTGCGATACCTTCAGCACCGAGGTGGATATTGCTGATTTTGCTAAAAGAAACGCTGTCGACGGAATATTTATCGGTCATCATCACAATACGGCGACGGTGATAAACTATAAGGGCATGAAGCTCGTTTTCGGCCTGAAAACCGGACAGTACGACTCCTATATCCCCGGAAATATCGGCGGCACGCTGATAACGCTTATGGGCGATAAATATACCGTACTCAATATTTCATCCTGTTGTCCGTACGGTCCTGTGCCTGTGGGCGAGATAAGATACAAAGGTTTCTTCCAAGAGTAGTAAATGGTCCGGTATTCTTGATTCGGCGTCCTGAAATTATGTAAAAATGGCGAAAGCAAATAAAAGAGGCTGTTTGACTAAACAAACAAAGCAAGCGAATGTTCTTTATCGGCAGGTATTGAGCATTCGCTTGCTTTGTATTTATGCACTTCTGACTAATAGAACAGCGAAAACGCGAGCAGGGAAATGAGCGCGGCGACCGTTCCCTCGACAAGCTTTATAATTAGCATATTTTTGATTCGTGCACCGCGTGAAAAATACGGTGCACACTGTACGGCGGCGCACACGCCCGAGAAGCCCAGTGCAAAGGAAATGAGTCCGAGCCGCACTACACTCGGTAATTCTTGCGTAGCAAGCATCGACACAGCACAGCTTACCTCGAGCAACGGCGAGATGAAAAATGCGACGTACTTACCCAGCATCTTGCGAACTAAAAACGAGACTCCGGAGAAGAAGGAGATCGATGCCAGAACGGATACCGAGGCAGACCCTGCGCTCGCAATAGATGATGCTAAAGAGAATTTCTGCTCCGTATTATCATATGAAAACAAAGATAAGTTTCGGTTTTCTCTGAACGCCATCGCCGTCACAGCTGTCGATGCTATCAGTATGGCGTATAGCAGGATGCCTATCTTCACGTCGCCGAGCATTCCGGCTCCGACCCCCGAAATGACAAACGCCGCCGATGGGTTCGTTGCGACCGCCGCGCACCGTACCGTTAGATTTTCATCCGAATCACCGAGTATCCGTGCGACGTATCTCGCACCGAGCGGGAAGCCGAGAATATTGCCGCAAATAACAGCACCGAGTGCTGCCTCAGGTATCCCGAACAGGCGAGAAATCCGTATGGCGACTCGACCGGGACGCCACGGTAATGCGGAAAGCATATCCGAGAGCACCATAAAAGGAAATACCGACGGCAGTACTACCGTGAGTGCGAGTTTTGCGCCATCAGTCACGGCATCGCCGAGTCCGCTCCCATGTATCAGTATCACCGGAAATAGAATGCCAAGAGTTATCCATTGGAGCACGCCGTGCACCGCCATTTTTCTTTTCTTACTCACGTCTACCGTCATTTTTTTCTGTCTCCGTCATAAACTTTATTTGATAAGTATGTTTTTGGAGGCAAAAAAATGACAAACGCAAAACGCACGCATCCGTCGCCACCATCGCCGATGTCACGCTTCAATCTGGAGGCAAACCGACACATGCGCGGTATGTCGATGCTGATAGGAGGTGTCGTCGGCATCCGTGAGTATTCCGATACGGATATAACGCTTGCAACTCACGGCGGCATAGTAGGTATTGTGGGCAAGCGTCTCGCACTCACGGTATATGAGGGCAACTCGGTTGAGATAGTCGGAAGAATAGAGGAGGTGACCTTCTGTTATGGTAAAAATAAGTAAGCTGATCTTGGGTTACCGACGCATCGGAGCGGCGTGCGGGTCGGCGGAGCTCGCCTCACGTCTTTTACGGCTTGGTATATCGGCACAGATAGCTGCCGATGGCAGTGCTACCGTCTCAGAGCGAGATATCGCCCGTGTAAGAGCTGCACTCGGCGGTAGCGTAACCGTCTCCGAGCCGCTTGGTCTAGTCGGAATTTACCGACGAACGCGCTACAAGGCGCTTACCGCAGTGTCACTCCTCGTTTCGTTTTTGCTAGTCACGTATCTTTCGGGTGCGGTGTGGGACGTACGCATAGAGGGTAATACCACCTTAACCGATTCCTCGGTGCGCGAGAGTCTTGCCAAATGCGGCTTTTCGGTCGGAAAGAGATGGCACTCTGTCGATACCGCCGCGATTGAGGCAAAACTTCTCTCGGAGTGTCGCTCCATATCCTGGGTGAATATCAACCGCCGCGGAACCGTTGCGTACGTTACGGTATCGGAGAGTGATCTGCCCGACGAGCAGGGCGACTCGCGCACGGGATATGCCAATATAGTCGCTACCTGCGACTGTGTCATCGAGGAGATCACCGTTGTACGCGGCAGAGCTGAAGTGAAGCGTGGCGACGCCGTAAAGCGCGGTGATATCCTGATTTCCGGCATTATTCCCGATGCTTCCGGCGGTGGATTCACCTACGCCGAGGGGAGCGTAATCGGGCGGGTTGAGGAGTGTATATCCGCAAGTGTCTGTCGAGAGTATGCCGTAAGAGGCGAAAAAAGTGAGAAATGCGCTGCGCTTTCCGTGAAAATATTCGACTTTCAACTAAATATTTTCAAAAAGTATAGAAATTTTGGGGACGAGTATGTTATAATAAAAGAAATAGACTCATTTTCGCTGCCGGGTGGGGCGAGATTGCCGCTTCAAATATTCACTGAGCGTGCCATTATATACTCCACCGTCCCGGCAAGCTATACCGATGAGGAGCTGGTGCGCATTGCGGCGGCGAGGCTCGACGCACTGACCGTATCCCGACTATCGTCGGCAACCCTCTATAGGCTACGTACCGACGGCGGATTTACCGACATGGGATATGAGATGCATTCGATAGCAGTGTTTGCCGAGGAGGTAGGGACTCCACTCGAATTTTCGGCTGAATAAAGGAAAAAGGATAGCTTATGACCGAGAAGATCGTTCTGACAAACTCAAATGAGGCGACCGCCTCCATCTTCGGCGCATTCGACGCCAACATACGCATAATAGAGCGCGCATTCGACGTGCGCATCTCGAACCGTAACGCTGAGTCTGAGGACGGAGACGCGATAGTCGTCACCGGCGAGGGCGAGAACGTTGCACGCGCCGCACGCACACTCGAGTATCTCAAGCATATGAGCGGTGCGGGTGAGACGATAGGCGAGAACAGCGTTGAGTACGTTATAGGACTCGTGCGCGACAATGCCGACGAGAGCCCTGAGGAGCTCGTGCGCGACGTGATTTGCGTTACTAATCGCGGCAAGCCGATAAAGGCAAAGACGATAGGGCAGAAAAAATACGTACAGACGATACGTAAGAATACCTTCACCCTCGGTCTCGGACCTGCCGGTACGGGTAAGACCTTCCTTGCCGTAGCGATGGCTGTAGAGGCTCTCAGAAATAAGAGCGTATCACGCATAATCCTCACGCGTCCGGCAGTAGAGGCGGGAGAGAGACTTGGATTTTTGCCGGGCGATCTGCAGAGCAAGATAGACCCCTATCTGCGACCGCTCTACGACGCGCTATTCGAGATGCTCGGGGCAGAGAACTATCAGCGCCATATGGAGCGCGGTACGATAGAGATCGCGCCTCTCGCGTATATGCGCGGACGCACGCTCGACGACTCATTCATCATTCTGGACGAGGCGCAAAATACGACACCCGAGCAGATGAAGATGTTCCTGACCAGGCTAGGCTATAATTCAAAGGCGGTAGTCACGGGCGACCTCTCACAGACCGACCTGCCGTTTGGTAAGAAGAGCGGACTCGCTATTGCGTCACGTATTCTGGAGGGCATAGATGGAATAGGAATATTCCACTTTACCGAGCGCGACGTCGTGCGCCATCACCTTGTGCGTAAGATAATTACAGCATATGAGACCTACGAGCGCGAGATGATCGCAAAGCGCTTCAAGGGTGAGTTTAAAGACTCCAATAAAGATAGTAAAAAGAAATAATCGATATTTATTGTTGAGCAGAATATAAAGGAAACTGAAAATTATGAGTAATAACGTAAGAATACATTTTTCGAAAACTGCAGATTTTGAGTGCCTTGATTACTACTTCAAGCACGTTATCCGCCGCGCCGTAGTAGAGACTCTCGAGCACGAGGAGTTCGAGCTCGATGCAGAGGTCTCGATCACCTTCTGCGATAACGCGTATATCAAAAAACTGAATCGTAAGTACAGAAATAAAAACAGCGCGACCGACGTCCTTTCCTTCCCGCTCTACGACTTTTCGGCGGGCGACGGCGATATGCTTCTGCCCGGTGAGTCGGTGATGCTGGGCGATGTCGTTATCTCGCTCGAGAGAGCGGAAAAGCAAGCGGCAGAGATCGGCAATCCCTTCCTCACAGAGGTCGCATTTCTCACCGTACATTCTATGCTACATCTGCTTGGCTACGATCACGAGGTGAACGATGAGGCAGAGGAGGCACAGTGTGCCGCTCAGCGCGAGATAATGGAAAAGCTGGATATTTAAAGGGGGACAGTATGAAGAGAACAGCATTTATAGCGATAGTAGGTAGACCAAACGTAGGTAAATCGACCCTTCTTAATGCAATTCTCGGAGAGAAGGTCGCGATAGTTTCGAAAAAACCGCAGACCACGAGAAATAGAATAACAGGTATATACACTGAGGGCGACGATCAGATAGTTTTCCTCGATACCCCCGGAGTACATAAGCCGCGCACAAGACTTGGCGACTTTATGGTCAAGACAGCGTCGGATACACTAGGCGGCGTTGATGCCGCTATCCTCGTAACCGAGGCGCGCGAGGCGGTCGGTGATATCGAGGCACAGCTCATCTCACGCATAAAAAAAGAGGGAATTCCCGCAATACTCGTCGTTAACAAGCTCGATACGGTACATAAGGAAAACGTAGTTAAGACTATCGCCGCCTACGCTGCTGAGTACAGCTTCGATGCGGTAGTTCCGCTTACTGCCAAGAGCGGAAAGGGTGTCGATACCCTTATAGAGGAGTGTAAGAAGCACCTTAACGAGAGTGATTGGTTTTTCCCCGACGATATAGTTACAGATCAGCCCGAGAAGCAGGTAGCCGCCGAGATAATCCGCGAGAAGCTGCTTCGCTCACTCGACGAGGAGATACCACACGGCACTGCCGTCACCATCGAGGAATGGCGTGAGGGCAGGGACAACGTATCAATTCGTGCCGAGATATATTGCGAGAAGCAGTCTCATAAGGGAATAATTATCGGTAAGGGTGCGGCGACCATCAAGCGCATCGGCACATACGCCCGCGAGGACATCGAGAAGATGCTCGGTGTCAAGGTATACCTCGACCTCTACGTGCGAGTCAAGGAAAATTGGCGCGACAGCGATTTTAGCATTTCTAATTTCGGTTATAAGGAAGAGGAATAATGGACAAGCAGGTAAAGGGCCTCGTGCTCCGAACCGTCGATATCAAGGAGAGCGACAGACTTCTCACCATATTTACCGAGGAGGAGGGCGCTATTACGGCGGTTGCACGCGGATCACGGCAGCTTAAAAGCCGTAAGATGTCATCGACGATGCAATTCTGTTACTCGAGCTTCGTCCTATACGGTCACGGTGATAAATATTGGGTGCGCGAGGCTGAGCTGATCGAGAGCTTCTACGATATCCGCTCGTCGATCGACGGTCTCGCACTTGCGAATTATATAGCTGAGGTACTTTCCGACGTCACCGTTGCGGAGGCAGAGCGCGATCTATTACGCCTCTCGCTCAACTCACTTTACGCCATAGCCTCGGGCAAGTACCCGATAGCGCAGATAAAGGCGGCATTTGAGATACGCGCGGCGTCGATACTCGGCTTTATGCCGGACGTGCTCACCTGTCATGCCTGCGGCAAGCGCGAGGGGGATTTCTTCTTCGATATAATGGGCGGAATAATAGAATGTGCCGAGTGTCGCGCGGAGTTTTCCGAATCGGGCGAGGAGCACCCCGACCCGCACGAGAGCCACATACTCTGTATACTCACCGAGGGCGCGAAAACAGCGCTAGGCTACTGCATATATTCACCTATCGAGCGCATCTTCTCGTTTAATATTTCGGCTGAGGATATGCGTCTTTTCGGACGGGCGACAGAGGAATATCTGACCAACCAGCTCGGACACAGCTTTCGCTCTCTCGCGTTTTATAACGAGGTGAAACGATAACTCTCTCAGGAGAAATATGGAATGTTATTTACACAAAAAACACTGAATACGCTTGAATACGATAAGATAATCGCACAGCTTGCCGATCTCGCCGCAACCGATGGCGCTAAGGCACGTGCACGCAGTCTTATGCCGAGTGACGACTACGACACCGTACGAGAGCGCCTCTTGCGCACCGAGGATGCGAAGCGACTTATAAATGCCAAGGGATACCCATCTTTTTCGGCAGCTGAGCGTGTCGTGGCCTCTGCAGAGCGCGCGTACAAGGGCGCAATACTCTCGCCAATGGAGCTTCTCGAGATCGCCTCTCTTCTACGCTCGGCGCGTATGACCCTCGACTATATAAATACCGACAAGCCGTTTGAGACGGTGCTAGACCATATTTTCGCGCGCCTTATGCCACAGCGCGAGCTCGAGGAGCGCATAACACGCTCGATAATCTCGGAGGATATGATAGCGGACGAGGCGAGCTACGAGCTTGCCGATATCCGCAGAAAAATAAGGCTCACTAACAACAAGATAAAGGATACGCTACAGAGCTACGTCGGCGGCAACCGCCTGAAATATCTCCAGGAGAATCTCGTCACGATGCGTAACGGCAGATATGTCGTTCCCGTAAAGGCGGAGTACCGCAACGAGATGCAGGGTCTCGTGCACGATACATCCTCCTCCGGTGCTACACTTTTCGTTGAGCCAATGGCTGTCGTCGAGGCGAACAACGAGCTGAAACGCCTTTCTGCGGCAGAGGAGCACGAGATAGAGCGCATTCTCTCGGAGCTTTCGTCTGAGTGTGGAGATGCCTCGTCGATAATCACACTCGACTACCATAATATCACCGAGCTTGCGTTCTATTTTGCGACTGCGAGCCTCGCGATGCAGATGCGGGCAGAGATGCCGCGTCTATCTCGAGAACCGATAATAGATCTGAAGCGCGCACGTCATCCGCTCATCAGCCGCGAGCGCGTTGTTCCGATAGACGTTTCTATCGGAGGAGATATCCGCACGCTGATAATTACCGGACCCAACACGGGTGGCAAGACCGTAACGCTTAAAACGATGGGACTCCTCACCCTAATGGCACAGTCGGGGTTGCATATTCCCGCACTTGAGTCGTCGACCATCGGTATCTTTGGCGAGGTACTCGTCGATATCGGTGACGAGCAGAGCATTGAGGCGTCGCTATCGACATTCTCGTCGCATATGGTCAACGTTGCTGAGATACTCCGCAACGTGGGAGAACGCTCGCTCGTCCTCTTCGATGAGCTTGGCTCGGGCACTGACCCGATTGAGGGCGCGGCGCTTGCCATCTCTATACTTGAAAAGACAGAGAGTGTTGGTGCACTCTCCGCTGCTACGACTCACTATGCCGAGCTGAAGGTATACGCACTGGAGACAGACGGCGTTCAAAATGCGTCCTGCGAGTTCGACGTCGAAACGCTTCGCCCGACATACAGGCTCATCGTTGGCACTCCGGGTAAATCAAATGCCTTTGCTATTTCCGAGAAGCTCGGTATTTCCGACGCAATAATCGAGCGTGCAAAGAAGCTTATCGAGCGAGATAACAAACGCTTCGAGGATGTTATTGAACGCCTTGATACCAATCGTATCGAGATGGAGCGTCAGCGTGAGATTGCTGAAAAAATGCGTGAGGAATACGAGACCTTCAAGCGCACAGCCGAAGAGGAGCTGAAGCGTAAAATAGCGAAAAGCGAAGAAGAAATTGCAAAACAAACACTTAAAGCTAAGCAGATACTTGATAGCGCAAGAGCATCAAGCGAATATATCTTCCACCAGCTCGAGGATCTTCGTAAGCAGGAGGACCGCGAGAAGCGCAACGAGATGATGTCGAGTGCCCGCGAGGAGATGCGTCGCCGTATGCGTGAGAGTGAAAGCATGATGAGCGGCATTGATATCCGCGATATTACCCTCGAGGACGACTATAAGCTGCCGCGCCCACTCAAGGTAGGTGATAAGGTATATCTCACCACCATCGCAAAGGAGGGCGTGGTTACAGCTCTTGCAGATAAGAAGGGTATGATCTCGGTCACAGCCGGTATTCTCAAAACTAAGGTTACCGAGGATAAGCTGCGCCTGCTCGACGGAAAGGTAAAGTATACCGCCACGGCACAACCAAAGGTCGGTGAGGGTAAGGTGAAAAAGACTGTAACCTCAACCTTCAAGGCTGAGATCGACGTAAGAGGCATGATCGGCGACGACGCCTGGTTCGTGGTTGATAAATACATCGACGATGCGGTACTTGCCTCGATGCCCACAGTCCGTATAATCCATGGCAAGGGCACCGGTGCACTGAAGGCGGCACTCTGGCGCTATTTCAAGACAGATAAGCGTATTAAATCCTACCGTCACGGCGAATACGGCGAGGGCGATGCGGGCGTTACCGTGCTGACACTCGGATAAGGAATATTTATGAAATTCATCAATTATACGATAAACGCGCCGCGTGATGCGGTGCTGGCAAATCTCTCCAAAAACGACGAGATAGTCGCTCTCGAAAAATTCGATCTTACAAACGGCAAGCCGACCCTGCGCATAAAGCGTAACGACGACAGGCTGACGCTCCGTTGTGAGCTAACCGAGCGTGCTACCAAAGACAACGCCTTCCTTGAGGGCACGTATTTTAAGGGCAAAATAACCGAGTCGGATGGCGTCACGTCGGTGAAGGGAATTATCCTCACCGCTCCGATATACCACCTGTTTTTGCTCGCGCTGACCGTTTTCTTCATCGTACAGTGTATTTCGGTCGGCGGATTTTCGCCCGTGCCTATCATACTTATCGGCTTCAGTCTGTTGATGTTTCGCGCCGAGTTTAAAAAGCAGGGAATTATAAAGGCTTTTATTTTTCGTGCGCTTAAAATGACTTATGCCGACGAGATGCGCCGCACCTCGCGACAAAAGCGCGATACGGCAGAAGAGTGATCTTGAGACAATATGATCGCCACGGTGTGACAGATTGTTGATCTATTGTGCCGCGGTTCTTTAACATTTAATACGATTTATATGGAGGAGAAAATGAACAGCAATTATACGTCCGGTGAGCGATACGGATATGAGTCGCTGGAGTTTGAATTTATGGGACTTGAGGCTTTTGTAATTAAGCCTAAATGCAAGCCTAACGGAAAATGGGCGATAAAGACCGAGTATGCATCGGCATTTCCCGAAACCGAGATAGAGCTTCTGCGCCGCGGATGGCACGTCGTATATAATGAGAATTATAATAGATGGGCAGAGGAACGCGACCTCGAGCGTAAGCTTGAGTTTGTTAAATTTATTCCGCGCGAGTTTGGACTCGACGAAAAATTTGTAACCGTAGGTATGAGCTGTGGAGGATTGTACGCCGTAAAGCTCGCCGCTCTCTGTCCTGAGCGCGTGCGAGGTCTGTATATCGACGCACCTGTTATGAATCTACTTAGCTGTCCCTTCGGTGTTGGTGATGCAACCGATCATCTCGCCGCGGAATTTATGTCCTATACCGGAAAAACGCTCTCCGAAATGCTATCATATCGAGATAACCCAATTGATAAAAAAGAAATTCTGCTCGAAAATAATATTCCGATATTGCTTGTTGCCGGTGATTCCGACATAACGGTACCGTATCACGAGAACGGTGCTATCCTCGAGAAATACTACCGTGAGAACGGCGGAAATATAACGGTGATCGTCAAGCCCGGATGCGGCCACCATCCACACGGCACCGACGATCCCGCACATCTTGCGGACATTATTGAATCCTTCTGAAACTGATTGAAATAAAAAAGCATTTGTTCTCGTTGCCATGAATGTGGCAGAGTACAAATGCTTTTTTATTTTACTGTGTCAGTTAATAGCTTTTCTTTTTTTGCACGATCGCTCCACCGTCACCGCAAGATATCCGACAGCAGTTGATACCGCGCATACGGTAAAGGGATGCAAGGTATTAAAGAGCGCTTGCGGCAGCCACTCCGGAAGAAGCGAATAAAGGACGTATAGCTTTTCCGATATCAAGAGGTGAAGAATGTATACGTACTTGCTCGCTTGTGCGATCGTCGTTAAGTACTTCGGATACCGGCGCTCCTCCTGCTTAATAAAGAACGCAATAAGTCCGCCGAGGATCATAAGTGAGCCTATGTATATCTCGCTGAGCTCGAAGAGTAGAGCCGACAGAGCACTTTCGACAGCGCCGACGGCAATGATAAGTATTATGACGTATTTAGGGATAGTTGTTATTCTATCCCGGTGCTTTGCCGCCAGCAGACCTACTGTGAAGAAGGGAAGCCCCATAAAGAGAAAATTGCGATATATCATTCGCTCGAGTAATATTCCGCAGAATGAAAGTCCCTCGCTGAATATCAGCCCGACGCCGAGACAGATCGCCGCTACTGTTGTGAGCCTTTTCAGTGATATACCTCGTCTCAGCAGAAAACAGTAGATCGCGTACACGTAAGCCAAAGCATAGAGATACCAGAGATGAACCGATGTTATCGGGCGATTGAAGAATATGAGTTGTAATAGCTCTGATGGGTTCACCCAGGTAAGAAGGTAGTTGCCGACGCCGGCGAGTCCATCGGAAAACGCCGCATCTATGATGTCGACAGCGGTGTAGAGTAGCGTTGTAAAAAGCGCAAGTCGCAGAATTTTGAACGTGCGTGATCTTGCTTGAGCTCGGGTTATTCCGTAGGAATAAAATCCTGAAATCGCGAAAAACAGCGGTACTGCAAATCGTGCCATACCGTTGACTGCATTGCCGACCGCTCCGCCCAACGACACGTGTATAAGCACCACGGCATACGATGCAATAAGCTTTAATATATCAAGCGTACCGTTTCGCGCTATCATAATGCATAGTCTCCTCACTAAGATTTCAATCAGACACCATTTTATCACATATCACGTGAAAAATCAACCGCAGAGTATAAATCCCCTCATTTTACAGATAATAGAAGTACATTCTTAGTAAATTAAGGAGAAATTTATATATGAAAGCAACAGGAATCGTGCGCAGGATCGACGATCTCGGACGAGTGGTTATCCCGAAAGAGATCCGCCGCACTATGAAAATACGCGAGGGAGATCCCCTCGAAATATACACAGACCGCGAGGGCGAGGTGATATTCAAAAAATACTCGCCGATAGGCGAGATGCAGACCTTTGCCAACGAATATGCCGATGCGCTTCAAAAGACATCGTCGTCACCTATATTCATCTGTGACAGAGATGCGGTTATAGCCGTGTCCGGCGCATCAAAGCGCGACTATCTCGAACGCAAAATATCACGCGGCCTCGAGGAGATCGTAGAGTCGAGAAGCCTCTACGTGCGCGGAAGCGGTAAGGAGCCCATAGCGGTGATAAACGATGGTGGCGCACATTACGTAAACTGCGCGATGCCCATACTCAGTGAAGGCGATATAGTTGGCTGTGTGGTATCCGCCTGGCAGTACGACGTTTCCACGAGCACGAAAATATCCGACGAAATAGAATCAAAGCTCGTTCAGACCGCAGGCATGTTCCTCGGCAAGCAAATGGAGAGCTAATAAAGCATAGAAGCCAAAACGAGCCCATACGATGATATGCACCCCAAAAGTGTTCAACTTTTGGGGTGCATATCAGTTGCTTGTGAGCGTTTTGAAAATCTTCATTAATAATTAATAGAGCAGCTTACTGTGCTGCGGAGAATCTGACATCACTCTTCATCGACGATTTTACAAAACCGATGTAGGACGTGCCGCGGTTTACTGTCAGCCGCTCGCCCGACTCGTCATAAAAGATCATCTCGCCGTCGAGCGATGCCTCGTAACGTATCGCCATCGCTGTGCCGCCCGTCAGGTAGTAGCCACTGCCGGCTCCGACAGTATTCATAACCATCTGGCATGCATCGACGCTCTCGTAAGTGACGGTATCTGCAAAAAGCAGGAAAAGATTGTCGTAGGCAAGAGTCTTGTCGTTAAGCATATCGACCTTTGGCGCGCCGCCCTTTGAGAGGGTGTATTTTCCGCTTTCATCGCTGAAATAAAACTCGGTCTCGTTACCTTTTGAGTAGGGGATAGAAACCGACCGCGCGCCTTCCGCGCCCGATATGCGCTCAGCGGCAAAATCGGTGAAACGATAGGGAAGAGTGTGGCGCGTATTTAGTGCAGTTCCTATATTTGCGTTCGCTATGCCCGCGCCGATAAGCGCACCGTTTGTATACACGAAATGGGTGTACTCGGTATAGTGATAGCCACTCTCTGCCGAGAGATCAAAATACGAGGACGCGAGATCGCACCCCTCGTAGACTATACCGTCGTCATTGCCGTTTGCCACCGTTATCGCGCCAAAGTAGCGTGCGATATTCGAGATATACTTACGTGTCGGCGAGAGTGAGCCGATCTTGCCGATATCCTTAGTATCGCTGACGAAGGCGAGAAGGCGTGTTTCTCCGCTCTCGGTTGGTATCTCAACGACAACGTCGGCAGACGATATGCCGTAGAGAGGAGATGTGGAGCTCATTACGAAGCATACAGAGCGTTTCATAGCGAGCTCAGGTGTTGTTTCGAGTCCGGTAAGTGCACTCACGTGTTCCGGTATGTATACCGATGGAGTGTCCGACTCGTCTTTTCCGTCTTTATTTTCATCGGCGTCGTCGGTATTATTGCCGACATTGCCGCTATCCGGCGTAGGTTGTGTGGTTGCTTGCCATCCGTCGGCGGCAAAGCCGACTGTGCATACCAGCACCGAGGCAATCAAAAAGAAAGCAATCAGCTTACCGTAATTGCTTGTCTTGGCGTTATTCATTTTTTTACCTCCTTGCGCACCGTGAGGTGCGCACGTTTAACTTCTTCTTAGCGAAGCCAGGCTTCAGCGAACTCGAACGCTTCTGCGAGACCGCGCGTTATCTTCTGCTTGACGGGCTTTTTGGTATCGCTCTCAAGCAGCTGTACCATAATGGTTTCAGGGACCTTAACGTCGCCCTTAGGGGAATCCTTGTCCGACATTATCATCATGTAGACGTAGTGCTTCTCGGAGAGATCTCCGTATAAGATATCGTCACCCTGACGTACGAGCGGCTTACCCTTATATTCGATGAACTCACCGCTGCCAACGCCTTCTAAATTGAACATATTAAATCTCCTTTCGTTTTATTTGAAAATGACGGCTCTGTCTTCACCTCGAGAATATCTTAGCAGATAACACTCCCGAAGTAAATAGCTTCGACATAATAAGCCACCGTGGAGTTATCGCGTCTATCGCGCTTTTTTTACATATGGGGTGAAGGTCAAGGGACGCTTTGCCGAAGACGGCTTCTCCTCACATAGCGCGAAGATAGAATCAGCTCTCACAGACATAGACTTCTGACGCACCACCTCGTTACCGAGATCGGTATACGCCGAGGGTTTAGTGATGATCGGGAAGTCTGTCATCTTCTTCGTTTTTTTGAGTATTGACGAGCCAATATGATCCATAGCGAGAACCTGCGTGTACTTAGGATATGCAAGTATATCGGAGGAGGTAACGCCGAAATACGAGCTTAGAAGTGCACGTCTGACTCTCGCCGCAGTATACCTTTTAGACTGCGCCAAGCCTATTAAAGATGTAATTGTATTCGCCTCGAGACTTGCATCAGCGAGACGGTAATTTAAACCTCCCGAGCAGTCGTGGTATTCACGATCCGTCGGAGGATTTAATCTAAGATGTGATATCACGGGTGTGTCAAGTGCTGACACTGTCGTGAGCTTTCCTGAGGAAATCGCCTCGGAATATACAGTTTGTGCGTTTTTAGGGATAAAATCAAGAGCAGAAGCATCACCGCACAACAGTCTCTCTCTTATCGCGCTCGCGCTCTGCAGCCTCTCGTCCTCTATCAGTGCGTCGTTATAGCCGGCGCCCTGTCTTTTTACGGTCATTGGAATAATATCCGAGTCGAGTCTATGCAAAGCACGAAGATACTCGATAGCGAGAAGATTGTTGGAGCCGGAAAGAAGCTCATAACCGTCGCCGTAAAGGTTACGATAGGCGAGAGCGGATAGTGCCGGATGACCGAGGCTCGCATGCTCACTGCTATCGCGCAGTCGCACAAGCTCGGTGTGATATTCGTCACTCTCGGTACGTTGTGCCACCTCGCGAAGCGCGTCTATATCGCCGCATTCACTGCCGAATGCGAGATAATCAACGACACCGAGCGAGTTAGCGATCGTCACGCCGCTCATAGCATAGTGCTCGGCGCTCGTCATCGAGAATGGAAACGGAAGCTCCACTACGAGATTTACACCGCAATCGACAGCGGCACGAGCACGCACAGTTTTGTCGGCTATTGCTATCTCACCGCGCTGAGTGAAGTTACCGCTCATAACGGCGACAATCGCGGTATCCTCACCGAGAATATCGCGTACTCTGTCTATTTGATACTGATGCCCGAGATGAAACGGGTTGTATTCGGCAATAATAGCAACAGTTTTCATAGTGTACCGTAAATTCTGAAATATTTGAAATTCGGTGTTGATTATTTTGCAAAAAGGTTGTATAATAGTTAGCGGAATAATAAAACACCGAAAGGAAATATACGAAAATGAAGGTTTTAGTCGTAAACGCAGGCTCCAGCTCGCTTAAGTATCAGCTCTTTGATACATCAATCGGAGAGGTGCTTGCAAAGGGTAACTGCGAGAGAATAGGCATCGACGGCTCGCGCATTATTCACAAGACGCAGGGTAAGGACGAGTATGTGAAGGAGGCGGCGCTCCCCACTCACTCCGATGCTATGAAGCTCGTCGTAGAGACGATGCTCGATAAGAATGTAGGCTGTATCTCGAGTGTTGACGAGATAGAGGCTATCGGCCACAGAGTAGTGCATGGCGGTCCGTATTTCACGAAATCCGTGCTTGTAACAGACGAGGTTATGGACGTTCTTTCGAAGTGCACCTCCTACGCGCCTCTTCACACCTCCGCACATATAATGGGTATCAAGGGTTGTAAGGCAGCTATGCCTACCGTACCCGAGGTGCTCGTATTCGATACCGCATTCCACCAGACCATGCCCGAGGAGGCGTTTATGTACGGTGTCTCCTACGATATGTACGAGGATTATCAGATCCGCCGCTACGGTGCGCATGGAACCTCTCACAGATACGTGAGCGGTGAGATGATCAAGCTCATGGGCGGTAAAGCAGAGGGCACTAAGATAGTCACCTGCCATATCGGTAACGGCTCGTCCATCAGCGCTGTCAAGGACGGTAAGTGTGTTGATACATCGATGGGCTTCACACCCCTGGATGGCATCATCATGGGCACTAGATGCGGCGCCATTGACCCCGCTATCGTTCCCTTCATTATGGAGAAGAAGGGATACACGCCTGCCGAGATGGAGGCTTATATGAATAAGAAGTGCGGCTTCGCGGGTATCAGCGGCGTAGGCTCAGATTCCCGTGACGTCGAGCGCGCTATGAAGGAGGGCAACCCCCGCGCGAAGCTCACTATGGACATGGTCAGCTACCAGATTAAGAAGTATATCGGCTCGTATTCCGCGGCTATGGGTGGCGTTAACGCCATCGTCTTTACCGCAGGTATAGGCGAGCACACTCCCTATATCAGAGAGCACGCGCTCGAGGGACTCGAGTATCTCGGTGTCAAGCTTGATAAAGAGAGGAATACCTTCGGTCACTCCGGTACTCCCGTGAAGCTCTCCGCCGATGACTCCGCGGTCCTTGTATACATGATCCCCACCAACGAGGAGCTCGTTATTGCGAAGGATACCGAAGAGATCGTTTCCGCGCTTAAGTAAGCGATGGGTGAATTATAGCAAACAGATAAAGCATTATGCAAGGCTGACGAGGGTCAGCCTTGCTTTCTATTTTATCACAAAATATTTAATAAGTCAATATTTCGCGCGACAAAATACGTCAGGCGTCTAGTATTTCGCTGATTTTCTCATACGTTTCTGTGAGAGTACGGTCGTTCTTCTCGAAATCCATCGCTACAGTGTAGATCTCCTCGAGACGGAAATGGAGGTCTGAGGCGATAGAAAACCATCTTACCGCCTCGTCTGTCGCGACTCGCAGCATCTCCCGTGCAACGCGCACTTTCTCGCGGTCTAGTTCCTCCGGAACGGAGAAGAGCTCGTCGGCGTCGATGATCTCACCGTCTCCTGCGAAGGTGAAGGAAACGTCACTCTCTGTAAGATACACTCCTTCGTATAGCTTCGGGGATAGCGGCGACGGTGCAACGATACCGCGAACGCCGCAGATGGCTGCGCACAGCTCGGTCATGAAAATGAGTCGAGACTCCTCGCTGCCCATAACGGTGAAATGCTTTCCGCGCGGTGTATCCAGAGTGTTAAAACGAGTTATGCCGGACCGTCCGACAGAGGATATAAGACGGGTCATATGCAGGCTGTCACTGCAACCAGGTATATATTCTGCCAAGGATTTTAACTTGTTTTTGAACTTTTTTGCACTAAAACCGCTTCGTTTTACCGACATTATCTTGTCGTGACACCGGCCGGCCAGCGAGAGATAATAATACGCCGTTCTGTATGCCGTAGACTTTTCGTGACATAGTGGCGTGATCCTTGCACGAGAGGCAATTAGCCACCTCTCGTTCCAATTTTCTCCGAGGTTTATGATGCTATCGATCGCTCCGGGGATTATCGCATCACGCTCGTGCGGTGCGGTGCCGTCGATGATCGCGACACGCCGATCTCCTGCCTCAAAGATCACGCCGTCAAGCGAGCGCGGGTCGGAGGAGCAGTATATCAGCTCGGTGTATATTCCTCGATCTCCGAGCAGCTTTGCGAGTCTTTTCATGAAGCTGCTTTTACCCGTTCCTGGGCCTCCCTTTAATACGTAGGTGCGTGTAAAATCCTCGGATGCAAATATTTTGTCAAAATAGCTTATAAAACCGTCGTGGCCATTTGCCGCGGCAAAGAATTCAGGAGTTTTTCCTATGTTCAGCATATTATCTCGCTTTCATTATTTCTGGTTATGTTTTTAGCTTTTCACTGTATTTTATGCAAAATAAACCGTTGGTGACACTGTAATTACGAAAAAATGTAGCCATTACTTGACATTTTATTTAAATTATAGTATAATAAAATATTGTAAAGGAGCTTTGATATGATCGTTATAGGCTTGTGCGGTGGAAGCGGTAGCGGAAAGAGCGTAGTTTCCGACGTCGCAGAAAAAATGAATATACCCTCTATCGATACCGATTTCGTCTATCGTGAGCTAACATGCGCCTCGTCACCTTGCCTCGACGAGTTGGCTATGGAATTCGGCGTACAGGTGATAGGCACGGGAGGCGCACTTGACCGCGGCGTGCTTCGCGAGATAGTATTCTCCGACTCTAAGCGTCTCGCTCGCCTCAACGAGATCACGCATAAGCACATACTGGCTCGTACCCGCGACCTGCTGGAGAGATATAGGTGCGAGGGACGGAGTGCGGCGATCGTCGATGCGCCGTTGCTGTTTGAAAGCGGCTTCGACCGTGAGTGCGATGCCATAGTTGCGGTAGTTGCAGACCGCGAGTGCAGAATTGATCGCATTATGGCTCGCGACGGAATCACTCGTGAGGCGGCAGAGCGGAGAATAGCAACGCAGATATGCGACGACGAGCTTATTGCGCGCTCACATTATTTTATTCCCAACAACGGCACTGTCGATGAGCTGTGCCGCAACACTGCTTTTGTTTTAAATAAAATTTTAGATATTAAGGACGGTAATTTACAATGAGTGAAAAGAGTGTAGGACAGAAGATGCTCGAGGAGCTTTCTTACAAGAAAAAGAACGTTTTTGAGAATTCCACACCCGAGAAGATCAAGGCGATATACGATTACGCCGTTGATTATATGAAGTATCTCGATGATGCCAAGACTGAGCGCGAGGCTACCGAGGTTACTATCGCTATGGCAAAAAAACAGGGCTACACCGAGTATAAGCTCGGCGATAAGCTCGCAGTGGGCGACAAGAGATATCTCAACCAGCACGGCAAGAGCCTCATTCTCTTCAAGGTCGGAGAAAACGATCTCGAGCGTGACGGCGTGCGCATCGTTGCAGCGCATATCGACTCGCCGAGACTCGATCTCAAGCAGATTCCCATGTATGAGGACAGCGGTATGGCATTCCTCAAGACTCATTATTACGGCGGCGTGAAGAAATACCAGTGGACCGCTATTCCGCTTGCACTTCACGGCGTTATGATCAAGGGTGACGGCACGAAGGTAGAGGTGAAGATAGGAGAGGACGATGGCGACCCCATCTTCTATATTAACGATCTCCTTCCTCATCTTGCGCAGAACCAGATGACCGAAACTCTCGCAAACGGTATTAAGGGCGAGACCCTCAACATACTCATAGGCGGTCTTCCTTACGACGATCCCGAGGTTTCCGATAAGGTTAAGCTTACCGCGCTCTCACTTCTTAATGAGAAATACGGCGTGACCGAGGAGGACTTCATCAGTGCAGAACTTTCGCTCGTTCCCGCATTTAAGGCGCGCGAGGTAGGCTTTGACAGAGCACTTATCGCCGCATACGGTCACGACGATAGAGTTTGTGCATATCCTGCGTTCACCGCACTTTTCGATAATCCCGACACTAAGCACACTGTTATGGTAGTGCTTGCGGATAAGGAGGAGATCGGTTCCGACGGTGTAACCGGTCTTCAGTGTGATTATCTCGTCGACGTTCTCTCTGAGATCGCTCTCTCGCAGGGCAAGAATCCTACAGTCGTAAGAAGCGCGTCGAAGTGCCTTAGCTCCGATGTATCTGCATGCTACGACCCCAATTTTGCTGACGTTTACGAGAAGAGAAACAGCGCTATGATCTCTTGCGGTACTACTATGAATAAGTATACCGGTGCAAGAGGAAAGAGCTCCACCAACGACGCCTCTGCAGAGTTCGTAGGCTTCATTAGAAAGCTCTTTGCCGATAACGGCGTTATCTGGCAATGTGCCGAGCTCGGCAAGGTAGACGCAGGCGGCGGAGGAACCGTTGCCAAGTATATTGCAAACCACAATATCGAGACCGTTGACCTCGGCGTGCCTGTGATCTCTATGCACGCACCCTACGAGGTTATATCCAAGGCGGATCTCTATACCACCTACGAGGCGCTTTCGGCATTCATAAAATAGTTCTGTCTCTTCCTTTCGCTAAGTAAATCCAAAGGAGAGAAAAATGATTTTTGAAAAGCTTGCCATAGCAGATGACAGATACAGGGAGATTGAGCAGATGCTCACTCTCCCCGAGGTCATTTCCGATAATAAGCAGTATTCTTCTCTTATTAAAGAGTATAAGCACCTCGAGCCTATTATTGAAAAATACCGCGAATATCGCGCGGCAGAAAAGAATATGAAGGACTCCGAGGAGATGATGAATGAGAGTGGGCTTGATCCCGATCTCGCCTCTCTTGCCGAGGAGGAATACGCCGCATCGCACGATTTATGTGAGACTCTCTTCGACGAGCTGCGCATACTTCTTATGCCACGCGATCCTAACGATGACCGCAACGTAGTCGTCGAGATACGTCAGGGTGCGGGTGGCGAGGAGGCGGCGCTATTCGCTGCCGATCTTTACCGTATGTACTCGATGTATGCGACGAAGCGCGGCTTTAAGCTCGAGGTATCCAACCTCAACGACACCGAGCTCGGTGGCATCAAGGAGATAACCTTCAACGTTATCGGCGACGGCGCGTATTCCCGCTTCAAATTCGAGAGCGGTGTGCACAGAGTGCAGAGAATACCGGTCACCGAATCCAACGGCAGGATACAGACCTCGACCGTCACCGTTGCGGTGCTCCCCGAGGCAGAGGATGTCGAGGTGGACGTCAATCCCGCCGATATCAAATTTGAGTCCTGTAAATCCAGCGGCGCGGGAGGTCAGCATATTAACAAGACCGAGTCGGCAGTAAGACTTACTCATAAGCCCTCGGGCATCGTTATCGAGTGCGACCAGGAGAGAAGCCAGCTACAGAACAAGGAAAAGGCTCTGAGACTTCTCTATACCAAGCTCTACGATATTAAGTGTCGCGAACAGATAGAGGCTATTGCTTCAACCAGAAAGAGTCAGGTCGGAAGCGGTGACCGTAGCGAGAAGATACGAACATATAACTATCCGCAGTCGCGCGTGACCGACCATAGAGTAAATAAGACAGTATATACTCTCGGTACTTTTCTTGACGGAGATATAGACGTCATCGTCGACGAGCTGATTGCCGCAGATACTGCCGAGAGACTCAAGGGTGAGCAGAATGAAAACTGAGATAGTCAGAATAACCTCACCGGAGGAAGGGGAGGCCGATCTTCGCATTGCGGCGTATATAATCCGCTCGGGCGGTCTCGTGGTATTTCCCACCGAGACGGTATATGGCCTTGGGGGTGATGCGACGAATCCCGAGGCGGCTGAGCGAATCTATGCTGCAAAGGGAAGACCGTCGGATAATCCGCTTATAATACACGTATCATCGCCCGAGGAGGCTGAGGGCTACGCATATACGACCGATCTTTACTACGAGCTCGCTCGCAGATTTATGCCGGGACCTCTTACGATCGTGCTTGCCGCACGTGATACCGTCCCTAAAAAGACGCGCGGAGGTCTTGATACGGTTGCCGTCAGGTGCCCTGAAAATGCGATCGCACGCAAGCTCATTTCTCTCGCAGGAGTGCCTATTGCTGCTCCGTCGGCAAACATCTCCGGTACGCCATCGCCGACAACGGCGCGCCACGTTATGGAGGATATGACGGGCAGAGTGGATATGATAATCGACGGAGGCGATTGCGATTTTGGACTTGAGTCAACTATAGTAAAGCTCGAGGACGACGGCACGATGACGCTTCTGCGTCCCGGTAAGATAACAGCGGAAGAGCTCTCCGAGCTCGCCGAGGTGAAGCTCGCCGATGCGGTAAAGAACAAGCTCACAGATGGAGCACGCGTCCTGTCTCCGGGTATGAAATATAAGCATTACGCCCCCTCAACTCCTCTCGTTCTTCTTGATGGAGATATAGTTAAAATTGCAAATTACATAGAAAAAGCAGAGCAGAAATGTGTTGCGTTGCTGTGCTACGATGAGGAAACAGTGGAGTATGCCGCGCGACTTGCAGGCGTATCTCTCTATTCTCTTGGTAGCATCGAGCGCGAGAGCGATTGTGCTCACAGACTTTTTGCATTATTGCGCGACGTAGATAAACTCGGGCACTCGGTGATATACGCACGGCTTCCCGGTACCGAGGGAATCTCTCTCGCTATCTATAACAGAATGATCCGCGCGGCGGCGCATACTATAATTAAATTGTGACGGTGAAAAAATGGCTAAAAAGAAAAAAGTTGTCGAAAACCCTATGGAGAACGAGGCTGTTGCAACCCTGCAGCCGATAACCGAAACTCTTGAAAAAAACTATATGCCCTACGCGATGAGTGTCATCGTCTCGAGAGCCATTCCCGAGATCGATGGCTTCAAGCCATCGCACAGAAAGCTGCTCTATACTATGTATAAGATGGGTCTTATGCACGGTCAGCGTACAAAGAGTGCTAATATAGTCGGTCAGACGATGCGTCTCAATCCTCACGGCGATGCCTCTATATACGAGACTATGGTGCGCCTCACACGCGGTAACGAGTCTCTTCTGCACCCGTTCGTGGATTCGAAAGGCTCCTTCGGTAAACAGTATTCCCGCGATATGGCGTACGCCGCGTCGCGTTATACTGAGGCAAAGCTTGATCCTATCTGTCAGGAGCTATTCTCGGGTATAGATAAGAATGCCGTTGACTTCGTTCCCAACTACGATAACACCACGGAGGAGCCTACTCTTCTGCCCACGACATTCCCGAATATACTCGTTTCACCGAACCTCGGCATCGCTGTCGGTATGGCGTGCTCGATATGCTCCTTCAACCTTGCTGAGATATGCGACGGCGCAATAGCACTTTTAAAAAATCCGAAGACCACGATCGACCGTATGCTCGATATTGTGAAGGCACCCGATTTCCCCGGAGGTGCCGAGATCATCTATGACAGAGAGCAGATGCGTAAGATATATGAGACCGGCGTCGGAAGCTTCAAGATGCGAGCAAAGTACGAATATAATAAAAAGGACAACTGCATCGACGTTCTAGAGATCCCGTACAGCTCATCTATCGAGTCTATAATGAAAAAGGCAACCGATATGATAAAGACGGGCAAGCTGCGTGAGGTAAGTGACGTGCGTGACGCGATAGATCTCAACGGCTTCAAGCTCACATTCGATCTCAAGAAGGATGCAAATCCCGAGGTAGTTATGCAGAAGCTCTTCTCGGTCACCGAGCTCGAGAACAACTTCGACTGTAACTTCAACATTCTTGTTGAGGGAACGCCGAAGCAGCTTGGAGTGCGCGAGATACTCAGTGAGTGGATAGCATTCCGCTCTAAATGCGTGACGCGTGAGCTCAACTATGATCTTGAGAAGAAGAAGGATAAGCTCGAGCTGCTCGAGGGTCTCATGAAGATACTCGTTGATATCGACGAGGCTATCCGCATCATCAGGAATACCAAGCTGGAGGCGGACGTTGTGCCTAATCTCGCGTCTGCATTTGGTCTTACAACGAGACAGGCAGAGTATATCGCAGACATCAAGCTCCGTAATATCAACCGCGAGTACATAATCAATCGCGGTAAGGAGGTCGAGGGACTCTGTGCCGAGATCAAGGATATTAAGGAAACGCTTCGCGATGAGCTCAAGCTTAAGGCGCATATAATTGCGACTCTACAGGACGTAAAGAAAAAGTATGGTAAGCCTCGTCGAACCATGATAGTAGAGAAGGTGGAGGTCGCTGAGCCGAAGAAGGATATATTCTTCGAGAATTACAACTGTCGCCTCATTCTCACTCACGCAGGTTATTTCAAGAAGCTCTCTCAGCAGGCGATCCGTGCCTCCGACGAGCATAAGCTAAAGGACGGTGACTACGTCATATATCAGGAGGACACCGATAATAAGGGCGAGATGCTATTCTTTACCAATATGGGTCAGATATACAGATGTAAGGTAGCGGATTTCGAACTCACAAAGCCGAGTCAAATGGGCGATTTCGTAGCCACCAAGCTTTCGATGGACGACGGCGAGCGCGTCGTTGCCTGCAAGATGCTCTACGAATTTGATCCGAAGCATCACTTTGTGTACCTCTTCGAGAACGGTAAGGGTGTGCGAGTCTCACTCACCGCCTATGAAGCGAAATCCAAGCGTAAAAAGATCACCGGTGCATACTCGAACGTTTCGCCTCTCGTCGGTGCGATCTACGAGGGAGATAAGCCGGTAAATATATTCATTAGAAGCAGCTCCGACCGCGGTATGCTTATAAAGAGTAATCTTATCCCCGAGAAGAGCACCAGAACCGCCGCAGGCGTGCAAATAATGAAGCTCTCGAAAAAGGATGACAGGGTAGAGCTTGTGACGGACAGAATAGAGGAGCTCGGATCCGATGCTCTCAAGTGCAAGAAGCTTGCACTCCCTTCCACGGGATCGCCCCTCGGTCAGCTTACCTTTAATTTCTGATCAGAGTGACGCATTGCACAAGAATAAACAAATAAAAACAAGGAACACAGCAAAAGCGGTGTTCCTTGTTTTTTATTGATATTTAATTTTTGCCAAGATTTAAAGTGCTAATTTTAAATTAAATAATCGTTTCAAACTTGTAGCCAACTCCCCATACGGTCTTGAGCAGCCACTTATCGGATACGCCCTCGAGCTTCTCGCGCAGACGCTTTACGTGAACGTCAACAGTTCTCGAGTCACCGAGGTAATCAAATCCCCAAACCTTGTCGAGTAGCTGATCTCTCGTGAAAACTCTGTTGCAGTTGGAGGCGAGGAAATAGAGTAGCTCAAGCTCCTTCGGAGGAATGTCGATCGCCTTACCTCCAAGCTTAAGCTCGTACTTCTGGAGGCTGATTTCGATATTCTCGAACTTTACGACCTCGTCGTCGCTTGAGCCGGAGTGTGCGTTGTAACGGCGGAGCACTGCCTTGATCCTGGCAGAGAGCTCCTTCATATCAAAGGGCTTTACAATGAAATCATCTGCGCCGAGCTCGAGACCGAGTACCTTGTCGAACACCTCACCCTTTGCAGTGATCATAATGACGGGCTTTGCAGAGATCTCGCGGATCTCGCGGCAAACCTGCCAGCCGTCCTTCTTAGGCATCATTATATCGAGCAGCACGAGGTCGGGCTCATAGAGCTTGAAGTAGCTCACACCCTCCATACCGTCACTTGCAGTCTTTACCTTGTAGCCCTCGTTCTCAAAATAGAGCTTCAGCATATCGCAGATATTGGGATCGTCGTCAACTATAAGAAGCTTTGTGTCCATAATAATATTCCTTTCCTTATTTTTTTTGGCACGTGTACCCGATATTTTTAGTTTATATAACTCAAATTGTTAACTTTGTTAAAAAATATGAAATCTTAACAATTACATTATACAGTATATTTATGTGATAGTCAAGAATTTTTTATGAATATTTATGAATTTTTTGCCGTTTTTGTTGTCGTTAACAAAACGCTAACTTAAATTAAAACTTTTAAGAACATAAATTTAATAAGATTTATACACGGATATGCAAAACGGAGGGGATTATGAAACGAAAATATAAGGTCAATATGCACGATAGGGTCGTCGAGCGCGAGTACAGCTATATTCCTATAAGATATATTATCGCATTTGCTCTGACGCTCCTCGAGGTCACAGCGATCATTGCAATAGGTGCGGTGCTGTGCTATTACGTGCCGTACTTCTATATTGCTGCGTGGCTCACCGAGATATTCTGCGTTATAAACATCATATCCTCTGACGACAATCCCGACTACAAGGTACCATGGCTATTGTTCGTCCTTATTCTGCCTATCGCGGGATTTATGCTGTATTTTATCTTCTATTCGCGAAAGCCGGATAAAAAGCTTATTCGCCGCCTCGACGAGTTGCGCGCTCATGATTATAGCTATGATGACAGTGAGGTCAGAGCAGAACTTTGCGAGGTGGACAGATCTGCCGCGAGAGCCGCCGCGATGCTCACGAATATATCATCCTCGCATCTTTTCGGCGAAACGTCAACGCGTTACTATCCGCTCGGTGAGGATATGATGAGGGATATGCTGGAGGATCTCGAACGCGCCGAGAGGTTTATCCTGCTAGAGTATTTTATAATAAATGAAGGAAAATTCTGGGGCTCAATACTTGATATTCTGAAGAAAAAGGCGGATTGCGGCGTTACCGTGCGAGTGCTTTATGACGATATCGGATGTATGGCTACTCTCCCTGGTAATTATCATAAGAAGCTTGACGAGTACGGTATAGAGGCGGCGCCATTTGTGCGGCTTCGCGGTACGGCGGACGGCGAGTTCAACAATCGCAACCACCGTAAGATACTTGTTATAGACGGCAGGATAGGTTATACGGGCGGTGTGAATATTGCCGACGAATACATAAACGAGATAGAGCGATTCGGGCATTGGAAGGATACCGCTGTCAGACTCGAGGGCAGGGCTGTATGGGAGCTCTCACGGCTTTTCATCTCCGATTTTGCCGTAAGTGTGACGAAAATACCGACCCAAATCGAGGGGCTATATCCCGACACACCCGATGCTTCGGCAAGGGGATATATAATTCCGTTCGGTGACGGTCCGCGACCTCTCTACGAGCGCAGGGTGGCAAAGAGCACTATACAAAATATGCTCGCCCGCTCGACGGAATACACCTATATGACGACTCCATACCTTATTATTGATAACGAGTTGTGCGCGAGCATAGAGAACACGGCACTTCGCGGTGTCGACGTGCGCATAATTGTTCCACACATACCGGATAAAAGGATAGTTTACAGTATAACGAGAAGCTACTATGCGCGACTTATTAAGGCGGGCGTGCGAATATACGAGTATACACCCGGCTTTATCCATGCAAAGAGCTACGTTTCCGATGATAAAGAGGCAATGATCGGCACCGTCAACCTTGATTATCGCAGTCTGGTGCACCACTTCGAGAATGGAATATGGATGTACGGCACGGAAACGGTTTCGGCTATACGCGACGATATTATAGCTACCCTCTCCCTCTCGCATGAGATAACTGAGGATATGCTGCACGTCAGTATGCCCGTCCGCCTATTGCGCTCGGTCGTGCGTATCTTTGCGCCACTTTTATAATTTTTTCTCGGATTTTTTTGAAATAACAATTCGTTAACGTTTCTCTAGCAAATCGTAAAAAAGCATAGCGTATAATAGAGCCATCAAAACGAAAGAAGGAAAAACAAAATGGAAAACAACGTATTTGCATACAGCTATTCGGCTGACAGAAACAAAGAGGTAGAAAAAATCAGAGACAGGTATCTTCCCGCAGAGGAGAACAAGCTCGAGCGTCTCCGCCGTCTCGACAGACGCGCACAGACCGCGGGTGTGACCGAAAGCCTTATCGTAGGCATCGTCGGTGCACTCACCTTCGGTCTTGGAATGTGCTTCGGTCTCGATGCACTCTCGGGTCCGGATGCGCTGACCCTTATATTCGGTCTTCTCGGTGCGCTTATTATGGCACCTGCGTATCCCATCTACAAGCGCATTTCCAAAAAGACTCGCATGAGACTTGCTCCCGAGATACTTAAGCTATCCGATGAGTTCGTTAAGTAATATAATTAACTAAAAAATTATCAACAAAAGGAGAAAAATGCAATGGGAATCAAGGAATTTTTCAAAAAGGCATTCAGTGATATGAAGGCAAGTGCAAAGGCGCAGCACGAGGTTGATAAGGCTGAGTTCGCGGCGGCGAAGGCAGAGGCAAAGGCGAACTTCGAGGAGAACAGAGGCAGAAACACCTTTGCTAAGGCAAAGGCTGACGCTAAGAAAACCTGGGATGATGCGCATATGTCTCCCACTGAGAGAGCAGCAAAGGAGCAGGAGACTCGCGAAGCTAAGATCGCCGAAGCAGAGGCGAGGATCGAAGCGGCAAACGCTCGATACGACGAGGCTAAAAAGCACTGATAGGATCGGATGTCATTCTCCCGTAAAAAAGGCCGTGAACATAATTGAAATAAGATGTCTTTATACGTGAAGCTTTGATAGATCGGTATTCAAAACAAAATACCCGCAAACCGAAAAATGACGAATCGCAAAATTTCCTCGTCTTTTTCTTTCCGAAGAGAAAAAACTATGCGTACCGGCTCTGTGGCAGGTGCGCATAGTTTCATTTCTGGGATGCTAGTTCGGTAAGCTTATTTTTATAAAAAGTTTAAAACGAAAACAAAATCTTAACATTTATATGCTAAAATAACAGACAGAAACGAATAAACACCCTCGGAGGACTAAGATATGTTTAAAATACTGATAGTAGAGGACGACCGAGATCTCAACCGCTCGGTATGCTCATTTCTCAATCAAAGCGGATACGAGGCTATAGGCTGTCTCGGTGCCGAGGCGGCGTATGACGAGATGTACAGAACGACCTTCGACCTTATCGTGTCTGATATAATGATGCCTCGAATAGACGGGTTCGAGTTCGTGAAGACCGTGCGTGAATTAAACAATGATATTCCCATCCTCTTTATGAGCGCGAGGGATGATTTCGCATCTAAGCAGAGAGGCTTCCGCATCGGAATCGACGACTATATGGTAAAGCCCGTTGACCTCGATGAGATGTTTTTGCGCATCGGTGCGCTTCTTCGTCGCTCAAAGATCGCCTCCAGCCGCAGACTCGAGGTTGGTAGCTTTGTGATGGACGCAGATGAGCGTTCGGCTACACTTGACGGTGAGGAGATATCTCTTACCGTGCGCGAGTTCGATATTCTGTATAAGCTTCTTTCATATCCGAAGAAGACGTTCACACGTACACAGTTGATGGATGAGTTCTGGGACGTCGATACGCAGTCGGGCGCAAGAACAGTTGACGTATATATGACAAAGCTGCGCACTAAGCTTGCAGAGTGCAGCTCCTTCGAGATACAGACCGTCCACGGACTCGGTTACAAGGCGGTGATAAAGTGAAGCGCGGCGTAAAATATAAGCAGGTGATAAGATTTGTAAGTAATTACTTTTCCTTCTTCCTGCTCGTTGCATTCGTTACGACCTGCTGTACGATGCTGTTCGTCAGAGCACTCTCCGAGGCACTGGCACTAGAGCTCAACGCCGAGAATATAGGTAGTGCGGCAAAGCTTACGTTTATTAACGTTGCGCTGATAAGTCTTGTATTTACCGTAATAGATACCGTTCGCCGCAGAATTACGGTTGATAAGCCTGTCGAGAGGATATCAGAAGCGACTAGTAGAATGATCGCGGGAGATTTCAGCGTACGAGTGCCTAAAATATCAAAGTTCGGTGCAGACGATAAGTTCAATGAAGTCATCGACAGTATAAATACAATGGCGGAGGAGCTTTCGGGTGTTGAGACGCTGCGCACTGATTTCATCGCCAATGTCTCCCACGAAATGAAGACACCGCTTTCTGTAATAAGAAATTACGCAACGCTCCTCGAAAGCGACGGTGTCACCGATGCACAAAGGGAGGAGTACTCGAGAACGATCCGCGATGCCGCAGTACGCCTCTCTGATATGATGACTAATATACTTAAGCTCAATAGGCTGGAGAATCAGCAGATATTTCCGACACCCGAGACCTACGATCTTTCCGAACAGCTTTGCGAGTGTGTTCTGCAATACGAGAGCGTATGGGAGTCAAGAAGCATTGAGCTTGTAACGGATATCGCGGATGGAGTTACCGTCTCCTCTGACAAAGAGCTTTTATCACTCGTTTGGAATAATCTTTTATCCAATGCCTTTAAATTTACCGATGACGGTGGCAGAGTGACGGTCAGCCTCACCTCTGACGGCGAATACGCTATTGTCAGCATCGAGGATACCGGTTGCGGCATGACTGCCGAGATAGGTGAGCACATGTTCGAGAAATTCTACCAGGGCGACTCTTCGCGTGCAACGCAGGGAAACGGTCTCGGTCTTGCGCTCGTAAAAAGAGTCGTTGACATCACGAGAAGTGAGATATCAGTCGAAAGCGAGATAGGCAAGGGAAGCACCTTCACCGTCCGTGTCAGGAGGGGCTATGAAGCTACGTAAAATCGGCGTCGCGCTTTTGTATCCTCACATATCGATAGTCGCAGTTATTGTTCCGACAAGTCTTGTTTTGCTCGTTGCGTCAATGCTCTCACTTCCGTCAGACTCACCGCTATCGATAGTGTCGTACGTACTGTCAGCATATGCTCTTACAGTATTCTGCCTCAGAATACCTTCTATAATTGCGTTTTTTAGGAGATTAAAGTCTGAGAATGCACTCGTGATACGCTGGTTCTCGGATGAGCGACTACGCGTGAACGTATCCCTTTATTCTTCGTTCACGATTAACGTTGTTTATGCTGTATTTCAGCTGTGTCTTGGCATATACCATCGCTCGTTCTGGTTTTCCTCTCTTGCGGGATACTACGTTTCACTTGCGGTCATGAGATGGTATCTCGCCGGGTATACAAGGCGTAACAGAGGCGGTGATAATCTTGAGTTTGAGCTTCGAAAATACCGTACCTGCGGTGCTGTTTTTCTTGTTATGAATCTCGCGCTCGCGTTGATGGTCTTCTTTATGGTTTATTGGAATCGCACCTTCGTTCACCACGAGATAACAACGATTGCGATGGCGGCATATACATTCACCTCGCTGACTCTTGCGATAATAAATATAGTACGCTACCGCAAGTATCAAAGCCCTGTATATTCTGCAACAAAGGCAATCAACCTTGCCGCCGCATTGGTTTCCATGCTTACCCTTGAGTCGACTATGCTCACCACCTTTGGCGGCAATATGGATATTACTACGCGCAGGCTTTTTCTCGCTATCAGCGGCACTGTCATCTCGGCTATGATAGTCGTTACAGCTGTGTATATGACGGTCATCGGGACTAAAAAGCTTAATTCTGTCAAAAAAGGAACGTATAATGGAAAATAATAACGGATTTAAATACACATACTCCGCAGAGGAGCGCGATGAGCTGAAAAGAATTCGCGATAAATACGCACCGTGCGGAGCATCGGGCGAGGACAGTCTAGAGCGTATGCGCAGACTGGATAACCGTGTTACGGGACGCGCACAGTCTGCTTCTCTTGCCTTTGGTGTCATCGGTGCACTGCTGCTCGGCTTCGGTATGAGCCTTATAATGACTGACCTTGCTCTGTCTATCGGTATCACATCGAGCGTGTTGTCTATGCTCCTCGGTATCATCCTGGGCATTGTCGGAGGTATGCTTGCAAGCCTCGCATATCCCGTATACAACGCGGTAACAAGACACGAGCGTGCAAAGGTGCGTGATGAAATAATCAAGCTTTCCGACGAGCTGCTCGGCTGATAAGGGCGTCGTGCGCATCTTGTCACAAGCTGCGAATCTTCTCCGAAAATCTATAAATGGCAAGCCGCGGCAGCGGGTGCGTTGCTGTGAGCAGAGTGAAAGCCTACGCGCAGCTTGGTTTTTTATTTAAAAATTTATTTTACTATTGAAAAACCAGGGCACTTGTGGTATAATAGTATGGATTTTATAGAATAGCCAACCGAAAAAGGAGAAATATAAATGAAACTTGGTATCGTAGGACTTCCTAACGTAGGCAAGAGCACGCTCTTTAATGCGCTCACCAATGCCGGTGCGGAGTCTGCAAATTATCCCTTCTGTACTATCGACCCCAACGTAGGTGTTGTTGCCGTGCCTGATAGCCGTCTCGACAAGCTCGCCGAGATGTACAAGCCTGAGAAATATACTCCCGCCATCATCGAATTCGTTGATATCGCCGGCCTTGTAAAGGGTGCGTCAAAGGGCGAGGGTCTCGGAAACAAATTCCTCGCAAATATCCGCGAGGTGGACGCCATCGTTCACGTCGTCCGTTGCTTTGAAAATAACGACATAATTCACGTCGAGGGCAATATTGATCCTCTTCGTGACGTTGAGACTATTAACCTCGAGCTTATACTCTCCGACCTTGAGATCGTTGAGCGTGCTATTGACCGTACCACTAAGGCGGCGAGAGCGGATAAGAAGCTTCTTGAAAAGCTCGCAGTGCTTGAGAAGGTAAAGGCGCTTCTTGAGGACGGTAAGTGCGCACGTGCGGCAGGTCTCGATGCAGAGGAGTCGGCGCTCATCGATGAGTCGCGTCTTCTCACTCTCAAGCCTACCATCTATGTCGCGAACATTGCAGAAGACGAGGTTGGCGGAGATTACGAGAACAACGAGGGCTATCAGAAGCTCAAGGCACACGCAGAGAGTGAGGGAAGCGAGATAATCGCAGTTAGTGCACAGATTGAGGCAGAGCTTGCTGAGCTTGACGGAGATGAGAAGATGAGCTTCCTCTCCGACCTCGGTATTGAGGAAAGCGGTCTTGACAAGCTTATCAAATCGGGATATTCGCTTCTCGGTCTCATCAGCTTCCTTACCGCCGGACCTAAGGAGGTCAGAGCTTGGACCATCACGCGCGGAACGAAAGCTCCCGGTGCGGCAGGAAAGATACATACCGACTTCGAGCGCGGCTTCATTCGTGCGGAGGTGGTTGCATTTCATGATCTCGTACGCGAGGGCGACCGTAACAAGGTAAAGGAGAAGGGACTTCTTCGCTCCGAGGGCAAAGAGTACGTTATGAAGGACGGCGACGTCGTAGAATTCCTCTTCAACGTATAATTCATAATAATATAAGCGACTGTCTTAGGTGCTTGTGATATAATCCCCTTAGAGTAGACACTTGAAAAAACAAAAAGTTTTCAAGACTACTTTAAGGGGATTATATCAAAAAGCGAGGAAATTCCTCGCTTTTTTTATTTCTTATTGGCTTGTCGGTACTTTTTGGGGTTGACTCCGAACTTGGAGATAAATGCCTTGTAGAACGCCTCGTAGGAGCTGTATCCGACAGCTTCGATCACGTCTTGCACGCGCATAGACGTGGTGCGAAGAAGGAGCGAGGCATGCTCCATTCTCGCGGCGATGAGCTTTTCTTGGAAGCCCATACCGTAATGCTTTTTTAAGACGCGGTTTAATTGCTTGGTGGACATATGCATTTCTTTGGCGAGTGTGGCACATCCCGACCTTTCGGCGAAGCGTTGCTCAAAGAAGAGGTCGACAACCTCTGTGCGCTCAACCTCTTCACGCGTCCATGTGCTTTTTTCCACATATTTGGCAATGCCAAGCGTGCGAAGCAGAGAAAGAGAGAGAAGCACGACGAGTGCTTCGGTTGCCGCATCCTTTAAAGGATTTTTGGAGGTTCCTTCCTCAATAAGCTTTTTCACGTACCAAAAGAAATCTTCGCTCGGAGAAAAAGCTATGCTTTCGGAAACGGCTTCCTTTAAGCTCTCG
>JAZRBV010000044.1:0-9940 GCA_045635225.1 Eubacteriales bacterium
ATTAAGGAGGTAAAATATTTTGCACTCGATGCAAAAAAGGATAGGCTCTTGGTTGAACCTATCCCTCTCGCTTATTTAGTTAACGTTTCAATTGCTATTCTCATGCCGAGTTTAAATGCGTAGCAAAATATCGCACACTCACCGAGACTTGCATACTCGCTCCAGCAGTCATGGAACTTTTCGAAGATCTCCTTCTGCTCGTCGGTGAAGCTTTTCTCCAAGTCCTCGTGTTGCCGCGCCATATACCCGAGGAGTTCTCTCATTTCCTTTGAGTTAGTTCTGCTGTCCTCTTGCGGTATGATATTGCCGTGCCACAGTTCTTTAATTATGCTTTCCATTGGTTGCACCTCCTGTTAGCACAACACAATACCACATAACTTTCGCAAAGTCCAGACTTTTTTAAATTAAATATGGAATGATAACGTCATAAAACTTTTTGCTCCACTCTGCATGGAATTTTGCCATTTGAAGCCAATCGGTTTCATTTTCTATACTTACATTATTCAGTGAAACAAAAATTTTTGAAGATTTCACATCATCGTTGCGATTCCATGTAAGTGTAGTATCAAGTTCTGACTCGATTGCAGTTTTATGTGCATAAAGACGATCAAAGGCTTTTTTGTTATCTTCTTTAGTCGATTTTCCGAAATATATTTCAACTCTAGCCGAATCGTAATTTGCTATACAACTAATGTTAAATCCGCTAACACCAAAGAAACCGCTAATCCAATTTTCTTTTGAGGTGGTTACATTAGAGAACGAACCTTCTCCATGAGCAGCATGAATGTAATCTAACGCATATGCCCAATACCTTCTTCTCAGTTCCCAACGAGTACCTGCTATATCTTCATCATTAGAAGAATCATTTTCATCTCTAAGCATGAAAATTAAATCCAATGGATCAGCCCCGTACAAAACAAAGAGTTTTCTAAGAATAGATATCTTTAACGAAGTATTTGTATTTGTTTCAACGAAGATACCATCTCCCACTTCTCTAGCACTTCTTAGATTGTTTGGCTTATTGCTTACATATACTGCTAAGTCATTATCTTCTTCAGATGCATATGCGATTTTTGACAGAACCGACTTATCCTCGGCATGCAAAATTTTTAAAACTCTCTCAAACATGTCTATCCAGCTGGTTACAGGCTGTTCCGTATTTTTATATGCAAATCTAGCAATAATGCGTCCGCCAAGGTCGGTTTCATCATCCAACGAATAGGAATCCATCTGCTTTTCTGCCGGTTTGAAATCAGTTATCGGCATATTCCAAATATCAAGAGCACGCTTAACCAAATGAGCACAGCGCTCCTCAAGCTCGACTAATGTCCAAACCTCTTTTTGAGCAATATATTGATTCATGCGGATTCCACTTTCCAAGAATCCGTTGCTCATAGTTTTCTTTTCCGTAAAAGTACTATTACTATATTTCGAGTTATACGCAGTGAGTGTAAGATTAGCAATACGATGCAACCAAGTTTCGTGAATCGTTAAGTAATCTTCTCCCAAATCTTTAACCCATGCAGGTGTTAAATGTTGAGGCATGACATGCTCTATGCTATAGTCCCCTTCATCGAAATGACGATAAACGTCCTTATCCTCGGCAGTTCCATAGTTTTCTAGCCGCTCTAAAACGTATATCTTGTTTTTGCTATTCATTAGATATATTTGACGATTGGAAAAAGCATCTGCGAATTCTGCATCATCCGGGAATCTTGTGCGCTCGCGTTTTGCTAAAAGTGCATATTTGAATTTAGCAACATAATTATCGTCAGATCCATCGTAACGCATAACTTCTTTATGTAACATCAAGAAAACCTTGTTTAATGCGTTAGTAGGAAGGTCGCAAATAGTTCTGCGGAAAAGATAATTCTCAGCAGTCAAAAAAACGTCTGTAACTTCGTCAATACTCAGCTTGTTTTCACTGTGTAGTCTCAAAACTTCAAGGAAAAATGGTCTTGTGACTGTAGTCTCTAATCTGTTGAGACGATAAATACACGCATTAAGAACTCTATCTGCAGTTTTTCCTTTAACGAGTGTTTCATACCATCTCGCATAAGAAAGCATGTCGCTCAAAAGTGTCTCTGTTTCAAGTTCGTGATCTTCAACGTAAGATTTGAAAGTGTAGTAAACTCTATTCATAGAAGGAATTACTTGCTGTTTAACGCTTAAGTAATCACGAATGAAAGCACTTACGTCATAACTAGTGCAAACCTCGATTTTGTTCCAGTATTTCTCGTAAAAATCGTTCTGCTCCTTATTAGGAAGACCCATAAGAATGAAATTACGAATCTTATCACCTTCACTCAAAGCTACACCAGTGGAGTTTAAGCTTTCAAATATCAACTGAGGATTATCGTCCTGATTCAATGTGATGCTTATAATTTCAAGACGAGACAACGAATCAAAAAGTTCGTCTATGGTGATTTCTTCTTTTTGAATCCTATCATAGAAGTAATTGTAATTGATTGTAAGATTGGATTCTTTGATATGTTCAGCTTCATCATCAAAAAGCTTACTAAAAGCCATGCGATCATTCTTTACAGGCTTTAATTTGATGCGAGTGTCATCGTCTTGCCACTTATCCACCAAATAGGTTTCGTATATTCTTTCGCTTAATGAGGCTTTAGCAGGAATAATCGTGCCCTTCACTAAAAGATTATACATAGCGAGCAGAAGAAGCGATACCGTAGTAAGTCTCTGCTGTCCGTCAATTACTAAAAATTCATCATTTGCACCATCTGGATTATACACGGATACAATGCTACCGAAGAAATGACTTTTTCTTCCGTTGCGAATGACCTTTACCAAATCATCGAACAACTGTTTGCAGTTTTCTATTTTCCAATCGTAGTTGCGCTGATATACAGGAATAACAAATCTTTTATTTGAACCCTGCATATAGGCAACAAGTTTCATTTCATTACCCTTCATATGTAACTCCTTAATCTATTTTCTTGCATCAATTATAGCGACTACTCCTTTTGCCGCTAATGCAACCGCACTGCAGCAAACAGTAAGCACGATTCCACCGACACTCACGACTTTCATCGCTTCTTTGGTTCTTTTTTGTTTATCAGCTTGTTTCTCTTTATCTATCAAATATTGCTGGAACGCTTTGGACGTATCCATGTAATCATCATATATCTTTTTCTTTTCTTCTTTTGTGAGCTCAAGATCATCCCAAGATTCTTTTATAAACTTCAGCCTGGCTTCTACAGCAGATTTAATGCTTTTTGCCAATTCACTTCGTTCTTTATCAATCTTCTCAAGGTCTTTAGTTAATTCATTATACAGCGAAACTATTACTTGTACATATTCTCCACCTTCAAACTTCAAAACCTCTTTCAAAGCCTTCTTGTCAAGTTGTTTCGCTTTTGCCTTGGTTATTGCTTTTTCGGTTTTCATAAAATGCACCTCATCATATAGTCTATAGTCAAATGTTATAACAAAATCAAATCAAAACACCATTACAGTGATCAACTTCGTGTTGAATTATCTGTGCTGTCCAGCCGGTGAAGTTTTTCGTATGCGTTTTCATTTCTAGCGTTTGGAACTGAACCTTAATAGTTTTATAACGTTTGCATTTACAAGGAGCGCCGAGAAGCGACAGGCATCCTTCCTCGGTTTCATATATTTCCGACTTAGCAATTATCTGAGGATTAAGCATAACAGTATATGTAGGAGTTCGTCCACTCTCATCAAGAAAAGCGATAATACGCTTGCGAACGCCTATCATGTTAGCTGCCATACCGACACAGCTTTCTCTGTGTGCCATCAGTGTATCAAGCAAGTCCTGTGCGACATGCAAATCTTCTTTAGTTGCTACTTCCGATTTTCCAGCAAGAAATATCGGGTCGTGCATTAGTTCTTTGATCATAATTTTTACTTCAATATCTCCAAAAACATATTGTTCAGCTCATTCCAAGATTGAACCTTATCGCTCGGCAACGTTGCTACTATCGCATCTATCTCGGCAATGGCATTCTCAAGGTAATCATTTACACGATCAAGGCGCTTGCCTATTACAATCTCAGGGCTATTCATCTTCAAATCCAAAAGTTTTTCCACATCGGGCTTTAGAGCCTCATCAAGATATTTCTCCATAAGAATGTGAAATTCCATTGGAGGTGGAGTCCCTTCTGCAAGAATCCACTTGCATGAAAGAACCGGTCTAAGTACGTAAAAATACTTTTTGTATTTAACCATATCGCCTAATAAGAACTCTTTATAATTTCTTTTGGCGGTACTTAAATAATGATATATTCCGGACTTGGCAACAAAGTATCGGTTAATTATCTCAGAAATCTTCTGCCACTCGTCTGTGGTTTTATATACAATGGGTGACGAATTCCACTCAAAAATCGTGGGGTTGGAACTGTGCAACAATGTGAGCATCTTCTCTATATCCCAACCGTTTATATCAAGAGTATCGTCGAGCTGCCACTCAATAACATCGCGAGTCTTGTCCAAACGCAAATAAAACTCCTTTGGACGAACGTAAATAAACCGCACGTCATAATCGCTATCCGGTGAAGCAAATCCCCATGCACGACTGCCTGATTCTACGCAATGCAATATTTTAATATTCTCGCGTTCTTCTATTTCTTTAAGTTTTTCAAGTATTGTTTTTCGCATATCAATACTCCTCTAATGTCATATTACCTCATATTACAGAAGCAATTTATAGCCTCTGCTACAAACTCTGCAGTTCCCTCTCCATACTGGTCGATAGTCTTCCTGAATCGTTCGTCAGCAACATACATTTGACCAAGGCCTGCGATGATCTCATTGGTGCAGGTATAGTAGTTTTGAGTGATATATTCCTGCAATTTGACAACCAAACTTTGCACTTCGGGCGAATTGGCGTCAAATCCATTCTTTTTGCACTCGGCAAATTCGGCAAAGATCGCCATCAAGCCATCGTTGACCTCTGCCCATTTTTCTTTAGTATAATTCTTTGTCTTTTTCTCGTGCTCGCGGTATGCATCGGTATTACCCCAACGCTCACGAGCTTCGGTTTTGTAATCATTCTTCATTATTAGACTCCATTTGACTTACATAGCTCATCAATACACTTTAGCGGTTAATCGCAAAATATGCAAGGATACCTTTTATTACATCCTCGGGAGTCCTACCTGCATCTACAATCAATTTTAATTCATGCTTTTGTTGAGTCGTGAAGTTGTAGTTGTTGTCAATCGCTTGCTTCAAACTCTCTTTGGCAAAATGCTCCATTAATTTGTCATTGGCGTTGATCATTATATTCCTCTTTTATTTTATGTAATATTTCCTCGTCTGCTGGGCAGAACTCATAGTTTGGAATTTCGCTCGGTGTGATCCATTGGATATCATTATGCTCCAACTTTTGTGGTTCGCCCTCAGTAATTGTGGCGTTGAACAAAGTCAGATGCACTGTCAAGTCGGGATACTCGTGAACTACATCCATGAACACGTCACCGACAGAGAGAAGAATGTTCAATTCTTCTTTGCACTCTCTGATGAGTGCTTGTTCTTTTGTTTCGCCTGGCTCGACCTTACCACCAACGAATTCCCAAAGGAGTCCTCTCGCCTTGTGTGCCGGGCGTTGGCAGATCATGAATTTTTCGTTATCCCATATAAGGGCGGCTACTACTTCGATTGCTTTCAACGCCTATTCTCCCACCTGACTAATCCAATCTCTTATATTTGTTCCTATTCTTTCAATATCTTTTCTTCCGAGTTCGCCACTGTGCATAATAACATTTCTTGATCGCTCAAGAGTCTGAATAATCTGCCTTGCCCAATCAATTGATACAATGTGCACTTCAAACAAATCAATATTCTGTGACATTATAGATACAAGATCACCGAACTCTGTATAATTAATCATCGAGACGCCTCGTTGTGTGTGCCACTTAATTTTCTCTTCTTCTTTTTTTCTGCTTTCTGCATTTTTGCGTATTTTTTCAGAAACGCAGATATCCCACCAGTTTTCTCCTTTATTTTCTAACAACACTTTAACAACAAAATGTCTTACACTATTTTCAAAAGCAGCAATCGCCGTATAAACGGTTGCCATGTTTTTAGCCGCATTAACGAAATCTTCATTAAGAAGCTCTAAAGAAAGAGATTTAGTATACTCATGTACGAGAATTTCAGAGTTTGAATATTTGCTAACAACATCGGTATTAGCAAGTGCACTCTTCGTCAATTCTCCTCTCATTACAAATGAATACAATTTATCTTCGTTCATATTTAGCCTCACAATAAGTGCTTTCTTAAACTTTGGAAAATAGCGTCATAAACAGCTATGTTTGTTGTTTCTGGTAAATGTATTTGGATATTATAGTGTAAATTCATGTTAGAGCTATTTGCATTTGCCGGAACACGTGCATTTTGTTCTACATTGATTGGAATACTCACACTAGGTTCTGTCTCGGCTTTGATTCCTGCCATTGTATTCTCCATACTCCAATCTGCCAACTCGCATAAACTTTTAAATGTGTTTGCCATTAGACCTAAAACTTTGTCGCTTTTTTGTCCTTGGGTTAATGTCTTGAGTTTGTTTTTTACCTCATCTACGGTTAAATTATAAGCATCTTTCCTTAGATTGAATAAATCTTCGTATGCTTCCTCTATTCCCTGTGCCAAAACTGTGGCAGTTTGAGTTTGATCGATAAATTCATAGTATCTGCTTGTCGGTGCACCACTTTCATCAATCAACCCCAAACCCTTAAACATCCCCACATATAGACGATCATTGCTGCTTTTAAAATTTAAATTTTCCAAAAACTTGTTTGTAAAACGTTCAGGTGCTTTTGCGCTAACAACCGAATTTATAACAGCTCCTAAATTTTTTGTTGTAACAAGATATGATTGTGTTAATGACATTTTTATTTCTCCTTTACTTTTATATCTTTATATTTTATGAGTTGTCTTTTATATAACAACTTATTATTTTTTATATTTCCTCAATCCCTAAACTTTTTAGATATTGATAAGTTCCTTCATAGAACTCTGGCAGACGTGTGCTATCTTCCCAGAAGCCGTTAAGAGTTTTGTTGGGATTGCCTTCTGGCACGCAGATAACCATTCCTGATCTCGCACGAGTAAGCAGAACACGATATGCATTAAGCATATATTTCATAAGCTCCTGCTTGCTTTCGGTATCACTCTTTTGCTCGGTCCATTTTGTCTGTCCGTTGAATCTATGGAAGCTCCATTTGCCGTCTTCGCATCTCATATCAGCATCCCAAAGCACGCAGGTATAATCAAGCTCCAAGCCTTGAACCTGAATCTCGGTAGCTGCGTCTTCGAGATAATTCGATGATCTTACATCAGCTTTATCGTCAAGGAACCAATGCACGGCATTTTCGTCTCCTGCTGGCAATATATGTACCGCCAACGGCTTGAATCTTGCGGATTCTTTTGTCACCAAGACTCCGGTACGCTCCGTACCACGAACCTTGTCGTGAAGCCACCTTCTCGCCTTATTCATATCCCTTGTTAATACAATAGGATACTTCTCCTTGATTTCATTGTAAATCGTCGATGCGTTATCGTCAAACGAAAGCAATGCGTGAACAAATGCGGATAACTTTTCTGCTCTGAACGAGCGCAAAGATACTCCCAAGTGCAGGCTTTCTGCATATGTAACATTCTTGTTGTCTTTCAGAAGTTCGTTAACTCTGCCCTCTGCGTATTCGGGGTCGGTGAGCTTAGGAGAAATGTAAACGTTCCAATGTGGGAACTGCTCATTCAGCGCATTTATCCACTCGGATATGCCAGCTTCGCCCGTGTTAATTTCCTGGCCACCACCAACAAGGCAAACTATTGTAGCCCAGTCCTCACGCTGATCGAGAGACCAAATCAGAAAGGCTGCTTCCGACACTGGGAAGTTAGGAACTTTTAGCTTGTTGCCGTAGGTTCCACCACGCTTCAAATAATCAGCAATTCTCTTGTGAGTCCATGAGCGTTGAGCCTCGTCGAAAATCGCTACATGCTCAACCTCACCGAAACCGGCTTTCTCCATTTTTACGGCCTTTTCGGGATCTATTTCAAGAATGCCATTCTCTACGGGATTCTTGATTTTGGCCAGCATATTATCACGGTAACGGTTAATTATCTGAATAGACTTGCTAACCTCACGACGAGAATCGGTCATTTTCTTTTTCTCGCCATTTTCTCTGCACTTTTTGTAGTTATCCTGTGCAAGTGCCTCTGTCAATACCGCAACAAGAGGGCCGTTTCCAGAAAGGTAAACAGCACCTTCATCCTCTACAGGCTTGTCGTTGCCCTGGTATGTCTGCTTGATTGCAACGTCAAGTCCAACTAAGGTCTTACCCGCTCCAGGAACACCGGTTACAAAGCAAATGCTCTTTTGCTGATTTTCTTTACTCTTTTGAATAACGTCTAATATGTATGCTATAGTTCTGTCGGTCGTAACCTTATCAGCCTCATGACGAGTAATATTCTCTACAGAATGATTCTCATACAGCGCCTTTGCCGCCTCGATAATTGTAGGCGTGGGAGCGTAGGGGCTGATAATCCAGTTGGGATTAACCGCTGGTTCTTCGGGGAAACGCTTCAGCACCTCAGAAACCAAGTTTGCAAGACCTGATGCACCGGTCACCAAAGGATTCACAACTCTATCGTCATAAACCGACATTTTAATCTCGGTGGACGAGCTACGATAATTCGTAGCAACAAGAATAGGCACAATAAGGTTGTCCTGGCTGAATTTATGGAAGTTTTTGAGGTCAAGCGCATAGTCGAGCACCTGGTCAACATCCGCCTCTAATATCTTGGATTCTCCGACCTTAAACTCGATGCAAAATATAATTCCTTCAAGAAGCAATACCACGTCAACTCTCTTGCCGAGACGAGGAATGTCATATTCAAAAATGATTTTTCCTTCTTTGTCTGCGTAACTTGAAAGGAGACTCTTCATTACAGAAATTTCGCCTTTCCAAGCTTCGCGGGTGGTTGTAGGAGCATCACCGTGATACTTATCACAGAGAGTTCCAAATATTAAATTGTCATCAAGGCTAAGAAATCTCTTAATGCCACTGCTATATAAACAACGACTCATAATAAAGTCTCCTATTATTTATTGGTGGGAACGATTTCTACAATATCATCCATTGTGCATTCAAGCGCGGTGCAAATTTTAACAAGCACGTCGCTTGATACGGTTGCTCCGTCTTTTTTCATTTTTGCAAGAGTTGCGGGACTGATTCCTGCCTTCTCAGCAAGATCCTTACTCTTCATCTCTCGGTCGATTAGTAACTTAAACAGTTTCTTATAGCTTGCAGCCATATTTCACCTCATAAAAAATATATACTTTTATACAAATACATTTTATCACCTTATCCGACAAAAAGCAAGCAATTTCTTAAAAGAAATTACAAGATCATTTAACTTATTACAACTAGATTGATGAACAAGCTCCTACCAATGATATTGGTACTGATATATTCGTTCCAATGGAAATGATTGATGTAATAATCGCCTTTTCTTTGTTTCATGCTGCGTAAATTTTGAGCATTGTGGGAGAAAAAAGAAGTCAAAAGGGGTTGAATATTTTTCGAAACAGAGTTACAATATGGCAAAGAAAAAACCTCGGCTTTGATGCCGAGGCGATGGGGATTTTACGCGTTACTTTTTTCTGATTTTGACCACATTTGACCACATGTTTTGACTACTTCGCAAAGCGGAATACACGGAATATACGGAATTATTTGCATTATTTGTACTGTTTAGTTTACAAAATCGGACCAAACGGACTAAAAAGTGCCAGAAAAACAAGCACCTGGCAGTTGGGGTGGTAGAGGCCGTGAGTTCAAGTCTTGTCACTCAGACTAAGAAAAGCATAAAAAACAGGCGTTTTCTTTTAAAGTTTCTTATAGCTATCAGCCATTTCACACTTCAAATATTTAAAATGTAGTATAAGAAAAGC
>JAZRBV010000045.1:0-56072 GCA_045635225.1 Eubacteriales bacterium
TACCGAACTTGTCCTTTGCCTCGTTGAAGGTAGGAGTGGTATCGGTTGCTTCCGCTGCCGCATCATCCGAGGTTCCCGTGCTTTCCACAACGAAATCCGAAGCGGAGAGATAGGTCTCAAGGCTGTTGCGAACGAGCTGAATGTTATCGAAGTAAACGGTGCCGCTGTTGTAGCCGTAGTCACAGTATACGCGGATATACTGAATGGTTCTGTACTTGCTCTTGGAGAACTGAACGGAAGCGAACTGCCATTCCTCAGTGCAAGGCGAGAAGTCTGCGGTAAATTCCTCGGTACCGTATTCGCGGTAGGTGGTATCGTAGTACTTGATCTCTGCACGGAGTCTGAAACGAGGTGTGTTTGCTACGTCTTCTCTGTCGTGATTAGGAAGTCCGTAGCCCTTTGCCCAACCCGAGAGCGTGAAGGTCTCGCGAGTTGAACGGGTGGTACGAACCGCAGGAGTCTGATATGCGTATCTTTCGGAAGATACCGCGCCGTTCATACAGAGCGACTTGCTCATATTGAAGCAGGTTTCTGTGGTAGAGTATACGTCCGCAGTTTCGCATGTCCAACTTGAAGTGTCGCGCTCAAAGTTGCCGTTTTCAAGCATATTGTATGCGTTGGCATAAGGATTGTTTTCAAGCTGTGCCGCGTCTGCGTAGATCGTACCCTTGCCGTTTACAAGGATCTGTACCTGTACGCTCTGTGCTGTGTCAAGCTCGAAGGGAACGATGAGACGAGTGTACTCGCTATCATACTTCACAAGATGCTCGCTGACACCGAGAACGTTACCGGAGGTATCGGTTACACGGATAAACGCGCCCGCATCTGTTCCGCTAAATGTAGAGAGCACACGGAGATATGCGGAGAAGGTGTACTGACCCTTGGGAAGAGTATTGGTCACCTGATATACGCCGTTATCGGTGCAATCTGTATTATTGGACTGCATACGGAGAACCGCCTTACCAAACTTGGCATAAGGTTCATAGGTATACTTGGTAATGCGGAGATCACCGCAGTTGCCGGGCATTTCCGACCAGGCTGTGAGCGATTCAAAATTATGACTGGTCAGGAGGTTGTTGATATTGCTTACGATACCCGCGCCGCCGTCGCCAGAGTGAGGATTGATTCCGCTTTCCTCTCCGTCACCGCCAACCTTGCCGGTATCGGCAGAGTAAACGTACTCGCTCACGATATTGCCGTCATCATCGAAGGTGTAGGTTGTCGTAATCACGTTGTTCGCAGTCTCCCCCTCGTCTGTATCCTTCTGCTCGGTAGTCGTTACGAGAGTTCTCGCGGAGGCTACGGAATAGGAATAAGTAGACTTCGCACCAACGGTGTTGTCAGAACCGTATTCGGTTATGCTGTAAAGGCGGTTGTTACTGAAAGAGTATGCTACCTTGTATACCTGATTATCGTTTGCATCCTTAAGCGTTACGCTCGTGGGCTTATTCGAGGAGTAAGCAATTATTGCCTTCTTGCCATCAGGGTAAGAAATTCCGGTGAGCAGATTGTTCGAATAGGTGTACTGGATCAAAGTATGATCGGGTGCCTCAATGGAGAGAAGCTGACCTTCGTTATTATAGTCAAAACCAAACTCACGACCTGCACCGTCGGTTACGGAAGTAATGCGGTTTGAGGTATATGTTATGTAAATATGGTTCCTATCGGTAACATCGGTGATCTTAATGAGTCTACCGGATGCGTCAAACTGATAGGTATCCTCACCCTGCTTCAACGTAAGCTTCACGGGATCGTAGAGCATATCTCCGCCGTTTACGTCCTCAAAGAGATTGTAGCACTGGGAACCCGAGTCGCAGCATTTCTGCGTGGAGCTCATCTTGAAATAGGTTTCTTCGCCATTTTCATCGATATAGACATAACCATCGAATCTCATTGTTTCATCATTAAGTTCGTCTGTGGACCATTCGATTGGTAAAGAATTAAGATGGACTATACTCTGCATAACATTGAGCTTGAAGCCGTCACCGATCTTCATTTCAGAGAAGTCAGCGGTTGCGAGCTTGATTGCGCTGTTGTTCGTGTAGGTGTATCCTGCAAGTGCGCTGTTGAAGAGATGCTTGATGGTGACAGGCATTCTGTTACCGGACCAAGCGAAGTCCTCAGACTCAAACATAAGGTTTCCGCACTGGAGATCCACGGAACCCTGACCGAATCTGCCAAGCTCGTGAGTATGAGTACGGTAAGAGGTGTTCACACCGTAGCTCGATTCGTAGGTGATAACGATCTTGGGAGCATAGTCACCGCCGTAGGAGCTGCCGTAAAGGGTAATGGCGTTTTGAGAAGTGATGGATTCATCAAGCAGCTTCAGAACAAGCTGAGGGTAATAGCTTTCGTTCTTGTTGATCTTGTCCACGAGAGTGGTGATATCAAAGGTATAGCTGATCACCTCGCCGTCCTCACAGTGTCCCATTCTCATTCTTGCATAGTCGATGAGATTTGAATCGTCGATAGGTGTGCAAGCACCGGTGCAGATCTCATCGTTTACCTGATACAGACCGAAAAGGGGATATGTACCGTCTTCGGAAACGGAGGAGGACTGGAAGACCTGAAGCTCTGCCTTCTTGATTCTCGGATTGCGGGGAAGAGTGGGCATTGCAAAGCTCATATACATACGGTTTACGTTAAAGCAGGTCGTACAGGAGTCGATATTGTCTGCGGACGCTGCGACGATAACGTTGTAGATACCGGTGTTGCTGCTCCAAGCCTTTACCTTGAGGTAATAGGTCGCGCCGTAATTGAGATTTGCGGTGATACTGAAGTTAAGACCGTTGCAGTCGTCGTTACTTGCAACGAGATTGCCGTTGCTATCGTACAGATAGCCCATCGTATCAAGAGATCCCTGAGTGTAGATGGTATACTGACCTGCACCGCCGCCGGAATGCGCGGTTGCAGAGTTTGCAACGAACTTGTACCATACCTCATCACCGGAGCAACCGATCGTGCCGTTCTTCCAACTGTTGAGACCGATGGAGATTGCGGTCTTCATACTATTGGAAGTGCTCGTGTTGCAATCGGTATCGCAAGCAGGGCTTACTGCATACGTAGCAGCAGTTGCGACGGTTCCGATCGTGTGAAGGGAAGCGGTGAAGAGAGAACCATTGTCCCAACTGTACGTGCTCATATTTGCGCTACCCGAGAGCTTGATCTGCGGGTCGATTGCAACGGGGAATGCACGCTTGGGAGAGTTCATCCAATCTGCGTCTGCGGTAACTGTAAGAAGAACCACACCGCTTTCATTGGTCTTCATTTCAAAATTGACTGCCGTGGAGGTGATTCCGTTTGCATCAGTCATAAAGGGAGCGGGAATGAAGAATACCTCGTCTCCGGTTTCGTTGCTTACAAAGGCGATACGCTTTGCACGCTCGTCAAACTGAGCAGTCACGTTTTCGCATCTGAATGCGAAGGGATAACGATAGATTGCGGTAGGCTTCTTAACAACGATGTTTTCCTTTACGCCACTTCCTTCAACGGAATACTCGTAATCCGTGTCGGGAGTAACGTCTGCAAAGGTGAGGATGTCCGCAGTGCGGCCACCTTCTTTGGGATTCTTGTGAAGATGTGGCTTTACACCCTTGTTTCTGTTTTTCTTGTTCTTTCTAGCAGAGACCGTAACCTTGTGCATACCCTGCTCAATCGAGAAGATATCATCGTTATCATCTTCGCGGCTGAACTTTGCAACAAAGTGATTCTTTCCGCAAGTAAAGTGTCTGCCGTCCTCGTCCTCAGTGAGGGTGCTTTCCACATCCTCAAACGTATGTGTTTCGTCATCAAACACATGAATTGCGGTGGGCGAGAAAACAGCCTGTTCGGTTCCGTCGTTCATACGGAACACTTTGACGTTTGTTCCTCTCTGTTCGGGAATCTCTTCGATTCTCTTACGCTTTTTGGACTTACCGAAATCTTCCTCGACAGGAATGAATTCGGAAGCATCATCCTCGGAAGTGTCAGAGAGTGTGGCAACGTCCAAGTCTTTTGTTTCTTCGGGTGCAAGATAAAGATCTTCTATACCTATGTTTTCGTTTTTCATAATTTTAAATCCTTTCTTGTAAGATTTTATTGTGTTTTTGCAGCTGCACGTTCATTATAGAAGTTAATGAAGACAGGCAGTGTCATAGTTGAAATAAAATCAAAATATCTTTAAAATAAAAAACGTGCTCGAGTAAGCACGCAACTAAGAAAATTTGGAAACAAAAAACTCCGCACTTCATAAAAGGTGCGGAGAAATTTCAATATTAATCACAATATTTTTCAATATGAGTGACAAAATACTCTATATCATCAGGTCGGTCAATATCTTTATCACAATTGAGAATCCTGTGTTTTGATTTGGATGTTTTCGATTTAATAGAATTTATAATCAAAGCTATTAGAAATATAGCAAGAAATACTGCAATAGCAACCTTCCAAGTGAAAATCCATGCAAGCAAAGCACTCAGTAGTAAACCATCTAGCAACGCATCTATTAGACTTTTTTTGATTATATGTAGAATATTATCACCTTTATGCTTCTGAATTTGAGAAGTAATATTTTTCGTTGATTCAAGATTATCAATTACATGCTTAGTATCATGAATTTTTAAACCGATAGAGTCAATTGCCAAGTATTGATATTTGGTATAATTTTGAAATTTTTTGTTTTTTTGCGTGATAATTAAAGTGGAATTAGTCCAATCTACGTAATCACACAATATGACGGTAGAAATATTAAGACAAAGATCAGTGTCATCAAATATAGCAGTTTCTTCGTTAGAGATAGATAGCTTAATTTCGAAAGGCGCACGTCTGAACGAACAAGTGTGCATATATATTTCCTCGCGAGGCAAAACAATTTGCGTTTCGCAGATGGAAATTTTAATACATAATTCGGATTGGTTGTTGAAGCAAATTGTCATATATTTCTCCTTTTATTGATAGATATATTTACCAAGCAATTGTGAGCCTTCCGTCTATTTTTCCATCAGGCAAATCGCAAAATACAAATGCAAGCATGTTTCCAATAGATGAGAATGCGGATACAACCGTCCGGACTTTCGATGCTAATTTACTAATAGAATTTATGAAGTCTGCCAAAAGACCATCGGCAACAACCCCTATTAGGCTGACTGACAATCCAGCAGAAATAACAACTTGTCTCGCCATCATTTTCACTAAGAACTTTCCAAATCCGTTGTTTAAGAAGAAATTGACAATCTTTGTCATAATTTCAACCGCCTTACCAGTATGGGACGCAAGATATGTGCACTTGAAGATTTTGAGCCCCGTGTTAAATGCTTTAACGACATACGAACGAAGAATCAATCCGAGAATGATATTGATAGCAGTCGAAAATACATCTGTGCTGATTGATACGTATCTTTTCTTGATGATAATGAGAGACTTAAAATAATCTTCAATTCTTTTTTTCAGACCGCTAATGATTTTGTTGAAGAATTTTTTAATATCATCAAAAGAAAACAATCCCAAATCATCAATAAGGACTACGGGTAAGTTCTTGCAGTAGGAAAACAAATCAAGATTAATCACTACATCCTGAGACAATAATATTGTAGTGATTTCGTCGCAGTTGATGAATCTTCCAACACCAGCATCGTAGTATCGGCTCTGCAGATAATACAGCCCAATCTCATTTGAATTGTAGTATGTTTTTTCACATTAATATTATAGCACGGCATGATAAAAAAAACAACCCTAATATACGAAATTGTATTTTGCAGTTTGTTTATGGTGATTGGAAATTCGCGAATAACATTTCGTGCGCCGCTTGTTCGTGTCCGTTTTGGTTGTATATATGAATTTTCTCCGTTTTTATTGATTTTTCCTACCGTCGTTTGTTTCCTCTCAAAGTACATTAGTACGCCTTCTGGGCACAAAGCGGCGCATCTGCCTAAATCTGACTATCCCAACAACGAGGCTGTCTCAAAATCGCATTTGAGGACAGACTCTATAGCATCAAGCACTTGTGTTTGGAAGGAATCAGCGATAATTGACTTCAAGAATTTGAGGAAAGAAGTAATTGTCTCCAGTGGCAACTACAGAAAAACCTGAGTTTTTCCTTTTTGCCTTTAAGATAAAACCTTCACCTCTTTGGAGCCTTCCTTGCTTGTCTGCAAGTACGGGCATAAAATTAAAATCAATGTAATGATCTGTAATCCGAGATTCGTTGAAGGCAGCCGCTTCGGCAATCTTGTTGTCCCACGTAGAGCCAAAGCTACAAAAGCGAGCGGCGACCTTGGATGAGGTTAATTCTACGGCTCCCGTGTTAAGCTTAGGGAGATGAAGAACTGCGCGAAGTATCTTTTTGTCGTTCAGCTCGGACATCTTTGTAAAATCAGGTCTTGAGTATAACCATTGCTCTCCAAACTCCTTTGTACTTCCGATAAAACCGACACTGCCAAAAGCATTGTTGACTTTTGCATTTTTGCTTTCCACGGTTGTGTCTTGAAAAAGTTTCGGTTCGTACAGATTGGCTTCGATCAATACGGATTCGCCAAGCGAAGAGCAGGGTAGAACACAAACAGTGTATTTGCGGTCTGTTATCTTTTGATATGAGATTTTAGCAGGAGCAATAATATTTTCGTTAGCATCTGACGTGCCGATAGAAGAAATTGATGCAAAGGGGCGGAAACGCTCGCTCATCAGCGCAAAGTATTTATCGTTTGCTCTTATCTCTAAAAAAGGTTTGTTTACTTCAACGGAAAAAGTGCATCCTTTTCCTTCGTTACACAAGCTACGAATAGCGACTCCGTTTGTTGTAGGGTAAAGACGGTTGTTTACGTATACGATCTCGGTTTCCGATATGTGAGAGATGTGCTCGGATAGAGAAATGACACAAGAGCCTTCCGAATTCTCCATTCGAATATTGCTTCCAACGGTGATATTTGCATTGCTTCCGGTTGTATAAGCTACTCCAGCTTTTGAGTGGAATTTCATATCAACAGCTTTTCTCGTTCGGCTGTTGTAAATTGGAGAAGTAAAGTAATATGCGGTTTTGGTTCCGTTCGGTTCGATTGCAACAAGACGATAACGATTACTGTTTTTGTAGTCAATTACCAAAGGTGCACCTTTTCTTAAAGTGGAGATTTCTCCAAGAATAGAGTTCATTTTGTCCTCCTTTCATAGTGTTGTTTTGCCTTCGAAATTGGAAGGCAACAATATTTTGTTTGTGTTAATAGTGCTCATAATTGCATGAGCAGGATGGGGAATGACACGAGGAGCCGTCGAAGTTCCCACAAGACAGACACACGCTTTCGCCGGGCATCATTGAGTCGAAGTAGTTGTGCATATAATCGTCGGGATCTGAATAATCGAAGGTGCTGTTATAGCTCTTTGAAGGATCGAAAGCAGGTGCTTGAGAGGTGGCTTTTGTACTACTCATTCTCGCAAAGAATCTGCTCGATTTGCTTGGAACGTCGGGTGCTTCCTTAAGGCTTTCTTTATAAACAAGAAAACACTTGCGGCGTGTGAGCATATCTCGGAAAATCTTCAAAATCGCCTGAGCATCATTTTCGTGTTCGGGGGCATACTCGATTTCAAGCTCAAAATCTTTGTGTCCGAGATACTCATTCTTGTCAAGTACAGCTTCGCAGTTGGCATCCCTGAGTACAACGCAACGTTTGGTAACAAGTTCACCCTGAAGCTTCAATCCCATATCGGTAAACGCATTGCTTTCAAGTCCGTTGCGGATTTCCATTTCGGTTTCCGTACTCTGATCGCTACCCGACGCATGTTTTTTCATCGTTGCCTTATACTTACCGTCCTTCAAACGGATTCGGCAGGTTGTGTTCTGACGGTTCATCGAGAAGTCGTCGGTGTCAAAGTAGTAATTGACCTGTGTGGTGATGGGCTTTTGAATCAATGGACTTTCGTAGCCCAAGTGTTCCATCAGATAGTCATACTCATCTTCGGTGAGTAGTAATTTCTTTTCAAGCTCTGTCATAGCAAATTTCTCCTAATAATTTTCCCCGAACCATTTTTGGGGAGCTCGTCCATCAGTTCAATATCAGACGGCACCTGAAAAGAGGGGAGTACCTTCATACAAAGCCGCTTTACCTCTTCTGTCGAAGAAAACTCTCCGACAAGCTTCATACCGATCTGTGTACCGAATGAATTGTGAAATCCATAAACGAGGACTTCTTTGACGCGGGAATCCTGTTTGATGACACCCTCAATTTCTGCTGGGAAAACGTTCATCCCGGATTTGATGATCAGGTCATCGTTTCGCCCTTTGATTTTGAGAAACCCTGCATCATTGATAATGGCGATATCTCCGGTACAAAGCCAACCGTCGTTCAAAACAACAGCTGTCTTTTCAGGTTCACGGTAATACCCGAACATGACATTCTTTCCCTTGACGTATAGAATGCCCTCTTCGTTTGCATTGCAGGGCTTGCCAGCGGGATCGAGAATTTTGATTAAAACCGACTTCAAGGGGATTCCAACACAATCGGGAAATTCGTTAAATTGTTCAGGAGGCAGGTAACTGACTCTCGGGCAGGCTTCAGTCAAGCCGTAGATGTGGTAGATGTTGCAGTTTGGAAACGTGGCAGATATCTTTCTGCCGACTTCGCTGCTCATACATTCGCCACTGATGCAGATGTGCTTGAGAGTCTGCGCAGCAGTTCCGCGATTGAATCTTGCCATAATAGAGAGCAGTGTAGGAGTTCCGCAAAAAGCCGTAATATGGTATTCTTTAATCAGTTCAAGCATCTTTGTAGGATTGAACTGCTCAGAATAGAACCGAATATTTGAGCCTCTAACTATTGCTGTCAGGAATTCTCCGGTAAGTACAGCGCAGTGATACAGTGGACGTGAGATCAGAATAGTGTCGGTTGTATCCATCTGAAAGTAGTCGGAAATATCGGATACGTTCGTCATAATGTTTTCTTCGCTGAGCATTGCGCCTTTGGGCTTCCCAGTTGTGCCGGAGGTACACATAATCAAGGCAGGATGTTGGGAAGGAGCAATATACTGACTGTCTTTCAGCTGGTATATTGTAAGTTCACCGTTCGTGTCCATAATGATTCCATCGGGGCTAATGGTTTCGAGAATTTTACTGCAATGAGCTTCACCGTATCTCATAGAAAGTGGAACAACGGTTACCTCAGCGGAAAAGCAGGCGAGAAGTGCCATTGATTCAGCCATCTCGGAGGAGCAGAGAATTGCACAGCAATTTATTCCGCGTAGTTTATAGGAAAAGCTTTCAACCCATATTGCCATATCTTCAAATGACATTGATGCTCCGTTTTCACTAACGGATTGATTTGGATTGTTCAGCATATGCTGCTTGATATAATGCCAAAGCTTCATTCTTGCTTTTCTCCTTTTGCTTTTTCCAAAAGTTCTGTCAAAAGCTCCTGTTCTTTATCCTTGAGTGCTAATAGTTTTTTCTGAATGATAGGCAGAACTGAATTTTTTTGCTTAATATGGTGTGCCGCATAAAGCATTCTGCAATTATCCGCTTCTCGAACTACCAAACGATAGTTTTCGCTGATAGAATGATCCATTGATAAAGTTTCCTCAATTAGCGCGATTCTTTTGAGCATCACCTTCTTGTGTTCCCAAATCAAGCGGAAAACACGACGATCCATTTTTTCATATGGAATGGATCTGTCGTAAAGCTTCCCAACGTACTTTACAATATAGTCGTGTACAACAATTCCAGATACTGTTCCTTCTGTCGTTTCTGGATATTTATCAAGCGATGAATCCAAATAGTCTTCGATTTTTCTTAATGCAGTATTTGAAGAAAAAGATATTTGTTCGTTTTTTGGCTTAAGTCCGTAAATGTTATCATATTTTCCTTTTCTAAACATTGCTTTCATTCCGGTATCAAACGATTTTTGTGATGTCCAGAATTTTTTGTATACCCAGGTTTTATCATATGAGTAAAGACAATATGTTTTATTTTCTTGGTTGTAACCGCAGATACATCCATCATGAGGGAAATGACGCTCATGGTACCAGCTTTTCCCCTCCACATAATAATCATCAATTCCCCTAAAGCAAACATAGTAGCCGGCATCTAAAAGATTTTTAATTACATAGTGAGTATAGCCCTTAAGAAATCGCATATCATAAGTCTTTTTATCAAAGTAAGGATTGTTTGACCAAGAGGATTCCGCAATTCCTATTTCGGGTGTTGTAAAACCGGTTAGAAATTTGCGCGAACAGGTAAGAATCATAACTTGATTAAAGTGCCAATTTTGAATGGATGGGTTGTTTACAATAATTGCGGTGCTAGGCCCTTGATTTTGATATGTACTATACAAAGGTTCTATCAAAGGAAGTTCAACAAATTTCTTCATCGGTATCACCGCCTATATATTTTTTTACAAGATTGATAACCTGCCAAACATTGATTAGATCAAATGGATTCATATCCGATTCGTCCAGCGTGATCTGGAAGCTTTCTTCAAGCATCACGAGAAGAGTTACCATTTGAAGACTGTCAAGACCGAGATCGGATTGAAGTTCTTGTTCAAGACAAATTATTTTTATTCCGCTGAGATCGGACAAGATCACGGATACTTTGTCAAAAATTTCCATTTTAAAAACATCTCCTTTACTGCGTTTTTTACGATACCATAGCACTCGTCCTCGGATTGCATCGTTGAGATAAGAATGCCGCCATTTGCGGTGCAGATATCTATGTATTCCTTACGAAGCTTGTATTGAAGATCCATATCAATGTACCGCTCCTTTTCTTCGGGTCGTTTGCGAACTCTTGAGACTGCTTCTTCAACGGGAACGTCAAAGAAAAAGGCGATATCGGGTTTAATTACCGATCCAGCGATCTCGTAGATCCATTCGTCTTGTTTAAACCCTCTTGCGCGGAGGTTAGAAAGACAGGAATAGAAATATCTGTCACTCAGAACAATTTTACCCGCTTTCATTTCGGGTTCGATGACCTTATTTGTGTGCTGTAAACGGTCACTTGCTGCAAGAAGGGAAAGACTGCGGTAATCAAAAGTATCGTGAACGGGACAGTCCATATAGGTTCGGAAGATCTCCGAATTGCGCACCGCGTTGGTGGGCTGTTTTGTTACAAATAGGTCGTGATCCTGTTTAAGCTCAGCAATGAGCCGTTTCATCATTGTTGTCTTACCGCAACCGTCAAGCCCACAGAAGGTGATAAGAAATCCAGGTGTTTCGTTTTTTCGCATATTAAGTGTTTTCATTGTTAGATACCTCTCTAAGATCATCTGCTCTCGATTCCATAAAGAATCGATCTGTTACATCGATTGTCCGGTACTTAAGCGTCTTCTTATCTTTGGGTGAGACAACTCTGATACAAAAATCAGGATCAGCCCCAAGAGTAATGTGAGAAATTCCATACGCAAATGCGTTATCCATATCAAAAAGTCCCATCGTTTCAAGAATAGTGTATGCGCATATCTTTTCCATACCGAGTTCGGTTGCTCTTGCGAATACACGCTGTACCTGAGTATCCGTCATTTCGGAAAGAAGCATATAAATATCGCAGTACTTATACAGCGTCATATCGCGGTGCATCTCGATCCACGGAAGTGTAGTAGCCTCCTTGTAAAGATGGGCACAAAGATGGATAAAAAAGTCCGCATCGTCAAGCGTTGGAATAGAAAGTTCCTTTTCGTTTTTGATGCAAATGTTGGAAAGCATATCCGACAGAGCATCTTCGGTTCCGTTTTTATAGTCCAGAGAAAAGTTGATATCTACCTCAAAAAACTTCATAAACGGAAGATTGACTTCCTTGAAATAGGGAACTGTTTCTCCTCGCATCATCTTTGATTCTATGATCTCCTGTCTTGTGGCGGGGATGAACTCGCCGTTTCTGACATTACCCTGCTTGAAACCGGAAGAAGAAAGCAACTGTCCCACAGTTGTAACATCCTTGGGCAAAACGAGCAGATCTACGTCATTTGATGTTCTGTATCCGTTAGGATAATGAGCGCACAGATATGCACCCTTGAGCATAGCCACCTTGCAAGTACAAGTAGAGAGGATCTCGGAAAGCATAACAATGCACTTTTTGAAGCTTTCGTTCTTCTGCACATTCTGATCGTATGCCGCACCGAGCGAATTGCGAAATTCGCGGTTGACCTTGCCGAGAAGCCTGTTGCGCTTGAGTGTGTCGTAGGCGATACCCTGCATACGGTTAAAGAAAATATGACCGAGCACGGAGGGGGTGGCAAAATCAATCAAGGAAGTATCGAAGAAATCATCCTTGAATTTGCATAAGCCCTTGAATAATTGTTTTTCTTTTTCTTTCATTGGTTTAATCCTTTCATTTATAAACTTGGGGTTTGGAGTATTGAGATATAAGTCCATGTAGTATTTCTTTTTCATCAATGGTAAGCAAAGATGTGGTTTCTGTGGTCGATATGTATATTTTTTTTAACACCTCAAGTTCTGGCTCTGTCATATACATTCGATCAAAAGAATATCCTTCAACGATATAAACACCACCGTTATATTTTCCTGTTTGAGTATAAATTGGTTCAGATATACTAAGTATATCGATATCTCTCTGTATCGTTCTTATTGAAACGCCAAGCTCGGATGCAAGATTACTCATTGTTTCGTGTTGGCGCCTACACAAAATTTTCATAATTTCTCGTCTTCGTTCGGTAGTTCCCATATTCACCCACCTCCATTCCAACAACATTCTAAAACTTAACCTGGACAACTACTGTCTTGGTTATAAAAATGTGAAATTTATTTTGATTGGAGTGGGAATATAGAAGAAAACAACTTTGAATAACTGATATGCGTCCTCAAAATTAGACTCTTTTGAAGGCATATATTTTTTATGTCAAAAACAGAAAAAGTACTCGTCAGAATTCAAAATTGGTGTAATAATGGATTTTCAAGAACATCACCTTGGCTGTAATGAAACAGCACGAAAGTATTGGAATAAAATCAAGTTCAAGAATAAGCTATAAAAACATAGTAAAACGTAACGCACATTTTTAAAAAATGAACCGAAGGACTTATGAAGGAATGTAGAGGTGAGTGAAATGGTTATTGAAAACGCACAGTTTTCATTACTTGGAGATGCGTTCGCGGTAAATGTTTTTAATTATGGAATAGATCTAAAGACGGTTGCTTATACACTCGGAACTAAATCAGTCAGAGGTATTACAAAAAGGTATTTGCCATTAGTAGAGAAGAAAAAACGTCAAGCTGCGGAACGCTTGGAAGAAAAGATGAATTCTATTCTTGCAGATTAAAGTCGGTATGGACTCTCACTCGCATAAAAAAAGCCGAGCCAGGTCGATTAGACCTTGCCCGGCTTTGCTCTTAATTAGTATATTGTCCGTATACTTTATCGCCTACCGTAATGGCTTTGCATCTACGATTCTTGTACGGGAAATCCTGTATCTCCGGCAACCCTTTTGCAATAGCTCTTACGGCAAGTTTGTTTGACTTTTCAATCAATGGGAACGTGCTTTCGGCTATTGCATCAGCTCTTGAGAGCGTGATTATTTTGAAGCCATGAGCTACCAGTAATGCACTAAAGTCCCATAAGGATTCAAATTTGCCATTTGAGTCAAGTATCACGGATATATCATTGTCTGAGTGATAAGCTGTAATTCTGTAATAATCCATATTAGCCTCCTTATGCTGCTATTCTTTCAAGTTTTCTGCTTGCGTATGGCAGCCATCTATTTACGAAGCTGGTAACTTCTTTTTCAGGTCTTGAGTCTTGGTAGCCATAGCATTGCAATATGATTTTTCTGGATATAGAATACTCAAGCGTTACGAATGGAACATCTGGAGCATCCTTTTTCCTTACGAAGAAGATTAACGTCTTTTCTCTTGCCATTTTTTGATCGTAGTTCATACGACCTACACAATGGTTAAGAGCATTACCTTCTTCGACGAGCTCTGCCGGGCTCTTTGCTATTACGATTAAGTAGTCACCCTTGCCGACTCTCTGTAAAGGTAAATACTTCTCAGCCACAGCGGTAAATTTAGCGTAATACTCTTTCTTTTCTTCGGCATCACGGAGAGCCCTTTGAGTCCTGTATTCATCAGCTCGTATATCGTGCCAACGTCTGAATTCCTTTGGAAAAAGGTTCTTCGGTTGAGTCATATCAATGCCGAGATAGTTGCAAGCATTTACATAGTCGAGATACTGACGATTGGTGGCATTTTGTTTTATGAGATAGTTCTTATACTTGGCAAGATTTTCTCCAACTATAGCCTTTATAGGCTCAAACGCACCGGATGCAAGCTCTTTTGTAAGCACTTCAAGCGATTGAGCAGTTTTTATTGCTATCTTTTCCTTGTAAGCTCTGAGAAGAGCAGATATATAAATCCTACCGTCAGTAGCAGCATCGGCATTCTTAATTAGCCATCTGCGAAACGCTCTATCATTCTCGCATTTGCGTACTATCTGTTTAAAATAAAGGAAACGGCTAAGCTTAAACTTTACAAGCATTTCAAGTATAGGGTGTTTACGGTATTCTCTCAAATACTTTATAATGCAGTCACCGTTGAACTCATTATAACCACTATACTTAAACTCTGGGATCTTACCAACAAATTCATTGTTTACTGGATGTGCATATGGGTTGTAATAACCATCAATGGCGGTATACCATTTGCCATCTTCGTAGAAAGGTTTGTGTTTTGAAGCACCTTCGGTATGCCATCCAACTTGGTATCCTGCTATATAGTGAAATTCCATATCCTTTACCAAGCATTGTGTCGAATCTATACCTCTTACAGCAACCTGCTTACAGAACCAAGTTTTATATCTCGTTATTACTGCAACAGTTACTTTTACAAGTTCGCCATCGTTCTTAGTTAGATACGAATAAAACCTTGTACGCCCTTTCTGCTCTGGGCAATACTTGAGGTCGAGCTTATGGATTCGCTCTTTTATGTATTTAGGTATAGGCTTAATCTTTTCGGCTTTCATTACCTTTTATCCTCCAAATCTGTTTTTAATATTCCAAAGAGAATTCCAATAAGGTCATCTACAACGGGGGAGCGTTTTTCTTCTATTGCTTCACCCGTTGTCGTGTCTACCATCATATCTGGCATTTCGTTGTTGTGACGGAAGTAAATTCTCACGTCATCTTCATTTTCTGCGATAGCGACACTAGCGAAGTCTCTTATCTTCTCTCTGTAAACGTCTATTCTGTGGAAAGGGAAACCGACCATTGAAACTCTTTCTTTAAGACCGAAATCTCGGCTTGTTAACGTAAGCTCAAGTTTTTCGGCAGCATTAACGGCGGCTTCTCCAAATATTTCATAAAAGTCTCCTACACGCATAGCGATTAAAGCCGTAGGATACTTGTCTTCTAAAGCAAGATATTTATCGTAAAGCGTTTGCTTTTTAGGTTCGACGATTTCTTCTTCATCGTCTTCATCTTCGGATGGGAATGTACTGTCAACAACCTCAAAAGGTTCATCGTCATCATCACTATCTTCAATTTCCGGCTCAGCTTCTTTCTTTTCTTCAAGCTCGCCAAAGTCGAATAGCGACATCTGAGAGGATTGTGGTTTGGGCGGAGCAGTAACGGTTTTAGGCGGTACATTTGTTGTTTTTTTCTGAGGAACGGGCTTTGAGTACGGAGTACCATCTTCATTAAGCAACATTTCCTCGATAGAATTTTCTTCAAAGTAGTGAATAGCCCAGCCAAACACAACGTCTGCATGCACGCAGGCGCTTCTCGCGTTTTTCTCTGCTAGCTTTTTGGCTTCATCGGTGGCAAATCTCATAAAGCCTTCAAGGGTTTTCTTATTTATGAGCGTCTTTCCATCCTTAACGATTTTGACGCCATTGTTTATTTTATCGGCAAGTATTTCACTTGCATTTTCTTCAAGGTATTTCTTTATCAATTCCTGTTCAACACCTTTTGCAGTAAGTTCTAATTTATTCATTCTTTATCTCCTTTATTTTGATTTTGTTGTAAAAAAAGAAAAAAGCCCTTTCTGTTTCCAGAAGGGAACTTCGTGCCAGATGCCATCCTTGACCTCTGACTTTTTGACCGGGATAATCACCCAATCAGGCTTTTTCAGCAAGTGATTATCTTCTCTTGATTTTTGCTTATATTTACGGTAATACCGGCGAGCCTGTAGAGCTTGGTTGTAGGTGTATGTAAGAAAGTGTCTTATGTACTCCTTACAACCTTTCTCTTTGTAGCACACCTTGTAACCGTAAGGGTTACTTTTATTCATATCAACCTCCGTATAATCTTGTTGCCACTCGTGGCAGCGACGAGTAAATATTACAATTCATAATCGTTTGATGAAGCTTTCTGTCTTGAGCGAAGTAGTTTCTTGAAGCCAATTCATATCCTTTCTTCGTCAGTTTCTTCATCTCATAAGAGTCAGAACCATCGTGATGATAACCTCTTATGTAGAAATGCCCGTCTTTGTCATAAAACTTAATGAAATCAAGGTGGCTTAAGCAGTCCAAAAGCTCGTCTTTTGTAGTAACGAACTTGCCACCTTCAGACGGGCCATTCCATCTTCCGCAAGTACCTGTAAGCAGGTATGTGTCTTTTTCAAAGATGTAATCGAGGTCATCCATAAAATCTTCCCACTCACTACGCTGAGCAAGCTCTATTTCGTGATAAACTACACAGTCGGGAATTTCATCAATAGAGAGCCACCCCTCTTCTTCGGCGTAGTTTTCGAAGAGGTATTCTTTTGTGGTGTCAAAATTGTTTGTCTCCATATCATTGTAGAAAACGTAAGTTTTGTTTTTCATCTTTTTACTCCTTAATCAAAATTGTCTTGAAGAGCCGAGAGGACTTCATCATCGATGTCAAGCTCGTCCAGCTCTTCGTCGATGTAATCCTTAATGATGCTCTCAAGCATAGATTCGATATCGATGTCCTCAACCTTAGAGGACAGTCTTGAGTGTACCAATTCTTCAACATTGATGTTGTCGAGAGCTTCTTCAATAGCCTCTTCAAAGTCGAAGTTTTCAATCGCGTCTTGGATCATTCCACTGATTTTGTTCTTAAGTTTCATCTTTTGTCTCCTTTGTTTGTGAAAGTATAAATTCTATCTCTTCTTTTGCGCGCTCATATAAGTCACGAGTCGCCGTTTCCAGCGACTCTATGTAATGACCGTAGTAATACTCTGTGGATTTGAGGCAGCGCCAAGTTACGTATTTAGTACCTGTGGCGGTCTCTTTTTCTCCGAGTACAAACTCACAATGGGGAAGTGAGATGTTTTTGATTATCTTGTATCCGGCATTTTCTCTCATCTTCTTAATCTCCTTATGATACACGAGTAATGCCACCACCGAAGCTTCTTAGTCCGATAGTTCCGAATTCCGAGAAGTCATCGTTGGTCTTGTTCCATACGTAAGCGAATGCGTAGTAGTAACAACCATCTTTTTCGAGGGTATAATCCCATTCGTTTTTATATCGAGAAACAAGCATAAAGGAGTAACATTCTCCAAATTCCATAAATTCGTGAGTAATTGCATATACGGTGCAATTAAACTCAGCTTCGATCTCCTTCATCTTCTTTTCGACTTCGGGCTCTTGGTCTACCCAATATCCTCCAAATCGTTCAAAGTAGCAGACTCTGTTTTCTTCTACAAAGCCATCTATGTAAGGCTTGTAGATTTCAAGCTCTTTAAGAAGCTCGATTGCTTTGATTTTTCTTTCTTCAGGTTTCATTTTAATTCTCCTTTATAATTCCGTATTTATCATCTGCGTAGTATTCGCAAACAAATGAATTTAATATAGCGGTGCATTTTGTACCGTTGTAATCGACGATATAGACTGTCATTGTACCTTCCTGTCTCTCGCCAAGTACAGTTACTTCTGCCATCTTACCGTCAAGGGTATGAATATGAGCCATAACCTTATAGGTATTATCAGGCTCATCAAAGTCACAATAATCTTGTAAATCTTCGATGCAGCTTAACGGAGTGGGCGATTCAAGTGTGCCCATATTGTAGTCATAGTCGTAATAATCTGCATAATTGGAATTGATTGCTTCAAGCACGTGTAAAGCAAGGAAGATGTGGTCATCCTTGATTTTTGCTATTGCGAATTCCTTGAGCGTTTCAACGCTCGTTATGTTGTCGAGTTCTTCCGACAGTTTTTCAACTGCTTCGTGGAAGGTCAAAGTTCCAAGTTCTTTAATAGTCATTTTTATCTCCTTATCTCTATTAAACCTTCGGAGTATTCTTGAATATCTCCGTCATATCTGAACGATTCGCCATATTCTTTGAAATCAAAGTAGTCGAGTAAAGACGCATCTACTTGATATCCCATAAGTTCGAACATCTCTCTACCGTAATCTTCCCAATCGAAGTTCTTATAGATTGTGATGTCATCATCCCAACGGTCTCCGTAGTTATCTACGAGGCGCTTGAAATCATCATAATCTCTCACTTCGAGGTAAGCTAACATAACGTCGTACTTGTGAGAGTCTTCAAGTACGTCAGCTTCATAAAGTAGATTAAACAGCGTTTCGGGATGAACGTAATCCCAATTTGCTGCTCCTGTAGGGAAGTTGTCAATATCTTGAATGAACAGTTCTTCATCGATACCGTCAAGTTCAAAACCTTGTTTTTCAAGTTCTTCTACGATTTCATCCCAATCTGAGTAATCAGCGAGATCAATCCATTTAGAGCCTAAAGCTCTTTCGTTGCATTCGTTGTAAGAACCCCAAGATCCTATAACGATTTTGATTTCATTTGTAACACCGATCATTTTTTTATTCTCCTTCAATTTTTAGTTTTTCTTCAATACGGTCTTTTGCTTCTTCCAGAAGCTCCGAGTAATCCCATACGGGTTTGTTTTCAGTATTCATCCTTAACCTCCTTAAAATCTTCAATTTTTACTTTGGTGTATTCGCAACCATATTCGAAGTAATATCCACTTTCATCTTCGAACAGGTCATAAGTAACTTGTGTTATTCTGCCTCTGTTTGTAACGGCAACTAAGATTTCTTTCTTAGATTCGTTGAGAGCAACGATATTAAAGGTGATATACTCTTCGCCGTCGAAGAGTTTAAATTCGTGAAGATAAAACTTGTTTCTCATTTTTTCAAATCCTTTCTTTAAGTAAATTCTGTAATTGTTCGATTTCTTTTTTAATTCTGTGACGTTTCATAAAATTGTAATGAACTACAGATTTAAGCTCACTTTTCAATCTTCTGAGCTTTCTATGGATTAGTCGTTTAGTCATTTTATCTCCTTTCTTAATCTGCATATTTGAACCAAATCTTGTAGGTTACTTCGATATCTATCTTTTCGAGTGAGACGTAACCATTGTTTTCTTTCTCAACTTCGATTTCTCTGTATTCGGTGTATTCACCTTTGAACTCACCGTCTCTTCCGTATTGTGGATGACAGTATTCTCTAACACCTTCAAATACTCTGATATACGGTTTTCCTTTCTGGCTGATACAAGCGATGACTAAATCTTCATCTGTCAGATATCCAAGTCCGGTCATCTTTGGACTCTCCAATCTTCCTAACTTCTGAACTGAGTAAACTACTTTTTTCATTTTCTTTTCTCCTTTATTTTTATTTTGCCTTTCGGCGCCTCCCAAATCGTAGCACTGTTCGGGAGCAGAGAAAGTCATTTTTATGTATAGCGTGTATATGTCAATGGTTCAGATTTTTAGTTGGTGTTGAAGAAAAATTTGCATTATTCGCAAAATAAAAAAAGCCAAGTATTTCTACTTGACCTCATACTATTTTCTGAATTTGTCGCAAAATTTTATTTTGTTTACACCGTTGACATATACGAGAACTGTGCTACGATCCGTTCCGAAAGGCAAAGAATAAATTCTAAGTATTGTTGACTTGGAGAAATTGATGTAGAAGTTCACATTGAGCTTTTTTAGCTTTTTGTTTTGTGGAACTCACCTTGTATAATGCCATTAGTCAACGTGTACTTAAGACCTATATAGTTACATTGACTTTTAAGCAAAAATATGATATAATTTACAGAGTAAATAATTGCTTTAATAGAGAATTTATATATGAAACAATCTTATGAAGCTGAAGCTCGTGAAAGATGGGGTAATACTCAAGCTTATGTAGAGCATACCGAAAAGACTAAGGGTTATACACCTGATAAGTGGAAAGAAGCTAATGATGGCTTAATGAATATCTTTGCTGAGTTTGCAGCATTGAAGAACGGTGGATTTGAAGCCAATTCAGAAGAAGTTCAGGCACTTGTAGTCAAGCTCCAAAAGCATAATCTGATAATTACTATACCTGCACCGATGAAATATTATCCGGTCTCGGTCAGATGTATGTTAGTGATGAAAGATTTAAGAAGAATATAGACAAGTATGGAGATGGAACTGCCGATTTTACGAGTAGAGCCATAGCCGCATATTGTGGGGTAAAGTAAATGGTACGTGAGTTAGTACACGATCCGATATTCCTTGCGGGTAAGTCAGAATCGGCAACTAAGGACGATTTAGCTGTAGCTCAAGATTTGCTTGAGACGCTGCTTGCTCATAGGGAAGGATGCGTAGGAATGGCTTCCAATATGATAGGAGTAAGAAAGAATATCATAGCATTTCTTGATGAGAGTGGCAAAGCTCCCACGTATACCGTTATGCTAAATCCCGTAGTTGTGGCAAAGTCGGGCATATACGAAACTGAGGAAGGTTGTCTTTCTTTGCTCGGCGGACCTCGCAAATGTAAGAGATATAAGACGATAAAAGTGCAGTTCCAAACCCTTGAGATGAAAACTCATACTAAGAATTTTATCGGGTGGACTGCACAGATAATTCAGCACGAAGTAGACCATTGTAATGGTATTTTAATATAAAACCATTAGAAACAAAAAGACTTTAAATGTTCTGAGCGATATAATTAAATGGAAGGGAGAATGCCATGGCTACAGTTACAGAAGTGAGGGCAAAACTCGATCAAATTAATGAAGCTGATTTTCAGATAATATGCGATCAATATCTTTCAAAAAAAGGATATCCTAACATTGTATGCTTAGGTACTGAAGCCGGAGCTCATAAAACCACTAGCGGAACACCGGATACATATTTCTGCCGCGATGACGGTAAATATGTGTTTGTAGAATATACAACTAAGCAAAAGGGCTTGATTGGAAAGATTAGAGAAGATCTTCAAAAATGCTTGGACAAATCCATCACTAAAATCAACTATTGCGATATTGCGGAAATAATTTATTTGCACAATTCTTCAAACATTCCCCCAAAATATGATAAAGAATTCAAAGAATTATGTAAGAAAAAAAGAATAAAGCTCAAAATTGTTGGTATTGATCAATTAGCTTTTGATCTTTTGAATTATCCTAGTATAATCAAACACTATCTCCATCTCCCTATAGGTACTGAGCAAATACAGAGTATAGATGATTTTATCGAATTATATAATTCTAACAAATTGTCCGCAAGTTTGAGTACTCCGTTTCTGTTCAGAGAAGAGGAAATAAAAACAATTGAGACTCTTTTGCAAAAGCACGATATAATTGTCCTCTCGGGGCGAGCCGGAGTTGGAAAAACCAAACTGGCGTTGCATATAGCAGAAAAATATGCTGTCGAAAACTCGAGCAAAATATACTGCATACATAACCGTGCGATGCCTTTATATGATGAATTGCGTTCACTTTTAGAGAATCCGGGTAATTATTTTCTTGTATTAGATGATGCAAATCAAATATCACAAATAGAACACATCGCTGAGTATGTAAACAAAAAGAGTTTTGGGTACAATGTAAAAATTATCGTAACAGCAAGAGACTATGCTACGAAAAAAGTAGCCGATATTCTTCAAAAGATAGCGTCGATTAAAGAAATAAATTTACAGCCATTTAAGGATGAAGAAATAAAAGATATAGTTAGAAAATCTTTAAATATTCTCAATGAAGAGTGTTTAGATAGGATTGTTAGAATTGCAGAAGGTAATGCAAGGTTGGCTATTTTATCTGGAAAAATAGCTTTAGATAGTAATAAATTAAGTTCTATAAACGATGCTTCTCAACTTTATGATAAATATTATGGTGAATGTTTAAGAGAAACCATTTTGCAAAAAGGAAAAAGTCTTCTCGTCACTGCTTGTATAATGGCAACACTTGATACGCTTCATTTGGACAAGCTCGAGCCGTTGTTGCCTTGGTTGATGTATTGCAATTTATCAAAAGAGCAGTTCGTTGAGGATTTGTATACGTTATGTGAACTTGAAATAGTTGATATTTATCGTGATAAAGCTGTAAAATTTTCCGAGCAATGTTTTTCCAATTTCATCGTAAAATATAGCTTTTATGATACAAAAGCATTAAGCCTTTCAAGTTTTATTGAAATATGTATTAAGCCATATCACCATAAAGTTGTTTCCACGGTTGATACACTTCTTAATATTTTCTTCAATGATGATATTTTCAATTTCGTAAGATTAGAAATAAATTCTCTTTGGGATAAGCTGAAAGCAACCAATTCGCCAGACCTTTTAACATATGTCGAAGCATTTCACCCAATAAATCCAACTGAGGCACTTGTTTATTTGCAAACACTTATCGATGAAACGGTTCCTATCATATTGTCTGCTGAAGAGTTAGATACTTCCACAAACAAGAATTATAAGAGCGTAAACGACAGTATAATTTCTATGTTAGGCTCTTTTGCAGATACCGAGGATTTAGACTGTGCACTTGATTTGTTATTCCAATATTACCTTAAGCGACCGGATAAATACATGGATTTTTACCATGCGATTACTACGCATTTTACCCCTAGATTAAACTCACTGAATAATAAGTTTTATACTGAAAATATTGTTCTTCAAAAGATAACAGAGTACAGTAATAATTGGAACAATGAATTGATTACTGTTTTGTTTTTAGATCTTGCTCGCGAGTTTTTAAAGGTGATGTTCAATCCAGCCGCAATGGATAGAACCGGACGTTCAATGCGTATCTACAACATATATCTTCAGCAAGCAGAAGGGGTTTTGGAGTATCGTAGTACGATTTGGAACAATTTGCAGTTAATAAGCAACAACAAAAAATATCAACCACAAATTGAAAAATTGTTGTTAAAATATCCATCAGGTTTTCACGAAGAAAGTCATGGAGTAATAAGAGACGATATTCCTTTTGTAGAAAAGCTTGTCTCTTCGACATTAAAGGAAAACAACTTGTTACACTATGGAATAGTTGAACATTTAATTGATATTTTCGGTCATGTAGGAGTAGAAAATACCGCATTAAACAGTTATTTGAACGTTGATAAGGTTGTGTTATATAACATACTAAAAGGACCTAAATACAGACTTCACGATGGGGATACTAGGGACGAACGAAAAACAGAACAAATACGCAAACTATATCTTGAATCTAAAGATAAAATCGAGACTTTTAAATCACTACTTAAAATATGTTGCGAAGTAGGGATTGACAATTATGAAGCAAATAATGGACTCGATATCTACATGAGTGAAATGTCTGCAGATTCTGCTTGTTTTGATGCAATGGTAGATTACGTAATTGAATCGCAATTAGCAATGCATGTGAATGCATATCTAATAATCAAAAATTTACTTAGTAGACACGACTCCGACCATGTGCTTAATGTAATTGGAAGAATTTCAGATATTGGCAACCATAATAACTGGTTATTCGCATATTACGAATTAATAGCCGCTGATAGAATCAGTATCCCTCTTGCCAAATCGGTTTATTCTTTCATTGATACCGAAAGCGACCAGATTATCAATGCGCAAACACGCAGAGATGCAAATTTTCTTTATAAATTCGAGAGTGTTGATCCGGGAATAACTTTGGCTTGCATAAAGAAAATTTTCGATAAACGCGATAGTAGCCCTAATACCGTAAGGTCATATTTTTGGCATATTTTAAATGAACATAATAATTCTCCGGAAGAACTAACTAGCAAATTTTCTAACGACATTGAGTTGTTGGAAGATATATATATTTGGTTAGAAAACAATGTTCATTACAATGATTATCGCGCTAGTTTTATGATAGCAATATATAAACAGTCACATAGAATTTTGGAGAAGTTTGTTAGACCTAAAATTGAAAGCTCTAATTTTTCCAGATATGATGATTCTTTGAAAAAAATACGAAGATTTTATGGCATTGAGGATTATATAACTGTTTTTGATGCGACGTTAGATTATGCTTTTGCTTATGCTGAATATCCATCATTCTTAGTTCCGGAAATCATCAGTCTAATTATAGGGGCAGAAGAAGGAAAAGAAGAAAATATTGATAAAGCAAACAATTGGTTAATTCATTACATATCTGTTAATGCGGTGGATGAAACAAAAATGCAGTGTGCGTTTGAAGGTTTTGCTTCTTGCCCTATCGAGAGAAAGCTCCAATTTGTCAAAGCATTTATAGACAATAATTCTAGTTATGATATGTTTGAAAAAATGCCTCTTACACCTAGAAGTTTTGGGGGGACAAACAGTTTTATATCTGTCTATCAAGGATGGATCGATTATTTTAAAAAAATGTTGCCCCTATTTCGTGGCGCCAAATTTATTAAGCACAAGAACAAAGTAAACGGATTAATAGACCAAACCAATAAAATGATAGAAGAAGAGGAAGTTTCAAATATTCTACAAGGTTTTTGATTTGCATCTAACTTAATTAGGTTTTGTACAATGCTGTTATAAGTCTTTAGAAAATTCGATAATTAGAACTCGCACCATAAAAATCGATCAAAGAAAAAAGCCCTTGACTCGTAATTGAGCCAAGGGCTTCGTGTTATTTCATACACTTTGATACTTTGATTAGAGTGTCTTGCGACATCGGAGAAATCTCTCTGAATATCTTTATAAGTATTGACTCTTTCCCTCTTAGTGCTATGACGTTATCGTCAAAGTTAAAGAAGTCAGAGAGGGAAATGTTGAGTGCTTTACAAATATTGGATAGAGTGTAAATGTTTGGTGATTTAGTTCCTTGAATTATACTGAAAAGCGAGTTGTGTGAAATGAATGATTTCTTTGCAAGTTCTCGAATAGAGTAATTATTATCAACTCTTAGCTTATCAATCCTTTCGGCTATAAGTTTATTGATGTCGGGTGTGTAATTATCTGTCATTTTAAAATATCCTTTCTATTTTGTACAACTAAAGTTGTACGCTGATTTTGAAATTGTACAACTAAAATTGTACAACTTTTTCTTTTGAAATACAGAAAAGAGAGATTGACCTTTTAAAAGATCAATCTCTCATTGTGATTTTTGTGTCTGTATTTTCTTCTAAATCACATGAATATGGACTAAATAGTGCATATTGCATAGTTTTCTAAATAAAAGTACCGACCCAACCGAGCAATTTGCTTGTTCGGATGGGTCGGTATTGGTCTGAGTGACAAGACTTGAACTTGCGGCCTCTACCACCCCAAGCGCGGCCCAAACTTGAACTTGTGGCCTCTACCGGTGGTTGGTAATGGTCATTTTGTCAATACAACTTGGCATTTTCATGCATATTTAACAGATTTTCAAGGCGTGAACCTGACTCAAAAACGATTCAAAAGCCCTTTTGCGTAGCACACTGCGTGGCAAAGGAGGGGCGATTGCGTAGCAGTAATCATCTCTCCATTTGGTATACCAAAGTGTGTCATTATTTCCTGATGTACAGAGTGGTTGGTCCCTATATCATTGGTAAGATCTCAAGGGTGGGCGCAGTGGTCAACTATTGACCTTGCGGTCATAGTTACCCCAATGCGTGTCAAAACTTGAACTTGTGGTCTCTACCGTCAATGAGTAACGGCCATAAGTTCTTTTTTTGTCATATCAGCTGAGAGATTCTAACAAGATTTTATGTAGCAAAATGGCCTCAAAAAGCATTCATAGGCGCGATTGCGTAGCAGGTCGCGTAGCACAGAGAGCGGATTTGCGTAACAGAAAATATTGTAAATAGTTCTATTTGGTGGTAAAATATAAACGATTATTGCTGTGTAGAGATATTGATATACAAGGGTTAGCGATATCAAAACAAAGGAGGTAACAAAATGCAATTTGTTAATAAAAGAGACTTGTATTGCGATGAATTTAACGCTTTTATACTGTGTGAATACAAAAAAGAATTGAGATTGATCAAGAAATTGATTAACATTTCTGAAGAGGCTATTGAAAAACAAGATATACATAATACATGGTCATACGAGGGGATATGCCATTCATTTGCAAAAACCATAGTAGATCACAACAAAATGGCTTATGACAATTTAATACTCGGTCATTTTGAGGCTGTTCATATGATTAGTAGGGCGGTTTTAGAAAATATTGTTTGTTTAGATATTATTATGAGTAATCAGGATTTGGAACTATGGAAGTATTATTGGGCATATTCACACTATCATGACCTTCAAAAGTATAAGAAGGTGGGCGGAATTGATTTGTCAGAATTACTTGTTATTTCCGATTGGACGATTCCTGAAGAATTTTATTCAAGTCCAGGAAAAGATAAAAATGGTAAGAAAATCAAATCGTACATAGAAAGACGATATGGGTGGACATATAAGATAAATTTTGAACAACGATTTTCATTCGCAGGGCTATGCGATTTGCTTGATGATAAAGCGGCATATGATGTGTTTGGACTACTGAGTGAATATTCTCACGGGACTTCATTTTACAGAAAGTTACAGAGTTCTATAGGTGTTGACAATATGATGTTCATATTTGTAAATATGTATTGGAGTCTTTATAGAATGGTTACGATCTATTGTCCGGATAATGTAAACGAAGACTTTGGTAGTATCATCGAGAAATTGGAATTTATTTTTCATAGATATATTCAGTACCAAGAAAGCTTGAGGAATGATTTTCAAAAATGATATGAGATAATTCAGATAATAAAGTTGGCCGATGCGTAGTTAAACACATCGGCCATATGTTGTTATTTTTGCTGTTTAAGGTGATTAAGCCTTTTTTCGATTTCTTCTTTTGGGAGTCGAACCTTTTTGCCATTTCCCGCTTTAAGGCATTTTAAGAGGTGTTCATATTCTTCGGTTTGGATGATTTCTGTTTGGTGGAGTTCATCCAAGATTTTCAGTGTTCCCATTAATTGTACACCTTCCCTTGTAGCGGCTTTGCGCAGCGCACCGTCTCCGGTTAATAAAGGAATTGCTCTAAGTTTTGCAATGGAAAGTGCGATTCTGTCATGGAGTGAAAGCTGCAAATACTTTTGTTCATAGTCGAGAACTAAGGTGAACTCCTCTGGTGACAACTCGGTTTTCTGAAGTCCTAAAGAGATCAGTTTGTCTTTCAAACCCGGCGAAAGAAGTTCCTCTTCAATGGTAATTTCGGTCATCAGGTAAGTGTATGTTAATTTGAAGGGTAAATCGAGTCTTCCAAGCACGTCGAAATCTATCCAAACGTTTGTGTCACTACTTATGAAGATCATTCATTACTCCTCGTTAAAAGAAGTATGTCGAAGAACTTCATCATAAGTAATCTTCAAAAGTTCTGCTCCTCTGGAAACACTTATTTCTTCTTCGTTCACAGCTCTAAATACTAATTGGCGGAAAAGCGAACAGGTTTCTTTGGGGATTCTACTTGGCTCATTTTTTCTCCACCCCTTTTTCGAGGTGTTGATAAAGAATCTCCTGACTGCATATTCGGGAACGATTGATAGGATATTCGCACGTTGAGCTAACATCCACATGGATATTCCGTACTCTTGAGCAATTTGAATCATATCTCCAAATATTCCAGATCTGTGTATTCCAAGTTCTCTTATTGCATCTTCTTTTGGGAATAGGAAAGCTCCGCTTATTGCGGTTGCATGCTTCTCAATTTCGCTTTCCGGAAGCTTGATACTGCCCCAATTGAACATGATATGTGCCAATTCGTGAATTATAGTTGAACGAATTCTTTCCGCGGTGACATTGGAATTGATCATAATATACGGACGTCCGTCAACACTTCCGTTGATTCCTGAGAAACTAGAATCAGCTATATTACAAAGATATATAAGGAATCCTTTGTTTTCTAGTTGACCAATTAAGTTTTCTATTGGTCCAGTAGGAGCAAATCCTAAATGACTTCTCAATTTTCCTGCATCGATTTCCGCATCGCCGGAGACCGCTAAAGTGTGGCAAATGGGCGCATCTGCTAGGACCTTATCGCCTAAAATTTCTACAATAGTGGAAAAACGGTTATAATATTCTTCTGCGGACTCTTTTACAAAATCTTGTCCTTGCTTAGAAAGAGAAGAACTCTTTCTAAATTCGTTATGGATAATTACGCAACTGTTCTTTCTAGAAGAAAGGAAGTCAGAAGTTTTCACACCAAGGGCCGTAGCAAGCTTTTGGATGGTTGGCATATCAGGGGTCCTTTGATTGTTCTCGTAATGAGTAATCGCCATAGCAGAAACGCCTATCTGTTCAGCCAATTCTTTTTTAGAAAGTTTTTTCATCAATCTGTAGTACTTCAAGTTTTTGCTAAACATTTTATCATCCCCTTTCTGTTTATATTATATCATATTTTTAAAAAAAGTAAACACATTTTTTGAAAAAATACGCGATTTTTTAGAATTTTTTTAGTCAACAGACTTTTAAGAAAAAAGTATATATCAAAAATACAATGCGAAAGTGCCATAAGAAGATTATGGGTTTGGCGCAGCTGGTCAACATTTGCACTTGTGGTCTCTACTACCCCAATGGTAAAAAATACCATTTTCCAGACATTTCTACTCCGTTTAGACCTTTCTAGTACACAAAAGTTGTCAAAACGCGCTCTCTGGCACTCTTGTCTCCGTGTACTCCGGTTCTGTAAGTGGTCAAATATGTGGTCAAAAAAGATAGCCCCCGAGAATCTTTTTTTGATGCTCGGGGGCTGACTTTATGTTAGCATGGTAATCAAAATTTGATACGCAGTAAGCAAAGAAAAATGGATAACCTCATAACACCGTCGATAATAAAGTTTAAATGTAAGTGAGGTAAAATAGAGTTCATTGAATTGGTGTGGTATAGCGCTATCTCTCACAATTGAATAGCCCAACACGTACAATTAATGTTAGTTGGATGTGGAATGAAGTGTAAATATTATGATTTTTGTCTAAACAAGAGTTGATATGTCGTAAGAAGAATATTTTTTGAAAAATATATTAAATTTAACATAAAGTATTGCAATTCAGAATAAAATATGTTATAATACATCATACAATGTTAAAAATATATGCAAGCGGAGGTTAACTATGGGAGATTTTCAGAGTTATCTTGATAAGGCATTAAAAAAATTAGATATCAACGAGTCGCAAAAAACAGATGAAGAAATTTTAAAAAATGAGTATGATATTACTGCGGAAATAAGCGAACTTATTCAAACGTTAAGAAATGAAACAGGATTATCCCAAAAACAGTTATCAGAAAAAACTGGAATATCCCAAGCTAATATAAGCAAGATTGAAAATGGTCATTATACACCCAGTATCGATATTTTAAAACGAATTGCTGATGCATTAGGAAAAAGACTAATTGTTGATTTTATTGATATAGATATTCAAGAGGAGGATTGATATGGCATCATATATTCATAATTTAAGCATAGGTAATTATCGCGGAATAAATAGTATGGTGATATCGGATTTAAATAATATAAATATAATTGTTGGCGATAACAATTCCGGTAAGACATCTTTGCTTGAAACCATATTTTTGCTTCGCGCTCCGGAGTCATTTGCTAATGTTTTGAGTACTGCAAAATTAAGGACAACAGGTTTTTTGGCATCTACAACACCTTACGAAAATTTTATAAGTATATTTCCAAAAGGAAGTAATCAAATTTTTGTTCAAGCGGATGGGGATTTTGGTAACGTATCTTTGAAGGTTTCTGGTGAGGAGATAACCACTGAGGTTGGGGATGACGATTTGAAAAATCACCCTGCATCAATGAGATATGTTAGGGCGCAAAACATTGTTGGAAGTGAAGTTACTGCTTTTGTCGGTCAAATGAGTAGTTCCGTGAATTCTCATAGGGACGAATTTCCAATTAGATTTACAGCTATTTCTCGTAACCATCACGGTGTTGTAACAAGCAGAAGATTTATAAACATTGAATATGTATCGCCTATTGCACATATAACAGAAAATACATTTAATAGAATTGTTAGAACCGAAGGTTATAAACAAATTTGTATAGAGCTTATACGATTGTTTGATCCACAAATTGAAGATTTAATCTACATGAGAAATGAACTTTCGGGAAAAGCGGTTGAATATATAAAAAACAGTAAGCTTGGATTAATGCCGTTGTCTACTTATGGCGATGGTATTAAAAAAGTCCTTTCATTGGCAAATGCTATTGTAGAATCTGCCGGAGGAATTTTGCTTATTGATGAAATTGACACTTCTATACATTACAAATATTACGAAAATATTTTCAACTTTTTAATTAAAGCTTGTATGAAGTTTGATGTGCAAGTATTTATTACGACGCATAGCAAAGAAGCTATTGATGAAATGCTAAAAACACAAAACTACGGAGAACAAAATCAAAAATCTTACGATCCTATTAATGTGATAACGTTTCGCAAAGACGAAAACGGAAATATTCGTTCACGCTCTATGAGTGGATATGACGTGCACAGTAATCGTGAATTGTTTGATTTCGAGGTGCGTCTATGATAAGAATCATTTTGTGCGAAGGCGAAACAGATGCAACTCTTTTGGGCTTGTATTTAGAGAATACATGTGGTTGGGTTTATGCGAAAAATCCAAAATTACAAATAAAACTGCCAAAAACAAATCCTATAACAAATGAAAAATCCGTAACATATAGCAATGGAACTGAAGAATTAATTATTTGCGCTGTTGGTGGAAAGGATAAGTTTGGACAGTTCTATAATGAGTACATACACAACATTGTATATTTGTCGCAAGATAAAGAAACTAATTTTCGTATTGCTCTAATGACAGATGCGGATAATCGTACGTGCAGTGAAATTGAGGAAGATGTTTTGAAACAACTATCTCCACATATTTCTAATGTAAAAAGTGCCGTGTGGACATCAAATACCGTCGAAAATTCTTTTAAAACACTTTCAAATGTTGAGTTTTTGCTTACTATAATTCCGCTAACAGGCCAGGGAGCACTGGAAACTGTTTTAATGGATTCATTGGCAGAAATGAATAGTGGAGATACAATAGTAGAAAGCAGCAAGATTTTTGTTGATGCCTTGGCTCCAAACGAATATTTAAGTGCTGATAGATTGAAATTAAAAGCAAAACTTGGTGTTGCGCTTTCGGTTTTCTATCCCGACAAAGTTTTTTCACAGTTTGATCAACAATTGAAAATTGTTGATTGGTCAAAATCAACCACATTGGCACAGTGCCTAGCTGAGTTGGTTAAAATTTAAAAAACGGGGCATGCAGGTCTTACAGATCTGTATGCCCTTGCTCTTTCACGGAGAAATAGGATTGAAATAAGATTTGAAAATGGTACTTGAACTATTTATCTCTATCAAATTGTAAGAGTTTGAAAAATCTCCTTTGCATTTTTGAAGTTCAAGCATCAAAATTCCAATAGTTCAAGTGTTTTTTGTTATAAATTTTGACGAAATTAGTCAAAAGATACGAAAACTGTGTTTTCAAGAGTGTGAAGATGGTGGTATCTAGCCCTTTTTAGCCTTAATAATTTTTTCTAGTCGTTTCTAGTCCATTATGTCTCCTTTGCTCCGGAAAATGGTGCATTTCGACTTTACCCGAATGGCAGTTTTTACCATTTTCTAGGCGTTTCTGCTCCGTTTAGACCTTTATGGTACACAAAAGTTGTCAAAACGTGCTTTCTGGCACTCTTGTCTCCATGTGCTCCGAATCTGTAAGTGGTCAAATATGTGGTCAAAAAAGATAGCCCCCGAGCATCATTTTTTGATGCTCGGGGGCTATCTTAATCTCTAGGCGATGCTCAAAATTTGATACGCAGTAAGCAAAGAAAAGGCGATTGTTGGTATTTGCGTTGACGTCTTGTATGCGATATGGTATAATTTAAAAGGGATCATATACTTGGATTAATTAGGAGAATGCATGAATTTACAAGATCAATGGACTAGCTTATATACAGAAGTTTTTAAGTTGCATAAAGAGATGACACAAGACGGAAGTCTTTTTCCAGAAAATAAAGAAAAGTTGCCGCTTTCAGTCAGGATTAAATGCTTTTTCCGTATTATCAAAGTTAAAAAGCATGGTAATTCTGTTGATAAATTTTCAAAGAAGATTATAGAAAGTTTACACTATGTTAAGTGTACTCTAGCAGCACTTCATAAAGGCAATGTATCTTTTAGAGATCAACAGGTGGATTTGTATAGAGAAAGGCTCGAGAAAGAACAGGCGGTACTACAAACAAATATAGTCGATTTGTGTGCGGTATTGGATACACTTAACATAATTAAGGGCGCCTTATCACTTAGAGTTGATAATAAGGTAACTGACGAGATACATAAAATTGTTGATCGAGAAATTGTAGAATTAGAAAAATACGATGGTACGAATGTACAGAAAATAATTGATGATATATGTAGAGCGAAAACATTTGATTCGGCATGGAAAATGTATGAACGGCATCAAAATCTTCTTAAAGAATTCACTATAGTGAAATATAACGATGGCAAGGATCCGTCGTGGAAAGTAATTGATTTATACAATCCGTTTTCACATATTGAAGAATCAAAAAGACACCTATATTCAATATTTTATAGAGGACAAGTTAATTGCATTAGCCGAAATGCGTTGATGCGAGATAAAAATTTGATAACTAGCGAACGCAATGTAGGATTTGATAATAATGTAGCTAGATATTTAAAATCATTTTCTGCCGGTCAGAAAATAGATATTGATATCTCAGGTATAATAAAAATTATGACAACTATTCAAGGAATAACTTTTGATTATTCGCCATACATCGTAGAAAATCTACTTTCCGATAATTATGATTCTGATGGGTTGTTGAAAAATGTTTTTTATATTGAGCGATTATATTACGGCTATTATAGGAATAACAAAACAGATAGTTATTGCTTGGATGCGGCGAGAAAACAAATATCAGCCTTCGATAACGATTATATGTTAAACTTGTTTAGCGGTTGGCATAAAAAAGTTTATGTCAGGATGCTAATTTTGGCATATATATACCTTAAATTCCCTAAAAGCCCTAAACAACAGTTTGAAAATTTGTGCCGTTGTTTCAGTGAAGAACTTAACGATTATGCTATACCAGAACTATCAATGGCGTATGATTTTTATTATTATCACAATGTGGGTTTTTTGAGTTGCATTCAGAAAAACACTAAAAATTTGATTTGCAAATTAAAAAATATGTCGTGGGATATTGCTCACATACGAAACGTGTACGAGAGTAGCCTGGCGGTTAATGGAGGCGATTTGTGTATTCAGTATTTCTGTACGTTTGATGATAATTTGGTTGGTATTTTGAAATATTTTGAATTGGAAGCGCTTGCTGTTTGTAAAAGAACGAAAGAAACCATTCCGCATTTTCATATTAACAACGTTCCTGTAAAAATGATTAAGCAATTTTTTGATGGTATAAATGATAAAAACACTACCGATATTGATGCCATTATAACTAAGTACGAAAACTTATTAAAGCAAATAATGGCAGGGAAAGTATAAGTATTTTTAACTTTTGCCTAGAACATGAAATCTCTATTATCCTACAAGAAAGAAAAAAGACTCATTTGTACTTTTAAAGTTCAAGTATAAAAATGTAGAAGTTCAAGTGATTTCGGTGCTTTTTAGGTGAAATTCAAAGCCAAATATTTAAAAATGTGTTTTTGTGCGTGCTTAAAGTTGATGTTATCTAGTCCTTTTTAGCACTAATAATTTTTTCTAGTCGTTTCTAGTCCATTAAATCTCCTTTACTCCGGAAAAACGGAGCGTTTCGACTTTACCCCAACTGATTGATATATCTTTTTCTAGCCGTTTTTGCTTTTTCTAGCCCTTTCTGCTACGCAAAAACGGCTTTTTCATACTCTCGTACACTCTTGTCTCCGTGTACTCCGGATCTGTTTATGGTCAAAGATGTGGTCAAATCCCAGCCCGAAATGATTGATATGTGGTCTTATTTTCAGGTGGTAAATACGCTTGAAAATGACTCCGCCGGAAGAGAAAAATGCATAGAGAGCAGAGAAGAAACGCACCAATCGATATATGTGGTCAACCTCACACCAAGAGATGATAAACATGTGGTCAGGCAATAATTAAGCAGCAAAGAGCAGAGAACTGCCTTATCTTTCCTCCGCTGGTGTTGTATTGTAACTTAGAACCGCAAGATTGTCAAGTAGGTTGCGAAATAAAATTAGCACTCAAAATTTGATACGCAGTAAGCAAAGAAAAAGGAACTCAAAAATCGGTATTGTAATAACACAAAAAACATGATATAATTTTAGTGAAGTATAAAAGGGAGGATTATGTAAATGGCTAAAGCTGGAGATTCATATGTAGTTGAGTTACGAGAGAATCATTTAGCGTGGGGAACATACAGATATACTGCAAGTCGTACTCCCCGAAGCGGAGAAGCATATTTACCGATACCGATAGAGTATGCGCGCAAATATGAGATTTATAATGGAAACGCAACGCACAAAGCCGATGTTTTAGGCGAAAACATCTTCTGGTGTGTAACTATCGGTGCATACTTAAAAGCACAAGGCGGAGCAGATCGCGGTGCGGTTTATGCTAAACAATTCGCCGTAAACGACGATCTGAAAGGACTGGGAGAGTGGTATCGTGCAGTTGGCGCTAAGCCAGGCGATAGTGTAAGAGTTGTTTGGATCAGTCCGAGCGATATAGAGATAGAATTGATATAAACCAACAAGAAAGAGGCTTAATTTTTGAGCCTCTTTTTTGTTACAGTGAACACATATATTCCACATATTTTCAGAATATTTTGAAAATATCAACAACAAAATAAGTAAGATATAGAAAAATAATTTCAGAATATTTAAAAAATGTTGTTGACAAAATTGAAATATCGTGGTAGAATTATGTCGTAAACAATATTTTGGAGGACAAAATTATGGCAAAACAAGAATCCAAAAGCGATCGCTTTGTAAGAATTGCAGAGGCGAGAACTAACAAGATTATCAACATGATTCAGCTTCTTGGAAATTGCTCCAACAAGGGAACTTACGATTATACTAAAGAAGATGTAAGGAAAATTTTCGGAGCAATCGAGGAAGAACTTCGTCTCGCAAAATCTAAATTTGAGCTTGGCGAGAATGAGGCGAGCCGCAAGGCATTCACTTTAAGAAAGTGAGGATGTTATAATGGCAATTTGGAGATTTCCTTCCAATGATTATGGAGAGAAGAAAGGTATAAATGATTCAGGTGTGTCTCTTTTCAGAGGAACACCTTTGCGTTCGTTGGCGCGAGAGATTTGTCAGAACTCGTTGGATGCAGCACGCGCAAAAACGATCGTTGTCGAGTTCAATGCTTTCGATATACCTACGACAAGCCTTCCTGGATATGAAGCTTTAAAAGATACATTCGAAAGATGTGCAAGCTTTTGGAGCGATCAAAAATCGGTAACTACAAAGAATTTCTTCTCCAATGCTATCGATAAGATTACGGCTGACAAAATCCACATGTTAAGAATCAGTGACTTTTATACAGCAGGATTGACAGGCTCGAGAGAAGAGGTTAATACCAACTGGACGAACCTTACTAAGTCTTCTGGCGTTTCGGATAAGAACAGTACGGCAGGAGGTTCTTTTGGTATTGGTAAATTCGCTCCTTTTGCATGTTCAGACTTTTCAACTGTATTCTATAGTACATATGATGAAAAAGGTCAGGAAGCATCTCAGGGCGTTTCTCGTCTTGTTACATTCAGAAGAGAAGATGACCAAACCACACAAGGCATCGGATATTATGGCGAAGACAGAAACACTCCTACTTATAGCCAGTTAATATTGGATCCCAACTTCTCTCGTTCTGAAGGACAGCACGGAACGGATATTTACATTGCTGGTTACAAGCACTTTGCTGAAGAAGATGGCTGGGAGAAGAGTATCATTATCTCCATTTTGGATAGCTTTCTTGGTGCTATTTGGGATGAAAAGCTTATTGTTAAAGTAGGCGATATCGAGATTTCAAAGCCCAATCTTAACGAACTTATAGAAACTTATAGAGAAGAGCTGACTGGTTATACCGAGCGATACTATGAGGTGTTAACTTCGGCTTCCACGAAGTGGCATGAAGAAAATTTCATGGGTCTTGGTGAAATAAAACTCGGTTTGCTTCTTGGCGCAGAAGAGATGCATCGTAAAGTGGCAATGATTCGTCAGACCGGTATGAAGATTAAGGATCAGGATAGAATCTCGAGCTTTGTTCCGTTTGCGGGTATTATGTTTATCAATGGAGATAAACTGAATGCTCAGCTCAGAGTTCTCGAAAACCCCGAGCATACCGAGTGGCAGGTCGCACGTGCCGATAACGAGGTTCAAGCAAGAGCACTTCTGAAGTCTATAAATGATTTCTTGAAAAAGAAAGTAGAGGAACTTGTAGCAGAGAATACGAGGGAAGACTTCGATGTTGCCGGACTTGGATCTTTGTTGCCGGATGAACCGGAAGATAGTAGCACGGTAGCAAAAGAAGAAAATGTAATCAATAAGACTCTGGTAATTGAAAAGCGTATTCCTCAAAAGAAAGCGGCTGAAACCGCAAGCTCAAGTACAGGCGGTACTCAGGGAGCTACTTATAAAGAAGGTGGCTTTGAGGAAGGCGATAGCGTTCTTGGATATATTCACAAGGAAAACGAGCGCAAGAAAAGAGAGCATCAGGATCCGTATCCTACGACTCCTACGCCCGAAGGAAAACAGAAAGTGGCTCAACCTCATGATGTTATTCCTCAGAAGCTCAGAATCATGTGCTTGGATAAAGCGAGCGGAAAATATGTTATAATGTTTGTTCCGAATGTCGGTGGAACAGATGGAGTCATACATATCGACCTTTCGGCAGAGAGTGGTAGCTACAATGCTCCGGTGATAAACGCATCTTTAATGGGCCAGGGAAATCTCGTGGTTTCCGATGGAGATATCAAGGGTGTAACGTTTACTAAAGATACTCCTGTAAAGCTCACAGTACAACTCGATTATTCTGACTACTGTTCTATGGAGGTAAGGGCATATGCAAATTAAAAATAAATATTATCCTTACCCGGTTATTGCATCAGGCAATGACTCTTACGAAGGAAGTCAATTTTTAACGGATGCTAATTACGAACAGAACGCGCACAACATTAAGTTCTTGTTTGAAGCTGTACTCGATGATGAAATGTTGCTTAAGATGATTTCCGAAGGCAAGGTCAAGTACGCGCATCACGTAGAGTGTCAGCAGACTTGTTATAGAGAATTGATATTGACAGATGAACCGCAATATACTCATGTAGTTCATGAAAACACGGTAAATGGATTGGTGCAGGTTTGTTCCTTCTTGATGGCAGATCAGGATATTTCCGCTTATGCAAATCCTTCGTTTAGCCGAGATTATCGCGGATTTAAGTTCAATCTTGATCGTGGCTGTATTTTGGCTATCGGAAATCAGATTAATCTTACCATCAATAAAGAGAAGGAAGACTTGGCTAAAACTTCGTCTATCTTTTCTATCAGAAAGAATCTTGATCCTTCTGAAACCGAGCTTCAAGTCAGTACGACTGGCGAAAAGATTGTAATTCTCATTCCCGAAAAGACTTGCAATCAGTATTTGAATCTCAGTAATACAGCAACATTCTTGCCGGTGCTTCATTCGATGGTTGTGTTGCCTGCTTTGATGCATGTGCTTTACGAAATTAAAGAAGCAGCAAGCAAAGGTGAACTCTATAATTACGAAGAACTCCGTTGGTATAGAGGACTTAAGAAAACAGCAGAGAAGTTAAGCATTGAGTTCGATGAGAGTGCAATTGCGAACATGAACGCATACAAGATTGCGCAGTTATTCCTTGACGTGCCTGTTGTAAAGGCGCTTGACAATATTTGTAGTGGGGATGGTGAAGACATTGATTAAATTTATAAGTGAAGAATCTCTACTTGAAATTAAAAACAACAAAAGTATATTGTTTCGTGATGTAATAAGTTTTCAAAAAATGACATTGGAACAGGCATTTCATAATGATAGAATTATCAGGGATACGAACATGCCATGCGATTCGTTTGTTCTTGATATGTCTAATGAGAAGCCCGAACTAACAGATCTTGAAAATGTAAAACGTATACACAAGAATATGAGCGCACTTTCGGAGTCGCAGGCATCTGATGAACGTATATGGACTGCTTATACTTTGTCGGTTTGTTCTGACTATATGAGATATAGATGGTATCCGGATTCGGAGATTACAATGATGAACAGATACTTCTTCAGCTACAGCCCGAAGCGTTCGCTGTTCAGAAATGGTATGTCTCGTTTGTGGTGGATTGGACATCTTACATATGATTCTAGCCGCGCTGAGAACAAGTTCGAGCTGACAGAATTTGTGTGTAAAAAGCAGGACCATATCAACTTGCTTTTGGATATCAACTTCGGTAATAATCCGGATATATTGAGAGCAGCAGTTCAGGCTTTGATTGATGCCGAAAAGCAGGGAATGCCTGTTGAAAGAGAAACTGTTAGAAAGCTCTCAGAGTATATTAACACTTTAGGTGGTACATATCTGATAGATGCATTTTCATTTGATGCTATTTATCAGAAGGCGTGGAAGCAACTTCAGAAGATAAATAACGCATAAAAGGAGATTTAACATGGGAAATATCAAGTGTTTGAATTGTGGAAATGACATTACAATGATTTCGGGATCAGTATGCCCGAACTGTAACACTCGTCTTTCCCATGTTAAGATTTCCTTCCTCGCATACTTAGGACCGGAAGATAGCTTGTCGGGATATCAAAGATCGTATAAGCTTGTGTTGCTCAAGTCCTTGTTTGAGGAATTGCTTGTCGATGATGTCGTATATGTAAGACCTGTTGTAGAGCGGTTTAAGAGGTACTATGTGAATCGATTAAACCAAGGACTTATTACTGATAAAGATGTCGACGAAAGAATTCAAAACATCGGCGAATCTTCATTAGAAGATGTTTTTGAAGTTATAAAAGCAAATCCTTATAACGCAATTCGCAAACAAAACTATTTGAAAATTTCAGACGAAAGTCTGGATGGCGTGTTTGTTTTGCGAAAGGAATTGATCGATCTCAATAAGACGGAGAAAGAGTCACTGATTTCGTTAATAAAAGCTAAACTTCAACTTTATTATACCAAAATAGGTTCTCAAATCGCTGAAGAAAAAAGCGATAAGGCAAATGATGAAATGCTTGCTGATGGTGTAGTAGACGAAGAAACAGAAGCAGGAACTGTGAGTGTTGCAATAGTCTATCCAACACTTGAAGAGCTTGGGCTTAGTACTCGTTCATACAATGCGATTCGGCGACACAATATTCAAACAGTTGAAGGGTTGCTTGAGGTTATCGAGAGCGGAGAGATTGCAAATATTAGAAATCTTGGTTCTAACTCTATTAATGAAATTCTTCAAGTTGTAGAAAATATAAAGACAAGAAGAGTTGTTAGAGGCATGGAAGAAGATGCTTCTCAAGATAATGTAGAAATCGATGTTGTCGTTCGTTATTTCCCCGAAAACAAGTTTGCCATGTTTAGAACTTATTGTTCTGATAGAGGTATCGATACTGTTCAAAAACTGAAGAATATCGACTTCTCTGAGCTGATGAGAATTCGCGGGTTTGGATTAACCAAACTCAATGCTATCAGAGAAAGGCTAGAACAAATCGAAGTCGAGCCAGGAGTAATTGTTCAAGAGGATGAACAACCAATAGCTGTAAATACATTCGATAAGATTCATAGTTCTAACGAATTCCTACAGATAAGTGTTTTGCGTAGATTCGGAGTTCCTTCTGGTGCGACGGGTAGGCTTTCCGAAATAGGTATAAGAACTTTCGCTGATATCAAGAGAGAACCAAAGTCCAAAATAGCGCAAGTGCTGGGAATTCAGAACTATACCAAGCTCGAAGAAGCACTGAAACAATTTGAAATACCCTTGGTTGATATTGTTGGTGAATACCTCAAAACATTTGAACAGAATAAAGAGTTCGATATATATGTTCGTCGAGCAGAAGGTGATACTCTTCAGGAAATTGGTGAAGCGTATAATTTGACCAGGGAAAGAGTTCGTCAGCATTGCTCCAAATTTGAGAGGGCGGTTATGCCGATGATTCTTGCTTTAGCTCAAGGATTGGAGGATGCCAATTCAGATCATTACATAAAAGAAGAACAAGTTCTTTCTGTGTTCGACAATGATGATTATGATAAGATTTTCGTTTTTACATTGAGAAATGCTTCTTCTTACGATTTTGTTGGAGGTATATTCTTCAATAAAGAGCATTATCCGCGCGCTGAATACGATTTGATTGGCATTGTTAGTGATATCGTCGGTGATGGTATCAGCTTGTTTGATGAAATCGAAAAGATTGAAAGTGCACTTGACAGCTCCGGATACGGTTTTATAAATGCTGACGATTTTCTTAATATAGTTATCGAATTTAATTATTGCTTCTACGGTGATTACATTGTAAAGAATAAAAAATCATATGCGTTCCTGTGTGCACAACTTGTAGAAGAATGCTTTCCAGATGGAATTAAATATGAAGACGAGGATATGAATCGTCTTAGAACTCTTGCAAAGGAACGCTTCGGCGACCTTGACCTTCCCGATAACGATCGATCGTTGTGGACCAGACTGTGTACACATCTTGTGCAGCGTGGTAGAGCTACATATATTTCACCAAAGAAAGTTTTCGTTGAGAAAGATTTGATGGCGGAAATGAAAGCATACGTTGATAGCAGTCCGCTTAATGAGATTTTCTTTAAGGAAATATATGCGGAGTTCGAAGGTGTTCTCATGATGACAACTAATATTGACAATGCATCGTTTTTGCACGGTGTATTTGCTTATTACTATCCGCATGAGTATATCTACTCCAGAGATAGCTTGTCAAAGCGTGATGCGGAAGAAACACAGACTATGGCATCTCGAATTAGGGAGGTGTTGCTTGAAGCAGGACATCCTTTGCGCAAAGACGAAATTATGAGTCATTTTCCAGGGCTTGCTGAATCCGTATTGTTTAATGCTATTATTCATTCCGAAGATATTATGCAATGGGAGTATAACTACTACAATTGCATGGGCAATATCAAGAGAAGCGAGAACTCGGAGCAGACCTTGAAAATAACGCTTGAAGTTTTGTTGAGCGAAAATCAAGGCTATTGCAGCGAGTCGATGCTTTATGAATCTACTAAAGATAAATTGCGCGATTATTTTGATGAAAACAAGATTTGTAACGCGCAAAATCTCTTCTATCTGACATATATGCTTTTTGATGGCGAATTCTCGTTTAGACGTCCTCATATTGCGAGTGTTGGTAGGTTCAAATCTTTGAATGTAAAAGACATTTTGATTGAGTTGCTTGGAAGCCCGGACAGATTGTACTACGATGGCTTCATGGAGCTTACAACCAAGCTTATGATTCCTGTTGTGACTGCAGGAATGGTATTTACGGAGATTGAGAAAGAGTATATCAGGATATCTCAGAACGAGTATTTGAGAAAGTCTTGCGTATCTTTTGATACCTCTGATATAGAAATTATCAAAGGTTTGGTAGAAAGCTACGCTGTCGATGAATGGTATTTGCCTTTGCAGAAGTTTGCAGAGTGTGAAGAACGTTTGCCTAATAGACTTGAAATAAACGAGTTTGTTATGGAGCCGATTGCCACCGAATTGAATCTCGGATGGCATGTTGTGCAACCGCAAATTAAGGATAGAAGATATCAAAAGGGAATTCTGGTCAGAAATGATAATTCCATTATGACTTACGATGCTTTGGTGGCTTCTGTTCTCCTTAGCAAGGGTATTTCTGAATTGTCCGAAGCGCAGCTGTTATCCTTTATGCAGATACATCAGTTGGCAGGAAAAGTTATTCCTAAAGAGTTGTTCTCGTCGTCTCATTTTGAAGTTGACGATAATGGAACAATTAAAGTTAATTAAGAGTTTAGGGAGAGACCAAAAATCTCTCCCTTTTTTCGATTTTTTCTTACTAAAGCTAATCATTTATATTGACAAGCTAAACAAAATCGTTTATAATATAGGATGAACAATTATAGTTCGGAGGATGAAAATGAGTATATCTGAACAGATCAAAGTTTTATGTGTTAGATCAAACATAAGCTTGGCAGAATTAGCACGAAGGATTGGAATATCTCCGCAAAGTTTAAGCGGAAAAATGAAGAGAGAAAGCTTTACAATAGCAGAGCTGAATACAATAGCAGAAGCAGTAGGAGCAAACTTTGTTAGGAAATTTGTGCTGTTTAATGGCGAACAAATATAAGGAGAAATAAAATGGCAATTTATAGATTGGGAGAGTTGTTCTGCGGCCCTGGTGGACTTGCATGGGGAGCTACTAATGCAAACATTGGACGAGATGATTTTGGAATTGTTCACGCTTGGGCTAATGACTATGATAGCGATACTTGTGATACGTACAGACACAATATTTGTCCTCAAGATCCAGAAAGCGTTATTTGGGGGGATGTTAGAAAGATTGATCTAGAAAATCTTCCGCCCATTAGTGCATTAGCATTTGGCTTTCCTTGTAATGATTTCTCTGTAGTTGGAGAGCAAAAAGGATTCGATGGCAAATTCGGACCGCTGTATTCCTATGGCATTAAGATTTTAAAATCACATCGCCCAGAATGGTTCCTTGCTGAGAATGTAGGTGGACTTCGTAGTGCCAATGAGGGAAATGCATTCCAGGTTATTTTGAGGGACATGCAGGATGCGGGTTATCGTGTATATCCCAACCTTTATAAATTTGAAGAGTACGGAGTTCCTCAGGCAAGACATCGTGTAATTATTGTTGGAATCAGAGAAGACTTGCCTTATGAGTTTAGAATTCCTAGCACTAATCTTTATCGTGAATGTGATGTAACTTGCAGAAATGCTATCGAGAATCCTCCCATTCCACAAGATGCTCTTAATAATGAAAAGACGGCACAGTCTGCAATAGTTGTTGAAAGATTGAAACATATCAAACCCGGTCAGAACGCTTTTACGGCTGATCTGCCTGAAGAGTTGCAGCTGAATGTTAAGGGCGCTAAAATTAGCCAAATATACAAAAGACTTGATCCTACTAAACCGGCGTATACGGTTACCGGTTCTGGTGGTGGAGGAACACACATCTACCATTGGAGCGAGCCTCGCGCATTGACGAACAGAGAAAGAGCAAGACTTCAGACTTTCCCCGATACGTATTATTTCCAGGGATCAAAGGAATCTGTTCGTAAACAGATTGGTATGGCGGTTCCTTGTCAGGGCGCGAAAATAATATTCGAGGCAATTTTGAAAACATTTGCAGGAATTCCTTATGAAAGCATGGAGCCTAATCTCCAGGATTGAGGTAGTACTATGTTAAATTATTGGTGGGTTACACGACCAAAAAGAAAATTAGATTCAATACCAGAAATACTGGCTTGTTGTTCCAGAGTAACAAACGACTGTGAATGGCAAGGAAATACCTATACTCACTTGGCTTTTGAGCAAGCATTGGAGGAGGATGGGTTAAAGCGTCCTGGTGAAAGAAAAGACCAACGCGGCGGCGGTGGAAGAACATACTATGCGTGGCTATTCAGCCTTGGATTAGTATTCACGGAAGAGAAGACGGGACAAACTCGCTTAACGCTTGCAGGAGAGGCTATAGTGGCTGGCAAAAATTCTGTTGAAACGTTGTCAAATCAAGTAATAAAATATCAAATCCCATCTCCGTTTTCGCTGTCTCCAGCATCATCCAAAACTAGAGTGACAGAACGGTTTGCAATTCGTCCTTTCAGGTTTATTTTGAAGTTGTTGCTCGATGAAAGACTTGACGGATACGTTGCTCAGGAAGAGTTGGCGCGTGTTATCGCTGTAGAAGCTACAGATGAAACTGACGATACATTCGAATGTGTTGTTAAAAAGGTTTTGAATTATAGAGAAGATGGCATCTCGTCGTTGTCAGAAACATTCTTTTCTGATTATGCACCCAGCACAGGCAAGGTGAACATCATGCATCCGTATAGCCACCTGGATGACTTGGCGAACACGTTGATAAATTGGTTGGAATATACTCAGTTGATTGCTCGGTCAAGTGGATCATTTTCCTTGGCTCCAGAGAAAACAGAAGAAGTCCGTCATATCTTAAATGATGGAAGCCCGATGATTGACAAACCAGAATCACAGGAGTATTTTCAGAGAAAGTATGGCTTGGATTTGTATTCAACCGAAGACAATAGAACGTTTGAAAAAGCAAAATAAGGAGTGTTTTTATGCTTATTACCAAGGATCTCGAATATCCAATTTTATATGAGCCTGCGTTAGCAAGTGGTATGAAATGTAATAATCTCAGAATTATTACTGGATTTACTGATTGCGGTAGAATTCTGACTCATTTAATTGCTTTGAAAGATGGTTCCCAGGGCTCTGGCAAAAAATATGTAAGTGGAATCAAAATTCATATGATATTGGGCATGACCAAAGGTCAAAGCTTAACATCGAAAAAGCATAAAAAGATATGTGAAACAATAGCTCGTATCAATAGAACTATTGGAATGCCTAAAATTGACTGTAGCTATATTTTCACTGGACAAGAAGTGCATTCCAAGGTTTATGTATGGAGCAAGGGAAATGCACCCCAATGTGCTTTTTGTGGTTCTGCAAACTACACGATAAATGCATTTCAGAAGCGAAGAGAGTGTATGAATCCATGTGATCCCGTAGAGGCTATACGCTATTACAATGAATTGAAAAAAGACTCGATTGATTGTTTTGCGCCAGATGTAGCAAGCAAAGTGCATTTTTCCTCCGCTGTTGTCGACACGGATGAAATTGATGCGAACAATCTTGAGAATTTGTCTTATGATAACTACGCCGGAAAAACTCCGATTGATAGTATTACCGTTTCGTTGCTCAAAGCGGATGGAGATGTTGGTTTTGGCTCGGGAATTAACTGGGGAATAAGACCTAACAAGCAGAAAAGGAATCCGGATCAGGCGTATATCCCTTACAACAAGAAAGACAAGAAGGAAGGCTTTTTCCCAGGACGCCTGCGTGAGGAAGATAAAAACTGCCAACTGTTTAAGGTTGTAACCAAAGAAATCGGCGCATTTTATATGAGATTGGCTCAGGCAGGGAACAAGGGAATTCATTCGGCTGATAGCAACGCTATTATAGGCATGTGGCTTCGCCAAAAACTTGGTGTTCCAAGCGGAACATTTATCACTAAAGAAATGTTAGAAAACTATGGTTCTACAAGAGTAACCTTCAAAAAATACGAGGATGATATTTACGTTCTTGAGTTCGAACCTGCACAGTAAATAAATATTACAAAATCAAACAGGAGGAATGTTATGCCCATCGAATCGGTAGATAGAAACGTTATACATAGAGCCTATTACTACGCCAATTGCGACGATTTTTTGAACGCAAGCGAGGCGGAAATACGCGATGAGATCGTGCAGAATTCCATGCAGTTTGATTTAACAGCTCAGCAGAATATTGCTTGGAATGAGGAAATTCGCATTTTAAAGCAGGTTATGCGTGAGCTTGGTGATGGCCAAATCGCATTCGAATATACCATTCCTCGAATGGGAAGAAGAGTGGATGTTGTCATCATTAGAAAAGGACAGATATTCCTTCTTGAATTTAAGGTGTTTGAGGACGAGTATCCAAAACACGCGGTGGATCAGGCTGTGGATTATGCAGTAGATCTTCACAATTTCCATGAGGCAAGCCACGAAACCGATTTGTTTCCCGTATTGGTATGTACTGCGGCGCTTGCTGTTCCAAACAATGTAGAGCTTCGTAATCATATTGCAACACCGATGCGATGCAATGAAAATAACCTTGCAGCGGAAATAAAGCGCATTTCGGAGGCGTTTGACACGACTAAGGCAGTTGATGCTAATGCATGGGTTAACTCCTCATACAAGCCCACGCCGACGATTATAGAGGCGGCACAGGCACTATATGCAGGTCATGACGTGCGAGAAATATCTCATAAGGAAAGCGATGATAACGATATCGCTGTTACCACCGCCTGTATTGACGAGATCATTGAAGACAGCAAAAGAAATGGTTGGAAGTCCATTTGCTTTGTAACGGGTGTTCCAGGAGCAGGCAAGACTCTTGTCGGTTTGAATATTGCGAACCGTCGTCATAGGTTCAACACAGGTGACGAGGAGCATGCTGTGTTCCTTTCTGGAAATGAACCGCTTGTAACTGTTCTTCGCGAGGCTTTGACAAGAGATCAGAACGAAAAGAGAAAGCAACGATGTGCTGATTGCAAGGCTACTAACCCAGACCATGATTGCACTGGTTGCGAATTCGATTTGACAAAGGGGCAAATATTTGCGGAAACGAAAAGCTTCATCCAGATGATACATTGGTTCAGGGATGACTCCTTGCTCGAAGGTCATCCTGCGCCTATAGACAAAATTGCGATTTTTGACGAAGCACAGCGTGCATGGAAGAAGGAACAGCTATCCAAATTTATGCGCACTAAAAAGGGGCAACCGCATTTCAATATGTCGGAGCCGGAGTGCCTTATTGAATATATGAACCGTCATCAGGATTGGGCAACGATAGTGTGTCTTGTTGGCGGTGGACAGGAAATTCACGACGGTGAAGCGGGTATTAGCGAATGGTTTAACGCTTTGAATACCTATTTTCCAGATTGGAAAGTATTCTGTTCAGATCGTATGACTGATAGCGAATATGTTGGCGATAGCTCGGTTGATGAGCTACTGTCCAACGTAGAACTGCATAAGAGAAGCGAGCTTCATCTTTCTGTATCGATGAGAAGCTTTAGAAGTGAGTTGGTATCAGCTTTTGCCAAGGCTGTCATAGATGTTGACGTGGATGAGGCTAGACGCTTATATGCTCAAATTACAGAGCAAAACGCCGATGGTAGCATGAAGTATCCTATTCTATTAACTCGTGATTTGGCAAAGGCGAAACAATGGGTTAAGGATGTTAGTCTTGGAACAGAGCGCTATGGCATTGTCGCGAGCTCAGGAGCAAAGCGCTTGAGAGCTGACGGTGTAATTGTTCCGAAGGACATTGAGGTAGAAAAGTGGTTCCTTAATGGTAAGGATGACGTTAACTCGTCGTATTTCATGGAGGTTGCTGTTTCTGAGTTCAAAATCCAAGGTCTTGAGATTGACTATGCAGTAGTAGCATGGGAAGGGGATTTCCGCTTTGTAAATGGCGAGTTTACATACAACAGCTTTTCTGGCTCATCGTGGTCAAAGGTCAACAAGAAAATCGATCAGGACTATTTGAAAAATTCGTACCGCGTGCTACTGACTCGTTCGCGCCAGGGGTTCATCATTTATGTGCCCAAGGGAAGAGACGAGGATGCTACGCGCAATCCGGCGTTTTACGATGAAACATATGAGTATTTGAAGAGTATAGGAATTGTGGAAATCTGATTATGGTAGAAGTAGTTGCAGCTTTGATATGGGATGGAGGCAGATTTATGATCTGCCAACGCCCGGCGCATAAGGCGAGAGGTCTTCTTTGGGAGTTCGTTGGCGGCAAAGTGGAGCCAGGAGAAACAAAAGAACAAGCGCTTGTTCGTGAGTGTAGAGAAGAATTGAATATTCTTCTTTCAGTTGGTGATGTGTTTATGGATGTCATTCATGAATATCCCGATATAATGGTGCATTTAACTTTATTTAACGCTACCATAGCCGATGGCAAACCGCAGAAGTTGGAGCATAATGATATCAAGTGGATAACTCCTAGCAAGATCCCGAACTACAAGTTCTGCCCGGCAGATAAAGAAATATTAGATAAATTGTTACAAAGCTATTGTGATTAAATTAGTGTGAGGATATTATGGGTTTGGTAATAGAAAATCCCCAGGTTAAGGCTAAATGCCAAATATTTACTCCGAATGACATTGTTGAGAAAATGCTTGACATGGCCGGATATAATATTCACTTATGGGGCAAGAAGGTTTTAGAAAATTCATGCGGAGATGGACAAATTCTTGCCGCTGTAGTTAAACGCTATATAGAAGCTTCCCAAAAGCAAAGAATATCAAAAAAGAAGATAAAAGAAGGTTTAGAGGCAGATATTACGGCATATGATGTCGATTCTGAATGGATTCATAAGTGTAAAAAGCGTCTATCGAATATAGCAGCACTATATGGCATACTTGATGTTTCTTGGAATATAAAGTGCCAAGATTTTCTTCAAGAATCTATTAATATAAATTATGATTTCATCATTGGTAATCCTCCGTATATTGCATATCCCGATTTGGATGAGGAAACAAGAAAGTACGTAAGAGATAATTTTCAAACGTGTAAAAAAGGAAAATTTGATTATTGTTATGCATTTATCGAAAAATCATATAAATTGCTTGCAAATGGCGGTACTTTGGTTTATATAATTCCAAGCAATACGTTTAAAAATGTGTTTGCTTCTGAGCTTAGAACATTAATAAAATCAGATATAGAACAGATTTATGATTATCCCAATGATAAGGTGTTCGATGAAGCATTAGTATCTCCGGCTATTATTAAAGTAGTCAAGGGGAGTGCAACAGCCGTATTGAAATACACTCAAAGTGTAGGCGATGAGGTTCAAGAAAAAAACATTATCAAGACAGATCTCTCCCCCAAATGGGTCTTTGATAGGAGCTCAAATAAAAGCGGAGTGCGAGTTGGTGATTATTTTCGTGTGTCAAGTTGTATTGCGACGTTGTTAAATGAAGCGTTTGTAATTAGGAATTGTGAAATTGACGATGAGTATTGTTACACGGACAAGGGTAAAATTGAAAAAGCTTTGATTAAAAGAGCTGCAAGTCCTAAAAACAAAAAATACAATAAGCACACAGAGTATATAATATTTCCGTATTATTATGATTCCAATGGCATACTTGCTCATTATAGTGAGTTGGAAATGAGAGAAAAATTTCCGTTTGCATTGCAATATCTCAATAAATTTAGGGAAAAACTTGATGCAAGAAAAGCGGATACTTCAGCAAAATGGTATGAGTATGGGCGTTCTCAGGCTTTACAAAATGCCAATAAAGAAATGATTCTTGTTTCATCTGTTATTTCTGAATGCACTAAGGTGTATTTGTTGAGCAGTGATGAAATTCCATATTCTGGACTTTACATAATTCCCACCGGAGGGATCACGCTAGATGAGCTGTTGTTACAGTTAAATTCTACGGATTTTATTAGACACATATTTAAGGTAGGCGTGTGTGTAAACGGGAAATCAAAAAGAATAACCCCCAGTGATATAGAAAATTATACGTACTAAGGAGAATGGGTATGGAAAAAATGAAGTACAATATATCTGCGCGAACAACGATACTCATAGGACGAGAAGGTGTGTCGCGTGCGGATGGAGCTATTATTGAGTTAATCAAGAATACCTATGATGCCGATGCAGATTTCTGTTATATTGCTTTTGATATTCCCAATGACAGAATGTATATTTTAGATAATGGAATAGGTATGACCAAAAACATTATTGAAGCATCATGGATGTTAATTGGTACTGACAACAAAAAATATGATTATCTAAGCGGTCGTAAAAGAGTCAAATCTGGTGAAAAAGGCATTGGAAGATTTGCTCTGGATCGATTAGGTAGCAAATGTACCATGTATACTAAGAATGCAGGAGATCCTCTAATTTATTGGTTTAATGATTGGAACAAATTTGAGGAACTGGGAAAGACCTTAGATGAAATTGAGGCCGATTTTGCTTTTTTGGATTCGAGTTTTGAGGATATTCTACCTGATCAAATAAAACGCGCATTGTGTTCGATTTCAGAACAAAAGAAGCAAGAAGCAATGCTACTTGGAAAAGAGGCTCCTGAATTCTCGTTAGATACGGGAACTATGTTTATCATAGAAGGGCTGAGGGATAAATGGAACAAGAAAGAAATTGAAAAGATTTTCTCGGTTTTAGGATTTCTTGTTCCTCCTGGTGAACAAACACAATACTATATATTTGCCCAACAGGATTTCGATCAGCCTACTGAAGAAATTGAGTGTGAGGCCATTGAGGATTATGATTACAAAGTAGTTGCGTCTTTTGATGGTGAAAAAGCCAATGTTAAAATTTATAGAAACGAAATTGATTTAAATATAATTCCTAAAGATTTATTTAATGTTCCGGCGTTTCAAAAATATCCTTATAGATTGGAGGATTTTGTCGACGGAAGTTTTGAAAAAGAGTTAACAGTTTCCCAATTGACAGGGATCAGCAATTCTGATTTCATACAAAAAGCAAAAGAAGTAGGTCCTTTCGAATTTCAATATGTTTTTATGAGATTAGCTGGCGGCGAAGGAAACTTTTACTACAAACCTGTTAATTCAAAAAGAAAACTCTGGATGGAAGAACATGGTGGAATAAAAATCTATCGAGATAATTTTGTGGTTAGACCTTATGGAGATTCCAAATCTAAATCGTATGACTGGCTTGGGTTAGATGCTAGAAAAGGAGTTAACCCTGTTGCTGTTGCAGACAAATCAGAACAATGGCATGCGAATAATTCGCAAATGCAAGGAACGGTACTGATTTCTAGAACAAATAATTCCACTATCCTCGATAAGTCTAGCAGAGAAGGTATAATTGAGAATGAATATTTCGATGTTCTTTCAAAATTATTAATATCGATTATTTCGCTGTTTGAAAAAGATAGGGCGTATATTGCTCACAATATTAAGCAATACAAGATCGAAAAAGAGGCAAATGATGCCGCTAAAGAACAGGCATCAGAAATAGCCAACGAAGTTTTAAAAAAGAAAAAGAAAAAAATCAACCAGGGAACACAAGCTCAAGATTCGGACACAGAGCGACTTGCTAAGGCAGTTAAAATTTATGAGGAAGAACGTGAAGAATTCATTTCAGAAATTAAGTTGTTAAGGGCACTTGCCACTAATGGGCTTATGACAACAACAATGGTTCACGATTTGAAAACAATAAACTCATTGTTGGTTTCTCGCGTTAATGGTTTTAGAATTGCAATAAGAAGGGACGATCAGCCTTTGATAGAAAGAAACCTGAACGATCTGAAGGCAAACGACCAGTTTCTGAAGTCTTGGATTACGGTAATTACAACACAATCTAACCGTGATCGTCGCAAGCGTTTGAAAAAGGATATCATAAAAACAATCGAGTCTGGTGTTCAATTATTAGCTCCGATATTGGAGAGAAAAAAGGTTACACTAAATCTTGAGACCAATGGATGTAGTGCGGTTAAGAGAATATTCCAAACCGATTTCGATAGTATAATTTATAATCTAATTATAAATTCTATAGAATCGTTTGAAGATACTGAGTGTGATGATAGAAATATACGGATTTCCATGGAAACTGATGACGAAAAACTGTATATTCATTATTTGGATAACGGACATGGCTTGGTAGGAAATTTTGCTTCCAACCCATATGATGTTTTTAAATATGGAACTACTAGTAAGTTTGATGCTGATGGCAATCAGATAGGAACAGGATTAGGGATGTATATTGTTGCATCAAGCGTAAATGAATATGGTGGTACATATACTATAACTAAAATATCTGACGGATTTGGCCTTGATATTGTAATTCCGTTGAACTAATTGGAGGAAATATTATGGAATATCGCATAGGAATAATTGATGACGATGGATCGAAAATGACTCAGTTGCTCACATTTGTATCGCTTGGCTGGGAAGACGAAGAAGGTAATTTGCTTAAAGAAAATTACAAAGATATAGTGATGAATCCATTTGAAATTTCTCTCGAAAAAAGTATTGATGCAATGGTTGAAAAAATTGTAGCGGAAAGACCAGATGCGTTAATTATAGATTTCAAGTTGTCGTCTCAACAGAATATTGCTTATTCTGGAGTTGCATTGGCGAAAAAAGTCGATGAAAGATTGAGAGATTTCCCTATCTTTATTCTAACTTCATATCAAGAAGATCTGTATACCAAAGAGTGTTTTGATGCATATCAGGTTTTTGATTTTGAACGCTATATAGAAGATACTCAGGAAAGGCTTGAGGTTAATTCAAAGCTTGTACAACAGGCGAGAAAGTATGTAGCTACTATCGATGCATGGAAAAAAGAATTGGCAGAACTGTTACCTCTCGCCGGAAGCAATGTTGCAATCGATGAAAGGTTGTTGGAATTGGATTCACTTATTGAAAATAGTGTTGATGGAACATCTGCGCTTCCTCGAAAAATCAAGCAGGATCTAGGGGATACCAAAAGAATTCAGCTACTGATAGAAAAGATAGATAAGCTAATAGAAGGTGAGTGATTTATTTGCTGAAAACAGAAATTCCGAAAAGATCTTACAGTGGCGAGCAATGGATTACAAATAAAACGAACAAAAAGTATCTAGCAATAGATTTTAAGCATCGTTGCGCCTATTGTGACGATTTAGATTCCATATATGGTGGTCCGCGATTGTATGATGTGGAGCATTTTGCTCCCAAAGAAAAGTTTCCCGCCTTGGAATTTACATATGACAATCTTTTGTATGCTTGTACGTATTGTAACAACTCTAAAAATGATGATTGGCCGAGTGGTAATTCAACTATTAGTGTTGTAGGAGATTGTGGATATGTAGATCCATGTACTGATGCGTATTATGATCATTTGGATCGTGATGAAAGGACCGGAAAAATTTATTCCAAAAGTGACTTAGGTAAGTACATGTACGATCATTTGAAATTGTATTTGCGAAGACATGAAATTATCTACATGTTGGACAAGCTTCAAATGAAAATCAATCAACTTACAGAAAGTATTAAAGCTGATAACGAAGCCGGTTTAGATACAAGCAAGAAAGAAGCATTTTTGTCAGCGTACAAGAATGAATTTTATGATTATTATTGTCAAATTCAAAAACAACCAGGAGCATGATTAGAATGAACTCGAAAGAGGGGAAAATGACAGGCTTTGATGTTGAGATTTATAAACGCTACGGTAATACGGTAGCTTACAGAGAACACGAGCAGAAGACAAAAGGATATACGAAGGAAAAGTGGGCTGAGGCAAACGATGGCTTAATGGCGATCTTTGCCGAGTTTGCGGCATGTAAGGACAGTGGCGCGAGCGCAGATTCTGCCGAGGCGCAGGCACTTGTCGCCAAGCTTCAGGCGCACATCACCGCTAACTACTACACTTGCGCTGACGAAATCCTCTCAGGTCTTGGCAAGATGTATGTTACCGATGATCGATTTAAAAAGAATATTGACAAGTATGGTGAAGGAACTGCAGAGTTTGCTTCGGAAGCAATAGCTGTATTTTGTCAGGAGAAATGATATGGTAAAGGAACTGATGCACGATCCGATATTCCTTGCAGGGAAGTCGGAGGTTGCGACAAAAGAAGATTTACAGGTCGCACAGGATTTGCTCGACACGCTGATGTCACACAGAGAAGGCTGTGTAGGTATGGCGGCGAATATGATCGGAGTTCGTAAGCGCATTATCGCCTTTCTCGATGAGAGTGGACGAACTCCTACATATACGGTGATGCTCAATCCCGAGATTGTGGCTAAATCGGGAATATATGAAACCGAGGAAGGCTGTTTATCTCTTCTCGGAGGCCCTCGTAAGTGCAAGCGTTATAAGACCATTAAGGTACAGTATCAGACCTTGGAAATGCAAACGCGTACGAAAAACTTCACCGGATGGACGGCTCAGATCATTCAGCACGAGGTTGATCATTGTAATGGTATTTTAATATAAGGAGACAGTATGAGGGCGAATCAATATTACGAAAATCTGATTAAAAAAGTTATCGAATTGTCCGAAAGCAATATATGGGAAAGAGCCGTTCAAGAATGGGAAATATTTGATTGCGAAATAGACGACAGCCTAACAGAATCGTGTGTATGCGGCAAGGAACATCTCAGATATTTATTTACCATAAGAAACATAAAAAACGGTAATGAATTATATCCTATCGGTAGTACATGTATAAATAAATTTGATCGAGACGATCTTGACTATGAAGTTTCCGTTTATGAGGATATGTTCAGATTGATCCGCGCAGTAGAGAACAACGAGTACATAAAACTTACTTCGGAATATTTTTCGAGAAAACTATTAGGATATTTGCTTGACAATGACGCTTTTGAACCCAACGAATATAATGATTTTGATGGCGAAAATGATTATGATTTTATGTTGGAGATGTTTAACAAGCGCAATAAAGACGAAATATATGCTTCTCGTCAGAGAAAGATCAATGCAATTATTACAAACTCAATTTTGCCGTTTGTCCGAAGTAGAATAAAATTAAAATCCGGAATCGAAAGTCAAACTTGTCCGCGCTGTGGGGCTGATCTGGTTGTTCGTACAGTAAGAAGCGGGGTTCAAGCAGGAACCAAATTTTTAGGTTGTTCAAAATATCCAAACTGTAGATATACAAAAAACATAAAATAATGATTTGGGATGATTGTTGCTTAATTGATAACTAATAGAAATTCGCTGGACTTTCTCCTTAATCTGTGATATGTTGGTGTTACCAAAACAAAGGAGGTAACACTATGAGGAAAACAAAACTCAAACAACCACGGATTACAACAGAAAAAACCAAAAGAACGGTGGCTATATTGCCGAGGTCTCTCGGCAGTGTGGTCACCGTTTCTGTATGAAAGGAGAAAGAAAATGGATAACAGAATCTTGAAGCAGCTGTTCCCAGGCGTAGACGAAAAGCATCTTGAGAGAGCATTCGATAAGCTTAAGAAAAACGGATGTCCGGAAGGAGAGGACTTGCTGACCTGGTTCGGTAAGCTAGTAAGTGCTGAGATTGTTGAAGATGCATTGAGGATAGATGACAATGAAGGAAACAATTGAAGAACTGTGGCACGGCAACATCATACCGCAAGAGGATAGCCGAACCAACTCGCCAGAGATGAAAGAGTTGCTCAACTACATGGCGAGGCATCACGAGGATTTGGAAAAAAGCTTCTCGGACGAGCAGAAAGAAATATTCGAGAAATTCCACGATTGTTGGAGCGAATACATGAGCCTTGCGGAAAAGGCTATCTTCGTATATGCCTTCAAACTCGGTGGAAGATTGATGCTTGAAACGCTATCAGAGCAACGCAAAAATTGATACGCAGTAAGCAAAGAAAAAGCCTCTGAGAAATCTCTCAACTTCTCAGAGGCTAATTTTACGTTTAGCGAACTACCGAAGAATGTCTATAGATATAGAACTCCTCTTGGCTCGGCATCCATTTCTTTTCTTTAGGTGTGAAGGTGGAATCGAATGCCTCGACAGCAGCGGTGTCTTCACAGCAATCGGCGGCGGTAGAAGGAATGTACATCCATTTTCTGCCGTCAAGCGCGCCCGGTGTAAGCTCTGCTACGAGCAGGGCGGTAGGGAAGTTGCCGTCTACGACAAAGCTGACGTTCTTCTTTTTGCAGCTCACAAATCCGCGGCTGACATAGTTGCCCGGATTGCCGAAATTGATGTTCACATCGTAGCCCATCTTGCGTGCTACCTCAAACGAATGCTCAATCAAAATCTTGCCGAGCTTCTGCCTTTGATATTCGGGAGCAACGCAAAGCGGTCCAAAAGAAAGGATTTCCTTTCTCTCGCCATGCTCGTCCTCAAGCCACGCCTTCGTGTACATGATATTACCCACGATCTCGCCGTCTTTTTCAAGTACGAATGCAAGCTCGGGGATGAAATCAGGATGTTTTCGCATCATGTGCACATAATAATGCTCGTCGGCACCGGGCTTGTAGACATTCCAAAATGCCTCACGGGTGAGTTCTTCTACTGCTCTGTAGTCCTTTTCTGTTTCTAAACGAATGATAACATTTTTCATAGATAACCTCAAAAGAAATATATTTCACACATATTATACCATAACATTGTGAATAGTTCAAGGGAAAGAAAAAGCAAAACCGCGCTTAGCGATATTTTGGAGAAGGAAACACGTTCAATCTAAATTGAAAATTTATATGCAGTTAAATTATGAAAAAATATTTTATCGTGTGTGCCGCAGCTGGTCAACACTTGCACTTGGGGTCTCTAC
>JAZRBV010000046.1:0-33024 GCA_045635225.1 Eubacteriales bacterium
CACTTCCCGGTGAGAATTGCTCCGTTATACAAGCTTCACGCATGGGAGAATGGAGCAATATATCGAACTAAATCCCGCCGCACTTCGTTTGCGGAGCAGGTCGATTCTGACGAGTACTATAAAAAATAAAATCTACCACAAGGGCAGATTTTATTTTTATGGCACCCGCAACAGGAATCGAACCTGTAACTAACCCTTAGGAGGGGCTTATTATATCCATTTAACTATGCAGGCGCGTAATGTCATATGTTATATTCGTTTACACTTAGGTTATTCTATCACAATTTTGTAGCGATGTCAAGGGAAAAAGCGAAAAAGCAAGAAAAGAGTTTTTCCCCATGGAAAAATTAAGCGACACATTTTTGCAAAATAGTACAATAACTTTGTAAAACACTGAAAATACAATAAAAATAACAAAAATAATTTATAAAAAGACTTGACAAAAATATAACAAAGTAGTATAATTTAAGTGAACAAGTTCATAAAAAAGAAAAAAGGAGGTACTATGCCTAAAATAATAGAGAATGTTCGTGTAAAGCTTCTCCAGGAGGCGCGCCGCCAGATAGAGGAGAGAGGATACAAGGAAACTACGGTGAGATCCGTTGCCGTCGCCCTTTCTATTGGACTCGGAACTCTTTACAATTACTTTGATTCCAAGGATATGCTGGTAGCTTCTTTTATGCTTGAGGACTGGAATGAGGTTATGGCGAAAATGCGTACCAGACTTGAGTCCGATGCCACAAGGGCAGAGAAACTGTCCTACGTTTATGAGGGGCTTTGTGAGTTTTATTCGGCGCACAAAAATATTTTCAGCGATCCCGGTGCAAGAAAGACCTTTTCCCATGCCACCGAGGATAGACATCCCATTCTTATCGGTCAGATCTCCACAATGGTGCTTCCCATAATTTCAGAATCGGACATCGATGACAAAGCACTATTAGCAGATTTCATTTCCGAATCAATGCTGACTTGGTCAGCCACGGGCAGAGAATATTCGACTCTTGAGCCCATATTTATCAAGTTTATCTAAAATTTTATATAAAGGAGTAAAACAAAAATGAGTAGTTTTGAAAACCTTCGCATTGTGGATAACTTCTATCAGACATCTCTGTTCTTCCCAATGCCAACTGTTGTGATTAGCACACTTTGTGAGGATGGAACAACCAACCTTGGTCCTTACTCTCTCGTTCAGCCCTACTACGTTGCAGGAAAGGATTACTATGCAATGCTTCTTTGCTGCCGTAATTCCTCTAACACAGCGCAGAACATTCTTCGTAACGGCAAGTGCGCTATCAGCTTCATCGATGACAATCCCAAGAACTTCCACGAGGCTGTAAAGCTCTCCTGGCCAGGCGACAAGCCATCCGACAAGATGCCAAAGTGCAACTTCAAGCTTGAAAAGAGCATGATCGAGGAAGAAAATCCTGCAGACGTTCGTCCCCAGGTTCTTTCTGATGCAATTCAGGTTATTGAATGTACATGGGTAAGAGAGCTTGACGGCGCGGATAAGGACGTTGCAGGTCAGCTTGACGGATATGAGGGCCCATACCATGATTTCAACGGTATCACAAGTAAGTTTGGCGCACACTTTATTCTCAAAGTTGACAAGATCCTTATGAAGAAAAAGTACAGCGATGCTATTATCAACGGCGTTAAGGCATCCGATTTCCCAAGCCTCCCCGTTGACTACGGCTACCGTGATTCAAAGAACTTCTGGTTCCATAAGGGTGTTAATTTCTTCAACAGAATGAAGGCAGAGCTTCTTCAGCCAAGACAGGCATCTCTCGCTTCTGTTCGCTACGCTGCAGACAGAGCAGATGACAAGATCAAGTTTACAGATGACCCTCTCGAAACCATTCTCGGTGTTCCAAGAGTATTCCTTTCCGTAGTTCTTAAGGGTTGCGTTGATTGGGCAAAGGAAAATGGCGTTGAGGTTATTACAGCAGCAGAAATGAAGATCATCAACGACAAGCGCTCTAAGGAAAAGAACAAAAAGTAATCAAATTTGCAAACAAATATTAACAAAATAAGTATTTAAGGAGAAAAACAATGAAAGTTGTACTTGCAGGCGCTTACGGTAATCTTGGCGCAGACATTTTCAGAGCATTGCTCAAAGAGGGTCATGAGGTTGTTGCAGCCGACATGATCGAAAAGGATCTTGGCCTTGAGGGTAACTTCACCTTCAAAAAGATCGACGTTACAAATCCCGAAACACTTAAGGGTCTTTGCGATGGCGCAGACGTAGTTATCACAACCGTTGGTCTTACAGGCGCATCCGCGACCGTTACAAACTACCAGATCGACTATGAGGGTAACCTCAACCTTCTCAAGGAAGCACAGGCAGCAGGCGTTCAGAGATTCACATATATCTCTGTTATCAAGGCTGACCTCGCTCCTCACATTCCTATGCTTCACGCAAAGTATCTCTTCGAAGAAGAGCTTAAGAAGAGCGGCCTTACATACGTAATTCACCGTCCCACAGGCTACTTCTACGATATAGTTAAGGTATTCCGTCCCATGATCGAGGAGGGCAAGGTTAAGCTCCTCGGCAAGAAACCCGTTCATGCAAACGTTATTTCCACAGAGGACTTCGCAGAGTTCATCGTTAAGTCCATGATGGATGAAAACGTTACTTACAACGTAGGTGGTAAGGAAACTCTTTCCTATGAAGAGATCGCAAACCTTTGCTTCGCAGCAGCAGGCAAAGAGCCTAAGATCGTTCGTTTCCCTGCATGGGTATTCGACATCCTTGCAAACCTTCCCAAGATCAAGGCATCCGGAAGAAAGCCCATCATCCAGTTCTCCAAGTGGACTCTCACAGAGGAGATGGTTGGTGACACTGTATACGGTGATATGAGCTTCTCTGAATATATTAAGGAAAGCTTCAAGTCCTAATTACATCTTTTTAACAGGAAAGCCTCTCACAATTTAAGAGGTAACATTGCAGGTGACGCAGAGAGCCTTTTGGCGTTATTCTCTTAGCATTGCAATTAGTAAAAAACAACAAAATAAAAAATACATAAGGAGAAATAAAATGCATTTCGATTTACTTTGGATAATTCTTGTAGTATCCCTTGTTCTTACAACAATCGGTTTCTATAAGTTCGTTTACTTCCTTTCTATTGGATACGGCTTTGCAGTAGCAGGCGGCGGTATCGCAACACTCATCATTGCTCTCGCAACAGAGGGCGGTGCTCCTATTTGGATCACAGCTATTCAGGCAGCGCTCTTCGTAATCTACGGCGTTCGTCTTTCCGGCTTCCTTCTCGTTCGTGAGTTCAAGGATATCGCCTTCAAGAAGACTGAGGTGTTCAAGGAGACTCTTAAGAAGAACGACAAGAAGATGCCCATTCCCGTTCTTGCTTGCATCTGGATCTTCACATCTATTCTTTACACAGCACAGGTTTCCCCCATGTTCTTCCGCGCTCTTAACGCTGACACAGAAACAGACTGGATCGTTCCCGTTATCGGTTTCGTAATTTCTATTGGTGGTATCGTTCTCGAGGCAATTGCAGACAAGCAGAAGTCCGAGCAGAAGAAGGAGAACCCCAACTTTGTAGCTACAAAGGGACTTTACAAGATCGTTCGTTGCCCCAACTACCTTGGCGAGATCACTTTCTGGACCGGTGTGTTCATCAGTGGTGTTACAGCATATCAGGGCTGGGGTCAGTGGATCACCGCTATCCTTGCATACATCGCAATCGTGTTCATCATGTTCAACGGTGCGCAGCGTCTTGAGAGACGTCAGAAGGCTAGACTTGCAGACGATCCTGCATATGCAGAGTACGCAAGCAAGACTCCTATCATCATTCCTCTTATTCCTCTTTACACTCTCGATTTCCCCAAGAAGAATAAGTAATTCTTCATAAAATTTTAAATAGGGCAGACCTAAACCGTCTGCCCAAAAATAACAAAAACATTGATAATTGATAATCAAAGTTTACAAACACTACATATTTGAAAGGAAAATATCATGATTTCTTTACTTGAAGTTAAACATTTTTCCGTTCCTATGGCAATTGTTGATTATATTCCCGTAATCTGTTTTGCTATCGGTGCTATCATTCTTCTTTGCGATCTTTACAACAAGATGGGCAAGGGTGCATTTGCTCTTTTCTCTGCAGGTGTGATCGACGTTACAATGGCAGGCGCGCTTAAGGCTACGTACAAGCTCCTTTACGCTCTTGGCGTATGCGACTTTGCAAAGCTTGATGCTATGTTCTTCCCCGTGCAGTCTATCGGATTCCTTCTTGCAGGTCTCGGTGTCATCGCTATGCTTACACACAATCAGGAGGAAAAGAAGCTTAATTCCTTCGCCCTCCCCGTAATGCTCCTTACTGCTACTGCTGTTGCTCCTCAGGAGTTTACCGGTACTTTCGTATTCGTAGGTCTTATGGTTGCAGGTCTTGGTCTTCTTGACGCGGCTCTCTGCGTTCTTGCAAAGAAGGCTGGTAAGCCAGCACTCATCGCACTTTACGTATTCTCCTTCGTATGCTGTCTTGGTATGGGTTACCTCTCCTCCAAGGACTTTGCAGAGGCATCCATGAACTGGATCGCAGAGTGCGTAAACGTTGTAGGTCAGGGAACGTTCCTTGCAGGTGCTATCGTTCTTCATAAGAACGGTCTCGCAGACCTTTCCCTCGAAAAGTAAAAGGCATAAAATCTAATTTCGGCATTTGCCGGGAAAGGACAAAAAATGTTGAAAAAAAGACAGGTTCTTTTGGACCTCGTAGAAAAGATCGGTGAGGTACATAAGCTCACCCCCATTAACGTTGGCGAATATTCAGTGATCAAGGCACCTATGATGAAGTTCGAGATCGAGGCATACACCGCAGAGGGGCTGGGTCACGTTTCCGTAATGAGCATGGAGGGGATGTTCGGGCTCATGAAGATGGATACGGTGATAATCAATCCCAAGGAGCGCGATCTTCCGCTTCTTTCCTACGACAGAGTTTATGCTGCAGGAAATGATACCTTTATCGTCGAGCTTTACGACACGATGGCAAACTCCTGCGATATGGAGAAACTTGCAAAGGTTAAATCTGACGCTGCCACACTTCCCGAACACGACCTTGGTGAGCATTGGTACGATAACATCAAGCTCCCCGAGTCCATCGCATATAAGGGAAAGAAAAAGCACGAGGCTGACTTTGATCGCGTGGCTATCTCTGCTATGGAAGCATACCTTGCTTCTGAGGATAATAAGGAGTTTGACACAGCAGTTAAGGCAGAAAAATCCGCTATTTACGTTGAGGGACTTCTCAAAAACGGTGGCCCGTCAACCAGCGTTTTCTTAAAGCTCTTTGGTGAAGAAAAGACCGGCGACCTCTTCAGAACCGTGCTTTTCGGAACAGGTATTAACGGTTGATAATTGCACAAATAAACAACTGAAAAACTAATAAAAGGGAAGGGTTGTTGTCCAAAATTTGGATGATGCTCTTCCTTTTTTCTCGTTGATTTTCCTTTCTCAAATTTATAAAAAAAGCTATTGACTTTTTTTCGCTATATGATATAATATACTTGACGGGGTAGAGCATAATCCTCGTGATTTTCCATTTAAAAAGAGATTACACATAAAACAAATTTTACGGAGTATACCTTATGAGTAGGATTTATGTAAACAATGATTGGCAATTTGCCTACAATTTTGATGATAAATTACATAGCAGAGATTTTTATTCTGCGGCAATAGAGCGTGTAAGGATCCCTCATACCACAAAGGAGCTGCCCTTTAACTATTTCTCCGAGGAGGAGTATCAAACGGTTTGTGGATATCGCAAGATCGTTTTTGCCGATGAGGCATGGCATGGCAAGACGGTTCTTATTACTTTCGAGGGTGTCGCTCACTATGCGGAGATATTCTTGAACGGAGAGCTTGTAGGGGAGCATTACAGCGGCTATACTGCCTTCACCCTTGATATCTCCGAGCATCTTCATTATGGCGAGGAAAACGTTCTCGTGGTTCGGGTGGACTCTCGCGAGAGCCTAAATATTCCTCCATTTGGTAACGTCATTGACTATATGACTTACGGTGGTATTTATCGTGAGGTTTATCTTGAAATAAAGAATCCAACTTACATAAGCGACGTTTTCGTAATGCCAAACGTCACCGGCGAGGTTAAAAGTATACCGTCTATCGTCGGCGAGATAACAGAGGGAATGAAACTTCGTCAGACTGCGATTTTTGAAGGCAAGGAGATTCCACTTGCAGAGGTACATCCGTCAATGACCGATACGCTTCATGGCAAGATTGACGAGCCAAAGCTCTGGCACGTTGATCATCCGAATCTCTACCTTATCAGAACGGAGCTTCTCCTGGATGAAAAAGTTATTGACTGCCACGAGGTAAAGGTTGGCTTCCGTTCTGCGGAATTCAGACGTGACGGCTTCTATCTAAACGGAGAAAAGCTGAAGATTCGCGGCCTTAACCGTCATCAGTCCTACCCATACGTTGGCTATGCAATGCCGAAGACTATGCAGGAGTTTGATGCCGACGTTCTGAAGGATGAGCTTGGACTCAATACCGTTCGTACATCTCATTACCCACAATCCCATCATTTCATCAACCGCTGTGACGAGATAGGTCTTCTTGTAATTACAGAGATCCCCGGTTGGCAGCATATAGGCGACGAAAGATGGCAGGCGCAGGCTGTGGAGAACGTCCGCGAGATGATAGTTCAGTACAGAAACCATCCATCTATAATTCTTTGGGGCGTTCGCATTAACGAGTCACAGGATAACGAGGCGCTTTATACAAAGACCAATGCCCTCGCCCACAAGCTTGATCCTACGAGAGCCACCTGCGGAGTCCGTAATTTCAAAAAGAGTCAGCTCCTTGAGGATGTTTATACCTATAACGAGTTCTTACACGACGGTAAAAAGCCGGGATGTGATCCTAAATCCAAGGTTACCTCCGACATGAATAAGGCGTACATGATTACGGAGTATAACGGTCATATGTTCCCCACAAAATCTTTCGATTGCGAGGATCACAGAGTGGAGCACGCGCTCCGTCATGCTAGAGTCCTTAATTCCGTTGCATCCTATCCCGATATAGCGGGTAGCTGTGGCTGGTGCATGGCTGATTACAATACTCATAAGGACTTCGGATCCGGAGACCGTATCTGCTACCACGGAGTTCTTGATATGTTCCGAAATCCAAAGCTTGCGGCAGCTGTTTATTCATCCCAAGGTAAGTCCCCTGTACTTGAGGTCGGCTCCAGCATGGATATTGGAGAACACCCTGCCTGCGTACGCGGAAATATCTGGATGTTTACTAACGCGGATAGTGTTAAAATGTATAAAAACGGTGTGTTTGTTAAGGAATATTTTCCAGAGAATAAGCAGTTTTCTCATATGATTAAGAGCCCTATTTTGGTAGATGACTTTATCGGTGATGCAATAGTTGAAAATGAAAATCTGCCCGCTCCCATGGCAAGAGAGCTGACGGGGGCGCTCAACCATATTGCAAGGCATGGATACGGCTCTTTGCCTCCCAAGGTTCTTATGACAGCAGCCAAGTGTCTTCTCCTGCACGGACTTAAGATCGGTGACATAGTTAACCTCTATACAAAGTATGCAGGCGATTGGGGAGGAGCATCTACGGAGTACCGTTTTGACGCGATAATGCAAGGTAAAGTTGTCAAATCCGTGACAAAATGCCCGATGAACAAGGCATCTCTTGCAGCGACATCATATAAAAACGAGCTTACAGAGGGCGATACGTATGACGTTACAGCTATCAGATTCTGTGCGAGGGATGAGTATGGAAATCTCTTGAATTATAGCTCCGAACCTGTAAAGATCAGTGTCATCGGCCCTGTGGAAATAATAGGTCCTGACGTGGTTTCTCTCCGCGGTGGAATGGGTGGAACTTATATTAAAACCACCGGAGCCGAAGGATCTGCAACCGTTAAAATTTCAAGCCCGGATCTTGGAGAGGTCACCATCCCTCTCAAAGTTGTGAAGGTATAAAAAACTAAAAAATAAAAATCTAAAAAACAAAAAAAGAAGGCTGAATTTCTCACCCGCAAGAGCAGGGAAGTACAGTCTTCTTTTTATTATAATTTGATCGAACTTGTAAGCCGGGTTCTGTATGTCTTTGACACAGCAATCATCTATCTTCACTGAAAATTACTCCTCAGTTCAGGCCCTGAGGCCCTGCCACCATAAGTACAAAGGACGGGCAGCCCATCGCTTGCGCGAGCCTTAAGGTGTTGCATCGGATAGGGTTTACAGCGGACTTATGTTACCATAAGAACTGGTGAGCTCTTACCTCGCCTTTCCATCCTTACCGTACTTGTACGGCGGTCTATTTCTGTTGCACTTTCCCGGAGGTTACCCTCGGCGGACGTTATCCGTTATCCTGCCCTCTGATGCCCGGACTTTCCTCACCGTAATACCTTTCGGCAACATACGGCGCGATTGCCCCATTCGGTCGGAAATATTATACTAGATTTTTTTCCTTTTGTCAAGCATGAAATTACACAAATTTTCCCGTAGGGAAAGGCTATTTTTGGATGTATGTAACAAATTTTATTTTTTTTCTTAAACCTATTGTATATTTAAAAGTTTTGTGATATAATTAACAATGGAACAGAAGGGAATGACAAAAAATCCCTTAAAAAAACCAAGAAAACAAGCAAAATAAAAATAAATTTCTAAATTTTGGAGGATTTTTAATTATGGCAAATGTTAGAGTTGCTATCAACGGCTTCGGCCGTATTGGACGTCTTGCGTTCAGACAGATGTTTGGTGCAGAGGGTTACGAAATCGTAGCTATCAACGATCTCACCAGCCCCAAGATGCTCGCTCATCTTCTTAAGTACGATACTGCACAGGGCAGATATGAGCACTGCGACACAGTTACCGCTACTGATGACAGCATCACAGTATGTGGCAAGACAATTAAGATTTACGCTGAGAAGGACGCTGCTAACTGTCCTTGGGGTGAGCTTAACGTTGACGTAGTTCTCGAGTGCACAGGCTTCTACTGCTCTAAGGACAAGTCTATGGCACATATCACCGCTGGTGCAAAGAAGGTTGTAATCTCTGCTCCTGCTGGTAACGATCTCAAGACTATCGTTTACGGCACAAACCACAACACACTTACAACAGAAGACCAGATCATCTCTGCTGCTTCTTGCACAACTAACTGCCTTGCTCCTATGGCAAAGGCTCTTAACGACTACGCTCCCATTCAGTCCGGTATTATGACCACTGTTCACGCTTACACAGGTGACCAGATGATCCTTGACGGTCCTCACAGAAAGGGTGACCTTCGCCGTGCTCGTGCAGGCGCACAGAACATCGTTCCCAACTCCACCGGCGCTGCAAAGGCTATCGGTCTCGTTATCCCCGAGCTCAACGGCAAGCTTATCGGCTCCGCTCAGAGAGTTCCCACCTGCACCGGCTCTACCACTATTCTCGTAGCAGTAGTTAAGGGTAAGGACGTAACCAAGGAGGGCATCAACGCCGCAATGAAGGCTGCTGCTAACGACTCCTACGGCTACAACGAGGATCAGATCGTTTCCTCCGACGTAATCGGCATCACCTACGGCTCTCTCTTCGATGCAACCCAGACCATGGTAGCAAAGATCGACGATGACACCTATCAGGTACAGGTAGTTTCTTGGTACGATAACGAGAACTCCTACACCAGCCAGATGGTACGTACTATTAAGTACTTCGCAGAGCTCGCATAAGATTACTTCGCACATTTTGAATATAACGCGCACCCGAGGACTCGACGTAGATTTCTACGCCTTCGCCCTACGGGTGCGTGTTCTATTCTAAAATCTATATTGCAGTATTACGCAAGTTGCACTCGCATAATCACGCATACATTTTGAATATAGCGCAGCTTGCGTAATTTAAGGATGAGCTTCGAGTCAATTTTTGCAAGTATTTTGAGCAAACTTGTCAATTGACTTTGCTGTCTTCGAATGATATAATAGTGACAAAACGTATAAATTGGAGGCTTGTCTTATGATTGATTACATAACCCCAAACGATGTGGGCATTATGGCGGAGAGCGACTCCCGCTCGATAAATCGCGCGGTACGTGCGGCGATAGAGCGCGACGTGCGCCGCGTGGTTATACCGCGTATAAATGCGCGGACGGGCAAGGCGCAGTGGGACGTCGACGAGGCGATAATCCTATCCTCGAATATAGAGATCGTTCTCGACAACTGCTATATCCGACAGATCGACGGCTCGATGGACAACGTGTTCCGCAACTTCGAGGACGACGCGGTGCGCTCGACTCTCGCAGAGGAGCAGGAGAACATCGTGATCCGCGGAATTGGCAACGCCGTGATCGACGGCGGCGTGCATAACGGTCTCACGCAAAAGACGAGCCTACAGAACGGACTTCCGCACGTGGAGAAAAATAACGTGATACGCCTTCACAATCTTCGCGCATTCCGTCTCACCGATTTCACGATACTCAATCAGCGCTGGTGGGCGATCAACTTGAACTACGTAGAGGAGGGTCTCATCTCGGGACTCAAGATCAGTTGCAATAACGGCGCACATAACCTTGACGGCATCGATCTGCGAGCGGGCTGTAACAATATAATTCTCGAGAACCTCTTCGGTCAGGCGGGCGACGATTTCATCGCGCTGACAGGCTTTCAGGGTGAGCGCGAGGCGGGCAAGTATACCGTCGTTGGCAAGTCAAAGGACATTCACGACGTCATCATCAGAAACATAGTTGCCACCAGCGCGGAGTGTACTCTCGTAGCACTGCGAAATCAGGACGGCGTGAAGATCTACAACGTAACCGTTGACACGCTCTACGATGCGATATCCTCGACAGAGAACGCAAACGAGGATCCGAGCTTCGTATTCAATTTCGACAACAGCAAGCGCAATTCTCCGAAATCCCCTTACGCCGTTATGCGTATAGGTCAGGACGGCTGGATACATAAGCAGGCGTGCCGTATGGGCGACGTCCGCGCGATCCACGTGACCAATATACACGCGAGAACGAATGCGGCGATCCTCCTCAACGAGAAGATAGAGGACTCGTATTTTGGCAACATCTACGCCGCGGACGGTGTCGACAGAGTCATCACTACCAAATCCTGCCGCACGCATCAGACCTACGGCGCCGATATGCGCAACGTGGTCTTTGAGAATATATTCTATAATTGTAAGGAAAATCCCGATTCCACCGTATTAGATCTCGATATAAACACCCGTGAACACACACTCGAGTGTGTATTCGCACGCAATATCTTCGCGGGTAATGCTACCTGTGCCGTTGATATGAAGCATAAGGGCACGCTTGTGATAAACGGTCTGTATTGCGATGGCGCAAGGGAGAAAATACGAGTCGCCGATGGCGGTTCAGTCATACTTGACGGCGAGAAAATTTGACACGGGTAGGCACTAATGGCTGAAAATGAAGAAAAAAGAGAGAAAATAAAGGATAAGGGCGACACGTCAAACGGCGCGCTCGACGCGAAGCGTCTCCGTAGGCGGGAGATCATCTGTGGCGTTCTGCCGATGCTCATCTTTATTCTTATTATGGTCGCGCTCACTCTTGTATTTCTTCCCGAGATACGCGCGCTCGGTACGGAGGAGGGCAGGGCGGAGTTCTCCGCGTGGGTCGACAGCCTCGGCTTCGTTGGTTGGCTTGTAACGCTCGCGATACAGCTTCTCCAGATATTCGTCGCCTTTATCCCCGGCGAGCCTGTCGAGCTGATGCTCGGCTACGTGTGGGGACCGTGGCTCGGTACCTTCACCTGCCTACTCGGCATATTTATCGGCACCTCGGTCATATACTTATTCGTCAGAAGGCTCGGTATGCGATTTATCCGCCGCATCGTCGGCGAGCGCGATCTTATGCGATATTCCTTCCTCCGCGACACGCGCCAAGTGGATATGACGGTATTCATACTCTTCTTCATTCCCGGCACGCCAAAGGATGCACTCACCTATATCGCGCCCATCGCTCCTATGAGTACGGTAAAATATCTCCTCATAACCACCCTCGCGCGCATACCCTCGGTCGTCACCTCCACCGTGCTCGGTGACAGGGTCGCAGAGGGCGACTATACCGTCGCAATAATAGTATTCGCCGTAACGGCACTCATCTCGGTCGCAGGTCTCATCGTCGGTGAAAAATTCGTCAGAGGGCGCTCGCAGGACACCTAGATCTTCGAGAATTGTATATATTGCACAATTTTGAAATTCCAATTTGTGCAAGTATACAAATCGGTGCCTACCCCCTTGACAGCGACACCGAAATATGCTACAATAATAGTACCGAAAAGGGAGTAGTTCATTGCTTCGTGCAATGTGTATGCGCCATCAGTACGGTAGCTCGAGATGCCTGGTGTGTACTTAATCTTTATGATGAGAACGAGACTTTTAGTGCTATGGCGCTAGAAGTCTCTTTTTGTTTCATTATACTGTGTTTGATGCCAAAAGCAGTGACGTTCCGCGAAAATGTAAACAGTACTAGTCATATTCTCGCATTTTTCCCACTATCGGCATTATCATACTACCTTTATTTCAATGCTAACAATTTTAATTTTACTTAGGAGGTAAAATAACCATGGATGACCCTATCACCATCATTCTCATCGTAATCGCCGCGATAGTCGCCGCGGGTGTACTGCTCTTCGTTGCGGGATACCTCAAGGCACCCCCCGATATGGCGTACGTAATTTCCGGCCTCGGAAAGCGCCGAATACTTATCGGTAAGGCAGGCTGGAGAATGCCCTTCATTACCCGAGTAGATAAGCTCTCTCTCGGCGTTATGCAGGTGGACGTGAAGACCAGCGAGGCAGTTCCCACCAACGAGTTCATCAACGTAACCGTTGACGGTGTTGCCAACATCAAGATCTCCTCTAACCCCGAGCATCTTGAGCGCGCCTCCGAGGCACTCCTCGGCAAGACCCGTCAGGAGCTCGTTACCCTTGTGACACAGGTCCTCGAGGGTAATATGCGTGAGATCGTCGGCTCCGTCGGTCTGAAGGAAATGGTACAGGACAGACAGGGCGTTGCCAAGAAGATCACCGAGAACGTCGTTCCTGATATGGAGAAGCTCGGTATCGAGGTCGTTAATTTCAATATCCAGAACTTCAAGGACGGTGCAGGCACCATCGAGAATATGGGTATCGACAACGTCGAGCAGATCAGAAAGAACGCACAGATCGCAAAGGCAAACGCACAGCGCGATATCGCCATCGCGACCTCTAACGCTCAGCAGGAGGCTAACGCCGTAAAGGTCGAGGCAGAGAAGAAGATCGCCGAGCAGGATGCCGCCCTCGCTATTCAGCAGGCGGAGATGAAGGTCCGCGCCGATACGAAGCGCGCCGAGGCTGACGCCGCATACTCAATTCAGCAGGAAAATCAGCGTAAGACTATAGAGATCGCTAAGACAAACGCCGACATTGCCCGCCGTGAGAAGGAGGCAGAGCTTGCCGATAAGGAGATCGCGCTGAAGGAGCGCCAGCTCGACGCCGAGATCAAAAAGCAGGCAGACGCACTCAAGTACCAGTCCGAGAAGCGCGCCGAGGCAGACCTCATCAAACGCCAGAAGGAAGCCGATGCAAAGGCTTACGAGGCTATCAAGGAGGCTGAGGCAAGACGTGCCGAGGCAGAGGCTCTCCGCTTCGCTATGGAGCAGGAGGCTGAGGGTATCAGAGCCAAGGGTCTCGCAGAGGCTGAGGCTATCGAGAAGAAGGCAGAGGCGCAGAAGAAGATGGGTGAGGCATCCGTTCTCGAGATGTATCTTACCGCTCTTCCCGAGGTCGTTAAGAATGCCGCTACTCCTCTTGCCCAGACCGACAAGATCGTTATGTACGGCGACGGCAACTCCACGAAGCTCGTCCGCGACGTTATGAACAGCACCGACCAGATAGTCGAGGGTATGAAGCAGGCAACGGGTATCGACCTCGCCTCCATCATCGCAGGCTTCGCCGGCGGCAAGGCTGCAGTAGCATCGCAGAATAACACTGACGAGGAATAATACATCATAACAAAAAAGCGGGCTCTCACATTCGGTAAAACCGAAAAAGTCCGAAAATAATACAAAAACAGCGCACCCGTGTTCGATTTTTCGCTTGGGTGCGCTGCTGTTTGTATAACGAAAACCACGCGATAGTCGCGTGGTTCAAAAGAGGCTATTGCCGATGAGCAGAAAGCAAATAAAAATTCAGCTCAAAATGTTTTTGTGTCAAAGGCTCCCTCCGGGAGGGAGCTCCGCTGCAAAGCGGTGAGGGAGCAAGCGGGCGTTAGAGTTTTCGTTTGCGCACAGTAGGTACTCAAGACGAAGGTCGGGCTACACACAGGCTCTCTCCACCACTCCGTGGTCCCCCTCTCTCCCGGAGAGAGGCTTAAATAGCACGCTCGCGTCAGCGAGCCAAAGCCTTCCCCTTTGGGGAAGGTGGCAGGCGTTAGCCTGACGGATGAGGTAATCGAAATGCTACTGTTTTATACTTAAAATTAAGTTTTAAGCTAGTGCCTTGACTACCTCATCCGCCTCGTTCCTCGGCACCTTCCCCAAAGGGGAAGGCTTTGGCTCGCCGAGGCTCGCGTGATATGTCGCTTGCGCGACGCGATATGCACCTAGCGGTGCGTGATATGCCACTTCGTGGCGCGATATGCTCGCTGACGCGAGCGTGCTACTAAGCCTTCCCCTCTGGGGAAGGTGGCGGCGAAGCCGACGGATGAGGTTGACAGCCTCTCTCCGGGAGAGAGGGGGACCACGTTCGGGGTTCCCCGAAACGAGCATTGCGCAGTTTTGGGGTGGCGCGGTGGCGGTGGAGAGAGCCTGCGTGTAGCCCGACCTTCGTTTTGAGTACCTACTGTGTGCAAACGAAAACTCTAATGCCCGCTTGCTCCCTCACCGCTTTGCAGCGGAGCTCCCTCCCGGAGGGAGCCTTAATGCTCGCTCGATATTTTAGCCTCCCTTTACACAAGGGACCCTTTGACACAAAAACATTTTGTGCTGATTTATATTTGCATTATGTTTATCGGCAATAGCCTCTTTTGAACCACGCCACTATGGCGTGGTTTTTGTTATACAAGCAAAAACGCGACACATCCTCGGTTGGACGTGTCGCGTTTGTAAATATTAGTTTACATATATCAAATTGCTGCGATCAAAGCTTCAGGCTAAATTCATCCGGCATCCGCAGGCTTTTGGCTTATATCGCCGTTTGCTGCGCATTTACACTCGAGCGTAGCTCACTTAAACAGCTTTTTAAAGAAGCTTTGCTTTTTCGTGCCGTTGTTCTCGCCAAGTGACTCTGCAAAGGCGGTGAGCAGTTCCTTCTGCTTTGAATTGAGATTTTTCGGGGTCTCAACCGCAACGGTGAAGATTATATCGCCGCGGCGTTTTGAGTTAAGCTCGGGCATTCCCTTGCCACGCATTGTGAAGCTTGTTCCGCTCTGCGTTCCCTCGGGAATAGTAAACTTTTCGGTCTTTCCGCCGAGGACGGGAACGTCGATCTCAGCACCGAGTGCCGCCTCTGCAAAGGTTATCGGCACCTCGCAGTAGAGGTTGGAGCCGTCGCGCTCGAAGATCTTGTCTTCTTTAACGCGCACCTCGATGATAAGGTCACCGTTGGCACCACCGTTGACACCGGCAGAGCCGAGTCCGCGCTGAATAATGTGCTGCATATTGTCGATACCCGCAGGAATGGATATCTCGATCTTTTTGTTGAGCTTGATTCTGCCCTTGCCGTTACAGTTCTGGCAGGGAGTCTTGATGATCTTACCCGTTCCGCGGCAGGACTGACACGCTCTTTGGGTCTGCATATATCCGAGCATCGTCTGCTGCTGTACGGTAACGCGGCCTGTTCCGCGACAGGTCTGACAGGTCTCGGGCGTAGTGCCCTTTTCAGCGCCTGTGCCGGAGCACTCGCCGCAGCTCTCGATGCGAGCAAAGTTTATCTCCTTCTTGCAGCCAAATGCCGCCTCTTCAAAGGAAATCTGGACACGTGTCGCGACGTCGTCGCCGTCGATTGCCATATTCTGACGGCTTCTCGAGCCGCCGCCACCTCCAAAGAATGAGGAGAAAATATCACCGAAATCGAAATCCGCGCCGCCAAATCCACCAAATCCGCCATAGCCCGCGCCGCCTCCTGCCGCGGGATCGAATGCCGCATGACCGAATCTGTCGTACTTTGATCTCTTCTCACTGTCCGAGAGCACTGCGTACGCCTCGTTTACCTCCTTGAATTTAACCTCTGCTTCTGTATTGCCGGGGTTCATATCGGGATGGTACTTTTTAGCGAGGGAGCGGTACGCCTTTTTTATTTCGTCCTCGCCCGCCTCCTTTGAGACACCGAGGACCTCATAATAGTCTCTTTTATTTTCTGCCATAAATGGTACCTTGTTTCGTTAAATATGTGATTTTGACAATAATTATTTACAAAAAGCAACTTTTTAACAGTCGTAAAACACACTTGTAGGGCGATCATTTATCGAACGCCCTACGTAATTTAGTGTGCTATATCGGCATATTAGCCGTTGGTCTTATCCTCAAAATCTGCGTCGTAGTAATTGCCGTCGCCACCCTGTGCACCTGCGGCGCCTGCATCGCCACCCTGTGCCGCCTGCTCCTTATAGAGCTTCTCTGCGATGGGGTAGAACGCCTTCTGGAGAGCCTCGGTATCAGCCTTGATAGCCTCGGTATCACCGCTCTTGACGGTCTCTCTGAGCTTTGCGATGGCGTCGTTAACGGGAGCCTTGTCTGCATCGGTAATCTTGTCGCCGAGCTCATTCATAGTCTTCTCGGTCTGGAAGATCGCATTCTCAGCCTGATTCTTGACCTCAACCGCTTCCTTCTGCTTCTTGTCCTCTTCGGCAAACTTTTCTGCCTCGTGAACTGCTTTCTCGATATCCTCCTTCGACATATTGGTGGAGGAGGTGATGGTGATGTGCTGTTCCTTGCCGGTGCCCTTATCCTTTGCGGTTACGTTAACGATACCGTTTGCGTCGATATCGAAGGTTACCTCGATCTGGGGCACTCCGCGGGGTGCTGCGGGGATACCGTCGAGAATGAATCTGCCGAGTGTGGAGTTGCCTGCCGCCATCTCGCGCTCACCCTGGAGAACGTGTACCTCAACGGAGGTCTGACCGTCTGCCGCGGTGGAATAAACCTGGCTCTTCTTTACGGGAATGGTGGTGTTTCTGTCGATGATTCTGTTGAATACGCCGCCGAGAGTCTCGATACCGAGAGAGAGGGGAGTTACGTCGAGGAGAAGAACGTCCTTAACGTCGCCGCCGAGAACGCCGCCCTGAATAGCCGCGCCTATCGCTACGCACTCATCGGGGTTGATGCCCTTGAAGGGCTCCTTGCCCATAAACTTCTTGACTGCCTCCTGAACTGCGGGGATTCTCGTAGAACCGCCGACGAGGAGAACCTTGGAAACCTGAGAAGCCGAGAGACCGGAGTCGGAGAGGACCTTTCTCGTCGGGCCCATGGTTGCCTCTACGAGATCGTGGGTGAGCTCGTCGAACTTAGCTCTGGTGAGAGTTGCCTCAAAGTGCTTCGGACCGGTTGCATCTGCGGTGATGAAGGGGAGAGAGATGTTAGAGGACATAACGCCGGAGAGCTCGATCTTAGCCTTCTCAGCCGCGTCCTTAAGTCTCTGTGCCGCCATCTTATCCTTGCGGAGATCGATGCCGCCGTTCTCGGACGCAAAGGTCTCTGCCATCCAGTTTACGATTCTGTCGTCGAAATCGTCGCCGCCGAGACGGTTGTTACCTGCGGTTGCAAGAACCTCAAATACGCCGTCGGAGATGTCGAGAAGAGATACGTCAAAGGTACCGCCGCCGAGGTCGAATACCATGATCTTCTGGCTCTCTTCCTTATCCATACCGTACGCGAGCGCCGCCGCGGTGGGCTCGTTGATGATTCTCTTAACGTCGAGACCTGCGATCTTGCCTGCGTCCTTGGTAGCCTGGCGCTGTGCGTCGGTGAAGTATGCGGGGACGGTGATGACCGCGTCGGTGACGGTGGTTCCGAGATAAGCCTCCGCATCAGCCTTGAGCTTCTGGAGGATCATCGCGGAGATCTCCTGAGGGGTGTACTTCTTGTCGTCGATGGAAACCTTAACGTCGCTACCCATATCTCTCTTGATGGAGCTTACGGTCTTGTCGGGGTTGGTTACCGCCTGACGCTTTGCTACCTGACCTACGAGTCTCTCGCCGGTCTTGGTGAATGCTACCACAGAGGGAGTCGTTCTCGCGCCCTCGGGGTTAGTAATAACTATGGGCTCGCCACCCTCGAATACTGCTACGCAGGAGTTGGTGGTACCCAGATCAATGCCTATAATTTTTCCCATAATAATGTTACCTCCGTATATATGGTGTTTTTTAATTATTTAAGTTAAAGTATATGATTTTGTAAAGTTTAGTTAGCAGTTTTAACCATTGCGAAGCGAATTATGCGCTTACCCTTTTTGTATCCCTTCTGGAATACCTCGATGATCTCGCCCTCGCCGAAACTCTCGTCCTCAACGTGAAGAACCGCGTTGTGGATATTCGGGTCAAACGTCTCGCCGACCGCACCGAACTCCTCGATGCCGAGCTTTGCAAAAATAGAGATCGTGCTCTTTGCGGTGAGGAGAAGCCCCTCCTTTACCTTTTCGCCGTCCTCGTAGAGAGAGGCGCGCTCGAGGTTGTCGATGATGGGGAGCATCTCTGCTACCGTGTCGGAGAGTGCCGTCTCGTAGAGTGCATCGCGCTCCTCGCGTGAGCGACGTCTGAAGTTGTCGTACTCCGCCGCCATACGCAGATACTTGTCATCCTTCTCGGAAAGCGCCGCCTTGAGCTCCTCGATCTCGCGGAGCAGCTCCTTTTTGTCGATCTTTTTATCCTTCTTCTGTTCCTTCGGCTCCTCGGTCTTTACCTCCGCGGTTTCCTCGGTTGCCGTTGTCTTATTCTCTTCCATGGGTCTGTCCTTTCGCTATTTCTTTCAGTCGTCGTGTCCCGGTGGCAATAGATCCTCACCGAACATTCGGTCGATTCCGTTTGCCAATCCGTTGAGCATCTCGATGACTCGTGAGTAGTTCATTCTCTTTGGTCCGATAACTCCGACCGCGAGCTGCTTGCCGCCCACCGTGATATTCTTGAATATCAGTGTGGTGTTCTTCATTCCGTCGGTCTCGTTGTCGGTACCGATGTAGACGTGAATGCCGTCCTCGTTCGTCGCCTTCTGTGAGATAACGTCGATAAGCTTTCCTTTTTCCTCGAGCATTCCCATCAGATCACGCAGATCTGATACGTCGGAGTATTCCGGATATTTCAGGAGCTTTGTGATACCGTCGAGCTTTACGTCGGCGGAGTCCAGCTCGCTCATCGTCTCGTAGATGACCTTGACCGTCGGGTGCACCATTGCGCCCGCCGAGCCCATCAGCGCCTCGAGCTTCACGATGATCGGCATAGTGATCGCCTCGCTCGTCAGGTTGACGAGGTAGATGTTCACCGCCTCGGTGAAGCGGCGGAGCGTATCATCGGTGATGGCAAAGGGAAGGTGGATCGTCTTCGTTTTGACAATATCGCCCTCAAACGTCATAACGAGTAGAAAGTCGCGGGGTGAGAGCTGAACGCTCTTGAACTGAACTATGCGCACCTTTCCGAGTCCCGACTTGAACGCGATACCCGTATAGTCGGTGAATGACGCCGCAAGCTTCGATACCTCGGAGAGGATCTCGTCCATCTCTGTCAGCTTGTAGCGCAACAGTTGATTGATCTGATCGATCTCGGCGCGGGTGTTACTGTACTGTGACACGAGCGCATCGACGTAGTATCGGTAGCCGAGCTCCGAGGGAACTCTGCCCGCCGAGGTGTGGGGCTGTACCAGATATCCCATCTCCTCGAGCTCTGCCATCTCGTTCCTTATCGTCGCGGGCGAAGCCGAAATGTGCGCGTCTTGAGACAGATATTTAGAACCGACGGGCTCGCCGCCCTGGATATGAGCATCGACTATGGCACGCAATATCTGCATTTTTCGCGGTGTGAGTCTTTTATCGTCCATTTATCCGCCTCATTTCTTTAAATTTTAGCACTTGAATTGCTCGAGTGCTAATGTCAGCATATATAATATACCCTTTTTTAACTATTGTGTCAATACTATTTCGAAGAAATTTTATGAATTTTTTGTTAATATTGAACTATCGCGGCTCGAGAGTGCTAATTTTTCACCTTTCAATACCGCCTCTCAGTCTTGCTACACGCGCGATATGATAATAATGTAGAGAAACCGATGCTCGCTTTCACTCGCGATGAAATAACACCCTGTTTCTTAGCCTCTGGAGAAGGCTAAGAAAACCGCGCTTTGATGCTCTGAGAAGCCACCCTCCCGGAGGGAGCCTTAATATTCGTTAATACTCGTGTGACATGCACCTTGCGGTGCTTGATGTGCTACTGAAACGAGGTGATGAAAAACTTCTTTGCTAACTTTAGTTGTCAAAATCTGCGTTTTAACCGTAAAAAATGCGACGAATATCGACAACCGAGTCTTGATGCAGTACTCCGTTTCCAAGGTTATTATTATCCGTTTTTTCATACGATATAATTCTCGTGTCCCTACACCCGCACCCACGCGCCCGACGTCACGTGACGTATACGCATCCTTTATATTATTTGCGCTAAAATACCTTATTTTAATTATTTACGCAAATTGTTCTTGACTTTGCTTTAAAAATAATATATAATAATATATGTATGATACCTGTGGGAGTGTTATCCCGATGCGGCGTGTCATATTATGTAAAAACAATCAACTAAAGATAGATTACCCGAAAAGTAATCAGAAGGAGGTGCAAAATGAACCCGATACTTGCTATTGTGTTGATCATCGTGGCGCTGATCGTCGGCGTTGCGGTTGGTTTTATAGTACGCAAGGTTACGTCCGAGAGAAAGCTCGGCTCTGCTGAGGAGCAGGCGAGAAAAATTCTCGAGGATGCGATCAAAAATGCGGAAAGCGCAAAGAAGGAATCAATCATTTCGGCTAAGGAAGAAATATTCCAGCTGAAAAAAGAGGCGGACTTTGATATCAAGGAACGCCGCAAAGAGGTTTCCCGTCTTGAGCGTCGCGTGACTCAGAAGGAAGAGACACTCGATGCAAAGCTCGAGGGAATCGAGAAAAAGGATGCACTCCTCCAGGAGAAGCTTGCAGAAGCAGACAGAACCAAGGAGGAGATCAAGAAGACTCTTGAGGGTCAGCTTGCTATGCTCGAGAAGATAGCAGGCCTCACCAAGGAGGATGCTAAAGCAGAGCTCGTAGCTAAGCTCGATAGCGAGATGCAGCACGAGACGGCGCTCAAGATCGCCGAGTACGAGGAGAAGTTCAAGGACGAGGCTGACTTGCGCGCGAAGGATATCCTCTCGCTCGCTATCCAGCGCTGTGCCGCTGACCACGTCAGCGAGGTAGCCATCTCTGTCGTTGAGATCCCCGGCGACGAGATGAAGGGTAGGATCATCGGCCGCGAGGGTAGAAATATCCGCACGATCGAGAATCTCACCGGTGTTGAGCTTATCATCGACGATACGCCCGACGTTATCACCGTTTCCGGCTTCGATCCCGTCAGACGTGAGATCGCGAGAATCGCTCTTGAGAAGCTTATCAGCGACGGCAGAATCCATCCCGCGAGAATTGAGGAGATGGTTGAGAAGGCTCGTCGCGACGTCGACGGCGCTATCAAGCAGGCAGGTGAGCGCGCGGTATTTGAGACCGGCGTACACGGACTCAACCCCGAGCTTATCAAGCTTCTCGGTAGAATGAAGTACCGTACCTCTTACGGTCAGAACGCACTTCGCCACTCCATCGAGGTTTCAATGCTCGCAGGCGTTATGGCTGAGGAGATGGGCGTTGACGTTACGATGGCGCGCAGAGCGGGACTTCTCCACGATATCGGTAAGGCAGTTACCGCAGAGGTTGACGGATCGCACGTTCAGCTCGGCGTTGATATCGCTAACAAGTACCGTGAGAACAAGGATATCGTTCACGCAATAGAGGCTCACCACAACGACATCGAGCCCACGTCCGCGCTTGACTTCATTATTCAGGCAGCCGATGCGATCAGCGCGGCACGCCCCGGCGCACGCCGTGAGGACGTCGAGAATTACATCAAACGTCTCCAGAAGCTCGAGGAGGTCGCAGGTGACTTTGAGGGCGTTGAGAAGACCTTCGCTATCCAGGCGGGCCGTGAGGTTCGTATCATGGTTAAACCCGAGGTCGTCGACGACGATAAGATGAAGCTCCTCGCTCGCGACATCGCGAAAAAGATAGAGGACGAGCTTGATTATCCCGGACAGATCAAGGTGAGCGTGATCAGAGAGTCTCGCCACGTAGACTACGCCAAGTAAATTTTGTCCATCACGGCAATTTGGTCGACTTGACGTACCCTCGTACGTCTTGCGCCGCCCAAATTTTGTGCTGAATCAAAATTTAATTCTATTTAACTCTAATTAACTCTAAAAAAGACTCGGTTGGCTTTTGTGAATTTTCACGCTTTAAGCTGACCGAGTTTTATATATTTCTCCGAAAAGGCACTCGACAGTCGGTATCAGCAGCTTCGCTACCCTTGCAACAGGTTCTACAGCTTGCGCCGAGTGTGCCTTTGCTCTTCATCAAAATTTCTTTGTAAAAACCCTTCGGACGAGCAGGGTGGAGAAAACTGAATTTGATAAACTCGCCTTGCAACAGGTTCTACAGCTTGCGCCGCCCAAATTTTGTGCTGAATCAAAATTTAATTCTATTTAACTCTAATTAACTCTAAAAAAGACTCGGTTGGCTTTTGTGAATTTTCACGCTTTAAGCTGACCGAGTTTTATATATTTCTCCGAAAAGACACTCGACAGTCGGTATCAGCCGTTTTTTATCCTCAACACGATCAAAAAACTCTTGTAAATCCGTCTATCATCTGCTATAATATTAAAGTAAAAGACTTCGCCGTCTTATAAAATTTCTGCGCGGCGGAGCATAGAAAGCGATTTTGTTTTGAAAATTCTTTGTATCGGAGACGTGACCAGCCCTGCGGGCGTTGAGCATCTTGCGACCGAGCTTTGGCGTGTGAGGCGTGAGCGCGGTATTGACTTCTGCGTTGTTAACGGAGAAAACGCGTCGTTTGTGACGGGTATCTCGGCGGAGCTTGCCGACAAGCTGATACGCGGCGGTGCCGACTGTATCACGGGCGGAAATCACACACTGCGTAACAAGGCGGCGTATACCTATCTCGACGAGACACGCGAGATACTCCGACCTGTTAATTTCGGATACGGTGTGCCGGGTCACGGCTATACCATTCTCGATGCGGCGGGCTATCGCATGCTTGTAATTTCTGCGATGGGTAACGTGCATATAGACCCGGTGCTCGACTCGCCTTTTGCCGCGATAGACAAGGTGCTCTATAAGTGCGAGGGTAAGTACGACTTCTCTATTCTCGACATACATGCCGAGGCGACGGGCGAAAAGCTGGCTATCGGTTATTCCTACGACGGAAGGATCAATATGATCTTCGGCACGCACACTCACGTGCCTACCGCCGACGCACAGATACTGCCACGCGGTACCGGATATATCACCGACGTCGGTATGTGCGGTGAGTCGGGCGGAGTTATCGGTATGGATCCCGATAACGTTGTCACTCGTATGAGGACGCACCTACCGTCAAAATTCGTGGCGGCGAGTGGAAAATGTGTCGCTAACGGTGTGATATTTACGCTTGATACGTCGTCGCGCCGCGTGACTGAGGTCGAGCAAATTAATTTCTAAATATATGAAATTTGACAAGTTGAGTTTACATTTTATTGCTTAGAAAGGGGAAAATGCTATGGAACTTAAATGCCGCGTTGCTGTGATAGGCGCTGGACATGCAGGTATCGAGGCGGCGCTCGCCGCGGCTCGTATGGGACTCGACACCATTCTGTTTACGACGAGTCTCGATGCTGTCGGTAATATGCCCTGCAACCCCTCGATAGGCGGTAGTGCAAAGGGGCATCTCGTTTTTGAGATAGACGCCCTGGGCGGTGAGATGGGATACGCCGCCGATCGCGCGACGATACAGTCACGTACACTCAATCTCGGTAAGGGTGCCGCAGTGCATTCGAAGCGCGTGCAGGCTGACCGCGCCGAATATAAAAGAATAATGAAGAGAACTCTCGAGTCGGAGCCGCATCTGCGCCTCGTACAGGCCGAGATCGTGGATCTTGTGACCTCTGGGGAGGGGGGAGAGTGCCGCGTCACGGGCGTCGTTACCCACCTCGGTGAGACGTGGGAGGCGGGACGTGTCGTGATTTGCAGTGGAACGTTCCTCGAGAGCAGGATATTCGTCGGTGACAAGGCGTACTCTGCGGGACCTGACGGTATGCTTCCGGCGTGCGGTCTTTCGGCGGCTCTTCGACGCCTCGGCATTGAGCTGATGCGATTCAAGACCGGCACACCTGCGAGGGTACATCGTCGCTCGGTGGACCTTTCCTCACTCGAGATACAGCTCGGCGAGGATGATCCCGTACCGTTTTCCTCAAGAAGTGAGGAGAGCGCTGACGTCAACTGCGTTCCTTGCCACGTGGTGTATACCAATGCGGGTACGCATAATATAATCCTCACAAATCTCGAGAGGTCGGCTATGTACTCCGGCAATATCGTAGGTGAGGGACCGAGATACTGCCCCTCGATCGAGACGAAGCTCGTGCGCTTTGCTGACAAGCCGCGCCACCAGCTCTTCGTTGAGCCTTGCGGACTCGATACCGAGGAGCTTTATATTCAAGGATTTTCGACCTCTATGCCGACCGATGTGCAATACGAGATGCTTCGCTCGCTTGACGGCTTCGGTAACGCGGAGATAATGCGTTACGCTTATGCGATAGAGTACGACTGCGTAGAGCCGACACAGATGTATGCGACACTTGAATTCAAGCGAGTGCGCGGTCTTTACGGTGCGGGTCAGTTCAACGGCACCTCCGGCTACGAGGAGGCGGCGGCTCAGGGTCTCGTTGCGGGAATAAATGCGGCGCTTGCGGCACTCGGTCGCGAGCCGATGATACTCTCGCGCGACTCGTCGTACATCGGAACACTCGTTGACGATCTCGTCACAAAGGGCACGCGCGAGCCCTACCGTATGATGACCTCGCGCAGTGAGTACAGACTCCTTTTGCGCCAGGATAACGCCGACCGCAGATTGACGGAAATCGGACACATGGTCGGACTTATACCCGATGACAGATATCAGAAATACCTCGAAAAGAAGGCACTTACCGATGCCGAGGTGGTGCGTCTTCAGACGACGGTCATCGCTCCGTCGGAGGAGGTCAATGCCTTTCTTGAGTCACACGGCTCGACACCTATCAAGACGGGTGTGAAGCTCTGTGAGCTGCTCAGGCGGCCGGAGCTCACCTACCGCGAGCTTGCCAAGATAGACAAGACGAGACCTGAGCTTCCGTCGGGTGCTCAGCGCACCGCAGAGATACTCGTAAAGTACGAGGGATATATTAAACGCGAGCTTGCCGAGGTTGAGAGGCAGAGAAAGCTCGAGGATAAGCTTTTGCCGGATAATATAGATTACCGCAATATTACAGGCCTGCGCCTTGAATCTGCGGAGAAGCTCCAGAAGATAAGGCCTGTGAGCATCGGACAGGCTTCGCGCATCAGCGGCGTTAATCCCGCGGATATCAGCGTCTTGCTGATATACCTATCATCGGGTGGCGCGAGATGAAGCTTGTTGTACCCGAATATTTTCACTCCTTCAAGTGCATAGCCGGCGATTGTCGCGACTCCTGTTGTGTCGGCTGGGAGATAGATATTGATGCAAAAACTCTCGAAAAATTTGACACGGTACCCGGGATGGACGGAAAAATGCTCCGCGAGAGCGTTGACCGCTCCTCGGACGTGCCATGCTTTCATACCGTCTGTGGCAGATGCGTTCATCTGCGGCGCGACGGACTGTGCGAGCTCATTTGCAGATGGGGTGACGGTATGCTCTGTGACATCTGCCGCGAGCACCCGCGATACTATACTACGCTTGGCGACGTCACCTATGGAGGTCTGGGTATGACCTGCGAGGCGGCGTGCGAGCTGATACTTACCGAGCGCGGTGATCATAGCTATTCCGTGACTAACGGCTACGATGCCGAGTATGAGGAGTGCGATGGTGAGCTTGCTGACCGTATAATGCAACTTCACGGCGAGCTTGCACGCCTGCTATGTGAACGCGAGCGACCCCTCGTAGATAGACTTGCCGGGGTCATATCGCGTACCACTAGACTTGCCGAAGCTATAGACGAGCGAGATTATTCCTTGATGCTGTACGGCTCGGCTCAATACGGCGGCAATGCTTCCGGCACCGAACCGACAGCCGAGACGGTGCGGCCGCTTTCGAGGTGCGGTAGCGGCTTTACAGATCTTCTTGATCTGCTTTCGGAGCTTGAGTATATGTCGGATGTGCTACCGACACTCTATGGCGAGATAAAAACCGCATCAGACGGGGAACGTGTCGCAAATTTTGGAGACTTTGACTCATATCTTACAAACGTTGCGCTGTATTTTCTTGACAGATATTTTCCCGTGGCGGCGGCTGACGGTGATCTGCTCGGCACGCTTGCGCTCACGCTTACCTCTGTTTTCGTTCTTTCTCACGCCTTCTCGCGCACCGATGGCGCGCTTACGTCGCTTGTCGATGCGGCAAAGTGCTGGTCGAGCGAGATCGAGTATTGCGAGGAGAACGTAGATGCGATTCGTGCCTCGGCAGAGGAGATACTTCCAACGTTGATTACACTGATTTTGAATGCTAAATAGCGCGATATGCTAACTGTTATTTACATATTTGCACGTTTTTGATCAAAAATCTAAACGACCCGACGAAATTCGGGTCGTTTTTTTATTCTTTGCTAATTTGTTAAAAGGCGCGCATTTTTGTCACCCTCTGCCCGGTAAGGCTTTCAACCGCATCCTCGGCTTCGCTGCCACCTTCTCAATCTGGAGAAGGCTTAGTATCACGCGAGCCTCGGCGAGCATTAAGGCTCCTTCCGGGAGGGAGCTCCGCTGCAAAGCGGTGAGGGAGCAAGCGGGCGTTAGAGTTTTCGTTTGCACACAGTAGGTACTCAAGACGAAGGTCGGGCTACACGCAGGCTCTCTCCACCGCCACCGCGCCACCCCAAAACTGCGCAATGCTTGTTTCGGGGAACCCCGAATGTGGTCCCCCTCTCTCCCGGAGAGAGGCTAAAATATCACGCACCACAAGGTGCATATCACGCCACGAAGTGGCATATCACGCACCACAAGGTGCATATCACGTCGCGCAAGCGACATATCACGTGAGCCTTGTCGAGCATAATTATGATTTTGCATTTTTTATTTGCTTGCGACAGCGAGCATTATCCTTTCTCTTGACAAAATTTGTTACGTATGCTAGAATTATACTTGGGCGCGCGGATAATAATACGCATAGTGCGCGTGCGGTGATTTGCAGTTTTCTTGTGTTGCCGACCGTATCCGGGGCGTACTTCCCTCGCTCGCGCCCGATTAAACCGAAAGGTGAATATTTCTATGAAACTAAATTACAAAAGAACTATCCTTGTCGGATTTGCGTTCTTCCTCATCAGTGCGTTCTGGCAGGCGTATGACGCGATCATTCCGCTCGCGCTGACCAACCACTTTGGACTTCCGCAGAGTATCTCGGGCGTCGTTATGTCGGTCGACAACATTCTCGCGGTGTTCATGCTGCCGATCTTCGGCGCGCTCTCGGATAGGGTCGTAACGAAATACGGCAAGCGCACGCCCTTTATAGTTTTGGGAACGGTTGCCGCCGTTATCTCCTTTATAGCTCTTATCTGTATCGATACCTATCAGCTTGGCGCGGTGCTCGATGCAGGCATTGCCGAGAGATACACAGAGGCTGCCGCGATGCTCAAGGAGGCAAATCTCCAGCTAAAGACCGCGGGTAAGGCGGGTGACGCCGAGGCGGTTGCGATCGCCAATGCGGCGATCAAGGAGATCAACGACGTCATCGAGCAGATCCGAGTTGACACCCTCGATATCACCCTCTCTAACATTTGGCCTGTTATCGGATTTATCGGAGTGCTTCTGCTTGTGCTCATTTCGATGGCGACCTTCCGCTCTCCTGCGGTTGCGCTTATGCCCGACGTTACCGTAAAGCCGCTTCGCTCCAAGGGTAACGCCATCATCAACCTCATGGGTACGGGCGGCGGTATTATCGTCCTCGTCCTCGGTATGATCTTCGGCACGTCGGCCAACAAGTATATGCAGTACACAGGCTACGTTATCGCGGTCTGCGGTATCATGCTCGCGGGTCTCGCCGTCTTCCTCCTCACGGTAAAGGAGCGCAAGTGGGCGGCAGAGATGGCAGAGGAGAGTGTTAAGCTCAACCTCGACGAGGCACCTGTTGACGACGGTGGCGTAAAGCGCACGCTGACAAGGCCTGAGCTTCGCTCGCTTCTTCTCATTCTCGCATCGGTCGCACTCTGGTACATCGGCTACAACTCTATCACAAGTAAGTACTCGGTATATGCAACCAACGTTCTCTTCTTTGACTTCAACTTTACTCTTATAATCGCGCAGGCGGCGGCGGTTATCGCATATATTCCCGTCGGCATCGTTGCGTCGAAGATAGGCAGACGTAAGACCATTCTCGCGGGTATCGCGATGCTGGCGTCGGCGTTCTTCATCGGTAACTTCATCAGCTTTGACACTCCCGAGCTCGTAATGTATCCCGTTTTTATTCTTGCGGGTATCGGCTGGGCAACCATCAACGTAAACTCCTTCCCGATGGTCGTCGAGCTTGCCAAGGGCGGCGAGGTCGGCAAGTACACCGGCTACTACTACACCGCGTCTATGGCGGCGCAGATCGTCGCACCCATACTCTCGGGTCTGCTCTATGACGCGATCGGTATGCGCGAGACCTTCTTTGCATTCGGTACTCTCTTCGTCGCGTTCTCCTTTGTAACTATGTTCTTTGTTAAACACGGTGATGCAAGGGCTGAGAAGCTGTCGGCTCTCGAGAGCCTCGGTGGCGCAGACGATTAAGGTTAAAAAACACAGATTCTCTCAAAATCGCGACACATTCTCGGGGTTTTGAGAGAATTTGATTAAAATTCGAGGTAAGAAAATATGTGGATCTATATAGTTCTCGGTGTGATCGCCGCTCTGGTCGCTTTGTATCTTATAGCAATAGCACCCGGCAGACGCGCCGATATCAAGGAATACGTAGGGGTACGCTTCGCACACCGCGGTCTCCATGACGGCGAGCGCGAGGAAAACTCTATGTCCGCCTTTCGCGCGGCGGTCGATGCCGGCTACGGAATCGAGCTCGATATCCGTCTTTCTAAGGACGGCGAGCTGGTCGTATTTCACGATGACACCCTCACACGTGTCGCAAAAATCGATGGTAGGGTAGACGAATTTACCGCCGATGAGCTTGCAAAGATCAAGCTCGGTAACACCGAGGACACCGTTCCTCGCTTCTCCGACGTGCTCGCTCTCGTTGACGGAAGGGTGCCGCTCCTCGTCGAGATAAAGGAGGATGCGGGCAAGTATAACGTATCGGCACGAGCCGCAGAGATGCTCTCGGAATACAAGGGCAGATTTATCGTCGAGTCCTTCAACCCGCTCTCGCTCGGCAATTTCAAAAAGCTCTGTCCCGCTCCTGCACGCGGCGTTCTTTCTACGGATTATATGAAGGATAAAAAATACAGAAAGCCGATGTATCTCTTTCTTCGTGCGCTGATGCTCAACCGCGTGGCGTCGCCTGCGTTTATTGCGTACCACCACACCGACAGGTCGCTCTCACTCGCATTGCTTCGCCGACTCTTCGGTGTCGTGACCTTTGCCTGGACCGTCCGCTCCCCCGAGGAGGAGGCGGCAGCCCTTGCGAGAGGCTACGACGGCGTGATATTCGAAAACTACGTTCCCGATAATAAATAATTCAAAAGAAAAAAGCAAACTAATTTGCCGATTATGACAAGTTTAGTTTGCTTTTTTTGCTGTTTTATTAGTGTTATATTTGATTGACGGCAGATAAAAATACGCGATATATTATGCGCTTTTTACCTCGGCTATCAGTTCTTCAGCGAATGTATCGGAGCGGGAATTCTGCCGCCTCGGCTTATGAATCTTTCGCAGGACTCTGCCTTCAGGGGCATTATGGGTGCATGGCCGAGCAGACCGCCGAACTCTGCCGAGTCACCGACCGTCTTACCGTATACCGGTATGACTCTTACGGCGGTGGTCTTGTTATTGACTACACCGATAGAGATCTCATCGGCAATAATGCCCGAGATGGTCGATGCGGGGGTGTCGCCGGGGATCGCTATCATATCGAGACCGACCGAGCATACCGCGGTCATTGCCTCGAGCTTCTCGAGCGTGAGCGTTCCGCACTCTGCCGCCTCTATCATACCTCTGTCCTCGGATACGGGAATGAACGCGCCCGACAGACCGCCGACGTGGCTCGATGCCATAACGCCGCCCTTCTTGACTGCGTCGTTGAGCAGAGCGAGAGCCGCCGTCGTGCCGTGAGTGCCGCAACGCTCGAGACCCATATTCTCGAGTATCTCGGCAACCGAGTCACCTGCCGCGGGGGTGGGAGCGAGCGAGAGGTCTACTATGCCGTAGGGTGCGCCGAGCCTCTTTGCCGCCTCTGCGGCGATCAGCTGACCTACCCTCGTGATCTTGAAGGATATCTTCTTGACGGTGTCCGCAAGCTCCGAAAAATCGCAATCTCCCGCCTCCTTGATAGCGACGGCAACTACGCCGGGTCCGCTGACACCAACGTTGATTACGGTATCGGGCTCACCGATGCCGTGCACCGCGCCCGCCATGAAGGGGTTATCCTCGGGAATATTTGCGAAAACGACGAGCTTTGCACAGCCGATAGAATCGTTGTCGCGCGTGAGATACGCCGTCTCCTTGATTATCTCGCCCATACGCTTGACGGCATCCATATTGATGCCCGCCTTGGTGGTCGCGACGTTGATGGAGGAGCAGATGCGCGTAGTCTCGGTGAGTGCCTCGGGGATCGACTCAATGAGATTTTTCGCACCGAGGATCATACCCTTCTGCACGTGGGCAGAGAAGCCGCCGATGAAGTTTACGCCGAGTGTCTGTGCCGCGCGCTCGAGCGTCTTTGCCAGTCTTACGAAGCCATCGGGCGAGAGTCCTGCGCCTATATAGGATATCGGCGTTACCGAGATGCGCTTGTTGACGATCGGTATACCGTAGGTGCGCTCGAGATCCTCGCATACCGAGACGAGATTTTTTGCCGAGCGGGTGATCTTGTCGTATATTTTTTCCTCGAGTCTTTTGGGATCGTCCGTGATACAGTCGAATAGCGAGATGCCCATAGTTACCGTTCTGATATCGAGATTTTCATCTCTTATCATACGTATGGTCTCGAGTACGTCGTGCATTCCAAGCATATCAGATCTTGTGCATGGTGTTGAAGATATCCTCGTGCATTACGCGGATATCAACGCCGCACCTTCCTCCCTCCGCCTTCATACTGTCCGCAAACGCGGTGAAATCTACGGTGAGACCCGAGAGCTCAACGAGCATTATCATTGCGAAATATTCATCCAGGACGGTCTGGCTGATATCGACGATATTCGCGCCGTATTTTGCGCACTCCGCACTTGCCATCGCGATGATGCCGACCTTATCCTTACCTGTTACTGTAATTACTGCTTTCATAGGATGATTCCTTTCTTTTTCTATATGCTTAATTCTAGCACATTTGCAGCGTAAATACAAGATGATTTATTGATTTTCATTTGATGAAATTTGCTTTTTGACTGAATTTTTCTTCTTCCCGTTGAAATTGCGCCGCTTTTATGTTAATATAAATGTAGAATTATTCCCGAGAGGTATCATATGAACGGTCTCATTATTATAAATAAAGGAGAGGGACTCACCTCACAAGCGGTGGTCAGCCGTATAAAACGACTGCTCGGCGTAGCGAAGGCGGGACACACCGGCACCCTCGACCCTATGGCAACGGGAGTGCTTCCCATCCTGGTCGGACGCGGTGTGAAGGCGAGCGAGTATATGCTCTCCTCGGATAAGCACTATATCGCAACGCTTCTGCTCGGTGTCACCACCGATACCGAGGACGTGACGGGCGAGGTGCTCACCGAATGCGACAGAATTCCCGACGAGGATGAGGTGCTCGCGGCGGTGAACTCCTTCCTCGGTGCGTACGATCAGACACCGCCTATGTACTCGGCGCTGAAGGTAGGGGGCAAAAAGCTCTGCGACCTCGCACGCGAGGGCATAGAGATAGAGCGCGAGGCGCGCCGTGTTGAGATAATTAATATAAAGGCAGAGAAAATAAACGAGCGCGAGTACTCGCTCGACGTCATCTGCTCAAAGGGAACGTATATCCGCACGCTCTGTGCCGATATCGGTGCGCGGCTCGGTGTTGGGGGCACGATGAAAACGCTCTGCCGAGCCTCTGCCGCAGGCTTTACGTTAGAGGACTCCTGCACACTCGAGCAGCTCGAGGCTATGACGTGCGAGGAAAGGGCGTCGAGAGTATTGCCCGTCGAGCGCATATTTGAGAAGTATCCCACCGTCACGCTCGAGCCGTTCTTTGAGCGCCTCGCCTCCTGCGGCGTCGAGATATATCTACGCAAGATCGGTTATTCGGCAGAGGCGGGACAGAAGGTACGCATATGCGGCGCCGACGGCTTTTTCGCACTCGGTGAGGTGCGCGAATATGAAGAGGGACTCGCTATCAAGCCGATAAAGCAGTTTGAATTGAAGTAAATTTCACCGCGAGATCGAGGGAGCTAAAGTTGTTTCTTACGCATAACTCGTGCCCGAGACGAAGGTCGGGATGCATGCAGGCACTAAAGTTGTTCTTTGCGCACAGGGAGTGCTCGAGACGAGGGTAGAGCTACACGGGGGCTCCTTCCGTCAGGCTTGCGCCTGCCACCTTCCTCTCGGAGGAAGGCTTATGGAAAGGCTTCTCCTTGGGAGAAGCTGTCGCGTAGCGACTGATGAGGTGGTCGATATTCTACTGTCCGATAAGTGGAGCCAAGTTT
>JAZRBV010000047.1:0-3143 GCA_045635225.1 Eubacteriales bacterium
GACTCGCTCAAATCGGTAGTCGAAAAGCGGAAGCGAGATATGATAACCGAGTTCGAAGCAAAGTACGCACGAATGATTGATGGTTATGACGATCCCGAAAACTACCCCTTCGTAGCATTTATGCACGAGTGGCTCGACGAGGTGCACCGCCACAAAATTCAAGAAACGACCTACCTCGGATACAAAGGCAGAGTGAACGGTCACATTGCGAAATTCTTCGGTGATAAAATAACCCTCGCGGATTTAAAGCCGAGGAGAATAAACGCATTCTACGACTACCTACGGAGCATCGGAGACAACGAGCAAACGGTGCTCCACTACCACAACCTGCTCCACGCAATGTTCGAATACGCAATCAAGCAAGAGCTCTTCGAGTACAACCCGATGCAAAGAGTGGATAGACCTACTGTTAAGAGGTATCCTGCGAGCTTCTACTCGGTGGAAGAGGTGCAAACGCTCCTCGCCTTCGCAAAGGACGATCCCCTCTACATACCGATAGTCCTCGCAGTGTACTGCGGTATGAGACGAAGCGAAGCACTCGGTATGACGTGGGATTGCGTGGACTTCGAGAACGACAAAATCTCGGTGCAGAAAAAGGTGATCGAGATATCCAAGAACGGCAAAAAGCAAATCATAGTAAGCGACGAGCTGAAGACCGAAAGCTCGCGCAGAGTCTTCGCAATGCACCCCGACGTGAAGAAGATACTACTAAAGCACAAAGAAAGGCAAGAGGAATACCGAAAGCAGTTTAAACGCTCCTACTCAAAGAAATATCTCAACATGGTATGCGTTGACCAGCTCGGTGACCTTATACGACCGAACTTCGTAACCGAGCACTTTAACATACTGCTCAAAAAGCACAACCTAAGAAAAATACGCTTCCACGACCTACGACACACCTGTGCCTCTCTCCTCGTAGCACTGAACGAGAATATGAAGGTAATCCAGGCGTATATGGGACACAGCACGATGAGCATAACGGCAGATACATACTCGCACCTTGACACCCGTGCAACGAGTATCGCGGGCATGAAGCTCGGCTCACTCATAGGAAATAAGGACGAGTAAAAACGGCAAAGGCGGTTAAAAATTACACCGCCTTAAACAAAGAATAAGGGCTAGAAAAAGGGGTACGGAAGAATGAAAAAAGACGGTGAACTTTCCCTCGAGCAGCTTCGAGTGAAACTAAAGATAAGCAAACGCAAAGCAGCTTGGATGCTACAAAACGGTGTTATCCCGTGTAGAATTGTGAATACTCCAACGCACCTCCGCTACTACGTGAGCGAAGAGGATTTGAGGGCGTATATGAAGCAAAGCGTAACCGAAAGCAAGAAGGAGTTTATCCGAGGACAATTCTCCTCCCGTAACAAAGATGCACCGCAGACTGAAGAAGCCTGCGGTGCAGAAATAAGCGTGTTCGCCTACCTAAGCAGAAAGGATAGGAACAAGTTCGAACGAATACTTGAAAAGAGACTTGCAATATACCCCGACGCATTATCCGTTTACCGAGTAGCGAAAATTATAGGCTACTCGGAGAGGACAATAAGATGGCATATCGCAAAAGGAAGACTGTTTGCCACACTCCAAGAACGCAAGTACCTCGTGTCAAAATACTCGCTCATAAAGTTCCTAGCCAGCGACAAGGGATTTGCTATGCAGCCGAAGTCAGAGTGGCATGAGAAAGCGATAAAGTGGTTTATAGAGGTAATGTATAAATGACGAAAGGAGCTCGGGAGAGCTCCTTTTACTGTTGCAAAAACACGTGAGCTGTGATATAATAAATTCACCGAAAATCTAGAATTTGACGAGGTGATTAGGATGATAGAGATTACTGCTTGGATGAAGGAATTCTTGCAGACATTAAATGAGACTTTTGCAAATCGTGTATGGTTTGTCGGTTTGCAAGGTAGTTACGGTCGTGGCGAAGCAACAGAAACAAGTGATATTGACATTGTCGTAATACTCGATCAACTGTCCGTCACAGATATTCAAAAATACAATGCAATGTTAGATACCCTTCCCAACAGAGAACTGATTTGCGGCTTTGTTTCGGGTAAAGATGAGCTTTTGAATTGGGAGCCTTCCGACCTTTTTCAGTTTTATTATGACACAACCCCTATACAAGGTAGTCTTGATGAATTGCTTGCGGTGATTGATGAATCTGCTGTTAACAGAGCGATTAAAATAGGTGCTTGTAACATCTATCACGGATGCGTTCACAATATGCTGCACGAAAAAAGCAAAGATATTTTGAAAGGATTGTATAAATCCGCCTCTTTCGTTGTGCAAGCTATCGCTTTTAAGCAAACGGGCAAATACATAAAATGCAAAAGTGAATTGCGCGATGTTGTTTCAACTGATGAACGACTTATCGTTGATATATTCTTAAATTTGAAAAATGGTGGAGAGATAGATTTTAATTTGATGTCCGAAACATTGTTTGCTTGGTCAAAGAAATGGATTTTAGAAAACCGTTAAACAAATTCCAATTTGTCGAGCAGAATATGAAAAAACACCTTGCTAATATAACTACCGGCTTACGCATCATAGGTAGTATTGCATTATTGTTCTTTGATGTACCTTCATTTCCGTTCTGCATCACATATTTGCTCTGCGGCTTCAGCGATATGATTGATGGAGCAATTGCAAGGAAAACCAATGCCGTCAGTAGCTTCGGTTCGAAATTAGATACTGTTTCTGACTTTGTTTTTATGGCAGTATGCGCGGTTAAGCTATTGCCTATAATTTACCTTCCTATTTGGGTTTGGATATGGATAGCCGTTATAGCAATTATTAAGTTCGCCAATATTGTTTTAGGATTTGTTCTCAGAAAGAAGCTTGTGGTTTACCATTCCGTTTTGAATAAGATTACGGGATCGTTACTCTTTCTTCTGCCGTTTACATTACAATTCATTGAGCCAACGTATAGCTTTGTAGTCGTGTGCAGCGTGGCAACGATTGCAGCGATCGGGGAAGGCTCCTTTGCTATAAAGGAAAATAAAAAATAAGAATTTGCAGGTGCGAATGATGAAAACTTTATATATGATTGGTGGCACTATGGGAATTGGAAAAACAACTGTGTGCCAACAGCTCAAACAGGATTTGCCGAATAGCGTATTTCTTGACGGAGATTGGTGCTGGGA
>JAZRBV010000048.1:0-64142 GCA_045635225.1 Eubacteriales bacterium
CGAAAGAGGCTCGGGATTGCGGTTTTCGGTGTTGTGATAGTGCTGGTAGTAGGCATTGTAGTACGGCGTGGGAACGCGGAACTCAAGCATATAGACGTTCATACCGATCTTCGGTGCGAAGTCGATAGTCTCCATCATATCCGGCTGGAATTCGCCGCCCTCGTTACATTGACCGCGGTAGCGGCAGGAGGGCTTGAAGCGATACTTGACAGGGGTGATATCTTTCATAGGAATATACTCTCCGTCAACACCGGGGAAGAGCCAACGGCAACCCATCTGACGGAAGTACTCATATACGGAAAGAAGCACCGAGCGGGGGTTCGAGCCTGCGATTATACCGCCTGTGGTATCGCAATCTATGTAAAGAATATCGTCAAGCTCGGGGTCCTCGGCATCGGATACGTCGAGACCGAAATCCTGCGCAAGACCCAGGCGGAAGCCGTCAGCCGCTGTGGGATCGTAGCTTATCTTGATGTCGCCGCACTCGGGCATCATCATTCTGAGATATTTTTTGAGCTCCTCTGCTGCAAAATCAACGGGGGACGCGGATGTGATCTTGTTGATGGTAAGCATTGTTTTTTCTCCTTATCAGGTGTTATAAAGAACGGTTATGTTGTGGAAAATGCGGGTGAGAGACTGCATAAGCATATAGTGGTCGTAGGTGCGCTCCATCTCGAGCTCGTATTTTCCAAAATAATTCTTGAATTCAAGGAATTTTTCCTTTGCTTCGAGTTCTTTTCCGACAGCCTTCAGGGCGAGAATAGGAGCGAGCAGTTTCACGTACTCGAGATAGCGGGAGAGCATACGGTAGGCGACCGTTTGTACTCGCATAGGCATATTCTTATGTGCGAGCACGAATGGCTCAAACTCGTCCACAATAGCGGGGATTCTGCCAAGACTCTCCGCCACGTCGGGGTTGTAGTACTTTCCGCGAGCGAGGTCCTTTGAGCCGCTGCCCACGAAGTATTTATAATCGAGTGCCGCACCGAGCCGCTCGAAGAAGGCTATGACCTCACGGTAGTCCTCACCGTATGCATGCTCGTAGTAATCGTCTCTGATCGACTCGAAGCTTGCGTGCGTGTCACAAAGAGTGCGCGCGTAGGTGGTGAACATAAGTCCGTTAGGGAAGAAGGAGCGCTGTGAGCCGTCCTCGACGACGCCCGAGCAGCCGTTTGCATAATAGCCGCAGACGTCGTCGTGAATGGTGCGCGCCATATCGAAGAGTCCGAGGTCGTTGTACTGTGGCCACCAGAAGTGGTATTCGTAAACGAGGTTGGGCACTCCGCACAGCTCGCGCCACTCCTTAGCATGCAGAAGATAGTTGTTTACGCTCTTCGGCATAACGTTCTTGTTGAGAACGTATTCGGTGAGCTGTATTTTATCGGGATCGATATTCGGGTCAACGCTCTCCGCGTAATCACGTGTGATCGCCGCCAGGAGAAGTGCAAATCTGTCGGGGTTGTTTAGCCTCTCGGTCTTCGGTGCCCATACCGTGTCGTAGTAGCAGATGAAGACAACGCGCGTTTTCAGGCTACGCTCGCTCATTATCTCGTCGACCTCGTTCATCAGCATAACGTACCAGTCGGACGGCGTTTTCTTTCTGCACTCCTCACACTCGCACATATTGTTATAGGAGTCGGAGAGCCAAACGTGCAGATAGTCAACGTTTGTGGCGAGGGAGGCGTAGTCCGCGATGCTCTTTGCTACGATGTGACGCGCCTCGGGGTTCGACATACAGAAGTTCGTGTTGAGCGGCATTCCCTCATAAAGAGCGCGCTTGCCGCCGTAGAGGGCGAGGTAGGGACGATACTTCTCGGGTACTGCCTCATCGCCGATTTTTGACCACGCACCGCCGTACTTTATATCGAATGAGATAGCGGTCCAACCGTGTCCGATATCGTGAAATTGTAAACCGCGCTTTGCAATTTCCGCCTCGCACTGTCTTTTCCACTGCAGGATCTGCTCGTCGCTGACGGGCTCCGCCTCGCGGTTTGCGTCGTTGTGTCTGTGATTGTAATAGAGGTGATAGTATGCCGTCGGATTTTCAAACTCGATCATGAAAATATTCAGTCCGATCTTAGGCGTGAAGTCTATCGCCTCCATCATCAGATGCTGTGCCTCGGCGCCCTCGTTGCACTGACCGCGGTAGCGGCAGTCTGCCATCTTGTGATATTTCGTAGGCTCGACGTTACGTATCGGGATATATTCACCGTCGATACCGGGGAAGAGCCAACGACAGCCATTCTGTCTGAGATATTCGTATACCGCAAGGAGAACGGAGCGCGGGTTCGAGCCTGCTATGATACCGCCGTCCTCCTCGGTGTCGATATGAACGATATCGTCAAGCTCGGTGTCGAGCGCCTCGGAGGTGTCGAGACCGAAGTCCTGCATCAGACCGAGGCGGAATCCGTCCGTCGCAGTGGGATCGTAGCTTATCTTGATCTCGCCGCAGTAGGGCATCATCATTCTGAGGTATTTTTTAAGCTCCTCCGCCGCAAAATCGACGGGGGATGCAGATGTGATCTTTTTGATTTCAAGCATAGGTGTTTTTTGTCCTTTACATTCCTTCGTTTACGATGCCTGCGAGCTGATCTACGTTGGTCTTTACGTTAAAGATATCGTATCTCAGATAGCTGAAGCCGAGTCGCTGGTCAAAGTAGGGCTCAATCTCGACCTCTCTTTTACCGAACTCTATACGCAAAGCCTCTGCAAGCTCGCTTGCGCGCTCGTCGTGACCGAGAGCCTTCTCGCGGAGAGCCTCTGCGTGCTTTTCCGCAAAGAATGCGTGATGCTCGAGAAGTCTTACCGAAACGGTCTGTACCCTGTAATCCGAGTTGTAGTGCTCCTCGATGAGCTTTCGTCCCTTTGCAACTATTTCGGGTACGGTTGCGAGAAGCTCAGCCTCCTCGGGACTATAGAAGGGAGATATTTTCGGATTTTTAGAGAGCTTTCTCTGACAGAACTTGTACTTCATAGCACCTTCAAGCTCTGCGAGGTAGTCGTAGAACTTTTTCCAATCCTCGCCAAAGGCGTGCTTGAAATAGTCCTCTGCGATCTCGTCCGCGGTAAGCGAGCCGTCGTAGAGCGAGCGCGCGTAGGTGTAGAAGGCGAGACCGGTGGGGAAGAAGGAACGCTGTGAGCCGTCCTCGATAATTCCGTTGATGCCGTACTCGTTGTAGGTGCGGACGTCGTTGTTTATTACCTTGGATATCTCGATGCCGGATATATCGTGGTACTGATGTCTCCAGAAGTGGTACTCGTAGGATATGTTAGCACCGCGCCAGCCTGCCTTTTTCCAATCGGAGAAGTATGCGAAGTACTCCTCGAGGTTTTTCGGGAGCACGTTTTTGTTTCTCTGATAGGGAACGGTCGTTGCCTTGACACCCCACTCGGGGAGCGTCTCGGTGTAGTCTCTCGTGATGGGAGCGAGTAGGAGGGTGAAGCGCTTCTGATCCTTGATCATCTCGGTCAGCGGTGCCCACGCGGTGTCCATATACGCGATAAATACGATGCGCGTGTTGAGGCCTCTCCTCGTCAGCTCCTCGTCCACCTTATTCATCAGTATCATATACCAATCGGAGGGAGTTCTCTTCTGACACTCCTCACACTCGCAATGGTTGTTTGCCATATCTCCGAGCCACACGTGGAAGTAGTCGGCGTTGTAGTGGCGCTCTGCGTAATCGGCAACGTACTCGGCGAAGAGCTTGTGTCCGTCGGGTCTCGACATACAGAAGTTGGTCCAGTTCGGCGTGTTACGGTAGAGCTCACGCTTGCCGTCGCGCAGGGCGATGAAGGAGCGCTGCTCCTCGGTGAGCTCGGTGTTGTGATCGACGGGATCGGTAGATCTCCATGAGGAGTCTATGCCGAACGCATCCATCGTCCAACCGTGTCCAATATCGTGAAATTGTAAACCACGCTTTGCAATTTCCGCCTCGCACTGTCTCTTCCATTGCCAGATCTGTCTTATGCTGACAGGCTCGGGCTTTCTGTTTTCTTCGTTGAAGGAGTGCCTGTAATATGAGTCGTAGTAGCCCTTCGGAACACGGAACTCGAGCATAAATACGTTCATACCTACCTTGGGAATGAACTCGATAGCGTCAAGCATACACTGCTGATACTCCGAGCCTTCGTTACACCAGCCTCTGTAACGGGTGGTAGCAAGGTGGCGGTATTTTACAGGAACGATATCCTGCATCGGAATAAACTCGCCGTCAACACCGGGGAAGAGCCAGCGACAGCCGTTCTGCCTGAGGTACTCGTATACCGCGAGAAGCACCGAGCGAGGGTTATCTCCGGCGATTATTCCGCCCTCGGTGTCGCAGTCCATGTAAAGAATATCGTCAAGCTCCGTGTCGGAGGCATCGGACGTGTCGAGACCGAGGTCCTGCATGAGACCGAGGCGGAAGCCGTCTTTTGCCAAGGGGTTATAGCTTATCTTGATGTCGCCGCACTCGGGCATCATCATTCGAAGATATTTTTTGAGCTCCTCTGCCGCGTAGTCTATTGCAGAGGCTGATGTGATCTTGTTGATCGTAAGCATAGTTTTCTCCTTTTACTCGGTGTTTTTAGATGTTATATTTCGGTTGCGTTCGTTGTGTTACTCTTATCTCGTACGAATACCGACTCGAGCTTCCTGAAGCAGAGGAAGTTGTCGAAATAGCGGCGAAGCCCGTATTCCATAGCGCCAAAGCGGTCTCTCCACTCCGCAAATATCGCGGAGGATTCGTCGTCGTTTCCGCGCGCCTTAGCGATGATCGCGCGTGAGTAATAATCGCAGAACGTAAGACAGTGCTCAATGAGTCTTACCGATACCGTTCCGATGCGGTAGTCCGAGTCGTAGTTTCTTTCTACGAGCTCGCGGCCGCGCGCAAGTATAGACGGCATAGCCGCCTCCAGCCTGTCGGCATAGGACGGTGCGTAGAATGGAGATATCTCACGGTTCTCGCTCGCCTCTCCCGAGACGTAATCGAATTCGAATGCATCGGATATCCCGGTGAGCAGGGCTTCGAATTCAGGTCTCTTATCACCAAATGCCGTCTCGAGGTAATCCGCTCTGATCTCCTCTGCTGTGAGGTTGACGTCATAAAGTGTGCGCGCGTAGGTATAGAACGTGAGGCCGGTTGGGAAGAAGGAGCGCTGTGAACCGTCCTCGACGATACCGTTGATTCCGCGGCGCTTATATTCTCTGACGTCCTCGTTTATCCTCTCGGAGAAGCGAATGCCCGCGATATCTTTGTATTGGTGATGCCAGAAGTGATATTCGTAGGAGAATGCCGCACCGTGCCAGAATTTTTGCCACTCTCTGAAGTAGGCGAAGTATTCATCGAGAGACTCGGGATAGACGAGCTTGTTTCTCTCGTAAGGCTTGACTGCGGGGACGTAATCCTTATTCGTCGTGTATGCGTAGCTTCTGGTTATGGGCGCGAGAAGTATCGAGAAACGGTCGGGGTTTTCTATGCGCTCCGTGATCGGGGGCCAGGTCGTGTCTGTGTAAACGATGAATACGATGCGCGTGTTGAGATTTCTTTTTGTAAGCTCGCGGTCGATCTCGTTCATTGCCAGCATATAGAAGTCTGCGGGCGTTTTCTTTTGGCACTCCTCACACTCGCAATGGTTGTTCACTCCGTCGGAGAGCCAGACGTGCAGATAGTCGATATTCGAGTGCGACTCGGCGTAGTCGGCAACGTATCTTGCGAACATACCGCGCGCCTCCGGGTTCGACATACAGAAGTTCGTGTTCATCGGCTTACCCTGCCAAAGCTTGCGCTCGCCCTCATAGAGTGCGAGATATTTCTTTGCGCTTTCGGGCACCTTTGATTCGTCGATCGCCTCCCACGCGCAGTCTGCGGGGATACCGAATGCCTCAGAGGTCCAGCCGTGACCGATGTCGTGGAACTGTATTCCGCGCTTCGCGATCTCTGACTCGCATTGGCGCTTCCATTGGATTATCTGCCTTTCGGAGAGCGGCTCGGGCTTTAGCGTCGGGTTGTATGGATGATTGTAATAACGGTCATAGTAGGCGACGGGGACACGGAACTCGAGCATATATACGTTCATACCGACCTTCGGTATGAAGTCGATGGTCTCCATCATACATTCCTGGAACTCCGCACCCTCGTTACACCAGCCGCGGAATCGGCAGGAGGGCTTGAATCTGTATTTTACGGGCGTGATATCCTGCATCGGAATATATTCGCCGTCCACACCCGGAAATAGCCAGCGACAGCCCATCTGACGGAAGTATTCGTATACCGCGAGAAGCACCGAGCGGGGATTGTCGCCGGCGATTATTCCACCCTCGCTGTCACAGTCGATATAGAGGATATCGTCAAGCTCGGTGTCGTCGGCGTCGGATACGTCGAGACCAAAATCCTGCATCAGACCGAGTCGGAAGCCGGCCGTTGCGGTAGGGTCGTAGGTGATCCTGATGTCGCCGCACTCGGGCATCATCATTCGAAGATATTTTTTAAGCTCCTCTGCCGCGTAGTCGATTACGGTGCAGGAGGTGATCTTGTTAACGGTCAGCATTTCGTACCTCACATATGTCTTTCATAAAATTTTTATGCGACGCGCCGCGTAAATTTTTAGTGCGATAACTCGCAACACGCGCATAATATTATGCTACTAGGTTGATTGTACATTATTTGCAACATAAAAGTGTATAAAATCCTACGCGATTTGTATAGAAAAAACAATATTTCTGTAAATTGTAAAAAAATTAAAAAAACTATTGCAATTTTCTTGACTTTATGATAAAATAACTGTATGCAAATTACCTGCGCCCATTTTGGGACGAGGAAAATAAATATTTCGAAAGGTTCTAAAGATGATAGTTTTAGAATACGTGCTTCTTGCAATACTTCTTCTCGCCGCAATATTTATCGTGACCGCGGTTCTTCTTCAGAAAGGAAATGAGGACGGCCTCTCCGGTGCTATCTCCGGTGGCTCCGAGACCTTCTACGGTAAGGACAAGTCGAGCCATACCGACAGACTTCTCTTCAAGTGGACTGCCATCGTAGGTGTGATATTCGTACTTGCCGTTGTTGTGGTATACGTTATTCAGCCCGATTACGCCAGCAGCTTCTCTCTTGACGACTGGATGTCCGATTACCTCAATCAGTACCATAACTTCATTCCCGAGATCACTGAATAAGAATAGCGGCTGTCGCACAGACAGCCCTTTTCTTTTGCTGATTTGAGGAGATTTGGGGAAGAATAGATACAAGGCTTTCGCCTTGATGAGATACAGCCTTTGGCTGATGATATGCAAGGCTTGTGCCTTGATGGCTTGATGGAAAGAGGTGATATTAGTGGCGAAGAAAAAGGATTTTGAAAAATTTACGAAAAGAAACGTTCATAAGCGTAAATCGAAGGAGGCGGCTAGGGCAGAGCTTTTGCGCGCGGTGCGCGAGACGGGAGTCGCCTTCGACAACGTTAAGATCGGTGATATAACCGATGGCGGAGTGCGCGGTCGCGTATCAAACAAGGTGCTCCGCGGTGAGACGAGGCGCGAGGGTATATTCTCGGGATCACGATCGGGATTTGGTTTTGTGTCGCTTTCCGAGGGCGGCGACGATATATTTATCCCCGACGGCAAGACGGGTGGGGCGATAGACGGCGACTTCGTAGAGGTCATCTACCATAGCTACAACAACTATATGGGAGAGCTTAAGACCGAGGGACGTGTCGCAAAAATCATAGAATTCGGCAGAAAAACAGTGATCGGAACCGTTGAGGAGGACTATATACGGCACGCAAGACGCCGCATGCGTGTGTACAAGCTCATACCCGACGACAGAAGGCTGTCGTTTATGCCGCTTATACGGGACGTAATGGACGCTCGCATAGGTGATAAGGTTGAGGCAAGGATTCTGCGTGACGGCTCTCCGCATCCCGAGTGTGACGTTATTAGAGTTTTCGGCGACGCAGAGTCCCGAGAGGCGAACTACGCCGCCATCCTCGCCGAGTGCGAGATACCCACCGACTTCACTCCGGAGGAGCAGGAGGCTGCCGAAAACTCAGCACGGATACCCATTAATTACGAAAACAGAGTAATTCGCAATGAAGTGATATTCACGATCGACGGCGCCGGAGCGAAGGACCTCGATGACGCGGTTTCACTTGAAAAAACGCTCGACGGTTGGCGCCTCGGGGTTCATATCGCTGACGTTTCTCACTACGTGTGTGAGCGCACGCCACTCGACAGATGTGCCACCTCTCGCGGCACCAGCGTGTACTTTACCGATAAGGTAGTGCCTATGCTGCCGCCCGCTCTCTCAAACGGCGCCTGCTCATTGAATCCCGACGAGGATAAATATACACTCAGCGCAATGATAGAGCTTGATCGCGACGGAGCGATTATTTCACTGTCGCTTGAGCCGTCGGTCATCAAAAGCCGCATGCGCGGAGTTTACAGTGAGGTGAATTCGCTCTTTGACGGCACAGCCCCCGAGGACGTGTCGCAAAAATACGCCGAGGTACTCCACTCACTGCGACTTATGCGTGAGCTTTACGAGGTTCTTCTCCGCCGACATGAAACGCGCGGCGCTATCGACTTTGATACTATAGAATCGGAGATAATTCTCGATGCAAGTGGGCACCCGTGTCAAATTATTCCGCGCGAGCGAGGCATCGCCGAGCGGATCATCGAGCAGTTTATGCTTACGGCAAACGAGGCTGTAGCGACTAGACTTTCCGAGGCGGTGGTGCCCTGCGTATACCGACTGCACGAGGCGCCACCTCCCGACAAATATGCGGAGCTCGTGACCTATCTTCACAATCTTGGATTTGATACATCCGTAATAACGAAGGATGAGCCGACACCCGAAGGGCTTGCGACGGTGCTCAAGGAGGCAAAACGTCGCGGTCTCTTTACGCCGGTATCCTATAGCATGCTTCGCGCTATGGCAAAGGCTAAGTATTCGAGCGAGCAATGCGGCCATTTCGGACTCGGCATCGAAAAGTACTGTCATTTCACCTCGCCGATACGCCGTCTCTCCGACCTGGCAACGCACCGTATAATTAAGAACGTGCTTCTTGGTACGAAGAGTGCGGGAGCATACGTTTCCTACGCTAGGCGCGCTGCTGCGGCGGCTACCGAAACCGAGCTACGCGCCATCAATGCAGAGCGACGTATCGAGGATCTTTACAAAACGGTGTATATGGCTGACCATCTTGACGAGGAGATGGAGGGCACTGTAAGCTCTGTCACCTCGTTTGGCCTTTTCGTGATGCTGCCGAATACCTGCGAGGGACTCGTGCCTATCAGCGAGATGGACGGTGAGTATATTTTTGACGAGAAAAACATCACTCTTCGCTCTCGCGAGCGCGTATACCGCCTTGCTGACACGGTGAGGGTCAGGGTGGAGGAGTGCGACGTCACAAGAGGTAAGATACGTTTCTCGCTTGTGTAATTATCTTCAAAAAACTGCTTGCACACGCGGCGCACGTGTGGTATAATAATTGCAATGAACCGTTGAAAGGGGTGAGGGTGCATGAAGGAGCGGATCAAGCTGTTGACCTGCCTATATCTTTTATTTCTTTTGATGCTATCCATCTCGGGAATGACGGAGGGATGGATATCGGAGTCCGTCTACTATCTGGCGTTTGCGGCACCGCTCGCCCTCGGACTTGTCTACCTGCGCAAGCGGGGTATAGCAGAAGACGGCGACTTGACACTTTTTCGCATTAAGAGCGGGGACGTGTCGCAATTTTTGCCATTGATCCTGCCTACTACGGCCCTCGTTTTGCTTATTTCACAGCTTACCGCGTGGCTCCTTGGTCTTCTTTTTGGCGCTACGAATACGGTGGTAATCGAGGGAAGTATTTGGCGCGCTCTGCTTGAGCATGCGCTTTTGCCTGCATTACTTGAGGAGCTACTCTTCCGATACCTACCGATGCGCGTTTTGCCGCGCCGCGAGGTGAGGCTGACCGTGATGCTCTCGACTGTATTTTTTGCTTTTGCTCACACCTCACTCTTTAGCATCCCATATGCGCTCCTTGCGGGTGCTGTATACGTTACCGCTGATCTTATCTCTGATAGCGTTATACCCTCAATGTTTATGCATTTTGTAAACAATTTTGTGTCGGTGCTTTTAATCTACTATAATGATAATTCTGATGCTAAAATAGCTGTTTTTGTAACGTTTGGTTTACTTTTTGCGGCATCTTTGGTATATCTTGCGATTTTTGGTAAGAAATTTTTTGCAAAAGTTAAACTCGAATTTTCGCAGTCACCCGCTACCTCTCACGCGGCGTTCCCTCTGTTATTTGTTCTGCCGTCGCTCTTGTGTGCGGTGATTGCTCTGCTATGATGATTTGAATGCAGGAGGAAGTATGAGAGATAACTCTTATCTTGATAGAATAGCCGCGGAGCCGATCGCACATCTTTCACCCGAGGAACGTGACGAGTACTTTATGCGCCGTGCGATCGAGCTTGCCCGCCTTGCCGCTGAGGCTGACGAGGTTCCTGTCGGAGCGATCGCCGTATTGGATGACAGAATAATTTCCTCGGCTTATAATACGCGAGAGACCACGAAATGCGCAACGCATCACGCCGAGGTGCTCACCATAGAGGAGGCGTGCCGCACTCTTGGCGGTTGGAGGCTTCCCGGGGTCACGCTCTACGTTACCATGGAGCCGTGTGTTATGTGCGCAGGCGCAATTATCAATGCGCGCATTGCTCGCGTGGTGTATGGCGCGCCCGATCTCAGATTCGGCGCATTCGGTTCGCTTCTCGACCTCGCGCGCGTTCCTCTGAATCACACGCCCGAGGTACAGGGCGGCGTGCTCGGGGATGAGTGTGTCGCTATTCTGTCGGAATATTTCAGGGCGAAAAGAAAGTAAGTATACCGATTTATATGATTTTTTAAAGAAAAAACCTTGAAAATCCACTATATTTCTTGTATTAAGTTGAATTTACCGAGGCTGACGGATAACTTTGTTCCAAGCCTCGGCTTTTTATTTTATGCATAGCTGCGCGTAATTCCGCATTTATACCGAGTGTGATTTTGTATTCTTTACTGCGCGTGATTCCGCATTTATACCTGTGTGATTCTGTATTCTTTACTGCGCGTGATCCCGCATTTTTACTACGCGTTTTAGTTTCGTTTAAAGCTTATAAGTATCATAGTTTACGGCGTATTTTGCACCAATGTTGACAAATGCGGTGAAATATGCTACAATTACTTTGTTTGCAGATATTGCAAATATATTTCTTCGACGAAGCTATGACTGTAAGGCTGACAGGGCACTTCCCGACATCCCCCGATCCTGGCGGGCTGCCTTGCTGCTGAGCGGCGTAGTGGGTGCGAAGCTGAAAATGAAAGGTATGTCAATTTATGAAAGACAGAGTTTTACGTGAAAAGAAAGAGTATCGCGACATCAGAGAGATGGTCGAGGATATCGGTAGCATTCACGCGGGCAAGGTTGCGTACAGATACCGTCTCAACCCCCACGACAAGGCGCCGATTACCGTAACCTACGATGAGATGCGCGACCACATCCGCGCCCTCGCTACCGAAATCATCGCACGCGGCTATAATGGCAAGAAGATATGCGTTATCGGTAAGCACACCTACCCCCTCATTCAGTCCTACTACGCGACCCTTGTAACGGGTAGCGTTTGGGTACCCCTCGACCGAGATTGGAGTGCAGAGGACCTTTGCGAGACTGTAAAGTCGGGCGAGTGCGATCTCCTCATGTGTGATCTCGACATTGCAGATAAGGGTAAGTACATCACCGAGACTCTCGGTATGCCCGCGCCTATCTATCTCAACGGCGACGGCGAGGACAGCCTCGTTGCATGGCGAAATGCGGGTGCAGAGAAGTTTGCCGCCGACAGCACCTCCTACTACTCGGTAGAGATCGATCCCGATGCTCTTGCGGAGCTTGTATTCACCTCCGGCACAACGGGTCAGGGTAAGGGCGTTATGCTGTCCCAGCGCAACTTTATGTCCGACCTTGCCGACGTCATTCCCTACATGGACTTCTCGGTGAAGTGCATGAACGTTCTTCCTCCTCACCACACCTACGGCTCGAGCGTTTCCATCTACGGACAGAACTGCATCGGCTGTGACGTGTATATTTCCTCCGGCGTTAAGTATATCCTTAAGGAGCTTCAGGAGCACAAGCCCGGACACCTCGTTGCAGTTCCTCTCTACGTTGAGACCTTCTACCGCAGAATACTCAAGGGCATCGACGATAAGGGTAAGCTTGTCGGCGGTCTCGTTAAGTTCCTTCTCAAGCTGAACAGAAATTGCCACAAGATCGGTCTCAAGCCCTTTGACGGTCTCTTTAAAAAGATGATCCTCTCCAACTTCGGCGGAGAGCTCAATATGATCATATCGGGCGGTGCGCCCCTCAATCAGGACATGGCTGACCTCTTCGAGGGTCTCGGTGTCAAGGTCCTCAACGGCTACGGAATTACCGAGTGCGCTCCCATCCTCGCGGTAAACCATAACCACTTCATCGTTCCGAGGAGCGTAGGTCCCGTTCTTCCTATCGTAGATGCGAGAATTGCGGATGCCGATGAGAATGGTGAGGGCGAGATCCAGGTTAAGGGCCCCAACGTAATGATCGGATACTATAAGAACGACGAGGCTAATGCCGAGGCGTTTACCGAGGACGGTTACTTCCGTACCGGTGATGCGGGTAAGATGAAGGTGCTGAAGGACGGCACGAGGATCCTCTATATCACCGGAAGATTCAAGAACATAATCATTCTCTCCAACGGCAAGAACGTATATCCCGAGGAGATCGAGGACGCGCTATCCGCTACTCCCGGTCTCGTAGATATCGTCGTTTATGAGGGTAAGTCTCGTCGCGGTATCGCGTACAACACTATCGTTGCCGAGATCTATCCCGACAAGAATCTGCTTGCGGAGCGCGGCATTACCGACCTGCAGGCTCACTTCCAGAAGTACGTTAATGAGTATAACAAGACCGCCGTTCCCTATAAGAAAATAGGTCTTCTCAAGGTCAGAGAAGAGGAGTTCCCGAAGAACACTCTTCGTAAGATCCTCAGAAGAAAAATGGATATGACGATTGACTAATGACCTAAATCTAAGTCGATAAAACAAAAGAATAGAAAATGTAAAACCCGCCGTTTTCAGATTGAAAATGGCGGGTTTTGTAAAGTATGGTTGGCAAATTTGTGGGTAATTACGCGCTATGTTGGGGTTATTGCATATTCGCGATCGCGTTGAATGCGTGTGTATAATCGGGGGTGGCGTACGTACAATACTCAACTTCGGGGAGTGATATACAGCGCGCTGGGCTGACGTGAAAGGTAAGGGGGGCAGTTGGAGGATTGGAGCGTGATTACAGCAGAAACGCTTCGCGTATCTGCCCGAAGTTTCCCTTGCCGCCGTAGGGGATTGGCGGCACGGCTATGCCGCCGGAAAACTTGGGGCTAAGGCGCTAAAGCGCCAGCCTCGCAAGTTGGGTTCCAAAAGAAAAAACCGGTCGGGGGGACCGACGAAACTAGCGAGGGATAGTGCGAGCGTGATTACAGCAACAAGCGCGGCTTGTTGCGGCAAGTTTTCTTTGCCGCCGTAGGGGATTGGCGGCACGGCTATGCCGCCGGAAAACTTGGGGCTAAGGCGCTAAAGCGCCAGCCTCGCAAGTTGGGTTCCAAAAGAAAAAACCAGTCACAAGGACTGGTTTTTTCTTTTGGAGCGGATTACGGGGCTCGAACCCGCCACCTCCACCTTGGCAAGGTGGCGCTCTACCAAATGAGCTAAATCCGCGGATAATATTTTGAAGTAATGGCGACTCGGATGGGGCTCGAACCCACGACCTCTAGCGTGACAGGCTAGCGCTCTAACCAACTGAGCTACCAAGCCATTACTTCGAACCGCCGAGAGAGGCGGAATCACACGGGACGCGGGACACTCGACCGACTGTTGCCTGTCGATAGTCCGTTATCCGATGCTTCTGGTGGAAAGTATAGGGCTCAGCAGAAGCGCTGACACGCATCTGCATAAAGTTTCCCTTGCCGCCGTTTATGGATAGGCGGCAGAGCTTGCGCTCCCGTGAAACTTGAGGTTCGAGCCACCTTACCGTGGCCTGACCCTCTGCCTCAATCATTCCTTTGGTGGAAAGTATAGGGCTCGAACCTATGACCCTCTGCTTGTAAGGCAGATGCTCTCCCAACTGAGCTAACCTTCCGTTAAATGCTTTATGATTATAACAAATAATTTGGGCTTTGTCAAGTGGAAAAGCGAAAAAACTTTGCATTTTTTTGTAAGAGAAGTAAAAGCTCGTAAACAGACGAAAAAAATGGAGCTTAAAAAGCGCGGCTATTTGACATATTACATAAAAAAACGGCAAAAATTTAGTTATTTCTAACAAGATTTCGAAAAGGGGTTGTATTTTATAAACGTGTGTGCTAAAATATATATGCTAAATTAATTGTATATATGACATCACCCGACGGGTGGTCACGGAAAATCTTTTAGGAGGTGCTGAATATGATCTACGATTTACAGAAGGCGAGCATTGGTAAAAGAATTTCCGCTTTTATTTTAGACGTAATTCTCTTTGCTATACTTGCAGTAGGTGCCGCCGCGATAGTATCGGAGGCGCTCAATTACGATTATTACGCTGATAGGCTCGAGCAAATACAGGCAGAGTGCTTTGTTGAGCAGGTTGGCGAGGATTATAAGGATAGAGGAATCATGCCGGGTATAACCGAGGCTGAATATAACGAGCTGAGTGCAGCTGACAGACTTCTATATGACAAGGCGCAGCGTGCGTTTGCCACCAACAAGGAGGCGAACGAGGTGTATTCGAAGCTGCTTAGCTACGTCTTTCTGATCACTAATCTCGGTACGTTCATCAGCTGTATCGTGCTCGAGTTCGTGGTCCCTCTGTTTTTACGCAACGGACAGACCGTCGGCAAGAAGGTGTTCGGCATCGGCGTTATGCTGAAAAACGGTGTGCGTATCAACAGCGTCGCGCTCTTCTCACGCAGCATGCTTGGTAAATTTGCTATTGAGACGGCTCTGCCTATGCTGGCGGTGACGATGCTGTTCCTCGGCACGTCGAACCTGCTTATGCTCGCGGTCGCAATACTCGTCATCGTCCTCAACGTCGGACTGCTCCTCTTCCACCGTGAAAATACGGTGATACACGATATCGTATCCTACACCGTCTGCGTCGATCTCGCGAGCCAGATGATCTTCGATAACGAAGCGGCGATGATAGAATATAAAAACAGAGTTCATCAGGAGGCGAATGAGCTCGACACCTACAGGTACTGATCACTAAGGTGAAATACTTTTAAATAAAATATATTTGACTTTCAGGGAGGTTATATGAAAGTAGAACTGCAAAATCTCACAAAAATCTTCCCCAGCCGTAACAAGAAGTCGAATGCGGAGGTAGTAGCGGTAAGTGACTTTACCTTTACTATTCCCGACGGCAAGCTTGTAGGACTGCTCGGTCCGTCCGGTTGCGGTAAGAGTACCACTCTCTACATGATCAGTGGTCTCCAGAAGCCCTCCGCGGGCAGAATTTTCTTCGGCGAGGAGGACGTTACCGACCTTTCTCCCGAGAACAGAGGTATAGGTCTCGTGTTCCAGAACTACGCGCTCTATCCTCACATGACCGTAAAGCAGAATATCCTCTTCCCCCTCCAGAACCTCAAGGGTGCTGACAAGATGGATAAGGAAAGTATGCTTGAGAGAGCATACGAGGCTGCAAGACTCGTTCAGATCGATGAGCTCATGGACAGAAAGCCCTCAGAGCTTTCCGGCGGTCAGCAGCAGAGAGTTGCTATCGCGCGCGCACTCGTAAAGATGCCTCGCGTTCTTCTCCTTGATGAGCCGCTCTCCAACCTCGATGCGCGTCTGCGTCTTCAGACCCGTGAGGAGATCAGAAGAATTCAGAAGGAGACCGGTATCACCACCATCTTCGTAACCCACGACCAGGAGGAGGCTATGTCTATCTCCGATATCATCGTAGTTATGAAGCTCGGCGTGGTTCAGCAGACCGGTAAGCCTCAGGATATTTACGACGACCCCACGAACCTCTTCGTTGCTAAGTTCCTCGGTACTCCCCCCATCAACGTATTCGAGGGCGTGGTAATGGCAGAGAAGCTCTATCTCGGTGAGACCTACGTGCTCGACGTTCCCGGCGCACCCGACGGTGCGGTACACGTCGGCATCCGTCCCGAGGGCTTTGTTCCCGCGGCAGGCGGTAAGCTCGTATGTAATCTTAGCAACGTTGAGGTCATGGGACGTGACGTCTCCATCGTTTCCTCGCATGCTGCATCCGAGAACCCCATCGTTCGCTCGATCGTAGACGCCGATTATAAAGTAGACAGATCCTCCGAGACTATCGCCTTTGATCTCAAGCCTCATAAGGTATTCCTCTTCAACAAGGAGACCGAGGAGAGGATCTACTTCGGCGATCAGACTCCCAGATTCTACGCAGAGGAGAATTAAAAATGAGTAATCTTCCCAATCTTCAGACAAAAGATGGGGGCTTGACTGCTAAGATCCGTAACAGCTTCGACAGCTGGAAGGCGTGGATATATCTCTCTCCTGCGATCGTCCTCCTTCTTATATTCACGGTGTGGCCTATCTTCAACACCGTGCGTATGGCGTTCCTCGAGGATTATAACAGCCTGCAGGCGTCGGTAGGTAAGACGTTTGAGTTCGGTCTCGGAAACTTCGAGAAGGTTATCGGCTACAAGGAGTTCCTCACGTGTCTTAAGAACACTATGCTCCTTTGCGTGCTGACGGTTCCGATCTCCACGATCCTCGCGCTTGTTATTGCTGTATGTCTTAACTCTATCAAGTTCCTCAGCAGATTCATTCAGACCATCTTCTTCCTTCCCTACGTTACAAACTCCATCGCTATCGGTATGGTATTCGCGGCGATGTTCAATATCGTAGGAAGCTTCCTCGGTACCGAGAGCCAGATCATTGAGACGGCAGGTATCATAAATAACGTTATCGGCTTCTTCGGCTTCGAGCCCGTGAACTGGATCAACTCCGGCTCCTCCTACGCCGCTAACATCACGGTCATGGTGGTTTACATAGTATGGAACGCTCTTCCGTTCAAGATCCTTATTCTTCTCGGCGGTCTCCAGAGCGTTAACAAGCAGTACTATGAGGCTGCTAAGATCGACAGCACTCCCAGAGTGCGCGTATTCACCAGAATCACCGTTCCGCTCCTTTCTCCCATGCTTGCATACGTAGTTATCACCGGCTTCATCGGCGGCTTCAAGGAGTATTCCTCCATCGTCGGTATCTTCGGCGATAAGATGGGCCCTCCCGGCGACGCAGGCAAGCTTAACACTATGGTCGGATATATCTACGATTCGATCAAGATGAACCAGGGACGCGCGAGTGCGGCAGCTCTTATCTTGTTTGGCATAATCTTCATCGTTACGATGATCAACCTTTACGTCAGCAAGAAAAAGACCCATTACTGATAGGAGGTACGATATGTCTAACACAACTGAAAATAACGTAAAGTCCTCCGAGATCGTCATAATGGCAGAGAGAGATATGGCTAAGGTGAGTGCGAAGCAAAAGGCGGTGCAGATCCTCGTCAAGATCGCACTCTACGCCTTCCTTCTTACCATGGCTCTCATCGTTCTCTTCCCATTCTATTGGATGATCATCTCCTCGGTCAAGTCTCTCGAGGAGTACAACCTTGCCGTTCCGACCTTCTTCCCCCACGAGATCCACTTTGAGAACTATGTTGAGGGCTTCAAGACGGCACAGCTCGGTCAGCTCTTCATCAACACCGTTTACGTAGGCGTTGTATCCACTGTACTCTCCCTCGTTATCACCGTACTCTCGGCGTTCGCGTTTGCGCGCCTCGAGTTCAAGGGAAAGAACGCGCTCTTCGCAGGACTCCTTGCTACGATGATGATCCCCGGCGAGCTCTTCACCATCACCAACTACCAAACGGTAAACGACTTCCTCGGTCTCAACACGCTCGGTAAGGAGCTGGGCAGTGACTTCCTGCAATCGCTCGGTAACTGGCAGAACACCTACACCGTTCTTATCATACCGTTCCTCGTATCCGTATTCTACATCTACCTTTTGAAGCAGAACTTTATGCAGATACCTAACGAGCTCTACCTCGCGGCGAAGGTTGACGGTACTAAGGATATCAAGTACCTCTGGAAGGTCATGATACCTCTTGCACTTCCTACTATCATCTCGATCACCATTCTGAAGATGATGGGTGCCTGGAACTCCTACGTATGGCCCCGACTCGTTGCTAACGACGACGCGCACAAGCTCATCACGAACGGTCTGCGCGGTGCCGACTTTACAGTCGACAGTATGATCCACTATCCGAGACAGATGGCGGCAGTCGCTATCGTATCTCTCCCTCTGTTCCTCGTCTTCCTCTTCCTTCGTAAGTATATTATGAAGGGTGTTTCGAGAAGCGGTATCAAGGGATAAGAAAATGCGACATTCAAAACACAAAATGCAAAATGGATAATGCTTTTTGTGCGGAAAATGACAAGTTCTATTTACAAATCTTGTGTTAAATGCGGGAAACCGCTTAACAAATAAAACTCAATATTCGAAAGGATATCACAATGAAGAAAAAGTTAATTGCACTTCTTCTCCTTGTGGTAATAGCAATGTCTGCTACCTTCACCCTCACCAGCTGCGGCGGCGAGGACGACGGTAAGCTCCACATTACCTTCTACCACACCATGGGAGAAAACCTGAGAGCTGTGCTCGACAAGTACGTTGCACAGTTCGAGGCAATGTATCCTCAGTACAAGATCGATCACAAGCAGATCGGTGGCTACGACGACGTTCGTGACCAGATCTCTACTGAGATCACCGTAGGCAACCAGCCTAACATCGCGTACTGCTATCCCGACCACGTTGCTCTTTACAACCTTGCCTATGCGGTAAAGACTCTTGACGAGCTTATCGACAGCAAGGAGGAGGTTAAGAGAGCCGACGGTACAACCGAGATCCTCGGTCTTACCGATGAGCAGAAGGCCGACTTCATTCAGGGCTACTACGAGGAGGGTCGTCAGTTCGGTGACGGTCTTATGTATACTCTTCCTCTCTCTAAGTCCACTGAGGTTCTTTACTACAACAAGACCTTCTTCGACATCTGCCAGAAGATCTACACCTCCGATATCGAGCTTGATGCAAACGGCAACCCCGTTTACGTCACCGACGATAAGGGTGAGTTCGTTCTCGACGAGAACGGCGAGAAGCAGACCAAGCCCAACCCCAACAAGGGTAACGAGATCTACAACATCTATCCTCCCACCACTTGGGACGAGATGGAGCTCATGTGCCAGCGCATAATTGCTGTTGAGACCGCGAAGCTCACTCCCGAGCAGATCGAGAAGGGCGAGAAGGCTAACGTTATTCCTCTCGGCTACGACTCCGAGGCTAACTGGTTCATCACCATGTGTGAGCAGCTCGGCTCCGATTACACCAGCGCGACCGGCGAGAAGTTCCTCTTCGACAACGAGACTAACAGAAACTTCGTTGCTAAGTTCAGAGAATGGTACCTCAAGGGCTACGTAACTACCCAGGAGATCCACGGTAGCTACACCTCCTCTCTCTTCACCGCTAAGACCGGAACCAAGTCCTACATGTCCATCGGCTCCTCCGCGGGTGCTACTCACCAGCGTCCCTCTGCAGGTACTGACGGTAAGTATCCCTTCGAGGTTGGTATTACCTCCATTCCTCAGATGAATGCTGAAGACCCCAAGGTTATCTCTCAGGGTCCCTCGCTCTGCATCTTCGACGGTAACGCTGAAGAGGTAAAGGCATCCTGGCTCTTCGTTAAGTTCCTTACTACTAATGTTGGCTTCCAGGCTGACTTCTCCATCGCTTCCGGTTACGTTCCCGTAATCAAGTCCGTTGAGAACGACGAGATATACAGCGAGTTCCTCGGCAACGCTGACGGCGGCGACAACATCGCGGCTCTCTCCGTTAAGGTATGTCTTGAGCAGGAGGAGGCTTACTACGTTTCTCCCGCATTCAACGGTTCCTCCGTTGCGCGTGACCAGGTAGGTGCTCTCATGCAGAAGTGCATGCTCATCAGCAAGGATACCGCAGACGTTCCCGCTGCTATCAAGAAGGCATTCGAGGACGCTATTGACGAGTGTAAGTACCAGGCTGACTAATTATGAAGAATACAAGCAGGATCATTGTATCGCTTATGCTTGTTATCCTTGCTATCTTCTGCCTCGCTTCCTGTGGCGGGGCGGAGGGCAAGGATTACGTGTCCGAGCTTAAGCTGGATATGACAACCACCTCTCTCAAGCAGGAGGTCACCGTCAAGACCTATATTGACGGAGATACCACTCATTTCTACGTTCCTACCTCCGTTATGCCCGAGGGTATTCTGAAGGCGAGATATCTCGCCATCAACACCCCCGAGTCCACCGGTAAGATCGAGGAGTGGGGTAAGCACGCATCCGATTTTACAAAATCCAAGCTCAAGAGCGCACAGTCGATCATTATCGAGTCCGATAACGAGAGCTGGAATGCAGACTCCACCGGCTCGAGATATCTCGTGTGGGTATGGTACAGGACCTCGGAGACCGAGGAGTACCGCAACCTCAACCTCGAGATACTCCAAAACGGTCTGGCGGTTGCCTCCAACACCGCACAGAACAGATACGGTGATATCTGCACCAAGGCACTCAACCAGGCGCGTGATCTCAAGTTGCTCGTTCATTCCGATGAGCCCGATCCCGATTACTTCTACGGTCAGGCGTATCCCATCGACCTCAAGGAGTTGAGAACCAATCTCGAGTCCTACATAGGCGCGAAGATCGCCGTAGAGGGTGTCGTCACCTGTAACAGCGGCTCCGACGGCGTATACGTCGAGAGCTATGACGAGGAGACTGACAGATATTACGGAATGTACGTTTATTACAGCAAGAATCCCGGTCCCGGCGTTAAGCCTATGCTCACCGAGGGTAACCTCGTGAGAGTCGTCGGCAACGTTACCGAGTTTGAGGGAACCTACCAGATCTCCGGCCTCATCTACGACGCCAGAGATAAGACCAATCCCTACCAGATGAAGAAGCTTGGTGAGGGACATTCCGCAGCTTACGTAGAGCTTTCCGCTACCGACTTCGTTGACGGTAAGGATACTCTCCAGGTAGGCGGCGAGGATGGTGAGAAGATCGAGTTCAGCCTCGCAAATCTTCTTCTCGGCACTACCGTACAGATGAATGATCTCGTGGTGAAGAAGCTGTATACCACAGACACCTCCACCGACTCCAACGGCTCTATCAGCATTACGGTAGAAAAGGACGGCAAGCAGTTTGTCGTCAGAACCGCACCTCTTACGGATGCGGACGGAAACATGGTTACCGAGGATTACTTCGAGGGCAAGACCATTGACGTGAAGGGCGTTGTTGATTACTACAACGGCTCCTATCAGATCAAGGTATTCCTTCTTGAAAACATCACGGTACACTGATCAATTTTTGGAAAATTAATTTTATATTAATTTAAAAATAATTTTTGAAAAGGAGACACCATGAAAAAGATCTTAGTTTTGCTTCTCGCACTCGTAATGTGCGTTGCAGCTCTTACTGCCTGCGGTGGCAACACCGGCAATGGTGGTAACGGCGGTGACGTTACCTACGATCTGACGAAGGCATCTGCGTACGTTAAGAATACGCACAACAACTACTTCAAGGAGGCTACCCCCTCTGACTACGAGGTAGACTCCGTTGTTACCATCGCGGGCGTTAAGTACGACGTTACCTGGAGCGTCAACGTTGACGAGGCTCAGGTTAAGGTAGTACAGGGCTCCGGCGCAACCAAGACTGTGATCGACGTCAACGAAAAGACTGACGCTGACATCGTTTACACTCTCACTGCTACCATTACTGCAGGCGACGGCACCACCGCAAAGGTTGAATTCAGCCACACCGTTCCCGAGTACGTGCTCTTCACTTATGATGAGTACATGGCTGCAAAGAAGGACGACGTAGTTACTGTCGAGGGTATCGTAGTAGCTATCAACTCCAAGGATGCAGGCAGCAAGAGAAACCACCTCTTCCTTGCAGACGCAAGCGGTAAGGGCGGTTACTACTCCTACCAGATGGATGCTGACCCCATCAAGGATCTCGGCATCGAGGTTGGTATGACCGTTAGCGTAACCGGTCCTATCTCTCCCTACGGCGGCATGCAGGAGATCAGCGGCGGCGTTGCTACCATTCTCAGCCGTGAGAAGACCACCTACAACCCTGTTGACATTACAGATGTTGTTAAGAACGGCGGCTCTCTCATCGACTACGTTGCACTTCCCGTAACCATCAAGGGCGTTACCATCGGCACTCAGGAGCTGAAGGTTGAGACCAGCCAGTACCTTAACTTCACCATCGGCAGCTTCTCTTCTTACATCAGAACCTATCTCACCGACCTTCCTCATCCGCTCAATGCTGAATCCAAGGCTACCATTGATGCGGCTCACGCAGAGAAGTTCGGCTGGACCGCAAACGTAACCGGTATTCTTATCTTCTACAATGCGGATACTCCTTACCTCATCCCCACCTCTGTTGACTGCTTCGAGTACCTTGAGTACGTTGAGAAGACCGCAGAGGAGAAGATCGCTACCGAGCTTAATGAGCTTACCTTCAGCGGTTCCTTCAATGCTGATGAGGTTGTTAACCTCCTCACCGCAGGTCAGTATTACAGCGATGTAACCCTTACATGGGAATCTGACAGCGACTATGCAGTTGTTGGCGATGGTACTCTTACCGTTACCGTTCCCGATGCTGCTACTACCATCAATCTTACCGTTACCGCAACCTGCGATGGTAAGAGCGATACAAAGACATTCGCAGTTAAGCTTGCAAAGGGTCCCATGGCTATTGCAGATGCTATCCAGCTTGCAGACGGTTCTCCTGTAATCATTGCAGGTACCGTTACGTCCATCAAGGATGCTTGGAGTGATCAGTATGGCAACATTTCCGTATACGTTTCCGACGGTGAGACCACTATTCTTGTATACAGACTCAAGACCAAGGTTGTTGTTGGAGACGTTATAACCGTTACAGGTACAATGGGCTCCTACAACGGATCCAAGCAGATCGCAGCAGGTGCTACCGCTGAGATCACCGATCCTGCTCCTGTTGAGGTTACTCTTGCTGAGGCTGTTACTCTTGATGACGGCGTAAGAGTTATCGTTAAGGGTACTGTTAAGACTATCAACACCGCTTGGAGCGATCAGTACGGCAACATCACCGTTACCATTACTGACGGTACTAACGACCTTTACATCTACAGACTTGCAACAAAGGTTGAAGTAGGCGATACAGTTACTATCACCGGTAAGGTTGGCTCCTACAACGGATCCAAGCAGATCGCAGCAGGTGCTACTGCTGTTATCGAAGGCGAGAACGGCGGTGATAACACTCCTGATGCTCCCGCCGAGGTTACTATCGCTGATGCTCTTGCAGCAGCAGAGGGAACTGTTGTGACCATCAAGGGTACTGTTGAAAGCATGTACTACGAGTGGAGCGATCAGTACAACAACTGCTCTCCCTACATCACCGATGGCACTAACAAGATACTCGTTTTCAGAACCGGTACAAAGGTAGCTGTTGGCGACCAGATCACCGTAACAGGTACTGTAACCGCTTATAACGGCGTTAACCAGATCGCACAGGGTTCTACCGTAGTTATCGACGTTAAGGCTCCCGAAGGCGGCAACGATAACCCCGGCAACGACAACCCCGGCACCGATACTCCTGTCGTAACCGATGGTATCGTATTCGAGTTTGGTGCTAACGGTAATGCTGCACACGTAGACGGTACTGACGTTGCTGAGGGTACTAAGTACACCTGCGGCGACTATACTCTCACTCTTACCGGAGTATCCAAGGTATATGAGGGATCCTTCGATGCAAAGGGCAACTCCTGCCTTAAGTTCGGTACCAGCAAGGTTGTAGGTACCATGTCCTTCACCGTTGCTGATGATGTCACCTCCGTTGTTATCAAGGTTGCAAGATATAAGAATTATACTTCCAACATCGTTATCAACGGCGAGCTTACCGCTATCGGTGCGGATTATCAGTCCAACGACGGTACCTACATGGAGATCACTGTAGATACCTCCGCTAACAAGACTGTTACTGTTGCGACTGACACCACCGATAAGGGCCAGAGAATCATGATCGATTCTATCGCTTTCATCGTTGAGTAATTAAACGTAGCATTCAATACACCCACACCCGTGTGTCGAAATTCGGCACACGGGTGCTTTCTTTTTGCGTGGTGCTACAAATTTATTTTGATACGTCAGCATTGACTTTCCCGTCGGATATGGCGGAATTTTTCACGAATACACTTGACTATGTGGGCGCGGTGTAGTAGAATATACGTGAAGTAAATTTTGTAAGGATATTTGTATGAATAAGCTTTATATGAGGATATTGGCACTGCTTCTCGTGCTCTCGATCGCGCTTGGTACGATGCTCGGCTGTGAGGGCATTTTGACCGACCCGGAGGGCGAGAACGGCGGTGAGACGGGCGGCGACGGTGCAGGCTCGGGCGAGGTCGGCGGAGAGCAGGGTGGCGACGGTGAACAGGGTGGCTCGGGCAATACCAACGGTGACGGCTCTGACGATGGCGAGTCTGGCGGCTCGGGCAATACTAACGGTGACGGTTCGGGCGCTCTTGCGCCTTTCCCAAGCGGTGACGATCCCGTGACGAGCGACCCGTATACAAACGTTGACAAGACGGCGTTTTATGCGGATTACACACCCGCTGTCAGCTATATGGATTCCTTTTACAGAACGAAGCATAAGCTTATGTCGGGCTCTATCACGCTTCCCGATGCCGCACCGACGGCGGCGGAGTACCGCCCGATCTCTGACGGCAGGTATGTGAAGAACACCGGAGCGTACTACTCCGAGGACGGGAACACCTACTACGTTCTCGACGGCTACGGCAATTACGTGATGAGCATTTATCGCGGCGGCGCGTATATTACGCTCGAGGAGGTCGCGGCGCATATGTACGCATTTGGCGAGCTCCCCGCAAACTATACCTCGAAGAAAAGCGGCAAGCCGTCGAGTGATCCGTGGGGTGAATATCTGAGGCTCAATCACTCTCATTTCTCTGGTGACGTTGCGAGATACCCCTACGAGCCGAGACTCCCCAACATCAACGGCTGTGGCGGCGATATGCAGTATTACGAGATGGATATCGGCACGACCGGTACGCATACGGGTCATCGCGACGATGGCAAATCCTATAATAACGGCTCGAGCATCGTGCGCGGCGGTGCGCGTATCGTATATGCACGACAGGATCTCAATCGCAACGGTATATACGAGATCGGCGAGGTTTATCTCTTCTACACCTACAACCACTACAACGATTTTGAGGAGTACCTCAATTACTACGGCGGCTGGGGCGAGATGTTCGGTAACATCACCGGCGGCGGTCAAATGTCGAGCAAGACGAGCTATAATCCCACCCCGTACGTCGAGGTCACGTACAGCGATCTGCGCGCGGCAAGGTCTCTTACCGTGGCAATCCTAATACTTCCGCACGAGCTTTATTTGATCCGACGTGACGACGCGTAACGTGTATCTATCAAATGAAAACTCTGTAATATTCGATGGGTGACCGAAAGTCCGCAAGAGAATAAAACTGATGATCACCACCGAATTTCACTACTCATAAAAATCGGCCGCCTCGAGATGCCAAGCACTTTTGAGGTAGCCGATTTTATATAGAAATACCGCATTTTGCAACCTTTAGTTAGCATAATGCGGTATTTTACGTTTATTATATCGATAGTGAGATCAAAATTCTATAACGAGAATGACGGGATACATAGGCTCAATTCTCGTGGCGACGGAGTATTTGTTATCTCCGAGGTGAGTATACGGTACGTCGGTTAGTTCTCCGGCTTTACCAAGGAGCTTTAGCGATTTTGGCTCGCGCTCAAGATAGATATTAAGTGTATCCTCGGGGTCGTATCCGAGATCCGAGAAGGATGCGAGGAGTCTGCCATCGGAGAGATATCCTGCGTGCACCAACATCTCAATGTCGCCCGTATAATAGATGGGCAGTGCGCCTGCTTTTGAAAGTAGCTTGATGAATTGCTTTTTGCGCGTTTCGTTGAGGAATGCAAATCCCTCCATATAGTTGTGCGCCGCCTTGGGCGTGCCGCAATATACCACCGAAAGCTTGCCGTCTTCGCGCTCGTAGCAGGTGACTGCGGGAGAGATGAGTCGGACATTGCCGTCGACGTTTTCATAGTTGTGCGAGATCACCTCGGTGCGCTCGCCGGTCGGGGTGATGCGCATATGGTTCTTTTGCTTTGTGGAAGTAAAGCTCGGCGTGCCGTCATAGGTCTCACCCGAGATGCGCGCAGGCTCGTGCGGCGCGACCGTCACACCGATAAGATCTCCAAATCCGCGCTCGGTAAGATCGCGCGCGACCTCGGATGTCATAAATACCGATCCGTCGAAAAAGGCTCTTATCTGCTCGTCGGTCATATCGCAGACTATGTTGTCCTCAAGGAAGGTCGCCGTCTCTGTGCCGTCGGAGAAGTAGAACGGAATGCCCATTCTCTCGAGCACGCGTGTCGTCCAGCTGTTATCGTGATATCGCCATACGTCCTTTGTGTGATATTTGTGCTTATCCTGAACTATAAACGCGGAATTCGCACCGACCCATTTTACGCCGTCCTTCACAAGCTCGTGTATCGCCTCGTAATAGTCGTGATGCTCGGCGAGGATATTGCGGAATGCTTTTCCGCTCTCGGGCTCGAATGCCGAAAGGCGCGTGATCCAATGCTTCGCACCGTAGAGACCGTCGAGGAAGCAGAGGGTGAAATGAGTATGCAGATATCTTGCGCTCTTGCCGTAGCGGTTGAATGGAATGGTGTCTGTCTCGGCGAGAAGAATGTCAATGCCTGCGCGGCGGAGCTTTGTAGAGCAGGCGGCACAGCGGCGCATCGTATCGGATATGGTCTTCGCGCTCTCGGGTACGTAGGTGCCGTTAGGGAGTCTGACTATCGTGGGATTGCCTTTACCCGCCCATATTTTAGAGGTGTATTCGACCGACTCGCAGTAATCGCCGCTCGTGCAGTTGATGCCTTGTATGGTCGGGTCGGACTCGTCGACGCCCTCACGGAATGCGCGCGCCGCCGCGATTAGAGAGTCTCTCTGTACGTCGAGGAATATATCGGTGAGCGGGTCGCCGTCGGGGTGCGACATTATGTGAGCATAGAGCTCCTCGCGAGTCATTTTTGTGCCTGCGCGTCGGTTGAACTCTGCCATATGTGCGGGACATGCGCAGCCCTGACCTGCGGGACGGGCGGTGAGTCTGAAATCGTCATCTATCATAATAGCGTGAGGGTGCTCGCTCGCTATGCGTCTGAACTGTTCCTTCATATGAGCGAGGAAGCCCTCGTCCATCGGGCAGTGATAGCCTTGCTCCGTGCCGTCGATCAGCGATACGTATTTCTGAAACGGGGAGGGGGAGAGACCGGGTCTGTGACCTATCGTTGCCTGTACGAGTATTCCGACGGGGATATTGTCGCGGTCTAACTCTTTTTTGAACATAGCAAATTTAGCCGCTGCCCGCTCCGCCTTGTCCCAGACGGGGTTGCCCTCGGGAACGAGCTTCATCATAAAGAGCGGACAGGAGCTGATGCCGCGCTTGTACTGATCGCGGATGTCCGCGATTATTTCATTCATATGCTGCGTATCGAGGGACGTGATAGAATAAGTATACATGATACAGATCTCCTTGATTTATGTTATCGTAGGGTATACCGTCGACGCCTGACGCTGACTTTTACTGTTATTATATCATGGCGTAGATTATATGTCAATGCAAAATACTGCCGCAAATTTTCAATTTACTGCTACCGCTCGTCATGCACAAAATTTTAAATATTTTTGTGAAATCTATACCATTTTTCCACTGCATGTGCTATAATTAAGGCGAGATTCGGCTGATACCGAAAAAACGAGGAGTAAAGAATAATGATCGAATACAACGTATATCCCGGTGGAAAGAGAAGGATAGTCACCTTCAGCTACGACGACGGTACGGAGACCGATGCCCGCCTTATCGAGCTGTTCAACAAATACGGCGTGAAGTCCACCTTCCATCTGATGGGGCAGAGATATATGGGAATAAGCGAGGATGAAAAGGAGGTGCTTCGACGCCGTTATTCAGGTCACGAGGTCTCCTGCCATACGCTTCAGCACGGTTGGACGGGGCGAATGCCGGCGCAGTCGGTCGTTATAGAGACGATCGAGGACAGAAAGCTTATCGAGGGCGTATTTCAGACTCCCGTCGTTGGAATGTCCTACCCATCGGGATCGTTTAACGATACTGCGGTAAATGCAATGCGTGCGGCGGGAATAGTCTATGCTCGCACGACCCTATCGACACAGAAATTTCTTCTGCCTGAGGATTTTATGCGCTGGCATCCGACCTGCCACCACAGAGATGCGCTCGCGCTCTGTGATAAATATCTCGAGAACATAGACTCCTATTGGACACACCCGCTCTTCTATATCTGGGGTCACAGTGCCGACTGTCGCACTGAGGCGGATTGGGAGTATATGGAGAAGCTCGTCTCGACCCTTGCCGGAAACGAAAAGATATGGTATGCGACGAATATCGAGATATACCGCTATATGAGAGCACAGAGAGAGCTTGTTATCTCGGCTGACGAGACTATCCTATACAATCCTACGGATATTACGGTTTCTGTGGTCAGAGATAGGCATACCGTCATTGATGTTCCTGCCGGACAGACGGTTTTTGTAAATAAAGGTTGACATATCAGCGCTTTTTACGTGTTAATTTGGAGATGTAATGAATGAGCGGTAACGTATATATCGTGTCTGATTTTGGCGCGATAGGAGATGGCGTAACGGACAATACAGAGGCTTTTGGATGCGCGATAAGAGCCGCCTCGGGTACACGGGGTACGGTGCTTGTTCCGGACGGTGCGTACGTGTGCGCAACCGTGTTTTTGCTCGACGGTGTTACGCTGCATATTTCCGAGAACGCCGTTTTGCTCGGTAATACGGATCACGGTATGTATCCGATGATCGAGGGCGTCGAGGGCTTTACGAGACGGTGTCACTTTGGAATTATTGCGGCACTCGGTGCGAGGGATATCTCGGTCGTCGGCGGAGGCAGGATAGATGCGCGAGGCGAGTGCTGGTGGAGGTCTCTGCCGGGTGATTACGTTCGTCCGAGAACTCTCACGTTTATTAACTGCGAGAACGTTCTGGTAGAGGATATACAGATCGTGAATTCGCCTTGTTGGACTGTTCATCCTATCTGTTGCGACGGAGTTACGGTACGCGGTGTCAGCATAGTTAATCCGCCGGACTCTCCCAACACCGACGGAATCAATCCCGAGAGCTGCTCGGGCGTACTGATAGAAAACTGCCATATCGACGTGGGAGATGATTGCGTCACGCTGAAATCGGGCACCGAAACGGACCTGTTGCTTCGTTCCCGCCCTTGTGAAAATATCACGGTACGTGGATGTACTATGAAACACGGCCACGGCGGAGTTGTGATAGGCAGCGAGATGTCGGGAGGTGTATCGGACGTCACCGTCCGGGATTGCAGCTTTATCGGAACCGAGCGGGGTATTCGTATAAAAACGAGGCGTTATCGCGGCGGATACGTAAGAAATATAAGCGTAGAAAACGTTGTTATGGAAAACGTCGGTGCTGCTATAACGCTGAACGAGTATTACCGCTGCGGAACGTATACTCAACCGCGCGAGGTACTCTTCGACCCCGCGCCGCTTCCGATAAACGATATGACACCGATAGTAGAGCGGATAGATATACGGAGCATCTCTGCACGCGGTACGCTGGGCGTTGGAATATATATGTACGGTCTGCCCGAGATGCCGATATCCGACGTTTCGATCTCGGATACCGAGCTTGAGATCGTGGGAACGGCTGATGGCTTTCCGGCGGTTACCGCATACGGCAGGGAGCTCTCACGCGGTGAGGGAGTATTTCTCGAAAACGTACAAAACGTTCGGCTCGACGATCTGGTGATCAAATGTGTAAGTGATGAGATAGTCCTGAATAATACAAGAAACGTTACGGTTAACGGGGATGTAATAGAATGATCAAAAAATATACTTTTACAGTTGACGACAATATACGCTTTTTACGCGAGATAACCGAGAGGGGATACGCGAGCATTTTCGAGCATCCGTATCTTGGGGTGTACAAGCGACTGCACGATAGATTTGGAGTTTTGGTACAGCTCAATCTCTTTTATGAGATGGAGGGGTTTGACCTTTCAAAAATGACCGACAGATACCGTGACGAATGGTCAACGGTCTCGGATTGGCTGAAGCTATCCTTCCATTCCCGCCTCGAAAACGTAAAGCCCTACGAGCACTCGGACTATGCCGAGGTGAGTGGAGACGCCGAGGCGGTGCATCGCGAGATACTTCGCTTTGCAGGAGAGGGATCTCTTGCAACAACTACGACCATACACTACTGTCGCGCGACCGGAGACGGTGTGCGAGCAATGCGCGATCTGGAGGTCAGAGGTCTGCTCGGCTTATACGGTACGGAGGAGTCGCCGCGCTCGTCATACTCTCTTTCCGAGGAGCTCTCCGCCGAGGCGCGGCGCGGCAGGGTGGTATACTTCGACGGTATGGCGCACGCGTCGATCGACCTGATACTCAACAATGCGGAGCTTGACAAAATCGAGCAAAAGCTCGAATCTCTCCTTGACAGACAGCGCGTCGGTCTGATGATACACGAGCAGTATTTTTATCCCGATTACGAGCGGTATCAGCCTGAGTTTGAGGATAAGCTTGCACTTGCTTTTTCATATATGAGAGATCACGGTTACGAGAGCGTTTTCTTCGAGAACATCTTGAATATGTAAAGTAAAGTTAGAAAAACAGAGGTTTTTGGATTATGAAGACTTATGACGAAATGTACGATGAGCTTGTGCCGCTCGTGAACGGAGTTCCGCACACGGTTGCCAATCTCGCGAATATATCGGCATATTTATATCACTCGATGGAAAGGGTCAGCTGGGTAGGCTTCTATCTTACGGAGGGCGATGAGCTTGTGCTCGGACCGTTCCAGGGTAAGCCTGCTTGCATCGAGATATCAATGGGCAGAGGTGTTTGCGGAGCGGCAGCAGAGCGACGGGAGACGGTGGTCGTCCCCGACGTGCACGCTTTCCCCGGGCATATTGCCTGCGACTCGGCGTCGCGCTCGGAGATCGTCGTTCCACTCGTCGCTGATGGCGGACGGGTCCTCGGTGTCCTTGATATTGACAGCACCGAATACTCGCGATTTGGCGAGTGCGACCGAATAGGGCTCGAGAGAATATGCACGCTCGTGGTGCGCGAGGTGCTGACAAAGTGAAAAATAAAAAGACCAAGGCTTCGCTATCCTACCGTCGGGTTGCTTGCCTTGGTCTTTTTTGAAGTTTATCAATACTGACAAAGCGTGTATTTAATTTTGAAAGGTGTATATCCGACTTGAGATAAAGCGCGTATTTCGCCTCAAAAAAACATCAATAATATAAAAGGCTGCCCTTAATGCTTTGCGCGTTAAAGGCAGTCTTTTGTAAACCGACGGTTTACGAAATTAAGAGTGGAAGGAATAGAGACAGCAATGCGATGGCGGTTGCGGTAAGCGTATATCTGTCTAGCCTTTCTCTGACGAGCGGCGTGGCGATCGCAAGAGCGACGAAGCCTATAGCGGAGGTGATGGGGGTATAGACCGCAACGTCCATCTGTGCGATCATAAGAGCCGTGATAATAGATTGTACTCCGCTGACCGCTATTGAGAGAATGAGGATCACGCCGCGCTTATCGATGAATATCTTTCCGATCTCGCGCGCTCCGATTTTCTCCCGTCTTGCTATGAAGCAAAGTATCGGAATAGTGTATGCGAAGCTAAATACGTTGGTCATAAAGAAGAGAGAGTTTTCGTCGGTCGCGCCGTCCGTGGCGATATACGCCTTGAGCACGATCGATGCGCCTGTGCCTGCGATGGCAACGAGCGTTGGCATTATTATAACGAAGGGATGTATGCCCCTTTTCTTTTTGCTGTTTTGGTCTGCCACGGGCATTTTTTTGCGTGCACCGAGCATTACGACGAAGACGGCGACGATCATCATTGCGATGCGCAAAAGCTTGTCGGGCGTGATCGTTTCGTCGAAGAACAGTATTCCCGCAAGGGCTGCCGAGATCAGGGAGACCGTACTCGTCACAAAGTTGATAAACGCTATAGAGCCGTAGTTATACATAAACGTAGTAAAGATGAGGCTGACGACAACGAGTGCTCCGAAAACGGCTCCGTAGAGAGTGACCGTCGGGTTGAAGCTCAGGTGAAAGCCATTATACGCCCAATAGCAGACGAGAGAAAGGAGGCTTGTTTCTATGGCGTACATCAGCGATCCCGTCACGCCACGGGCGGAGAAGATTCGGCTGCAGTACTTCACCGTAACGGAGGTGACCGTCCTCGTCATAAGAAATAAAAGCAAAAGGAAATAAGGCATGCTTTGCTCCTTTTTTGTGTGGTTTTAGCTGTGCATTACTGTTATATCATGCGCTAGAGAAAAAGTCAAGATAAATTATCGTTTTATCAGAGCGAATTTTCTTTCGGTAAAAAGAGTCGCGCCGGGCATTGCCCGGTGCGACTCGTATAATATTAAAGTAATCTTTAAGCTGCCTTATGCGTTAGAGGTGCCCGACCATCTTCCGCCGACGCGGCTTTTCGGGATCTCTGCGCCGTTTATTTTTACCGTGACGTCACAGTCGTCGTTGATGGCGGTCGGGTCCTCGGTGTTTTTGGTAGCTAAAACGTTCATTTGCGGTTTCCTTTCTTTGGCTTTAGTTTGTGGCATCGTCAGTTACAGCGATCTCGACCGTCATATCCGCGCTCGGTGCTACGAACTCGTAGCTCAGGAAGCCCTCGCCGTCGCGGCTTTTCGGAATCTCGACGCCGTTTATTTTTACCGTGACGTCACAGTCGGTGATAGCCGTGACGCGTATCTCGTAGCGTGCGCCTGCAAACCTCGTGCGGTCGGTTATCGGCTCGTAGAGAAGCTCTGCACCGCGGGCGACGGTCATAGTATATCCGTTCGTATCGTTGCCGAACGCCTCCTCAATCTCACCGCACTCTGTGCAGTCACGCAAAGTGACGGTGGAATAGCTCTCGGGAGACGTTGGTATCACAAACTCGCGACCCTCGTCCCAGTGATGCTCAACACCGCAGGGGTAGTAGGATGCCGATACCGAGGTGGCGACGTAGAGCGTAGTATTGTAGGTGAAGCCGTCGCGCTTCTTCTCCGAGGCACTCTCGCGCGAGAGGACTATACCGACGGCTGAGAAAATGTCACCCTCTTCGATATATTCATATTCGGTGGTGAAAACGAGCGTGTGAGTAGTGTCGGAATAGTCGGTGTAGCTGTCGGTGACGGGAGCGCACTCCCAGAGTGGCAGGAAAAGAATGCCGCCCGCGAGTCCCGTGGAATATCTATACGAGAGGTGGTATATATCCTCCTTTGCGCGCAGATACGTGACGAGCGTCTCGGCGTAGTCGCGGTACTCCTCGTCTGTAAGTGACATATAGAGCGTGTCGCCGTAGAGGCGCGAGCCCTCAAGCGGCGGTGTCGGCATATCCGAGAGCATACATTCGCTAAGTGCTGCGCTGTCTAGGAAGACCCCCTCTTCGTACTTCTCGCAGGAGGTGAGAAGCGCGGCGGCGAGCGAGAGAATTATTATAAATAGAGCCGTTCTTTTCATTTTTCAACCTCACTATCTGTAGTGGCGAAACAGGAAAACAATATTGTAAAAGTAATTATAGCATACTACAGCATGCGAGTCAATAAAATGCGACTCAAATTCAAAAATGCGTCATAATTTATCACCTCAATCACTTGACAACTCGCGTACGTTCGTGTAATATAAAGGTGAAGAGGACAGTCGATAGCCTTTTATACGGAGGTGCTTTTATGAAATATTACATAGCCTGTGACGGCGGAGGAAGCAAGCTTGAGGGACTCCTCTACGACGAGGATTTTAACGTTATCCGCACGGCACGGCGAGGAGGCGTAAACGTTCTGTTTATGGACGAGGACACCGCGTGGAATAATATAGTGACGCTTATGGACGAGCTGACAGATGGCGGCAGGTACCGGGTCGAGCGCGTCGACGCCTGCATCGTCGGCAACAGTCGCGTGATGTCGGATAAATTTGTCGCGTTGCCTCTCGGTAAGATATGCATGCATTACGAGTCGCAAATGGCACTTGCCGCCTCTCTTTTTAAAAGCGGAGGCGTGGCGCTCTCGGGCACCGGCTCGGATGCATTCGTCGTATATGATGATGGCGCGCAGACGATCGTCGGCGGCTACGGTGCGCTCTTCGGCGACGAGGGAAGCGGTTACGATATCGGATTACGCACCGTGAAGGCGGCGATGTATTCTTACGATGGCAGGGGCGAGAAGACTCTGCTCGAGGAGCTGGTGTACGAGCATTTCGGTACGAGGGACTTTTTCCGCATCGTCACCGATTTTTCGAAGGACACGGATGCGAGACGACGTATAGCCGCAGTGTCACGGCTCACCTCGCGCGCGGCGGCAGAGGGTGATGCTGTTGCTATCGGAATATACGAATACGCAGGTCGGGAGATGGCTCATCAGCTCTGTACGGCGATAGCGCGTGATGAGGCGAGGTGGAACGGCAAGGTTACCATTGTAGGCGGCGCGTGGAAGGGCTCTCCCGTGATGTACGACGTGTTCTGCCACGAGGTGAGCGCAAAATATCCGAGAGCGGAGATCACGAAGCCGCTTTTCGAGCCGCTTATCGGCTGTGTTGCGAAGCGACTCTGTGAGGAGGGACGCGACGTTGAGGCACTACGTCCGAGATTTCTCGAGGCGTTCGCAAATTACAGATATAAGTTTTAACGGGGGAGAAATATGAATATCGTAGATAAATATTACTCGCGAATCTCTGAGATACTCGATGAGACCTTCAGAGAGGAAAGAGAAAATATCGAGCGCGCGGCGAGAGTGATCGCGGATGCTAACCGTGAGCATCGATCGGTGTTCGCATTCGGTTGTAATCACGCAGGACTTGTGACGCTTGAGCTTTTCTACCGTACGGGCGGAATGGTGACGGTCAATCCGATCAGAGCACCCGGAATGATGCTCGACGTAACGCCCATCACTATGAGCAGTCAGATGGAGCGCATGGACGGCTACGGCAGAATTATTCTCGACGGAGAAAGCTGCCGTGAGGGCGACGTCCTCATCATCCACTCGGTATCGGGCAGAAATGCCGTGACGATAGATATGGCTATGGCGGCACGCGAGCGCGGTATGACCGTCATTGCATTGACGAATATGAACACCGCGACGAGTGTTACGTCGCGCCATGCGTCAGGCAAGATGCTGCATGATCTCGCCGATATTCTGATCGATAATCACGGCGATCTCGGTGATGCGAGCGTTGAGGTCGAGGGATTCGCACAGAGGGTCGCACCGAGCTCCACGGTGGTGGGCGCGGCTGTTGTAAACGCCATTACGGCACGTGCCTCCGAGCTGCTTATGGAGGAGGGTATCATGCCCCCTGTGTTCATGAGCGGAAACATTGACGGCGGTGACGAATACAACAAGGCGGCAATAGCCGAAAGACGGGATAATATCTTCTATATGTAAATGTAAGTTTGCAAAATAACAAAATAAATCCGTGTGCGAAGCTTTCGCACACGGATTTATTTATTGAATAATAAGTATGTTTTGAGCCTTGGGAGCTATTAGCTGTTGGAGGTACCCGACCATCTTCCGCCGACGCTCTTTTCATCGGACTCGAGAAGGTCGCGGTAGTTCTCGGCAACCTTACGGAATGCCGCAACGTACTTTTTGATCCACTCCTTGTCAAACTCGCCGAAATGCTTGAACCACGGTATCATAAGTGCTTCCTTCTGTACCGAGGGATCACAGAGCTTGTCGTCAACTCTTACATCACGGTCGGTGTATGCAATACGCGAGGGCTTCTCGGTATGGAAGAGGTTGAAATCGTTGAAGAGTCTGTGGGTGTGCAGACAGTAATTTGCGCCGTCCCAGCATTTTTCTACTCCCTCGGCGCGCATAGCCTCGGCAAATTTCTTGGCCGAGAGACCGCCGAACTTCGAGGGGTCGTAGAGCACGTGAGGACAGTAGAAGCCGCCCATCGTGGAGCCGGTGGACTCGTCAACGCGAAGAGGAGTGAGACCGTCGATCTCACCGAGCAGGTCGTAGAAGTAATTCATCGCCTGACGGATAGTCGCGGTACGCTCGTCGTAATATTTGAGCTGAACCCTTGCAAGAGCAGAGCAGAGCTGGTTTGCGCGACCCTTTGAGCCGGTGAGCGAGATTCCGTAGTAGGGCTTCAGATATTCTGTCTCAAATACGTCACCCGCATTGTTTCTGTCGTAGTGGCCAAAAGCGATCGCACGCTCGAAATACTCGCGCTTGTCGGTGACGATGATGCCGAGCTCGCCTGCGGCAAAGGATTTACCGCTCATCAGTGACATAGCGGCGATATCGCCGAAGGTACCGACCTTCTTACCCTTATAGAGACCGCCCTGTGCGTGGGAGACGTCCTCGATGACGATAAGATTATGCTTTTTCGCGATAGGCATGATCCTGTCCATATCTGCGGGATAACCGAGGTAATGAACTACGATTATGGCTTTGGTCTTTGGTGTGATGCAGCGCTCGAGATCATCGGGATCCATCGAGAGATGCTCGTCGATGTTGCAGAATACAGGGGTCGCACCGAAGGTCATGCACTGCGTGATGCTCGCCCAATAAGTCTTGGTGGTACAGATGACCTCATCGCCAACACCGATGCCTGCGGCAAACATTGCGGCGGTGACAGCCATGGTACCGTTACAGAATGCGAGTGCGTGCTTCGTGCCCATCCACGCGGCGAATTCTGCCTCGAACTGCTTCGTGATATCGGTGAGAGAATAGAGGTTATTTCTCGCTACGTAGAGGAGTGCATCCTCGTCCTCCTGGGTATAGATAGGCCAACCGAAAAGCTCTTTTTCGGGAACGTCTTTGATAAGCGGCTCGCCGCCGAGAAGTGCAAGTTTAGACATAATTGTTCTCCTTTTTGTAAATCAAATGTTACATTTTGTGGGGGTTTACTTGAAATTATATATATCTTCGATAAATTTAACAGCGGTGTAACCGTTATATGACGTAGAGATAAGCTCTGCCTCGCCACGTATAGCATCGATGAAGTTGCGGATCTGCAATGCGTGCTTGTCGGCACTCATTTTGCCGGGGTCGGATGCGGTACCTATATCGGTTTTCATCTCCTTGTCGATGAGGGTCTTGCCGTCGAGCACCAGCTTCACGATCGAGGCATCGTTGACTATTGCGTAGCCGCGTGAGCCGTTGATCTCTATCTTGCGTGAGAAGCCGGGATTTGCCGAGGTCGACGCCTCGATAACTCCGAGTGCACCCGATGGGTATTCGACGACCGCCGCCGCGGTGTCCTCGGTCTCGATATCGTGAACCAGTGTCTTGACGCGTGCTCCAATGAGCCTCGGCTCACCGAAGAGGAAATGCATAACGTCAATTCCGTGTATACCCTGATTCATAAGCGCGCCGCCGCCGTCCATCGCAAACGTGCCGCGCCAGGGGCTAGCCGAATAATAGGAGGGGTCGCGCCAATATTTCATATAGAGGTCGCAGAAGGCAAGTGTGCCGAATCGCCCCTCGTCGATGAGGCTCTTGAGGTATCTTATATCCTCGACGTATCTGGTCTGAAATACTACGCTCACGAGCTTGCCGCTCTCAGCCTCCGCCTCGCGTATTCGTAATGCGTCACGTCCCGTGAGTGCCATCGGCTTCTCGAGCAGCACGTGCTTTCCCGCGCGGAGTGCGGCTATTGCCTGGTCTGCGTGCATACCGCTTGGAGTGCAGATCGATACGGCGTCCACCGCGGGGTCGGCGAGCAGCTCGTCGTAGCTTGTGAAGGCGCGTGCACCGTGGCGTGAGGCATATTCCTCCGCGCGTTCACGGCTGACGTCACACATCGCGTAGAGCTGTGCATCGGGGAGCGATGTGATCGCCTGTGCGTGAATGTCGCCTATCAGACCGCAGCCAAGTACGGCAAACCTGAATTTATCCATAGATTACTTCCTTTTTATTTGTGGCATACGCACACAAATCTATATTATAACAGTAGTATAGCATTGTAGAGAGGAGTTTTCAACCGATATTCTTTTCAATTTTTTGGATAATATTGCTCTTTATGTGCGCGTTTGTATGATAAACAGCACAAAATGACATTATTTTGTGAAACTGCTTGCTTTTTTGGTGAAAAAGTGATAGGATGTAATCGTAGCGGTGTGCGTCGTGCGACCCATCGCACTATAATCACGATGAGGTAACTGTAATGAAAAGAACGATACTGACATTTATTTCTGCGCTTTTTCTGCTTGCTTCTCTTGCGTCCTGCAAGCCCGTCGAGCCAAAGGAGAATAATTCTTATATTAACGGAGTGGAGCTCTCGGAGTATTCGATAGTTTATTCCGATGCGGACCACTATGCGTTTCGCGCCGCTACGTATATCAGCGACGAGATATACGCTCGTACCGGCGTTAAGCTTCGTGTGATCGAGGACAGCGAAGAAAGCTCCGCGACGTACGAGATAGTCGTAGGTGAGACCGACAGAGAGATCTCTGCGCGGCTTGATGCGGATACCGAGGGTGTGGAGTTTGCGATACTTGCAGAGGATACGCAGATAGCTCTCGAGGGCGATTATTTCGTTATCGCCGCCGCGGCATATTACTTCGTCGATACCTACGTTCCCGAGAACGATTACAGCGCCGAGGTGCCGAAGGAGATATCTGTTCACGAGCCTATCGTGCGCGAGGCGAAGAATTTTATTCTGCTGATAGGCGACGGCATGGGCACAAACCAGACGTTGCTCTTCGATGCGTTTGACGATAGGGCAGAGTACAGCGACGGTGAGGACGCCTTCTATGGCTATATGCTACCCTACCTCGGCCATGCACGTACAAGCTCTCTTTCCGGCATCACCGACAGCGCCGCGGCGGGAACGGCTCTCGCCTGCGGTATCAAGACCAAGAATAGCTACGTAGGACAGAACGAACATCACGAGGACGTTCAGTCGATAACCGAGCTCTCCGCAATACTCGGTAAGGCTACCGCCGTCATGTCGACCGAGACATCGACCGGTGCAACGCCCGCCGCCTTCTCATCACACGTAGAGGATCGCTCCTACAACACCGATATAATCAGGGATCAGAATATGCTGAAGGACACCTATGGCACTCTGATCAGCTGCTACTTCAACCATTACACGGCATCGAAGGTTGAGGGGATCGAGTCGCGCATTTCGGCGATCCTTGATTCTCTTGATAACGACGAGGACGGCTTCTTCATTATGTACGAGGAGGCGCATATAGACAAGCATTCGCACAGTAACGATATGGAGAACGCTTATCTCGCCGTCCAGCGCTTCAATCAGGCTATAGCTGAGTTTATGCAATATGCCTTCTACCATCCCGAGACCGTGATCATCATCACGGCAGATCACGAGACCGGCGGTCTTACCGCCACCGACAACGGTGAATTCGCCTATACCACGACTGATCATACCAACTCCGACGTACCCGTATTTGCATACGGTAAGGGTGCAGAGTACTTTGACGGCAAGAGCGTGGAAAATACCGAGATACCGAAGAGAATAGCCGCTCTTATGGGCGTTGATGACTTTGGAAGGTAATAGCACGTACACCTGATATTTTCTGTATATTTTTTAAAATACGGCACAGTGAAAAATATGATCGTGCATCGAAATACACCGATTTTGTAAACTTAACATTACATATCTGGGGTAATTATGAGAAAAATCAAGATAACCATAATGCGAAAGGCGAGATACGACGATCTTATCGCAAAATATGAAAATCCGATCGATCACCCCTGCGATCTCTGTGAGGGCGACGTTTTTATATGCGAGGGATGGCGACGCCCCGAGGGATTCTGCGAGAGCGCTTGGGAGAGCATCTCCCCCTTCGTTATGACACTCGCTTACGGCGGTGAGGATATCTACGACGGCTGGATGAAAAATAAGCGCTCCGTGATGTTATCCTGTAACGACGGCTTCCGCCCTGTGAGCTTCCTCATCGAGGTGTGTGAGTGACCGTCTTTGCAAACTGTAAAATGCGGCTGTCACATTCGGTGATTCTCCACAAAGTCCGACTGTCCCATTATCAAACTATGGGGGGTGTCTCAAATTCAAAATTTGAGACACCCCTAAAAATTATTTGAAATACAAAAACAAAAACTGAAATTTGCTTTTCACTTGTTGAGTAAAACGTCTTATATACCGTACGTGCCGGTGAGCGGGTCGCGGAATATACCCAGCTCGGGTGTCAGGAAGGTGAAAACGGTGAAGAAAAGCGCAAGAGCAGAAAGTATGGCGATCGCAAGTCCGCGATGCTTACAGTCGTTGCCGCGCGTGAATTCGACCGTCTCGAAGAGATATACTATCGCCGCTGAGATGAAGAATATTGCAATATTTATCCAATCGGGCGACTTACCGATAACGCCGTTGTAGGTGTAGAAGAGTACGGGGATCAGCGTAATGCCGAGGAGTATTCCGCGTGCTTTGACACACCAGAAATCCTCTCTGTCCCGAAAGAAAAGGTACTCGAATATAGCATAGAGGAGCATAGGCCAAAAGAGAAGCTTCATATGCTCCCAGGTGGATTCGTTGACACCCGAGATGGGTGCTACCCAGATAGCCTCTCCAAGCCATTCGTATAGGAAATGAAGCACCGTACCGCCGAGTGCCGTCACACCGAAGCCGGCAAACTGCCAGAGCCCTATTTGTCGCTTCATATAAACGCCTCCGTTTCATTTTTATATTAAGTATATTCATGTGCGGGCGCCGTTATACCCGTTTTGCTTGCGATGCTTTCGCATTCTTTTTGGTGGCTTGTATATACTTTCGAGATGCGCGTTTTTTATATTGTGACTGTCGCCTTTGCGTGTTTTGCCGTGTCGGCTTTACGTTCTGCGTGTCCCGGGGTGGCGAGTTTATAATTTGCTCTTGCATTTTATGGGTAAAGGTGGTACAATATTAATGTAGATCTGCGACGGATATACTCGCTTTACATCGAAGCTCTGAAGTGCATACGCGCACAGTTTTGCTGATAAACGGTGCGTTTTGTAAATAAAACATTGCAATATATGCGTTTTTGTGCTTCGAATGATTTACTCTCCCCCAAAATCCGACATACGAAATCGGATGTAAAAATTACATCTTGCGGTCGTATGGCGATATAAGGTAGCGGCTCCGTTGCTTGAAAAATACGCTCATATAAAAGCTTTCACACATAAATACAGCCGGCTTCAAAATCGGACGGCTGACACGACAGAATATTAAAACTCAAAGAGGATAGGTATGAAGCTTATACATCTCTCCGATCTTCACCTCGGCAAGAGGGTGAACGAGTATTCCATGCTCGAGGACCAGAAATACATTCTTAAAAGCATCCTCGCGATCATTGACCGTGAGGCGCCCGACGGCGTTATCATAGCCGGTGACGTGTACGACAAATCCGTCCCATCGGCAGAGGCGGTGCAGCTTTTCGACGAATTTCTGACGCGCCTCTCGAACAGAGGGATCGAGGTCTTCGTCATCAGCGGCAACCACGACTCTCCCGAGAGAATGGCGTTTGGCTCGCGACTGATGGACGCAAGCGGAATACATATCGGTGGCGTGTACGACGGCACCGTCACACCGTATACTCTCACCGACTCACACGGTGAGGTGCGCGTATATATGCTTCCGTTTTTGAAGCCTATACATCTGCGAGGATTTTTCGACGGTGAGATAGAGACCTATACCGATGCCATGCGCGTCGCCGTAGAAGCAATGAAAATTGACACGGGTGTGCGCAACGTGCTTATAACGCATCAGTTCGTCACCGGTGCCGTGCGCTCGGAGTCGGAGGAGATATCGGTAGGCGGTACGGATAACGTTGACGTATCGGTGTTCGACGATTTCGATTACGTGGCGCTCGGTCACATACACAGCCCCCAGAATTGCTCGTCAGAGAGAGTGAGATATTGCGGCACGCCGCTGAAGTATTCCTTCTCCGAGGCTAAGGATAAAAAATCCGTGACGGTGGTCGAGCTCGGAGAGAAGGGCAACCTGACGGTAAGATGCGTTCCGCTCGAGCCTCTTCGCGATATGGTCGAACTGCGCGGCAGATACGACGAGCTCGTATCGAGGGATTTCTATAACGGCACAAGCTATACGACGGATTACGTGCATATCACACTGACCGATGAGGAGGATATCGTCGATGCTGTCGGCAAGCTCAGAGCGGTCTATCATAACCTTATGAAGCTGGATTACGACAACGCTCGCACGCGCAGCTCGTCGCATATCGACGGCACCGCCGACGTGGAGGCACGATCGCCTCTGGAGCTTTTCTCGGACCTCTACGAGCTGCAAAACAATCAGCCTATGACCGAGGAGCAGAGGGACTTTGTCAGCGAGCTCATTGAACAGATATGGGAGGATGAAAAATGAGACCGATAAAATTAACAATGTCTGCATTCGGCCCTTATGCATCCAAAACTGTGCTTGAGCTTGATAAGCTGGGAAAAAGCGGACTCTATCTCATCACCGGAGATACCGGAGCGGGTAAGACCACGATATTTGATGCTATCACGTTTGCTTTGTACGGAGAAGCAAGCGGAGATAACCGCGAGTCGACGATGCTTCGTTCAAAATACGCGAGCGCGGATACGCCTACCGAAGTAGAGCTTATCTTCGAGTACGGCGACAAGGAATACCGCATCAAGCGCAATCCCGAATACGACCGTCCAAAAACTCGAGGTGACGGATTCACAACAGAGAAGGCGGGCGCCGAGCTTTACTACCCCGACGGCAGAGTAGTAACGAAGCTACGAGAGGTGAATGATGCCGTTAAGGAGATAATAGGTATTGACCGCGCACAGTTTTCGCAGATAGCGATGATAGCGCAGGGCGATTTTTTAAAGCTGTTATTGGCCTCAACCGACGACCGCAAGAAAATATTCCAGAAGATTTTCCGAACACGCTGCTATTACGTACTTCAAGAAAAACTAAAAAGTGCTTCTGGTGTGCTTAAGGAAGAGCATGATAAGATATCAGCCGGCATACAGCAGTACGTGGATGGCATTATGTGCGACGAGGATGACCCCCTCTCGGTGCGGGTACGCGCCGCGCAGAACGGAGAATGCACGACTAGAGAGGTTCTTGAGCTTCTCGGATCGATCATCGAAAACGATATGACGCTTGTGAAAACGTTCGGAGATGAGATATCGAAAATAGATAAGCGACTGCAGGAGATAACGGCTATCCTTACCTCTCACGAGACCCAAAGTAAGACACGTGCGAGGCTCGAGATGTCCAAGCACAGCTTGGAGGAGGCCTGCCAGCTCTCCAAGGAGCTTGATGCAATGCTGAAGGCGGCAGAGGCGGATAAGCCGCGTATAGAGGATATCGGAAAGCAGATCGCGAGGATCGAGGCAGAGTTGTCGGAATATTCCGACCTGAAGAGCAATATTGAGACACGTGACGAGCTCTCCGAGAGAACGAAGGCTCTCTCGGACACATTGAAAATTCAAAAAATGAATCACGAGTCTCTGAAAATCGATATAGAAAAGCTAAAGGAGGAGAGAGCCTCGCTCGAGAATGCTGACACCGAGAAGGCAAAGCTGGAGGCGGAAAAGCAGGCGAAAGAAGAAGAGAGAACATCTATCGAAGGCATAGAAAAAGAGCTCGTGGCACTCGGTGCTATTGAAAAGGGCCTTGTAACGGCAAAAGAGAAGTATTCTATGGCGTCGGCTGAGCTTATCGAAAGCGGCGATACATACAACCGCCTTTACAAGCTATATCTTGACGAGCAGGCGGGAATTATTGCGGAAAAGCTATCCGACGGAGAAGCCTGTCCCGTTTGCGGCTCGACGGTTCATCCCGCCCCTGCGGTAAAGGCGGAAAATGCACCCTCGCAGGCAGAGCTCGAACAGAGTAAAGAGATATACGAGCGAGCACAGGGAACGGCGAGGACGGCGAGCGAGACCGTCGCGAGTGCAAAAGGAAAGCTCGATGAAAAGAAAAAGGCTCTCACCGTCTCACTCCGCGATACGTTCGGAGAGGTAACGATTGCAGACGCCGCTCGGCTGATAGCGCAAAGAACGGCTGAGATAGGCATCGCCGTAACCGAGATCGCGCATCGCATCGGAGAACAAAATAAAAGGATAAAAAGAAGAAGCGACGTAGACGGCTTGCTCACACAAAAAGCGACAGAAGAGAGAGCACTTGTGAAAACGGTCGGAGATAATGAAATAAGGCTGGCGACGGACGAGGAAAGACTCGCAAATGCAAAAAAACGCATCGCGGTCCTCACGGCGAAGCTCGGGTATGAGAGCGGAGAGGCGGCGGTCGCGGCTAAAACGTCGCTGACCGAGGAGAAGACGAAGCTCGAAAATGCTTACAACGATGCACGTGATGCTGTCCATCGGAATAACGTGAGCATCGCCGAATATAAATCCGCGATCGATGCGGCGAAAAAAGCACTCGAGGGTGCAGAGGAGATCGACGTAGATGCTGTGACGGCGGAGCAGGGAAACCTCAAGATACAGAAATCGGATATCACCGAGCGGCAGTTGGCTGTCAACGCGCGCAGAACGACGAATTGTAACGCAAGGTCGGGTATCGCGGAAAAATCCGACGAGATCTCTCGCGTTGAGCAACGGTGGGCGTGGGTAAGGTCGTTGTCAAATACCGCTAACGGTAACGTTGGCGGCAAGGAAAAGATAATGCTTGAGACCTATATCCAAATGACGTATTTCGATCGAATCATCGCACGTGCAAATACGAGATTTATGGTAATGTCCGGCGGACAGTACGAATTGAAACGCCGCAAGGAAGCGGAAAATAATCGTAGTCAGAGCGGTTTGGAGCTTGACGTTATAGATCACTACAACGGAACCGAGAGAAGTGTTAAAACTCTTTCGGGCGGTGAATCCTTCAAGGCATCATTGTCTCTTGCGCTCGGCTTATCTGATGAGATCCAATCTTCTGCGGGTGGCATTAAGCTCGACACGATGTTTGTTGACGAGGGCTTTGGCTCGCTTGACGACGAGTCGCTCGGTCAGGCTATGCGCGCACTTCGCGACCTTGCCGAGGGGAACCGCCTCGTAGGCATCATATCTCACGTAGCCGAGCTAAAGGAGCGCATTGATCGTCAGATCGTCGTAACCAAAGAAAAGAGCGGCGGTAGCAGAGTGGAGATCAGGTGCTGATTCGATGCGATTTTTTAACATTATCAAATCAAGTTCAAACACGGAAAAACGTGATAAAAGGCGCGATTTTGTAAATTAAAGGTGACATTTTCCACGGTTTTGCGCACAAAAACGCTAAATATTAAGGCGAAATCTGCGCGGAAAAAACAAAGAAATTGCTCAAAATTTCAAGCAAAAAACGGCGATCCGACTCTATTTAAAACGGAAAACGGCGATCCGACCGACCCTCTGCATCGGGGTCAATCGGGTCGCCGCTTTTGCTTGTTTTTTTCCTTCGCTTGCGGCTTTTTCCGAGGCTCGATATCGCGAGTGATGGTATGCGGAGTCAACGCGCCGCGACGGCGTGGATAAGCCCTGCATTGAGGTTAGTCGGGTCGTTTTTTCTTGGTTTTTTCCTTCGCTTGAGGCTTTTTCGAGTATGAGTGCGGCGCCGTTTTTTGGTTTTATTCATTAATTATACATAAATATGTCCGTTTAGTCTTGACATTTCCGCGCGCGAGGTTTATAATACTTGTTACATATATTAAAATATTATTTTCTCAAAGGAGATCAACTATGATAACCAAGCAAACACGTATCAGTAGAGTGTGTCTGTGTGCTTTGGCACTGCTTTTGGTTGCGGGAATGCTGCTTCCGATGCTTTTGAATCTGGGTAAGCACTCCCCGAAGGATATTCCTCTCACGGATCTTGCATCTACCTATAAGGGTGAGATCAAGGACGCGGACGGAAATCTGCTCGTCCCCTTCGACGTAGCATATCCCGAGGAATTCGCAACAGGTGCATATGCATACGATAAGGGCACCTTGCTCCTCAAGCTGCAGGAGGACTTCGGCGATAAGATCAACGACGATCTTATAAGCTGCGGTTTTTCTGCTATTGAAAGAATTATCGATACCGATAACGGAAATTGGTACCGTGCAACTCTTTCCGAGGGCACCGACATATTGACGGCAATCAAGAAGGCGCGCTCGCTCACCGAGGTGCTGGTTGCCGACTTCAACTACACCTATGAGACTGCGGCGATCGATTACGACAGTGCCGTAGCGTCGGTCGGTGCAGACGAGACGTACAGCAACGGCAATCCCTTTGAGTGCGACGACGCTGTAAAGGAGAACAACCACTGGAAGGATCAGTACTCCCTCGGTAAAAACGAGGTTCAGGAGGCGTGGAAGTATCTCGCTAAGAACGGTGTCAGCGCAGGTGGCTCGTCGTCTGTCATCGTTGCAGTCATCGATACGGGCGTTGACTATACTCACCCCGATCTCAAGGCTAATATCTGGGTCAATAAGGGCGAAATTCCCGACAACGGAATCGACGACGACGGAAACGGCTACGTTGACGACGTTCACGGATGCAGTACTATCGGCTCTACCTATAACCACACCGGAGATCCTATGGACGATCACGGTCACGGTACTCACGTTGCGGGTATCATCGGTGCCTCCAATAACAAGGAGGGCGTCGTGGGTATCGCCTACAACGTCAAGATCATGCCTATCAAGGCGGGTCAGGCAAGCGGTGTGTTCACTCAGGACGATATCGCAGAGGCTATCCTCTATGCATATCAGATGGGTGCCGACGTTATCAATATGTCGTTTGGCGGCGGCGCATGCTCCATCGCGGTGCAGGACGCGCTCTCTACCGCGTATACTACCGCAACTCTCGTTGCATCTGCGGGTAACGACGGAGCTCCCAACGAGGGACTCTTCGCTCTTCCTAACTATCCCGCGGCTCTCAGCTACGTTATCGGCGTTATGTCGGTAGATAAGCACGGCGTTGAGTCCTCCTTCACAAACTACGACGTGAAGAAGTTCAACTCCATCGAATACGAGCTGTATGCTCCCGGTGAGCAGATAATGAGCACTCTTCCCGACGGAAGATACGGTAAGCTGTCGGGTACGTCTATGGCTGCACCTGCGGTCTCTGCCGCTGCGGCTCTCCTGCGCTCCTACTATACCGATCGCGATATGTACCCCTCGAAGTTTATCGCGGCTCAGCTCTGTGCCACCAGCCAGGATACTGCGCAGTGCTACGATCCGAGAGAGCACGGCGTCCACAATCTGCCCATGATGCTCAATATCATGGATGCTCTCACAAAGCTTCCGAAGCCTGATATTCAGGTGTTCGATTTCTACGTTTTCGATCCTACGAGCTATGACGGAGTAGAGTACGAAAACAATAACGGCGACGGAGTTGCCGACGCGGGCGAGACTCTGCTCATAGGCCTCGTTTTACGTAACCGCTGGGGTATGTCAAAGGACACCTTGGTTACCGTCGACGCCCTCTCGAGCGGCGGAGTTGCCAATCCCTACGTCGAGATAATCGACGGCGAGGTCAACTTTGAGGGAGTGGGCACCTACTCCACGAAGAGCACTCTCGTATATAATGAAGAAAACGTGATCACGGGTATCACGGATCCCCTGATTGTAAAGCTCAGCGACGATTGCCCCAACGACTATCTCATCGGCATCAACGTTTATATGAGCTATAAAAACGCTCTCGACGAGAAGGACACCGCCCTCTACACGTACGGTGCGGCGGGCAACTACGAGGTTCAGTTCTGGGCACGTAACGGATACGTCCTTCCCTCGCAGATCACCGAGGATATGACCCTCACTAAGGATAACTACTACATAATCCCCAACTCCTGCTACATCTACGAGGGTGTAACCGTCACGGTCGAGCCCGGAACACAGATCCAGTTCTGGTCCGACGACCCTAACGACCCCTATGCAGATACCTATATCGCATATCTTAACGTTGCGGGTAGCTTCATCTGTCAGGGTACCGAGGATGAGCCCGTACAGCTCTTCCCGAGTGAGATGATGTCACAGTATCGCCTCGAGATACAGAAGACCGGCTCCGGCAGAGTGGATATGAGCTATACCACCGTGACTAACCCCTATATATACGCGGACTATGTCGACCATTGTACCTTCCGCTATAATTACGCCGAACCGCTGTATAGCCGGTACCTCTCCGGCGGACAGGTGCACACTTCCTGGTATAATAACGGTAGAGTTGACGTTCGGGAGGCAGAGAGCTGTCTATTCTATAAATGCGGCGATGCTGACGGTTACGGGCTTTACGTCTACGGCAGCTTCACGTACTGCTCGTTCGTTGATTCCAATATTAACCTATCATATTCCTCTACCAACACGTACACCTCCTGTGTATTTATGGGCAACCATGCAAAGGACGAGCAGGGACATACGCGTCCATCCAGCATGACGCTCAGCAATACGCTTAGCACCGGTGTAAACAAAATAGTGCGCAACAGCGAGACCGGCACCACCTACGTGGCAATAAACGTGACCGACGGCGGTGCGCGTGCGAGGTTTGAGCTCGCGCGTCTCGTAGCACACAGCTTCGGCGGTGAGCTCGCCTGCCTCGAGACCGAGGACGAGTGGGAGTTCATCAAGGAGAGCTTCAAAACGACCTCTTACGGCAACTCTACCAATCTCGGTATCGGTATCCGCTCCGAGGGTGACGGTACGTGGGTAAACGGCGAGCCCGTTGCCGATTTCGTTCCCGCGCCCGACGCGAGCGGCGAAGGCACTGCAGTGCTGTATTACGACGGAAGCAAATATACCTGGGAATACAGATACGATTTCGCCGCCCCTTACTATTACCTCGTAGAGCTGCCCGGCAGCATATACGTCGATCACCTGGCACTGCGCGAGAGCGACGTGAGGATCGACGACGAGTCGACCTATCAGATCTCCGTGGGCGTTATCCCCGCGACGTTTGATCCCTCCGAGCTCATCTACGTGAGCGAGGATGAGAGTATCGCCACCGTTTCGGGCAGCGGTCTCGTCATCCCCGTAACCGAGGGCGAGACGCGTATATTCGTCTACTCCCCCGACTATATGGTCTACGACGTTATGACGCTGCAGATCGTGGAGAAGGTACGCGTCAGCGACGTATCCTTTACCGTGACGGATCTCGTGATCGAGCTGGGTGACAGCGCTGAGCTCGTGCCCCTCTACTCTCCGGTGAACACCACCGAGCGCGCTCTCGTATTCACCTCCTCCGATCCCACGGTCGCTACCGTGAATAACGTTGGCGTCATCCGCGCGGTGAACACCGGCAGCACGACGGTCACCGTCACTGCACAGAACGGCACGACCGACGTAATAAACGTCAGAGTCACATCGAAAATACAGTCAATCAAGTTTGAAAATAACTTCTTCGTTACCACTCCCGACGATACCGACGAGAGCTGGCAGCCTACCATCACCCCCGCAAACGCAACCGATTACATAATCAGATACGAGTCCTCGAATCCCGAGGTAGCATACGTTGACGAGGACGGCAGGCTCGTCAGAGCAGGTGCCGGTATGGCGCGCATCCGCGCCTCGGTTGTCGGCAGCGACCTCTACGACGAGATCGAGATCTCCGTCTCCGAGACTGCCTACGATCCCGGCGAGGTGGTTTGTATGGACAGTGGATCTAGCTATTATAACGTAAACGGATCCCATGAATGGCATGAGGCTATTCTGGCGGTGACTGCCGACGGCTCGCTCTGGGTATGGGGCGGCTCTGTACGCGTGCCCACTCCGATAGCAGGCAACGTCCGCTCCGCGGTATTCGGATGCTTCGGCAGCAATTGTAAAGATAGTTATATCTCGAGTCGCGTTTCATACGTTGATTTTGACGGTGTGCTGAGGATACTCTACCTTTCCTGGGGCGATGACGGCGTTTCGGTGAGTGAGGAGACCCCCTCCTATCCCCTCTCCGACCTCACGGCGATCTATCGCTACGGCACGTCATACTACGCAGTTACCTCTGCGGGTAGCGTATGGGTCCTCGGTGACAACGGCTACGGCCAGCTCGCCGTCGGCAGCAACGCAGATCTATCCACTCCCGCCCTCTGCGGCATCACCGGAGTCAGCGAGATAGTTCCATATAACTGCACCGTTGCCATGCTGACCGAGAGCGGTGAGCTGTACGTCGCCGGCACGAGCGAAAATAAATATACGATACCCACTCTGATCGATAGCGGCGTTACCGATATCCGCGGATACGGCTCTTCAAGTAATAATCAATGTGTCTACGAGAAAACTGACGGGTCGCAGTACACTATCTACTGCTCCGACGCTACTCCGAACAAGATAACCGGCGGCTATGGCAGTTGTCAGAGTGCTGATAAAAATATATACTTCAGGGACGGAGCGGTCTACCGCGGCGATACCCCGGTCACCGGAATATCCGATCCCATCAGACTGTTCAGCTGCGGCGGTGCCTATTTCGTCCTCACCGAGTCGGGTAAGCTGTACGGCTTCGGTGACAATGATGAGTTCCAGCTTGCGGACCTCACGCAGACTGGCAGACAGTACAGGGGCGAGCAGGTATTCTTCGGCATCGTTACCGAGAACACCGCACCCGAGTACGACGGTGATAACGTAAGCGACGGAGTGCTCTCCGACGAGTATATCACGCTCGATTTCGACCGCGCGCTTATCGCCGGTGTGAAATATATGTATATCACTCTCACCGACGGTAGCGGCACGGTGCTCGCAGCCGTCAAGGAAATATATCTCGACCGACTGACGGTCACTCCCATAGCACCGCTCGTGAGCGGCAGTGAGTACACGCTGACGGTTCCTGCGGGCGCTCTTGTCAACGCATTCGGCGAGGGCTGTGCAGAGATGGTGATCACCTTCACCTATCTCGACGACAGACGTATCGAGCTCATATCCACCACTCTGACGGGTGACGGCGTGCTCGACGACGGCGTGCTCGACGCAGAGCTCGAGTTTACCTACGCGGTGACGGGCGACGCATTTGCAGATATCATTCTCACCCTGAACGGTGAGGCGGTCGACGGATTCACGGCAGAGCTTGACGGTAATATCCTGCGACTCTCCGCTGCGGAGCTCCTTCCCGGTGAGTACCTTCTTACCATTCCTGCGGGCGCGCTTCGCGATAACGTTGGCGGCGAGAGCGGTGAGATGGTCTACACTCTGACCGTTCCCGTACCCGAGATAGAGGAGTATCTGCCGCTCGAGGTGATCTATTCCTCGATAGGCACGAGAGCCGAGAATATGTCGACAGAGCCGAGATGGGTCGTAGCTCTGAATAAGGAATTCACCTTTGACGCCTCTCTTATCCGTCTTGTGGATGAGGAGGGCTGTGAGCTCGCAGTCGAGGCTGTGGCAGAGGGCAATATCCTCTTCATATACGCCGACGGACTCGATTATGCTACCACCTACACCCTGACCGTACCCGAGGGGGCTATTAAGGACGAGGTGTGGGCTACGGTCGACGAGATGACCGCAAGCTTCACCACTGTGTCGCTCGGTGAGCGCTTCTTCTGGAGTGTCGACGGCTTCAAGGCAGAATATGAAAAATACATCTACGCCGTAGGATATAATCCTCGCTTCATAGGAAACGCGATCCTCAACAACTTCAACGAGACCAACGTTGAGAAATGGCTGCGCATTATGGCGTCCGAGGGCAGCATATCAAATAAGATGGGCGTAGGCGGCAACTGGTGGGGCACCGTCCTCGAGGAGATGATAGAGAGACAGATAGTCGACTTTGACGACTACCAGTCGCTTCGTGATATCATAGTCGGTGAATATCTCACCGTGGCTCCCGAGAACACCTTCCCGTTCGTGACCGCCGCATATCTTCTCAACTCCTCCGGAGAGAGAGTAGACCGCGTCGCTAACGAGACGGTCACCTTCGTCGTTGAGTTCAACCGCGATATGGATACGTCCATTCCTCTTCGCGTGCGCTTCGGCTCTTCCGAGCCCTATGCGGAATATGAGATAGAGGGCTCGTACGTAACCGCCCGCCGTTGGGAGGGTACCTACACGCTGAAGACGACTATCGAAAACGGCAGACAGTTCATCAGAATAGAGAACGGTGCTGCGGCAGACGACGGTTATCTCGCTCTCTATGAGACTCCCGGCAGATTCGGCTTTGAGCTCGATACCACTGCGGCTCAGGCACTCGTCATGCTCGGTGAGGCTACCGAGACCGGTATCAAGCTCACCTGGACTCAGGACGATTTCGATACCCTCGCAGGCTACAACGTATACCGCGCAAATTCCGAGGACGGATATTATCAGCGCCTCAACAACTACGTTATCCCCGCGGATATCAAGGAGTTCTTCGACGATACCGTTGAGCCCGGCAAGCGTTACTACTACAACTTCACGGTAGTAAAGACCGATCTCTCCGAGTCTACTCCCTCGGGTAAGATCACTATCGTGTCTATGGATACTATGGCTCCCGATATCTATCTCAGCCCCGTTCGTACGGCTTACACGGGATCCAATCTTCTCATCAGTGCTACCATTACCGATAACCTCGGTATCGATACTGCATTCATTTACTACCGCACCGTCGGCAGTGACGAGTGGAGAAGTGTTGAAATGTCGGCACTCAACAGCCGCTATACCGGTCTCATTCCCGCGGATCATATCGATCTGGCAGGACTCGAGTACTACATTGAGGCTCGCGACGGCAGAAACAGCACTCTCAAGGGCTCGCCCGATACGCCCTATGCCGTGATCGTCAAGCTGGCAGTAGATGCAAATTCGCTCGGCGACGTTGACGGCGACGGTGTTATCACCAACAGAGACGCTCTTATGCTTCTGCAGGCGGCGAATGACCTGATCAACCTCACAGAGGATCAGTTCCTCAGAGCTGATATCAACGAGGACGGCGAGCTTTCCGCGTCTGAGGCACTCAGAATTTTGCAGTACGTAAGTGGAAAAGTGACAACTATAGTTGACTAATTGGTGATTTATATGAAAAAAATCACGTATTCACTGATTTTAATTTTAACGATCATTCTATTTTCAGGTTCCCTCTCTGCGCACGCAGAGGGGGAATCCCCTAATCCACGGATCTATGCGAATAATACGACCGTGACGGCGGGTAATACCACCTATTTTACGGTGTACGCATCTGATCTGGCAAGCGTTGGAGCGCTGGAAATATACGCGTTCTACGACACCGATATCTTCACTCTCACCTATTCGCAGGCACGTAGCCTCGTCAGCGGACAGCAGACCTCGATCAACACCTCTACTCCCGGTGAGGCTTGCTTTAATATGATATCCGCGACGGGTGTCAGCGGCTCGGGCGCGGTATGGGAGATAGGACTGCAGGTCCGCTCCGACGCCCCCGCGGGAGTGTATAACGTCGTTTTAGCGGTAGGAAATGCCTACGGCACCGCGCTCGATCCGATCACGGTGAACGTCAGCTCTCCGAGTATTACCGTACAGTCGAAAACCGCGCAGAAGAAAACGCTTTCCTTCTACAACTCGGGTTACTATAACGGACAGTACTTCGTCGGCGACAGCGTAACGCTCGAGTTCGCGACCAACAACGCGCAGGGACTGACTGCCGCGGAGTTTGAGTTCGAGTACGACGAGTCGGTGCTGGAGTTTGAGAGTATAGCGCTGGGATCGAAATTCACCTCGGCGCAGAACGCGATATATTCGGATAAAACCGATATCCCGGGATATGCCAAGCTTTCCTACGCCTGTACCTCGGGTATCAGCGGATCGGCCCATCCGATGATCAGCATTACGTTCCGCGTTGTCAGCGAGAGCGCGACCGACACGAGCGTTTCGCTTAAGATCGGGGGAATATACGACAGCTCTCTCGAATCGATAATCGGCGGCACCATGACAAAGGATCTGACTATCGGAGAGATAGTGGAGGAGCCGACTCTTCCGAAAATATCGGTCAGCGGCTTCGACGGCGCCGAGGAGAGCTTCGACGTCGTGATGAGCGCACCCGGTGCCAGCTCGCTTGCGGCAGTCGATTTTGAGATCCGTTTTGATCCCGAAAAAATCGCCTGCACGTCGGCGGTAGGCGAGGCGGCGGGCTGCTTCGTCATTTCCAACATCGATAACGAGGAGGGCGTGATCAAGTTCTCCTTCATATGCGAGGACGGCATTACCGCCGATACCGAGCTTATCAGGCTAAGCTTTTCCCGTGCGGGACTCAAGGGCGGGGAGGTGTTGCTCGACGTCCGCGGTAAAAACGCTGTGGATATGAATTATAACAGCATTACCTTTGAGTATGAGTCTCCCACACTCTACTGTCACGTTCTCGGCAGTGAGCCGACGTGTACCGAGCCTCAGCTTTGTACTATATGCTCAAAGCAATTCCTGCCTCCTCTCGGACACGGCGAGATACCTCACGAGGCAAAGGAGCCTACCTGTACCGCAATAGGCTGGCACGCCTACGTGACCTGCTCGCGTTGCGACTATACCACGTATAGCGAGATAGACATTTTGCCTCACTCCGTGATCCTGCACGAGGCGAGGGAGGCGAGCTGTACCGAGATCGGCTGGTATGCATATGAGACCTGCTCCGAGTGCCCGTATACGACCTACGAGGAAATAGCGCCGCTCGGACACCGCGTCCTGATCGACGGCAGGGTATGGGTGGATTCGGTCACGTTTGATAACGACGCGAATTACCCCTTCGTTCCGACCGACGGCATCTACGCCTCTACTAATAAGGTAGATGACAGTATATCGCGCTTTACTATCACAGCGAGCTACGACTGCATGCTGAGCCTCGTTTATTCGGTCTCGAGCGAACAGAACTACGATAAGATAATCATATATTATAACGGCTCGGAGATCGATAATATCTCCGGCATGGTGAGCGGCGTGTCGCGTGACGTGTATATGTATGCGGGCGACGTCGTTACGGTGAGCTACCGCAAGGATGGCAGCGTTGCGGCGGGCGAGGACACCGGTTGGTTCAGCTTTACCGCGACACAGTCTCAGGTGGGTGCGTTCGTTCCCGGTCCCGCAGAGGACGCGGAGCCGACCTGTACGGAGGCTGTGGTCTGTCATTTCTGTCAGACTGTTATAAAGAATGAGCTCGGGCACGACGAGGTGCTCCACGATGCGAAGGCACCTACCTGTACCGAGATCGGTTGGTATGCATACGAGACCTGCTCGAGATGCGACTGGACGACGTATAGAGAGATCCCCGCAACCGGTCATACCCTCGGCGAGTGGGTAGTGATCGAAGCTCCCACCTGTCTTGACGGCGGATACGACCGCAGAGACTGCGAGGATTGCGACTACTACGAGCTGCGCGATACCGACGCACTCGGTCACGACGAGATCGGTCACAATCCGACACCTCCCACCTGTACCGAGATCGGCTGGTATGCATACGAGACCTGCTCGAGATGCGACTGGACGACGTATAGAGAGATCCCCGCATTGGGGCATACTCTCGGCGAGTGGGTAGTGATCGAAGCTCCCACCTGTCTTGACGGCGGATACGATCGCAGAGACTGCAAGAGTTGCGACTACTACGAGCTGCGCGACACCGACGCACTCGGCCACGACGAGGTATATCACGATGCGAAGGCACCTGCCTGTACCGAGATCGGCTGGTATGCACACGAGACCTGCTCGAGATGCGACTATACGACGTATGTAGAGATCCCCGCAACCGGTCATACCCTCGGCGAGTGGGTAGTGATTGAAGCTCCCACCTGTACGGAGGCGGGATATGACCGTAAAGATTGCGAGGATTGCGACTACTGCGAGCTTCGTGACACCGACGCCATCGGTCACGATCTGATACACGTCGAGGCTAAGGTGCCCACCTGTACCGAGATCGGCTGGCACGATCACGTGTATTGCTCGAGATGCGACTATACGACCTACGTTGAGATATGCCCGACAGGGCACAGCTACGCGGAAAAGATCTGCCTGAATTGCGGCGAGGATCAGCCTCCGTCGTATAGCTTTGACGTCTCCGAGGGCGCTGACGGCTCGGTTATGGCTTACTGCTACGAGCTTCAGGACGGAAATTATCTGCTCGAGATCGTCGGCGTTGGCAGAATGAAGGATTGGTCGAGCAGTGCGCCCTGGTACAATCTCCGAAACAAGATCACCGACGTAAGAATAAAAGAGGGCGTCACGTACATCGGTTCATACGCCTTCTCCTACTTCAAAAAGCTCCATAGCGTTGAGATCGCGGAGGGCGTCGTCGGAATAGGCGCGCATGCGTTTTCATATACCGACTCGATCAGAGTGATATATCTTCCCGACAGCTTGGATTACATAGGCAATTGTGCGTTCTATGATTCCGTGAAGCTGACGATAATCCTCGGCGGAACGGATATGCCCGCAAGCCTCGGCTCTATCTGGAATTACGGATGCGGTTATTACCTGAATCCTCGCGAGGTGCTCGTTTACGACGACAGCACCTACGTTGTGGATGAGAGCGGAAGTGCTTATCTCGCAAAGTATTGCGGCAGCGATGCCTCCTACGAGATCCTCGATGAGGTCGACGGTATCGAGGTAACGAGTATCGGAGATTTTGCTTTCTACAAAGCGACCTCTATGCTGCTTCTTAACGTTCCTCAGCGTATTCAATACCTGGGACGGGACGTATTCCATAGCTGTAAAAAGCTGGTCGCCGTCTTTGAGAGCGACACTCTGCCTACTAATCGCGGCTTCTCCGAAACCCCGTATTATCTTGCTCCCAGCAACATAATCATTATAGACGGATATACGGTAGTCGTGGATAAGGATGGCGAGACGTTTATTGCTAAATATCACGGAAGTGAAAGTAATATTTCCGTTCCCGAGGTTATCGGAGAGCTGAAGATAAACCGCATAGGTGACTATGCGTTCTATTATAACCTGTCACTCGAGAACGTATATTTGCCCGATGGCATTCTCTCGCTTGGCAGATCGGCGTTCCAGAATTGCTGGAACATGACGGAAATCAACCTACCCGACAGCATTCTCGAGATCGGAGCGAGTGCATTCTGGTATTGTAAAGCTCTGACGGGTATCGTTCTACCGTCTTATATCACAGAGATAAACAACTCTACGTTTGGCTACTGCTCGGGCATTACATCTATCGAGATCCCCGCGGGAGTTGCCAATATCGCATACAGCGCGTTTTCATCCTGCACAAATTTAACTCTGGTACGCGTGAATTCTGTGACCGTAGCAGGCTATCTCACTAATTCCGCTGCTTGCGGTAACCTTATTTCCAACGCGATCACCGTCGTCATTCCCGCAGAGGCGGCAAGCTCTTATTTAGCAGCTGCTTATCCCGTCTGCGAGATCGCTCTGATCGACGGTGCGTACTACCTGATCTACAGCTTGTCAGAGCATACCTGGGACGGTAGCACGATCGTTGAGATGGAGGAATGTGCGATTGACGGATTGATCCACCACACGTGTGTCGATTGCGGCGTGCGTTGTGATACCGTTATACCCTGTCACGACGAGGTGCTCCACGGTGCGAAGGCTCCTACCTGTACCGAGATCGGCTGGGAAGAGTACGTTACTTGCTCGAGGTGCGACTATACGACCTATGCTGAGATCCCCGCAACGGGGCATACTCTAGGCGAATGGGTAGAGATCGTAGCTCCCACCTGCACGGAGGCGGGATATGACCGTCGGGATTGTGAGGCGTGTGACTATTACGAGAGGCTTGATCTTCCGCCGCTATGGCACGATGAGATCGTTCATACGGCACAGGCTCCCACCTGTACCGAGATCGGCTGGGAAGAGTACGTTACCTGCTCGAGATGCGATTATACCACCTACGCCGAGATCCCCGCAACGGGACATCATTACGGTGATTGGTATATGACAATAGAGCCTACCTGTCTTGAGGTTGGTGAGGTCCGTCACGATTGCGTGGATTGCGACCACTACGAAATCGACGCTCCCGATGCACTCGGTCACGACGAAGTATATCACGATGCGAAATCACCGACCTGTACCGATATCGGCTGGTATGCATACGAGACCTGCTCGAGATGCGATCATACCACCTACGCCGAGATACCCGCCAACGGACACACGGCGAGCGATTGGATCATCGACGCGGAAGCAACCTATGAGGCAGACGGAATAAAGCACAAGGAATGCAAAGTCTGTGAGGAGATCCTCGAGATCTCGATAATTCCTATGCTGACTCACTCCTACGTGTCGGTCGTTACCGCGCCTACGTGTACCGAGCAGGGTTATACTACCCATATTTGCAGTGATTGCGGAAATAGCTACGTTGACGAATACGTACCCGCAACCGGACATACTCTCGGCGAATGGATAGTGATCGTAGCGCCCGACTGCCTTATCGGCGGATACGACCGCAGAGACTGCGAGGATTGCGACCACTACGAAACCGGCGTTCCCGATGCACTCGGTCACGACGAGGTGCTTCACAATGCGAAGGCACCGACCTGTACCGAGATCGGCTGGTATGCATACGAGACCTGCTCGAGATGCGATCATACCACCTACGTCGAGATACCCGCAACGGGACATCATTACGGTGATTGGTATATAACAATAGAGCCTACCTGTCTTGAGGTTGGTGAGGTCCGTCACGATTGTGTGGATTGCGACCACTACGAAAACGATGTTCCTGCGGCTCTCGGTCACGATGAAGTAAATCATGATTCGAAAGCTCCTACCTGTACTGAAATCGGCTGGGATGCTTTCGTTACTTGTTCGAGATGTGACTATTCTACCTACGTAGAAAAGAAAGCACTTGGACACGACGAAACTTCGCATGAAGCAAAAACACCTACCTGCACCGAAATAGGTTGGAAGGCATACGCAACTTGTTCGAGATGCGATTATACAACCTATGTAGAAATTCCTGCTACAGGACACTCTATGGGCGAATGGGTAGTAACGAAAGCACCGACCTGCACAACGATTGGAACGGAACAAAGAGATTGCAAGAACTGTGATTACTCTGAAACCCGTGATGTGGTAGCTCTCGGACACGATGAATCAAATCATAATGCGGAAGCACCTACCTGTACCGAAATCGGCTGGGATGCTTACGTGACTTGTTCAAGATGCGATTACACGACCTATGTAGAAATCCCTGCAACAGGTCACACAACGAGTGATTGGATTATTGATGCAGAAGCAACCTACGAAGCAGACGGAATCAAGCGTAAGGAATGTACCGTATGTGGAGAAACTCTTGAAACCTCAATCATTCCGATGCTAAAGCACTCCTATGAGTCGATAGTTACTCCTCCTACCTGTACGGAGCGTGGATACACAACCCATACTTGTAGCGATTGTGGTGACACTTATATCGACGATTACGTGGAAGCAATCGGACACACCTATGGTGAATGGTCAACGACTACAGCAGCGACATGCACCACGGATGGTCAGGAACGCAGGGATTGCGAGAACTGTGATCACTTCGAAACTCGTGATGTAGTGGCTCTTGGACATGATACCACATCGCATCCTGCTCAATCCGCAACCTGTACGGATATTGGTTGGAACGCTTACGAAACTTGTTTGAGATGCGACTACACAACCTATGTGGAGATTCCTGCGAACGGACATTTCTATGGTGATTGGGTAGAAACTACTGCACCCACTTGCACGGAGAATGGCGAAAAGGCAAAAGAATGCTCGGTTTGCCACAACGTTGTAACGGAAGTTGTAGATAAGCTTGGTCACGATGAAGTAACCCATAGTGCTCAAACAGCTACATGTGAGCAAATCGGTTGGAATGCATACGTAACTTGTTCAAGATGTGATTACACAACGTATGTTGAAATTCCAAAGCTCGATCATAGTATGAGCGAGTGGACAGAAACAACAGCACCTACCTGCTTGGAAAAAGGTGAGGAACGTAGAGATTGTAGTAATTGTGAGCATTTTGAAACACGTGAGCTTGCAGCGTTGAATCACGATAGAATTGAACACGAAGCGAAAGCACCGTCTTGTACGGAAGTCGGATGGGATGCTTACGTATCTTGCTCAAGATGTGATTACACAACATATGTTGAGCTTCCTTCAAAGGGTGGTCACACGTTTGGAGAATGGGAGCGAATCATTGATCCTACTCCCGATACAGCTGGAATGGATCGACGCACTTGTTCTGTCTGCGGTCACTACGAAAATCGTGATGTTACAGCACTTGGATACCTGCAGGCATTCATTAATGCAGTTGAAACCTTGTCGAATAACGAGTCCGCAGAGAATACTTACAGCGAACTCTATTCTGCGTTGCAGCTCTATTTGAAGCTGACGGATGATGAAAAGCAAGAAGCCAACGAAGAATTCCTTGTTCTTCAGGCGGCGATCAATGCATACAACTCTAAGGCTGAAATGGCGAATACAGAGCTTAAGAATGCAACAGAAATGGCGTTTATTCCGATTTCTGCAAGCTTCACATTCTTGGCGGCACTTTGGTTCCTGCTCAAGAAGAAATTTTGGATTAAGTAAGGAGGCATAAGATAATGAAAAAACCAATAATAGCGTTAATATTATCCTTTGCACTCCTTATGTGTTTGACGGCATGTTCGGGATCGAAAAATCCCGAACCAACGCCCGGCGGCGACACCACAACCCCTACGCCTCCACCTCCCGTAACAGAAACAATTTATGATAAGCTCGATGATTTCGCAGATCTTAATTATCAACAAATCAAACTTTCGATTGTAACGGTTACAGGTGACATACAGTTATCTGCAAATTACACACTAACGCAGAGTAATGTAAGTTACAGCGTAGAGCAGTTGAATATGTTGCCATCGAACGGAGATCTCACAGGAATATCTCCCGAATACAAAACCACCCACACAGGATATGCAAAAATCGTTGATGGTCAAGTAACCGAGTTGGATGGTGAAGGAGTAACCCTTCCTTCATACGACGAGTTGAAAGGTAATTTTAGTTTTGCTGAAAGCGATTTCAAGAATGTGACTACGCAAGGCAATTCCTTGTCAGCGGATGTAGACTCACCTTCAAGTTTTTATGGTTCCACGGTAAATGTTCAGAATATGAAAGTCACCGTTGAATACACGGAAACAGCGTTAAGCAAGATAGTCATTACCTATCAAACGACTAACTCAACGGTAACGACCACTTACGAGTTTGCAGTTTAAAACCTAATCCGATTGGGCTAAAATTGTACAACTTTTTCTTTTGAAATAGAGCAAAGAGAGATTGAACTGTAAAAAGATCAATCTCTCTTTGCGATTTTTGTGTCTCAATTTTCTCTCAAATCACTCGATTGTGGACGAAATAGTGCAATATTCACAGTTTTTGAAGCAAAAAAAGACTCATTCGGACAAATTGCTTGTTCGTATGAGTCTTATTGGTCTGAGTGGAACATTGCGTCATTCGGCGTGTCCGACCGCCGAATAGCAAACAAGACTTGAACTTGCGGCCTCTACCACCACGATGCGGCCCTATCGTTTTTATGGCACTTTTTAGTCCGTATAGTCCGATTTTGTAAACTAAACAGTACAAATGGTGCAAACTATTCCGTATATTCCGTGTATTCCGCTTTGCGAAGTAGTCAAAATATGTGGTCAAATGTGGTCAAAAAACAAGAAAAAGTAACGCCTAAAATTCCCATCGCCTCGGCTCACCGGCCGAGGCTTTTCTTTTGCCTTGTTGTAACTCTGTTTCAAAAAATACAAGTCCTTTTAATCCTCCATAACGATCAAAATTTACGCAACTTGAAACATAGAAAAGCTGATTATTCATTGCAATCATCTCCAAGGGAGCCCATATATCAGTTCCAATATCTTTAATTTAGAAACGTGTCGGTCGTTTTAGTAAAATATTACATTTTTTGTAATTCGTTTTTAATTATTATAGTTGAAATGCACAAAATAATATGATATAATTACATATGAGATGTAGATTTGTCACATAAATCTGCAAATTTACAGAAAAAAGGTTAACTTCAGGTTTAGCTGTAACGTTTTTACCAGGCAAGGAGGATGTATGAAGAAGATACTTTTTACTCTAATCGAGGTTTTGCTGATTATCTCTATGCTTTCCGGCTGTATATTGGTACCTACCCCCGGACCAGGGGTTGAGCCGGGTCCTACACCCGACGTTGATCCTACGCCGAATCCGGGTCCCACACCCGATCCCGAGGATCCGCCTTTAAACAACTTGACAGGTACATTTGACAGACCCTACGCTTCGTATTACGAGGAAGGCAAGGCGCTACTCGGCGAGGATAGCTATGTGGTATACTTCAACTTTGACGGATTTGCCCGCTATTACTTTGACGCTTATCTTGCCGATGAGAATTTGTCGAAGGACTCTACCTTGAAGAAGCTTATGGGCGAGGGAACCTTCTTTGAAAATTTCAAAAATGCTCTCCCCTCCATTACAAATCCCTGTCAGAATCAGATTTTGTCGGGCGCAACGAGTGCTGTAACCAAAAACGTTTACCGTTATTACAGTAAATCGTTGAATATGGTTATTCAGCAGGAGAGAGAAAACTCTTCCAAAATACTTCCCCAGGTGACCGTTGAGAACGGAATTTCCACAGCATCGGTTGCTCACTATCTTGCAGAGCCATATTTGAATTTCAGTGACACAAACAAATTGTACATAACCACCGACTCCACCGATCCTGCCGTTCGTGGAACGGCTCTTGAAGGAAGCTATCTTGACAGATTCAATCAGTTGATAAAGCTTGTCAAGGGCGAACCTCTTAAGACAAGCGGAAAAACCGTAACGGTTAGCGAGCTCCCAAGATTTATCGTCTTCTATGCAGACGATCTTGATGCCATCGGTCACAATGAAAGCGACCATTACGGTGTTACACGCGCCGAGACCGAAGAGGAAAGAATGCAGAACGTTTTGGCTCGCCTGAAGCTTATGGACGATAAGCTTGGTGAGTTTATTGAGGCCTGCAAGGAAAAGGGAATATACGATAAGATGACCTTCTTCTTGACAACAGACCACGGAATGGCTCCCTTTGGCACTCAGTCGGCAAACGATGCTGAAAATTACGAGCTTTCAAAGTTTGGCGATCTTTGCACAGACATTAAGAAATTCAACAACACCTTTAACGTAGAGATGGTTGCTCCCAACCAGTCGCCCTCCAAGACGACTAATGTGGTTGCCGTCGGTGCAAACCTAAACGTGCAGCTGACATTCATAGACGGCATTACCGATTCTCAGCTACAGACGTTGAAAACCTACCTTATGACCAAGAAATATATCGGCAACGTTCTTACAAGAACCGAGCTTGCCGAGATGGGTTATTGGACAGAGGCGGCAGATCTAATCGTTACTCCTGCCGAGAACTACTGCTTCAGCGGTCAGGCGTTTGCAAAGTATATTGCACGCGGTCAGCACGATTCCACTCTTCCCAGCGCAAATAACGTTTTCGGTATCGCTTGGGGCAAGGGTATTAAGGCAGGCTACGTTTACGAGGACGTTGCCTACAACTACGACTTCGGTGTAACCATGGCGGCATGCCTCGGTGTTACACTTCCTAATGCAAACGGTATTGTATTAGACATTTTTGAAAGCAAATAAAATTATCGGGGAGGTAGCGATTTGAAAAAAATCAATGTTTGTATAGCCGGCGGCGCAAGCACATGGACACCCGGCATCTTAGTGGGAATGATCAAAAAGCACAGCACATTTCCCATTAACAAATTAATTCTCTTTGACAACAACCCCTCCCGTTTAGAGAAAATGGGAGAGTACGCAAAAATCGTAATGCGTGATTACATGCCCGAGGTTGATTGCTCCTACACCTGCGATGAGGCAGAGGCCTTCCGTGATGTGGACTATGTGTTCTGTCAGATCAGAACCGGTGGATTTGCGATGCGCGAGAAGGATGAGAAGATCCCTCTGCAGATGGGTGTTATCGGTCAGGAGACCTGTGGCCCCGGCGGATTTGCTTATGGCATGCGTTCGATCAGGGACATGATCGAGCTTGTGGCAAAGATCAGAAAATATTCCCCCGACGCGTGGATACTTAATTACACCAACCCTGCA
>JAZRBV010000049.1:0-160467 GCA_045635225.1 Eubacteriales bacterium
TAAACCGTAATCGTAGTTGTGCTCAATGCAGAATGCTACTATCTCTGCTCGTTCTTCTTGCGTGGTCTTTCTTCCTTTGGTCATATAAATTTCTCCTTTGGCGCTATTGCACCATTTAATATCTTTATGACCATTATACCATAAAACCCAACGCCTGAGTTGCTCCAAATGAACAATTCCATATTTTTTGCTAACAATTCTTAAACTTCCTTCTCCGTTTAGGTACGAATGTATAGCTTGTAGCTTCAATTCTTTGCTGTATTTCTTTTGCTTTCCTCTTTTAGACATAAAAATAACCCCCTTAAAGTAGTCTTGAAAACTTTTTGTTTTTTCAAGTGTCTACTCTAAGGGGATTATATCATACCTTTCGGTAAAAGCTGCCGCTTTTTTCTGTTAGTGATGTTTGCCCACTGTGCCGAAGGCACAACATCATTCACGCAGTGAACATCACTGCCGAAGGCAACATCACTTGCCCGCAAGGGCAAACATCGTTTAGCGTGTTCTCCGTTAAGGATAACACGCTAATGGGATCATATCTGCTTATGCACGCTCTTGTATTCGTCGTAGTACCTATAGTACTGACAGCCCTTTGTGTTGCCCGAGAGGAAGCCCTGCATCTCGTCCTCGTCGAGCGAGAGCGTGCAGGAGTAGGTATCGGTGTACTCGTCGTACTCGTAGAACTCACAGCTCTCACAGCTTGCCTTCGGCTTATAGCCGTATTTCGAGAAGTCCATATCAGAAGAAGAAGCCGAATACGACTACGCCGAGCACGATCGCGACGCCGATGACGGTGATGATCTTCGCCGTGGTCTCCATGCTCTTCATCTTTTTGTTGAATTCCTCCATCGCAGCCTTATTCTCTGCGGTGATGCGGGAGAGCTCACCATCGAGCATCATCTCTACGTTGTCGGCGAGCGACATCTCCTCGAGTATCTCGTCGATCAGAGCGCGGGTCGCGGCGATCTCGGCATCAAGCTTCTCCTCGCTTATCTCACGGCGGCGCGACACGTCGACCACGATGCCGTAGTAGATCGCATCATTCGGCTTCATTCTCCGAGTTCTGACCGAGAGGTCGCCCGACATGATCGCGACGGCGCGGTCATCCTCCTTACAGGGCTTGAAGGTCTTGGTATCAAACGAAAACTCTATCGTGGCAGATACGCCGTAGCTTTCAAATCGCGCAACGTATTCGAGGAATACCTCCTCAATTTTCGCCTTTGCTTCGGTTATTGTCATAGCGGTTATTTCCTTTTATATAATCTTTTCATCGACCGAGATCTTACCGTCCCGTGTCTTTACTCCGTAGGAGCATTCGAGAGCCAGCTCGAATATTTTCGTACCGTTCACACCGACACAGTCGTCTAAAGGCTTCAGAAAATCCGAAGCGCCCGCGTGAAAGTCCGCGGTGGTTACGTAGATCCCGCGTGTGCCGCGCTTCGCACATACCGCGCCGTAGAAGCCGCGCACGTCGGTCTCGTCGGGCATATCGGTGCGATTTTTCGTCTGTACCATAGTCGTCTCGCGGAAGCCGAGCGAATCCTCGGTTATCATGACGCCGTCGATGCCGCCGTCGGACGAGCCGCCCGTGACGTAGCACTCGATGACCTTGTAGCCGCGCTTCTTCGCGTACTTGCCGAGCAGCGTCATAAAGTAGTTCTCGAAAAATTCACCGCCGCGTGTGTGGAGCTTCTGTATAAACTCGCTCTTGACGCGGAGCATCTCGTTTATGTTATCGGAATGAGCCGTCGCACGCTCGGATAGCGAGTAGGTGACACCGTTCTGCTCGAGGAAGCCGGATGCGACCATCTTTTTCAGTATCTGTCCCATATAGGTCGAGAGTGTGTCGTCGTCTCTTGTCGATGCCGTTTTATCGGTGCCGAACGCCACGCGCATAACGTCGCGAAGCTGTGTCTTCGTCTTTGGTCCCTCACTGAGTGCGCGGATCATCTCGCGCTCGCATCTTTCGATGCGTATCACGACGGGGCGCTCGGTGGTTAGGTAGTACTCGTCTCCCACGTCGCGCGCGATGAGGCCTCTGTCCTCCATCTCGTTGATGACCGTACCGATCTTACTGCGCAGCTTGCTTGCGCGACTGTCCGCGCGGTTATCGGAAAGCTCCGCCGCCGATAGTCCAAAGCGCGTGATACAGCCCGAGATCAAGGCGCGCCTCGTCGCCGTGGTGTGCTCGAGTATATCGACGATACGCCTGTATATCCTTCCGTGCTCCATATTTGAGATCATAATCAAAATCCTTTCAGAGTATGGACTTAGCGTCTTTCTACCGCTATTTTATCATAACGCGCGCATATTTTCAAGTACCGTAACAGAAATTTTAAAAATGTGACGCCCCCATATCATATCCTCCGTCGCTGTGCGGGTGCATATCACGAGGTGCGGCGTTCTCATTTCACCGCACGGTAAACCGACCTGCAACCTGCATTTTCGGCATTTTGAGCGAGACACGCAACCGTAGATAGAGCACCGCTCGGCACATCTACGCATAGGCGAGGCGAGAGTGCGGCAAAAGTTCATTTTCCTATTGATTTTTCAGCGAGAAGTGGTATAATTATTGTGGAAAATTATCGCTCGGATATAAGGAGACGAAAACGTATATGACCAAGGAAAAGATAAAAGGCTTCGTGAAGGGCAACGCGGTGATGCTGATCGCGCTCGCGTGCGCGGCGGTGACGGCTGTTATCGTGCCCCCCGACAGGGAATATCTCGGCTATTTTGACCTTAAGACGCTCTCGTGTCTTTTCTGCGTTCTGGCTGTGGTCTGTGCGCTGAAGAACATCAGATTTTTCTACACTATGGCGAAGGCAATAGTCAGAAAATTCAAGAATACCCGCTCGGCGATACTCGCCCTCGTATACATAACCTTTATCGGCTCGATGCTGATAGCCAACGATATGGCACTACTGACCTTCCTGCCGCTCGGCTACTTCGTGCTACACACGACGGATAAGGAAAAGTATATGGCGTTTGCCTTTATTATGCAGAACATCGCGGCAAATCTCGGCGGTATGCTGACACCGTTCGGAAATCCGCAGAACCTCTACCTATACTCGAAATTCAACATTCCCGACCTCGAATTTATGAGGATAATGCTCCCTCCCTTCATTCTCTCGATCACGCTGATCACGGTGTGCTGCTTCCTTTTCGTGAAGCCGGAGGAGTTCGAGATCAAGGAGCGCGCGGCGGCATTACCCCTACCCCGTGTCATAATTTACCTCGTTTTATTCGCGATCTCGATACTGATCGTCTTTCGTGCGGTGCCCTATCAGATAGGGCTTCTGATCATTCCGCTGGCACTTCTCTTCCTCGACAGGCAGGCACTGCTCGACGTTGACTGGGGACTGCTCTTCACCTTCGTATTTTTCTTCATTTTCTCGGGCAATATGGCACGCATCGAGCCGGTGCGCGAGTTCTTCTCCCATCTTCTCGAGCTTGACACTCTCGTATTCAGCGCGGCGAGCTGTCAGTTCATCAGCAACGTTCCCTCGGCGATACTTCTGTCGAGCTTCACCGACAACTACCGCGAGCTGCTGCTCGGTGTTAACATCGGCGGTGTCGGCACGCTGATATCCTCTCTCGCAAGTCTTATTACCTTCCGCGAGTACGGTAAGGATCAGCCTCGCCACACCCTCTCCTACGTGCTGAAATTCTCGGCGTTCAACTTTGCATTTCTCATAATACTCGTGACCTTCTGTACACTTCTCAGATAAGAAAGGATATAACGAAATGGAAAATAAATGGTACAAGAGATCCTACTTCCGCAACCTCGTCGATATGCATATTCCCGACACGGACGAGAAGCTACTCTCGAAATTCGATCCCGAGGAATACGCTCGCCTCGTTGCGCTCTCGGGCGTGGATCACGCGATAATCTACACCTCCAACTGTCTCGGTATCACCTTCTTCGACACCGATAACGCACACGGAAATATGAACGGCCGCGACTTTGTCGGTGAGCGTATAGATGCGTTACGTCGACACGGGGTGGGGGTAATCGTGTATTACAACATCTGGAACAGGACGAGCGCGCTCGCTCACCCCGACTGGGCACAGAAGCGCATCTCGCGCCATCCCGGCTCCATGAACGACCGCTTCAAGAGGTGCTGTCTCAACTCCGAGGGCTTTCGCGCACTCGTCGCAAAGCAGACGCGCGAGCTTGCCGAGAGATACGATTTCGACGGCGTGTGGATCGATATGATCGACTGGTTCGACTGCATATGCGGCTGTGATAGCTGTAAGAAAAAATTCAAGGCTGAAACAGGTCTTGACTTCCCCGAATATATAGATTGGAATGACGGCACGTGGTGGCAGCTGCGCCGCGCACGTGAGAGATGGCTCGGCGAGTTTCTCGACATAGTACGCACCTCCATCACCTCAGTGAAGCCCGAGGCTACCGTCACGTTCCAGAACGCGGCGTGGAAGCGCGGCTTCGAGAGCGGTGTAACGCAAGAGTCGATGGACAGAAGCGAGTTCCTCGCGGGCGACTTCTACGCGAGTCCCATCGCCTACAGCGTGACCTGTAAATTCTTAAATAACGCGACACGGTCCCGCCCTATCGAGTTTATGACCTCGCTCTGTGCCGATCTGTCGGAGCATACCACATCAAAAACCGAGCACGAGCTGACCCTCAGCGTACACGGTGCAATAGCACATAACACAGCGTTCACGTTTATCGATGCGATAGACCCGCTCGGTACTATGAACGCAAAGCGCTACGAGAGAATGAAGGAGATCGGCGAGAAGACTCGCACCCTGCGCGAGAATATCTCTCCCGACGCGCGCCTCGTCTCCGACGTAACGCTCTATTTGAATCACGACTCACTGCTCGAGGATATGGGCAGAATAAGGATCGAGGACTATAAGCTTAAATACTATCTCGGCGCCCGTCTCACCTCCTTCGCTACCGCGATGATCGAGGGACACGTCGCCTATGATATCAACCTCAAAAAGAATCTTGGCGGCATCAGGAGCCAAACGGTCTATATACCCGATATGCGGGTTATCAGCCGCGAGGAGGTCGATGCTCTCACCGCATTCGTTAAGGCGGGCGGCAGACTCGTAGTATCAAATCTCACCGGCACGATCGATCCGGACCGCGGCTACCGCGACGACTTTGCACTCGCAGAGCTGCTCGGCGTACACTACGAGAGTGTGACGGATAAGGACATCGTTTACTTTAACGCAACCGATGCAGGCACGCCCTATTTCGACGGCTACGACGAGGGTTATCCCGTTGCCGTAAACGCCCACGGCGTGCTTGTCAGAGCCGACAGAGATACCGAGATTTTAGCTACTATGGCACTACCCGTGTCAAATTCCGACGATGCGGATCACTTCTCCTCGGCTATCAGCAATCCGCCCTACGATTACACGGACTACCCCGCGATCACACGCCATAGGGTCGGTCTCGGCGAGGCGATCTATATTGCCGCACCGCTCGAGGACGGTAAGCAGGATATGCAGAAGCGACTGATACGCGGACTCGTCGCACCCACGGAAAGGCTCGTCACGGCGAATGCACCGAAGTGGCTCGAGGTACTGCTCTACGACGACGCGGAAAACGAAAGATACATACTCAACTGCTTTAATACTATGGAGCATTACTACGAGGCCACAGCGCAGGGCGTCGAGGTTACGGCACGTATCGACCGCGAAATACGCGAGGTATACTCGGTATCCGACGGCACACCTCTCCCCTTCACTCAGGAGGGCGATCATATCACGGTGCGCGTCGGTGACGTCGACGGATTTAAGATGGTCATACTTAAGTAAAGGATAACGAAAATGAACGTGACAATACTCGGCGGCAGCACACTGTTTCGCAGCTTTTTAAGCCGTATCACTGGGGGCGTGTCAAGCTTTTCGTCACTTTCAGAGGCGATAAGCGATGTAAGAGAGCGCACCTCGCGTGCTCTTTTTATCCTGCCGGACTATGACAGCGGACGTGTCAGCGTGGATGAGTTCACCGAGGCTGAGATGAATATGCTCACACAGCTGATGCTCGAGGAGAGAACAAATATCTACCTCGAGAACTATCCCGCCTACGACTACCGCGACTGCTTCGTCCTGGGTCTGCAGGCACGGACGCTGCCGTCAAACGTCGGCAGATATACTATATGTCTCTCGGAGAAGCTCAAGGCTACACTGGGCTTTGACATACTCCAGAAGCGCGGCGGATATTATCTACCCGCAGAGAAGCACACCTCGCAGGATTGCGAGAGTCTTGCCGATATTAAGAGCTGTATCGGCGTGCACACCGTAATACACAGCGGCGAGCGCGTAGGTACCGCACTTCTGCGTTGCGGCAGTAACGTATGGTCGGCTATGGTCGACTTCACGAATCTTAAGTCGACAGAGATATTCTCGTATAAGCATTGGCGCGATTTTTACGCCTATCTTTTCGCCGAGATACTCGGCACGGAGCGCGATCGCGTAAGGCAGGCGTTCGACGAGACCTACCTCGGTGTCGAAACGGCGAGGACGTCGCGCCCGAGAGATAAAAAGGCGGCGCTTGAAAACGCCGTCCGCGAGGCTGTCGAGTGGCACAGCCGATCCGAAATTCTACTCGATGGAGGTCGGCGCGGTGTCTACGAGATGATCCGCTCGTTTGACCTCGGGACGGCAAAGAACGTGCGCGGCGATTCCTCAATGCTCACGGCGGCGCTCTATATGGCGGCGGGCAAATACTTCGGCGAGGACGGCTATAAGAAAATAGCCGAAAATATTCTTCACCACATACTGAATGAGCGCGGACTGCAGATATCGGAGGGAGAAAACCGAGGTCTTTTCAGTTGGTTTTCCGGCACGCGCGGACTCGGTGCAAGACAGGTCTACGTCTCCGACACCTCACGCGTCGGTAACGCGGTCACCGCACTCTACAAGCTCACGGGCGACGAGTCGCTTCTCGAGCGCATAAAGCTGCTCGGCGAGGCACTGCTTCGCTGGTTTGGCGGCGATCACCTGCTACCCGTGTGCAATTTTGACTATGATAAAGCGACTCTTTCCTCGATACAGCGACCGAAGAAATGCTCCGCTCCCGAGTTCTACGACGCACCGCTTCTCTTTTTGAAAAACCTCTACTCGGTAACCGGTGACGAGCGCTATCGCGCCCGGGTACTCGCTACGGCGCGAGCACTTGCCGAGAGATATCCCGACTACGACGTCGTCGCATCGCATTCATATAATTTCACCTACTCGCGTCTGCTCGGCGCGTTTGCCGCGGCAGAGTGCTTTGAGTCGGGTCCATGGACGCCGCTGATCGACGGTATCCTCGAGAAATTCAATACTCTGCAGCATGAGTGCGGCGGATTTGCCGAGCTGCGTGCGTATTTTGACGAGAAAAGCATCTCGCGCGATATGGAGTTTGCCGTCGGTCTGGGAACGGAGTACGGCAATATCGCCGACCTCGTCTACTGCAACAGCACTATGCTCTACGCGCTTTCCGTTCTGCTCTCGTCGGAGCGCGGCGGATTTGACCGCGAGCTTGCCGAGCGACTTTTCGAGCGGCTGACAGACTTCTTCCTCGATACGCAGATCACCTCCCACGACACGCGCTCACGTGGCGGCTGGATGCGTGCCTACGATATGGATAACGCGGAATACTACGGCTGTGATAAGGACTTCGCCTGGGGTCCCTACTGTATTCTCACAGGCTGGGTCACGGGCGCCGTACCGCTCGTGTTCCTCGACATACTCGGTCTTGATACTATCTATTGATGCCCCGCATCAATAGTTAACTGTGACTGTCTCGCGGTCATATCATAACGAGTGCTCCGCGCTCTAATAACTTGGCGCAAGCCAATCATAACTGCACCTCTCGGTGCATCATCTCGCTCGCCCTGCGAGCACAAAAGATAAATGAACCCTCACTTTATGAGGATGAAATCGCTTTGTGATGAAGTCCGTCTGCGACGGATGAAGTCCTCGTTTAGCGAGGATAAAAAATGCGCTATCCTGGGTTGGATAGCGCATTTTTTAACACGGGTGGGTATTAAAATCAGAAATTGTCGGGATAGATGCCCTCTGCCTTGAGCGCCTTGAAGGCTTCAACGACGGTCTCCTTATCCTCCTTGTAGGTAACGCCGTACCATTTGTCGGAGTTGTCGAGCACCTTGACGTCGGCAAGACCCTCGGTCATAAGGTTGGATACGACGGTGGGAAGGAAGAACTCGCACTTCTCGGGGTTTTTCGGCAGATTCTCGTCGAGGAATGCAGGGAAACGCTTCGCACACTCGGAGAGATAAGAGGGGGTAAAGCCCCAGAGATTCATCGAGACGAGAGTGTCGGGATCGAGGTCGTAATCGACACCGTCCTCGGTATAGTAGATCTTGCCATCGCGGGTACCGATCTTGGTACGCTCGGTGATCTCGGTGAGCATAGAGTCGCTGTCAGCCATACAGATGCCGCGCGATACCGTTCCCTGCTCGGTTACGGTATTCTTGATACGGTAGCCGACCATCGCGTAATGGTACTTACCGTCGTCGTTTGTGTTCCTCAGGAAATCATAGATCTTCTTGAAGGCATTTGCACCGTAGTAGTCGTCGGCGTTGATGACCGCAAAGGGAGCGTCAACCGTTCCGAGACAGCAAAGAAGTGCGTGTGCGGTACCCCAGGGCTTACGTCTGCCGTCGGGTACGCTGTAACCCTCGGGGAGCTTGTCAAGCTCCTGATATACGTACTTTACGTTGATATCCTTACCTGCGAGGTGCGCGTCCATTACCTCGCGGAAGTCCGCCTCGATCTCCTTTTTTATGATGAAGGTAACGTCGCGGAATCCGGCACGCATAGCATCGAAGATAGAGTAGTCAATGATGATGTGGCCGCACTCGTCGACCTTATCGATCTGCTTAAGTCCTCCGTAACGGCTGCCCATACCTGCCGCCATTATTACGAGCTCGGGATTTTTCATAGTAGTGTCCTCCTCGGAATTGATGATATACGTTTATTATATATGATAGTGTGAACTATTTCAATGTAAAAAAGGATAACAATTTGTAAATTCGGTTAAGTTTTCGGAGCATTTTTACAAGGTTGTGCGCCGCGGACAACAAAATGCGCGAAGCATCTTGAAAACTCGACGAATTTGTTGTATACTAAAGAGTGATAAATATCACGTTGCGTAAGCGACATATCACGTTGCGCAAGCGGCATATCACGCACCGTAGGTGCATATCACGTTGCGTAAGCGACATATCACGCACCGCAGGTGCATATCACGTTGCGCAAGCGGCATATCACGCACCGTAGGTGCATATCACGTTGCGCAAGCGACATATCACGCACCGTAGGTGCATATCACGTTGCGCAAGCGACATATCACGCACCGTAGGTGCATATCACGTTGCGTAAGCGACATATCACGCACCGTAGGTGCATATCACGTTGCGTAAGCGACATAAAAAAAGGAGTACCACTATGAGCACCTTCCATCTGGTAGACCATCCCCTGATCCGTCACAAGCTGACGATAATGAGAAGAAAAAACACGCCCTCCAAGGATTTCCGCGAGCTGCTCGACGAGATATCCATGCTGATGGGCTATGAGATCACGAGAAATCTCCCACTCGAGGATATCGAGATCGAGACCCCGATATGCAGAACCACCGCGAAGAGGATCGCAGGAAAGAAGCTCGCTATAGTGCCGATACTCCGCGCGGGACTCGGTATGGTGGACGGTCTGCTCCGTCTCGTGCCGGTGGCGCGTGTCGGTCATATAGGTCTCTACCGTGACCCCGAGACACACGAGCCTGTCGAATATTACTGCAAGATGCCCCCCGACATAGATAAGCGCCTGGTCATCATAGTCGACCCGATGCTGGCGACGGGCGGCTCTGCGGCTGATGCCATCACTATGGTAAAGGCGAGAGGTGCGAAGAACGTTATGCTGATGTGCCTCGTTGCCGCCCCCGAGGGTGTGGCGAAGGTACAGGCGGCGCACCCCGACGTTGATATCTATTCAGCGGCACTCGACGAGCATCTCAACGAGCACGCATATATCGTACCGGGACTCGGCGATGCGGGAGACAGAATTTTCGGCACTAAATAACGAAAAACGCGACACGGGTGCATAAAGCGTCCGAAAATCATAGAAAAGGAGAGACGCAGTGCGCGAGCTTAAAATAGGAAAAAACGACGCAGGTCAGCGTCTCGATAAATTCATAACCAAAACGCTCGATCTGCCGACGAGCCTGCTCTACAAGTCGATAAGACTGAAGAAGATCAAGGTCAATCGCAAGCGAGCGGAAAACAATACGGTCTTACTCGAGGGTGATACGGTACAGTGCTTCCTCGCCGAGGAGTTCTTCGAGAAAAAGGTTACGAAGCATTCGTTTGAGTCGATAACGCCGCACCTCGATATAATCTACGAGGATGAGAACGTCCTACTGCTCAACAAGCGACCGGGTGTCTCGGTGCACGAGGACGAGGACGGCTCGACGAATACGCTGATCACTCACGTGCAGGCATACCTCTACTCGAAGGGCGAGTATGACCCCGACTCGGAGCAGAGCTTCTCCCCCGCCCTCTGCAACCGCATCGACCGCAACACGGGCGGTATCGTCATAGCCGCGAAAAACGCCGAGGCACTCCGAGTTATGAACGCGAAGATCAAGGCGCGCCAGATCGATAAATTCTACCTTGCGGCGGTACACGGTATCCCCAAGGAACGCGAAAAAACGTTACACGGATACCTACTTAAGGACGATAAGAACAATATCGTGCGCGTTTGGGACAAGAACCCTCCTCGGGGTGCCAAGGAGATAATAACTAAGTATAAGGTCATCGCGACGGCGGGCACAAGCGCCCTGCTCGAGGTAGAGCTACTCACGGGAAGAACGCACCAGATCCGCGCACATATGGCATACGTGGGTCACCCCCTCGTCGGCGACGGCAAGTACGGCGTAAACCGTGAGGACCGTCACCGCGGCTACAAGTATCAGGCGCTGTATTCCTATAAGCTACGCTTCTCCTTCGACAGGCAGGAGCAGACGGTGCTCGATTACCTCGACGGCCGCGAGTTCACGATACCGAAGAGGGATATTTACTTTACAGAGGAGTTTTTCTGATGCTCCCCACCGCCCTTTGCTATAGAAAATCCGCCTCTCACGGAGAGGCTATAAAGGAGTTATTCTATCATGAATTATCGCACAGAGCGCGACTCGATGGGCGAGATACGCGTACCCAGAGATAAATATTGGGGTGCGCAGACACAGCGCAGTCTGGAAAATTTTAGGATCGGCACAGAAAAAATGCCGAATGAAATCATACACGCCCTCGGTGTCCTCAAGCTCGCGGCGGCAAGAGTCAACTCGCGCCTCTGCCCCGAGAGGCTGACCGAGGAAAAGCTCGCGGTCATCGAGCAGGCGGCGAGCGAGGTCATAGACGGCACGCTCAGAGAGCACTTTCCCCTCGCGGTATGGCAGACGGGTAGCGGCACGCAGACGAATATGAACGTCAACGAGGTCATCGCAAATCGCGCAAACGAGCTCGCCGGCAAAAGACTTCTGCACCCGAATGACGACGTGAATATGTCACAGTCCTCAAACGACACCTTCCCCTCCGCGATGCATATCTCGGCGGTGATCGCCACGAAAGAGCGGCTGATACCGTCGCTCAAGGGACTGATAAATACGCTAAAAAGGCTCGAAAAAGAGAACACGGGTGCCGTCAAGTGCGGCAGAACGCATCTTCAGGATGCGACACCCATCAGCTTCTCACAGGAGATCAGCGGCTGGCGCGCATCTCTCGAGCGCGATCTTGAAATGATAGAAGGGTCGCTCGAGCCGCTCTCGGAGCTGGCACTCGGCGCGACGGCTGTAGGCACGGGGCTGAATGCTCCGCGCGGCTTCGACGTGGCGGTTGCCGAGGAGATCTCCCACATCACGGGACAGAATTTCAGAACGGCGAAAAACAAGTTCCACGCCCTCACCTCGAAGGACGAGCTCGTCTTCGCTCACGGAGCGCTCAAGGCACTCGCCTGCGATATGATGAAGATCGCGAATGACGTGCGCTGGCTCTCAAGCGGTCCAAGACTCGGTCTCGGTGAGATCACGATACCCGAGAATGAGCCGGGCTCGTCGATCATGCCCGGAAAGGTAAACCCCACGCAGTGCGAGGCGGTGACCATGGTCGCGGTGCAGGTAATGGCAAACGACACGGCGGTAACCCTCGCGGCGTCTCAGGGCAACTTCGAGCTGAACGTGTTTATGCCGGTGTGCATACATAACTATCTCACCTCGGTGAGACTGCTCTCGGACGTGTGCGCTTCATTCGATAAAAACTGCATTTCGGGCATCAAGGCGAACCGAGAAAAAATGCAAACAAATCTTTACAATTCGCTTATGACGGTAACGGCTTTAACGCCATATATCGGATACGATAACGCAGCACGGGTCGCCCATCTGGCTCACGAGAGGGGTATAACTCTCCGCGAGGCGTGTGCCGAGCTCGGTGTGCTATCGGAGGCGGATTTCGACAGGCTATACAAGCCGGAGGAAATGATATAATGGATATAAGAGCACGCTCCCTTGCGGAGCACTACAAGTGGCGCGGTAAGATCGAGGTAGTATCGCGCGCTAGTATCGAGACACGCGAGGATCTCTCGCTCGCATACACTCCTGGTGTTGCAGAGCCGTGTCTCGAGATACAGAAGGATATCAATAAGTCCTACGAGCTGACACGCCGCTCAAATCTCGTAGCGGTAGTGACCGACGGTACGGCGGTGCTCGGTCTCGGTGATATCGGTCCCGAGGCGGGTATGCCGGTTATGGAGGGTAAATGTGCCCTCTTCAAGGAGTTTGCCGACGTTGACGCATTTCCGATCTGCGTGCGCTCAAAGGACGTCGAGGAGATCGTCAGGACCGTATATCTGATATCCGGCTCGTTTGGCGGTATAAACCTCGAGGACATCGCGGCACCTCGTTGCTTCGAGATCGAGAGGCGGCTCAAGGAGATCTGCGACATCCCCGTATTTCACGACGATCAGCACGGCACAGCGATTGTAGTTGCCGCGGCTCTCATAAACGCTCTGAAGGTGGTAAAAAAGGATTTAGCCACCACCCGTGTCGTGATAAACGGCGCAGGCTCAGCAGGAATAGCCATCGGCAAGCATCTAATCTCTATAGGTGTGAAGCATCTCACGATGGTTGATCGCTTCGGTATCATATGCGAGGGTGACGAGTCGCTCTCATCAGCTCACGCCGATATCGCAAGGGTAACTAACCGCACCCACATGCGCGGCACTCTCGCCGATGCTATGGTGGGAGCCGATGTGTTCATCGGTGTCAGCGCACCCGGTGTCGTATCGGGCGATATGGTAGGCAGTATGGCGGCGGATGCGATAGTGTTCCCGATGGCAAACCCCACACCCGAGATCATGCCCGACGAGGCTCTCGCGGCAGGCGCACGTATCGTCGGCACAGGCAGAAGCGATTTCCCAAACCAGATAAACAACGTGCTCGCATTCCCCGGCATTTTCCGCGGCGCGCTCGACTGTCGTGCATCAGAGATCAACGATGAGATGAAGATCGCTACCTCCTACGCCCTCGCCTCTCTTATTCCGGAGGATGAGCTTACAGAGGAGAATATAATTCCCTCCCCTCTCGACAAATCTGTAGTTCCCGTGGTCGCCGAGGCGGTAAAGTCTGCCGCAAGAAAAACAGGCGTCGCGAGAATATGAGATCGCACCGCAGATACACCGCAGCTACATAACCCCCAAAAACTCGACACGCCCCATAGGCAATGCACCTATGGGGCGTTATTTTTATATAAATCCGTCAAATATTATTTGAGCAAGAATGCGCCATAGCCGGTGATATCGTCGAGGGCAAAGTGCGTTCTGCCGTCGCGTATCTCTGCGGCGATCTCACGGCACTCGGGGAGCGCGTAGACCTTATATTCTCCTCTGACGGAGGCTGTCGCGTGACGAAGATATGCGTGATCCTCGACGATACCTCTGCCGTTTCTGATCGAGGGATAGGTGAGCTTCAGGTGGAATATCTTATGCTCATCGGTCTCGGTGATGCTGACGGTGGCGGTCGAGGGCAGACCCTCGGTCGCGATCATTCTGTCGGGCAACAGACTGTCGATCACCTCGCCGACGAGAAGCTTATTCTCACGGAGGAAGTTCGATGCGTAGGCGTCGAAGGCGTTGTAGGAGATATATCCGACTGTGCCGTCGGTGATCGCCGCGGAGTATTCGGTAGCCTCATTCTGCGGACGGTAGAAGTAGGTCTGCAGACCGTCGAACTCGAGGTTGAAGTATCCCGACACGTAGCGCGCGAGCTCTCTTGCACCCTTATTTTTCATAAGGCGCGAGGGCTTGTAGGAGGACCAGAGCATACCGCCCTCCTCGGTCACGAAATAGGAGTTGTCGGAGGGATCGGGTGCGATGTCGGTCACCGCCGCATCTGCGTGGAGAGGTGCCACCATATCGAGACCCTCACCGATGAAGAGCAGCTTGCCGCCCGATGCCACGTGGATGAATATCTTCTTATGCAGCTCGGGGGTCACCTCAAGTGCGCGAGGTAATATCAAAAGCTTCACGCCGTGGATATCGTCGTCGGGAGTGAATACGCTGTAGGGGATCTTCAATTCGCAGAGCATTCTCGCCGCGCCCTTCAGATACTCGGGTGCGCGGTAGTCCTCGGGAGGCACCATCAAGGCGATCTCGGAGACGTATTTTGCGCCGTTTGTGTAGGGCTCGTAGAGCATCTTCTCTGCGAAGACCTTCCCTACTCTGTCGATGACCTCATCGAAAAGACCGAATACGGGGTGCAGATGATCGCCGACCGAGAAGTCGTAGCCCATCAGCATAGCATCGTAGAGATCGTGCTGCATCGACTCAAGAGGCTTGATGCCGCCGAGGTCGCCCCAGCAATCGGCAAATCTGCCGGTCATATAGACGAGCTTGTCGTAATGTGCGCGCGCGAAGGTCGCCGCCGGGAAGAAATAGTCGCTTCCCCAATGTAAGCTTGAGGGCAGACACTCGACCTCGGCGTGGGTATGAAGTCCCGGGACGGTAAAGTTACTGTTGAAGTAAACGTATATGTCGGGGCGGCGTGCGCGAATGATATCGGTGAACTCACGGTACATCTCGAGGACCAGGCTGTCCTGATATTTTATCACCGCCGCGTCGTCACGGAAGTCGACTCCGCACTCGCGCATCTTGCGGATGCAGGCGGGACAGTAGCAGGGGCGCGTTACCATACAGTCGAGGAAAACGCCGTCGACGTCGTATTCGAGAAGCTCGGCGAGCTCCGCCTTTACGTAATCGCGATATCCCGTGTTATAGCACATCGTGCGGAAGAAGTTATCGACCTTGTTGGGCTGGTAGATCCTGCCCTCCTTATCGATACGGCACCAGCCGTGATTTTTCGTCGCGAGCTCGTGATTGAGACCCGCGTTCATATAGAGCGAGATGCCGATATCGCGCTTGTGGCAAGCGTCGACGACCTCGCGCACGACGTCGCGATCGAGACCGGGGTACCTGACGCCCAGCTTAGTATCGTAGTAGCTGAAGCCGATGTTACACCTCGCGGTGAAGTTTATATACTCAACGTGAGCCGCCGCAAGCTTGTCGGCAAACTCCTCTGCATCAAATTTCGAGAATAGCCCCTCGATTCCCGGCATCGTGTGGAAATCGAAGTGCATAGCACGCGTGAACTTCTTCATATAATTATCTGTCTTCCTTTCTGCGCCGTGAGGCACAACTTTGCGGTGGCGCAAATCATAACTGCACCAAGGGTGCATCATCACCGCTCGCACCGCGAGCATCATAACTTTGCGCCGGTGGCGCAAATCATAACTGCACCTTTCGGTGCGTCATAACTTAATTATACATAACTCCCGCAGAGATTTCAATACGCTGAACGAAAATATTTACGATTTTATATCTTATTTTACAAAAGTGTACTAAAATGTCACAGGCTTAGGTTGAAAAAAACAGTGGGGTTGACAAACACTGTAAGATGTGGTATAATACGGAATGTTGACAACTCAACATCTCACAAATACAAAGGACATTAAATTTATGCTGACACGTTATTCACGGTTTACCTATATCATCTCGGAAATATCAAAAAATCTGCACAAGGTATCTCACAGCGAGATGCAGCGCTTTGGTCTGCACGGCTCGTACGCGAAGTACGTGTTGGCACTCTACCGTAGTGGAGCAATGACGGCGGCACAGCTCTCGGAGGTCTGCGACCGAAACAAGGCGGACGTATCACGTGCGATCGTGGTACTGGAGAACGAGAATGTGGTCAAAAAACTCGACACGGGTACCCACTACCGCGTAAAAATCGAGTTGACCGAGAGAGGGCTCGAGCTCGGTTGTGCACTCTCCGAGAGACTGAGGCTCGTGCTCGAGAACGTCAGCGGAGATATACCGCGCGAGAGTCTCGAACAGTTCTACGACACGCTCGAGATAATCGCGAAAAACCTCGAGAGGATCTCGAACGACGGAGTGCCCGAGTAAATGTAAATCGAACCGAGCACAAGCAACAGACGCGCGTATCGAATGATCGGTACCGCCGCCGTACTGTATACGGCAGAAAGGAAACTAATATGAACGATTACGTAATATTCACTGATTCATCCGCAGATCTCCCAAGGGAGACGGCAGACGCGTGGGGTGTTCCCTACACATCTCTGACGTTCAGATTCGAGGACGGAGTTGAACATACCAACGACGATATGTCCACGTCGGACTTCTATGCGAGAATGCGCTCGGGCGAGGTCGCGAAGACGGCGGCTATCAATAGCGAGAGCTTCATCCGCGAATTCGAAAAGATAGTCAGCGAGGGTCGTGACCTCATCTACATCGGCTTCTCCTCGGCTCTCAGCACGACCTACAACTCCGCGCGCCTCGCGGCAGAGGAGCTGAGACGCAAATATCCCGATAGGAGAATATTCACCGTAGATACTCGCGCGGCATCGGCGGGCATCGCACTGCTCATCGACAGACTCCTCGAAAAGAAGGCGGAGGGCGCATCCATCGACGATATATACAGACTCGCCGAGGGTGAGAAGCTCAGCGTATGCCACTGGTTCACGGTTGACGACCTCGTATATCTGAAGCGCGGCGGCAGAGTCAGCGCCACGGCGGCACTCGTCGGCAATCTGCTCGGTATAAAGCCTGTGCTCCACGTGGACGACGACGGTCACCTCGTGAACGTTGAAAAGGTACGCGGCAGACGCGCGTCTCTCGCGGCTCTTGTGAATAAGCTCGGTGAGACCGTAAGACCCGGCGAGAAAAAGGTGTACATCTCTCACGGCGACTGTCTCGAGGACGCCGAGCTGCTCGCCAAGATGATAAAGGACAAATACGGAATGACAGCAGAGCTTATATGCGACGTAGGACCCGTTATCGGAGCACACTCCGGCCCCGGCACGCTCGCGCTGTTCTTCTTCGGTAACAAGAGATAAGAGGTCGAGATGCAGAAGCAGGATAACAATTTATTTTTGGATGGGGACGGCGCAATACCCGATGGGGAAAAGGCGAAAAAGAGCCCCTCGGAAAAGAAAAATCCCGACAAAAAGACGAATAAAGCACCCAAGAAAAAAGCTGCGGCAAGCTCCTCAAAAAAGGACAAGAAAAGCTCGAAGAAAAAGGGCGAGAAGAAAAACGACGGCGGTGCCTTCAAGTACCTTAGCGGTCTGCTCTTCGCGAAGATGATGCGCGGCGGTGCATCCGAGCTGCGCGCAAACGCCGAGGAGGTAAACAGGCTCAACGTGTTCCCTGTCCCCGACGGAGATACCGGCGACAATATGAGTATGACGATCGACAGTGGCGTCGCGGCACTCGAACGAGTGGAGAGCGACGACCTCGGCGAGGTGATGAACCTGGCCTCTCGCGGAATGCTCCTCGGCGCGAGGGGAAACTCGGGAGTGATACTCTCGCAGTTTTTCGCAGGGGTGGCAAGCGGCTTCGAGCACTCGGACAAGGCTGACCCTGCGGCTGTCGGGCGCGCACTCGAGCGTGGCGTCGAGCAGGCGTACGCATCGGTAATGACGCCGACCGAGGGAACAATACTTACCGTTGCACGCGAGGCGGTCGAATATGCCGTATCTCGCATCACCGATAGGAGCACAGTCTCTTCACTCTTCTCCGACCTTGTGCGTGAGATGAAGCGAAGCGTGAAGCGCACTCCCGAGAGGCTTGCGGCACTCCGTGAGGCGGGAGTCGTCGACTCGGGCGGTGCGGGTCTATTCTATATAATGGACGGAATAAACCGCGTCCTGAGTGGCGAGAAAATCGAGACAGAGCCGACCCGTGTCGAGAATTTGAGGAAAAATGCGTCATTTACAGCGACCTTTGACGCAGACTCCGAGATGCCCTACGGCTACTGCACCGAGCTACTCGTACAGCTGATGCGCCGTAAGTGTGATATAGACAATTTCGACGTCGCATCCTTAAAGGAGTACCTCGCGCAGCTCGGTGACTCCATAGTTGCCTTCAAGACCGAGAGCATCGTGAAGATACACGTTCACACGAGGACACCCGACAGGGTTATAGCGCACGCGCTTACCTTCGGCGAGCTCATCTCGGTGAAGATCGAAAATATGTCGCTCGAGCACTCCGAGATCGCGTTGGGCGAGCCCGATGCAAACAAAAAGCCGAAGAAAAGATACGCCGTCGTCGCAGTGACGAACGGCGCGGGAATAGATGCGATCTATCGCGAGCTGGGGTGCGACGAGACGGTTGCGGGCGGTCAGACGCAGAATCCGTCTACAAGCGATCTTCTCGCGGCGACCCGCCGTGTGAATGCCGAGCACGTGTTCATTCTCCCCAACAATTCCAACGTCATTATGGCGGCAAATCAAGCCGCAGAAATTAACACGGGTGCCACCGTACACGTAATTCCAACTAAAAGCGTCGGTGCAGGCTACGCCGTACTGTCCACAATGAATTTTGACGCCGACACGCCCGAAGAGATACTCGCGGCGGCAGAAAATACTATAGCGAGCGTCGTCTGTGCATCGGTTACAACGGCGGTACGAGATACCGAGATCGGCGGTCTTGCGATCTGCTGTGGCGATTCGATCGGAATAATTGATAAGGAAATCGCTATTGCAGAGCCAACGCGCATCGGGGCGACCTGTGCTCTGATCGACCGCCTGCTCTCGGGCGGCGACAGATTCATGCTCACCGTCTTCTGCGGCAGGGAGAGCGACGAGGACGAGCGATCGGCTATCGAGGGATATATCGCATCCCACTACCCCGAGGTTGAATTCTACCTCATCGACGCAGGTCAGGAGGTCTACACCTACACGTTTTTAGCAGAATAAATTCACCGAAAGCTCCTCACCACGAGGGGCTTTTGTTTTTTCAGCACACCGTGAGGTTCATATCACGCTCGCGTCAGCGAGCATATCGCGCACCGCAAGGTGCATATCGAGTTGCGAAGCAACATATCGAGCGAGCCTTGGCGAGCATATCACAAGCTACGTAAAAGCACCCGACCGTTTTTCATCGGTCGGGTGCTGGTTTTATTCTGATCGGTTATTTGGGAGAATACTCGTAGACGATGGTTGCCTGCGTCAGGTTTCCGTTGTAGTTGGTGAAATCTATCGCCTCCCACTCCTCCTGTGTGCCGGCGTAGTATACCGTCTCAATATTGTGGCATCCCACGAACGCACGCGAGTAGACGACCTCAAGTCCTATGCCGATATAGACGGTATTGAGGCTCAGGCAATCAAGGAACGCATTATTGTTTATATACTGTACGCTGTCGGGGATGATCACGGTCGAGAGGAGATTACAGTTCTTAAACGCGTTATCGTCGATGACCTCAACACCGCCTCCGATAGTTATAGACACAAGCCTGTCGCAGTCAGAGAATGCATACGCATCGATCCTCTTTACGCTGTCGGGGATATTCACGTTCTTCAGAGACGTACAGCCGGAGAACATAGACCGGCTGATATACGTAAGACCCTCTCCGAGGCTTACGCTCTCAAGACTCACGCAACCTTCGAAGACAGAAATGCCGAGCTCCGTGACACCGCCGGGGATACTCACGCTCTCAAGTCCGGTGCATCCGCTGAAGGCTGAGTCCTCGATAGCAGTAACGCTGTCGGGAATAGTGATGCTCACAAGAGAGGTGCAGTCCTCAAAGGCGCAAGTGCCGATGGTCGTCACGCTGTCGGGAATAGTGATGCTCACAAGAGAGGTGCAGTGCCCAAAGGCGTGAGAGCCGATGGTCGTCACGCTGTCGGGTATGCTCACACTCCGAAGATTCGTGCAATACTGGAAGGCACAATCCTCGATGGTTTCAACGCCGCTCGGGACGCTGAAGCTCGTAGAAGATCTGCCGATAGCATACTGAATAAGCGTCTTGCCATCCTTCGAATAAAGACTGCCGTTCTTCGACTGATACACCGCGTTATTCGTGCTGACGGATATGTCGTAAAGGCTCGAGCATCTCGCAAAGGCGGCTTTACCTATATATGTAACGCCTGCGGGGATGCTCACCGACGCAAGGCTCGTACAGTTGGCAAACGCCGCGTCACCGATGGTCGTCACGCTCTCGGGAATAGTGACGCGCGAAAGACTCGTACAGCCATAGAACGCACTGTCTCCGATGCTAGTAACACCATCGGGAATAGTTATTGCCTGTAGCTTCTCACAGCCGGAGAACGCCGAGTCACCTATGCTCGTCAAGCTACTCGGTAAGGTAATATTCGAGATCTTGACACAGCCGGAGAACGCGCTGTTTCCGATGCTCGTAACGTCATCGTGGATAAACACGCCGACGAGAGCCCCACAGGAGCTGAATACGCCCTCGCCGATGGCTGTAACGCCCTTCGGAATAGTGATGCTCGTAAGAGAGCTACAACCCCCGAACGCATGGTCGCCGATGAGCTCAACGCTGTCGGGCAGATCAACGCCGTTAAGGCTTCGACAGTAAGCGAACGCATAGGCACCGATGCTGACAAGGCTGTCGCCGAAGCTGATGCTCGTAAGATCATCACAATTACTAAACGCATAGTCACCGATGCTGACAAGGTTATCGCCGAGGCTTATCTCGGTAAAATCGCAATAATTGAATGCATAATCACCGATGCTGACAAGGCCGCCACCGAAGCTGACGCTCGTAAGATTATTGCAATAACTAAACGCATAGTCACCGATCACGGTAACGCTGTCGGGAATGATAACGCTCTCGAGGTAAAATGCACTGTCGAAGGCGTGATCGCCGATAATCTCTACGCCGTACGGGATAGTGAAGCTCGTATCGGTATTTGAAGAGGGGTATTTTATAAGCGTTTTACCGTCCCTTGAGTAGAGAATTCCGTTTATCGACTTATACGTGGGATTGTTTTCACTTACTATTATCTCGGTAAGACTTGAGAATGCGGCAAGCTCATCCTCGTTGATATGGACGAGGCTGTCGGGAATAGTCAGGCTCTCAAGCCAAGATGGCAGCGCGCCGGCGGCAATGGCAGTCACGCCCTCGGGAACGGTGAAGCTCGCACTGACGGTTGCCACGTACAGAAGCGTTTTGCCATCCTTTGTATAGAGGCTGCCGTCGATCGATCTATACACCTCGTTATCCTCGGCGACGGTTATCGTACCGAGAACGGAGCAACCTAAGAATGCCTGCCCGCCGATGCTCTTAACGCTCGCGGGTATGTAAAGATCCTCGAGACGGTCTATTCCGTAGAATGCGGCTTCCCCTATCGCGGTGACGTCATACGGTATGTCGTAGTTCTCATAATATTTGCTATCGGTATAGCGCAGCAGAGTCTTTCCATCCTTGGTATAGAGGTGGCCGTCCATTGACCTAAAGGTCGCGTTATCATCACCGACGTATATGCCGTAGCATTTTTTACTATCCAAATCATAGTACAGCACGTCCTTTGCTATGACTCCCGTGCCGTCATGCAGATACAACGCAGTCGAATTCTGTTCAAACGAGTCATAATCATCCTCGTATATTACCAGCGCGTGGTAGGGATTTTCCTCGTTGCCGAGATAATAATTGCCCGAGTAGATGTTGTATGTAAGCCCGCTACCTGAGAACGCCATCTCACCCAGATCCTCGACGCTGTCGGGAATAGAGATGCTCGTGAGCTTCTCACATTCGAAGAAGGCGTAGTCGCCGATGATACGAACGCCGCTCGGGATAGTCACAGAGGTGACAGCATCGTTTTCGGCAAATGCGGCGCAGGCGATAAGCACGGTATCCTCGTGGATCGTGATCTCGCCCGATCCTCCCTCTATTTCGCCTATGATAGCATAATAGGGGTTATCGGAGTTACCGAGGTAGTTGCAGCCCTCGTACACGTTGTATTCAAGGCTGTCACAGTCCGAGAACGCATACCGGGAAATGTCGGTGATGCTGTCGGGAATATCGACACGCACAAGCTCACTCGAGCCGACGAAGGCATTGTAATCGATACTTGTTACGGGTACTCCCTTGTACTCCGCGGGAACATTCACCGCGGTGGAGCTGCCGTGATAGCCTACCACGGTGGCATACCCGCCGAAGCCTGAGATCTCGATCTCAAGTCCCTCGGTCATAGCAACGCCCCTCTTACATACGGTACAGAAGCCGGAGCTGTCTGCCGTGTGAATGCCGGTAGGAGAGGTGAAATTATCCTTTTGCAGTGTCTTGCCGCACTTAGTGCAGGCGTGGGTATCGTATCCCTCTGCGATGCAGGTGGGCTCTACGGTAGTGACGGTGAAATTGTGGTCGCCGTCAGCACCCCGCTTCTCCTCTGCCCTGCCGCAATCGGTGCAGGTACGGGTGTAGGTGCGGTCCTCGCAGTAGGTATCCTGCGACGAGGTGAGTATCCAGTTGCCCCAGCTGTGTCTGCAGTCGCCCGTATCGGTGCTTCCGCCTCCGCCACCGCCGCCAACGTCGGGGGTCTGCTCGTCGCCACCGCATCCGCTGAGGACGAGGAGAGATAGCGCGAGGATGATGTTCATCAGTATTATCAACAGCTTTTTCATATCGTTTACCTCGTTGTTAATTTTGCTGTATCTACATTATACACCTGCGCGCGCTCACTTGTCAAGTGCCCTTTGCTCCACGCTCGCATAGCGAGCATATCGCGCCACGAAGTGGCATATCGCGCACCGTTAGGTGCATATCGCGCCACGTAGTGGCATATCGCGCACCGCAAGGTGCATATCACGTCGCGCAAGCGACATATCACGCTCGCGACAGCGAGCATATCGAGCACCGCCGTTAACTCTTCGACGCCCTGGTGCGCTCGATATATTCACGCGGTGAGATGCCGACCTGCTTTTTGAATACACTGGAAAAATAGAGGGGGTCGGAAAAGCCCGAGAGTATGGCGACGCTTTTCACCGAGTCGATGCCGTGGTCAAAGAGAGTGGTTGCATAGCGCAGTCTGACGAGGCGCAGATACTCGGAGTATGGCGTTCCCGTCTTCTCCTTAAAGAGGTGGGAGATATATTTCGGGTGATAGGATAGCTCCGCAGCAATAGAGGTGAGGCTGAGGGTCGGGTCGGAAAAGCGCTCGTCGGTGATATCGGTGATGCGTGCGACAAGTCCGTTGCGGCTCTCGTCGGGGGGCTCGAGACGTGAGAGCGTGTATAGGATAATGCTCTCTGCCGCGAGGTCAACGGCGCTCTCGGATGCTCTGGCGAGGCTCTCCTGCCATATCGGGATAAGTCCGTCGAAGCCCTCGAAAAGCCGTCTCTCGGGCGTGATGCCAAAGCGGCACATCAGCTCGTCGGCACGGCTACCATTGAAGTCGATATACATACAGGTGACATCCCCGTTGCACTCCACGAAGCTCGTCTCGCCCGAGAAAAGAAAGACGAGGGTACCGCTATGCATCGTGAAACGCTCATTACCCGTAACGAGCGTCGCCTCTCCCGACATGATCAGCGTCATGCGAGTGTGAGGGTGCTTCGTGGGGGTGGACAGTACCTCTTCCTTTGCCTCCCTGATAAATCTACGGACCGTGAGCGTATGATCGCCGGAGGTGGGAAGCGGAAATTTACATATATTTTTCGTATACATATCAGTATTCTCCACTATTTGTAGCTTCTTTTTCGGAATCGTTTTCAGATATTTTATATGCGGTCAAAATTGAACAAATTTGGACTCTCGGTTGAAGTTATACCTACAAATTCGAAAATTCGGACCTTAGGTCGTCGTTATTATAACATATGTGCAAAGAAAATGCAACCGTTTTCTTACCTTTTTATATAAATATAAGTGAAATTTCTATATAGAGAGCATTCTTGCGCTCTTCACACGTGCGCGAAAAAAATTAGGGGTTGTAAAATGTTACGTAATATGGTATAATGTGTGTATATTGTATTTCCGTAGTCGCCGATATCCGACTGTTTTCGCGGCGACCGAGAGGTGATATTCTATGATCAACAAAAAGAAAAAGGTTACAGCGATAACCGTCATTATACTAATTCCGCTGCTCGTCGGACTCGCGTTTCTGATGCTGTCGGGCGGCAATCTCGGGCTGATAAAGAGCATCTTCACCGAGGATATGACGCGCGACGAGATACGTGACACGCTCGCCGATCTCGGTCCGAGAGGCTATATCACGATCGCACTGCTCGCTATGCTGCAGGTCATCATTCCTGTACTGCCCGCAGAACCGGTACAGGTGCTGGGAGGTCTGACATTTGGTTTTCAGATAGGACTGCTCTGCTGTACCGTAGGTGTCATAGTAGGTAATACGATCATTTATATACTTTACAAGCTGCTCGGTAACGGAATACGCGATTATTTCGTGAAGAACCTGCACGTAAGTCTGGATAAGGTTGCCGGCTCTACGAAGCTGATGATAGTTATCCTGATACTCTATTATCTGCCCGCCATTCCCTACGGCATGATCTGCTTTTTCGCCGCGAGCATGGGTATGAAGTATCCGAGATATATTCTGACGACATTGATCGGCGCCATACCGTCGATATGCATCGGTGTAGGTCTCGGTCACATCGCGATAGCAGAGAGCTGGATCATATCTGTCATCGTATTGGTCGCGATCGTCGCGCTACTGGTGACGGTTACTCTGAAGCGCGATACGATATTTGCGAAGGTCAACGCCTATATAGATAAGCCGCCGCACTCGTCGAAGACGACGGTCAACTTCTACAAGGCACGCGATCTCATTCCGCCCTATATCATAGCAAGCAGCATACTCTTCTTCCGCGGTGTGCGCGCAAGATACATCAACCGCGTCGGCGGTAAGATCGAGGCGCCCTCCATCGTGCTCTGCAATCACGGTGCGTTCATTGATTTCGTATATGCGGGAACGATGCTCCGTCATCAGAGCCCGAATTTCATCGTGGCGCGTCTCTACTTCTATCACAAGTGGTTCTCGAAGCTGCTCACACACTACGGCTGCTTCCCGAAGAGTATGTTTGCGATGGATCTCGAGAGTGCGAAAAACTGTCTGCGCGTTCTGAAAAACGACAAGATACTCGCGATGATGCCCGAGGCAAGACTCTCGACGGCAGGTAAATTTGAGGACATTCAGCCCGGCACCTACGCCTTTCTCAAAAAGTCGGGCGTGCCGATATACACGATAAAGATGACGGGTGACTATTTCGCATCTCCGAAGTGGGGCAATGGTCTGCGCCGCGGTGCGCGCGTCGACTGTGAGCTCGATATCCTATTCACCGCCGAGGAGGTCGAAAGACTCTCGGTCGAGGAGATCGGGCGCCGCGTCGAGGAGCGTCTCTACTACGATGAGTTTGAGTGGATAAAGACGCGTCCCGAGATCAGATACAAGAGACGCGGATTTGCCGAGGGACTCGAGAATATACTCACAATTTGTCCAAAATGTAAAGGAAAGTATACAATTTCGACCAAAAACAGCGAGATTTACTGTGATAAGTGCGGAAAGCTCGCAGAGCTAGATAACAGATATTCCTTCGTCGGATCGGAGCCGTTCGAGAATTTCTCGGTATGGTACGAGTGGCAGAAGGAGGAGATGCGCCGCGAGATACTCGATGATGAAAATTACTCGCTCACCTCTCCCGTCAAGCTGAAGCTGCACTCCGACGACGGACGCACGATGCTACGCACGGCGGGTGGCGGTGTGGCGACGCTCGATCGCACAGGACTCACCTACCGCGGTACCATCGACGGCGAGGAGGTCGAAAAGCTATTCCCTATGAAGGATATATATCGCCTGCTCTTCGGCGCGGGCGAGGACTTCGAGATCTACGTCGGACGTGAGATATACTATTTCGTGCCCGAGGAGAAGCGAAGCTGTGTCGACTACTACATCGCATCCGAAATACTGAAGGCGGCGGAGGTATCCGCTCCCGAAGAAAAGGAAAGCTAATTTATGAATAAATTACAGGAAAAGAAGGCTGTGTCCGAGCAGGACAAGCCTATGACCAACATCGGCGCGCGCTCATTTGTGACCGTCGTCCTTATTCTCGTGTGCGTGCTGATATTCAGCGGTGCACTCTCGTATATGATCCCGCAGGGCACATTCGAGCGCGACGAGGAGGGCATCATAATCACCGACTCCTACGTTGAGGGAGCCGTGCACGGAATATCGTTTCTCAAGGTACTGAGCGCTCCTCTGCGCGTTTTCGTCTCCGACGATGCGCTGACGGTAATAATGATAAGCGTATTTCTGCTCGTTATGAGCGGTGTCTTCAATCTGCTCGAGAAAACGGGCGGCATCAAGATCTTCATCGGCAGAATAATGAAGATGATGAAGAACAAGGGCGGTCCCGTCGTATGCGTGACGGTGCTGGTGTTCATGCTCTTCGGCAGCTTCTTCGGTATGTTCGAGGAGCTGGTGACGCTACTGCCGATCATAGTGATGTTCATGCTCTCGATGAATATGGACACGATGACGGGTCTCGGTGCATGTCTTCTCGCGGCGTGCTTTGGCTTCTCGGCGGCGATAACCAACCCCTTCTCGGTAGGTCTCGCGGCACAGATGTCGGGCGTCAATACCACCGAGGGTCTCTGGCTGCGCGTCGTATTCTTTGGCGTGGTATACGCCGTGCTGTGCGTGTTCCTCATGCTACATCTCAAGCGCATCGAGCGCGACCCGAAGCTCTCGCCGAGCTACGAGATCGACCTCGAGAAGCGCAGAATGCTCGATGCCGAGCCGCGTGACGCGGCGGCGGGGGACGATAGGATATTCAAGGTATACCTCGTATTCTTCATCGTGCAGGCGGTGGTGCTCGTCCTCATCGCGACGGTCAGAGCGATCTCCGACTACGCGATACCCCTTCTCGCGCTCAGCTTCCTCACAGCAGGAATAATCTGCGGTATGTGCATCGCAGAGCATAAGAGAAACGTGTTCCGCTATATACTCCGAGGTGCGGTGTCGATGATACCCGCGGTCGTGATGATAGCACTCGCATCGTCGGTCAAGCTCGTTATGACCGAGAGCGGCATCATTGATACCATAATGAATTACGTTATCGGTATCCTCGACGGTAAGGGCAAGTTCTTAGCTATAATCCTCATATACCTGTTGATACTCTTTATGCAGTTCTTCATCGGCTCCGCGTCGGCGAAGATCATGCTGATCATACCCATCATCATGCCGATAGCGACGGCTCTCGGTCTCTCCCCTGCTCTCGTTATCCTCGCCTACTGTATGGCGGACGGCTTCACCGACGTTATCCTACCGACCAACCCCATATTGCTCGTCGCGCTGTCGATGGCAAACGTATCCTATGCAAAATGGGTAAAGTGGACCTGGAAGCTGCAGGTGATACTCCTGGTGCTGACGGTAGCGTTCCTCGGCTTCGGCGTGCTGATCGGATATTGATGTAAAGTGTTGTTTACAAATTCAGTAAAGAAATATTTACATAAGGCTGCCCCGATGTGGGCAGTCTTTTTTTGCGTTTTTTGGGGTTTATGTGGGTATCCGTGTCACCTTAACGCTCGCGACCGCGAGCATATCACGCCACGAAGTGGCATATCACGCACCGCAAGGTGCATATCACGTCGCGCAAGCGACATATCACGCTCGCGTCAGCGAGCATATTTAGACTGATTCTATTTGTTAATTTTACTAATTTTTGTTAAAATTCCTTGACTTTCCATATTACTAGTGCTATAATGACTAAAGCGCAAATAAATATTTAGTAAAATATTAATACAAAGGAGACTAGCGCAATGAAACAAAGAATCACTTCCTTGATTCTCGCATTGTTCGTTCTTGGATCTCTCGTTATCCTCGGAAGCTGTGGCGGATCGCTCCCCACTCCTCCCAGCGGCGATAACGGCGGTGATACCGGCAACAATGACAATCTTTTTGCAGTTGTTTACGCGGCGTATACTGCATACGCTGACGAGAACGGCGAGGAACCTCTCTCCTATGAGGAATGGCTCGAGAGCATCCGCGGTGCAGCGGGCGCAAACGGCCTCACTCCCCATATAGGTGAGAACGGTAACTGGTGGATCGGCGAGACCGACACCGGTTATACTGCGATCGGTGCTGACGGTAAGCCCGGTGCCGACGGTAAGCCCGGCGAGGACGGTAAGCCCGGTGCTGACGGTATTACCCCCACCTTTAAGCTTGAGGGCACAGACCTCTTCATTTCCTATAACAATGGCGACAGCTGGACTAAGCTCGGATCTCTCGGCACAGCTCTCGAGGGTCCCGAGGGTCCCGAGGGTAAGCCCGGCGAGGACGGTAAGCCCGGCGCTGACGGTATCACTCCCGAGTTCAAGCTCGAGGACGGTGAGCTCTTCGTAAGCTACGACAAGGGCGAGTCTTGGACCTCTCTCGGTACCGTTGCAGGTGCCGACGGTAAGCCCGGTGAGGACGGTAAGCCCGGCGAAGACGGTAAGCCCGGTGAGGACGGCAAGCCCGGTGAGGACGGTAAGCCCGGTGAGGACGGTAAGCCCGGCGAGGACGGTAAGCCCGGTGAGGACGGTGTCGGCATCGCTGACATCAAGACCGAGCTCGTTGTTCGCGGCGAGGATACTTATCTCGTATTTACATATTACATGACCGATGGCTCTACCATCATAAACGAGGTTCTCGTAGGTAGCGGAAGCGGCACTCCCGACGTTCCCTCCTGCAACCACCGCGACGCTGACGACAACGGCTGGTGCGACTGGTGCGATGAGGCATACACCGACGGTCCCGATACCGAAGATGTGTACGTTTACGAAGCTACTATCAGCTCCGACTACTTCACTCTTCCCCAGTACGGTATGGGTATGGATACCTCCGTTGCAGACTACCTCTACAGACAGGGTCTCAAGATTATGCTCTATTGGTCCAACGGCATCGTTGAGACCGTTCACCCCGGTGATGCCACCGTGGTTTCGGGCGGCGACATCGACCTTAACGTATGCGGCACATACGAAATTACGTTAAGCTTCACTCCCGAGAACAGCGACACCTTCTACTTCACCTTCACCGTAGAGGTTACCCCCTCCGGCACGGTTGATCCCGAGATCACCCTCGTGAAGGCTTGGCTCGTAAACTGGTCCGTCAGAATTCCCCAGTACACCGAGTACGAGTCTCTTGCAGAGCTCCTCACCGCATACGGTATGCAGATCGCATATCAGTACAGTGACGGCTCTGTCACCTACGGTCCTGTCACCGACGAGATGGTAACCATCGGCTACGTTGATACGAGCGTCGCTCAGACCTACGTATTCCGCGTTGACATCTACACCGAGGCAGGCACCTTCTACGGATCTGCATCTGTCGAGATATACAGCACCGAGATTCCCGGTGACGCTCTCTACTACGACGTTTCCGGTGTTCAGTACTTCAACGCATTCGGTATCGATACCATCGCTCTCTACTCCGATAACTACCTCGCGTTCCTTTGCGATGGCAAGCAGATAGGCGACCGTTACTACTATCAGCGCTACTACTCGGACGTTATTCTCTTTGACTTCATGGGTCAGATCCCCATGCTTCTCACCCTCTATGAGGATATGAGCGTCGCAATGTATTCCCCTATGGGTGACGTTATGGTGCTCGGCAGCTATTATATGATCGGCTACGGTCCCGACGGCGAGGAGCTCCGCTCCGAGTTCAACGTTCTCGATTGGTACATCAACGGTCAGAACGTAGCACTCTGCTACGGTCCCTGCGGCGCGGGCGGCTACGTATACTGCGATATGACCACTCTCGTGGTGCTCAACCTTGATGCAGGCACGCTCTCCTATGCGGGCATGACCCTCTACATAAACGAGGACGGCTCGCTCTCCTACGAGCAGGGCGGCGAGGACACCGATCTCGAGCAGTACAAGATGAACGCCATCGAACAGATTCAGGATCGCTTCAACGAGTACTATAATAACTACGGCGAAAAGTTCTACGAGATGGCTTACCCCTACCTCAAGGAGTCCATCGATATGATCAAGTCGGCGAGCGAGACCTACGAGATCGAGATGTACTACAAGGAATTCACCCATCGTCTCGACAAGATAGTTGAGGAAATGTTCGCAGGCAGTGACGTATACGTTACCGACTGGTACGTCAACAACCGTGATCTCGAGGTTTACGAGGGCACGACCTACGCACAGGTCATTGATCTCATCACCTCTGAGTGCTACGTTACCTTCGAGTACTCCGACGGCACGAGCGAGATCGTTTACATCACCGAGGATATGCTCGGAACAGACAATCTTCCCGAGGCACTCGTTGGCATCGGCAACTCATATTACGTAAACGTTAACCTCCAGACCGCACACGGCGGCTACGGCATGAGCATCTACATCACTGTAGTTCCCAATATGGATGCGGCAGTGCTTCTCTACACCTACACGTTCCCTGCGGGCTACGTTGACCACATTATGGATATGGCGAGACTCGAGCTCTACGACAACGGCTGTGCAATCATGTACTATAACGACGGCGGCGACGATATTCTCACCTACATTCTCGAGGATGATCTGCTCAGCATTGGCGCGGATGGAGCATACGTATACTTCGTAGTTTATCCCGAGACTGCCACTATGGTGAAGTATCACGATGCATACGAGCTCGGCATCATCGGTGAGTACACCTTCCGCGATTACATCTACCTCACCGTTCTCGGTGAGTACACCGGTGCCGGCGAGTACTTCGTTAAGTACGGCGGTCCCGTTGAAAACTACTACGATGAAAACGGCAAGATACAGCACGTCTTCGACTACATTACTACCAAGATGTACGTTGACCTCGAGGCGAGAACCATCGAGTTCTATCCTATGGGTACCTTCTACATTATGGACGGCAATACTCTCGAGCGCGGTCTCAGCGCAGACGAGCTTCAGCAGATACTAGACGATATGCAGAGCATCTGGAATGAGCTTCTGTACGACGAGGGCTACGAGCTCTCCGAGTATCAGGCGCGCTTCGATGAGCTCTACAACGCTATGTCCGAGACGCATCTCTATAACGATGCAAACGAGATCTACGAGCAGTTCAGAAATCTCATAGATGAGATCAGAAGCGCAGGCGACGACTATAAAGACGAATTCCTCAATATGATCGACAACGAGTGGAATAATTACGTAAAGATGCTCGGTTGGGAGTTTGAGGAAAAGTACAGCTACATCTACTATGACTACTACGAACGTGTCAAGTCCGCCTCCTCCAGAGATGAGGCTAAAGAGATCTGTCATGAGTTCTTAGTCCGTCTCAAAATGGCATCTGAAGATTTCCAAAACAACGGCGAGGTATATATCAGCTACGTTGAGATCTCGAGCTACGAGACTCTCAAGATCGGTCAGGGTCAGAGCGCATACGACGTTATCTCTAAGATCATGGAAGACTATCGGATCAGAGTATGCTACTCCGACGGCAGTATCGAGTACGTTTTCATCACCGAGGATATGATCTACACCTACGGTATGCCCGAGATACTTGAGAACATCGACGAGTACTATAACGTTGAGATCAGATACGTTGCAAAGGACGGCGGCGAATACTACTGCTACGTCGGCGTTCGCGTTACCGTTAATATGGACAACGCAAATTACGTTACCTCCTACAAGGCGGCAACCAAGGAGGATATGTTCCAGGGCGCGGAGTCTGTTGACCTCTACGACAACGGCTACCTCTACGTAAACACCGATAGCGATTACGAGATTATCTGTGCATACCGCTTCGAGGACGGAATCCTCGCAGTTACCGTTGAGGGCATCGATGCATACTTCTCGGTTAACGATGAAAGCGGCACCTTTGCGATATATATTCCCGAGAGTGACGTGATCGGCGAGTACATTCTCTGCACCGATCTTCTTGATGCTGAGCTTAATATCGTCGTTTACGGCGACGCCGACAGCTACGGCGACGTATTCGTATTTAACTACGCTCACGAAGAACACACCAACCCCGACGGCTCTTACTCCGTATTTGAGGTTCGCGTAACCGTTAAGCTCTCCTACGATCCCGAACAGATGACTCTCTACTTCCCCGAGGATCTCTACGGACCCGAGGCGGGCTATCTCGAGCTTGGTGCTGACGGATATGCTCACATCCTTCTCACCGACGAGTACAGAACCGAGCTCATGGATCAGATGGCATCCTATTGGTACAATTGCACAAGCGGCTACGACGTAACCGAGTATCAGGCTATGTTCGAGGAGCTTCACGCCGCACTCTCCGTTGCGACCTACTACCATGACGTAGAGGCGATCGCAAATCAGCTCGACGAGATCATCGAAGAGGTCAGAGCGCAGGGCAGAATTGATTTCGATGCTTCCGTTTACCTTAGTGAGATCGACGATATGTGGAAGCACTACACCTCCATCGGCGACAAGACCCTCTACGAGGCTTACGTTGATATGTACAACGAGTTCCGCCATATGATCGAAAAAGCTATCGACGCCTCCGAGGCTAAGGCACATCTCGAGAAGTTCCACAACATCATGGAGGATGCTATCCGCAACTTTGGCGGTGAGTCCGAGGTATATATCAACTACGTTGAGTTCTCAAATCACAACACCTACGTAGTAGCTGCAGGTGCTACTCGCGAGGAGGTAGTTGAGTATATCCTGAATAACTATTACTTTATCGTTCACTACTCTAACGGCGAGACCGAGGAGGTTTACGTTTCCGTCGATATGATCGATTGCGGAAACCTGCCCGACGTTCTTGATATTGTAGACGAGTACTACTGCGTAAATGTGTATTTCGATAACCCCGAGTATGGCTACAACACTGTCTATTACGTCGACATTCGCGTTACCGTTAATATGGACGGTGCAGAGATGCTCGATACCTTCAATATGGCTACCGTAGACTATTGCTTCGGTATCACCTACGTTGAGACCTTCGACAACGGCTACGCTGCAGTCTGGACCGAGTGGGACGATGAGTGCGAGTATTTGCTCTACACTCTCTCCGATGACGGTATACTCGTGCTTAACATCGACGGTGTTGACGTATATTATCAGGTAGATTTCGATACCTCTACCTTTGATCAGTATATCCCCTCCGAGAACGTGATCGCAAGCTACGTATACGACGAGATCGAGATGCACTTCCTCGGCACGTACACCGGCGCGGGTGAGTACTTCGTTAAGTACGGCGGTATGATGGACTACGATAAGAACGAGGACGGTACCGTTACCTACTACTACGGCTACGTTACCATTACGATGACCCTCGACCTCGAGGCAGGCACCATCACCTTCGATGCGATGGGCGAGACTCTCCTCATCCTCCCCGACGGCTCTCTTGCTACTCCCGCTGACGAGGAAAGAAGAGAGAGATATCTTTCCGATATGAACAACACCTGGGCGAACCTCAAGCTTAGCTACGAGATCACCGATGAGCAGCACGCGCTCTATAACGAGCTCTACGATGCGATACTCAACGCTATCTATAACGAGGAGCTCCGCGAAGCATACGACGAGTTCCACGACCTTGCAATGGCGGTCAGAAACAGTGGCAATATGAGCGGTGACATCGTTATCAATCCCTCCTATCCCGGCGGCGACTACGTTATAAACGGCAACGGCGGCGACTACACCATAAACGGCGACTATACGGTAGTTGTTACTCCGAATGGCGGCGAGTATGAGTACAACTTCAGCGATGGCACAAGCGGCGAGAACTACTACGTTACCTACGTTCCCGCGGCATAATCGCTAATAACTAAAAGCATAACGCAAAAAGCGGCGCAAGTCTGAAATTAGGACTTGCGCCGCGATCTTTTTTGTAGTATACTATAATAAATGAAATTTACGTGAGGTGGCCCGTGAAGATAATTGCTCATATTCATACCGACTTCAACGAGAAGTTCGGAATACCCAGACAGAGCGGAATTTGTGAAAATACCCGGGGGCGTGTCGTGTTTTTGCCGGAATACAGAGTGCCCGAGGCTCTGCGCGGAATAGACGGCTACTCGCATCTGTGGCTGCTCTGGGAGTTCTCGGAGGCAAAGCGCGATGGATGGTCTCCGACGGTCAGACCGCCTCGGCTCGGCGGTAACAAGCGTGTCGGCGTGTTCGCGACGCGATCGCCCTACAGACCTAACCCGATCGGGCTCTCGTCGGTAAGGCTTATCGGTATCGAGCACACCGAGAGTGAGGGCGACGTGCTGATAGTCGCAGGTGCGGATATCCTCGACGGCACGCCGATCTACGATATAAAGCCCTATCTCGCCTACACCGACAGTCACCCCGATGCGCTCGGCGGCTTCTCCGACGGAGTACGTGACTACAAGCTCGAGGTCGCAGTGCCCGAGGAGCTGATGGCGAGAGTGCCTATTGATAAGCGCGAATCGCTCATAACCGTACTGGAGGGCGATCCGAGACCGCAGTACAAGGCTGACGGCGATGCCGAATACGGTATGAGCTACGCCGATATGGAGATCTCGTTCAAGGTCGAGGGGGGCGTACTGACGGTGACAAAAGTGGAAAAACGTAAAAAATAAACGCAGAAGCGGGATTAAACAAAAAGCCTCCTTTGTGGTGCAGAAGCGCAAAGCGCATCTGCGGGAGGTGGCACGGCTTGCCGTGACGGAGGGATTGTTTTATGCTCGCCGAGGCTCGCGCGGTATTAGCCTTCCCCTCTGGGTAGCGAAGCGGCATTTCGGTAGTGAATAACAGTCCGATGGACTGTTAGAGCCGAAATGTGACCGAGCCGCAGCGAGACAGAGGGGGACCACGTTCGGGGCTCCCCGAAACGAGCATTGCGCAGTTTTGGGGTGGCGCGGTGGCGGTGGAGAGAGCCTGCGCGTAGCCCGACCTTCGTCTTGAGTACCTACTGTGTGCAAACGAAAACTCTAACGCCCGCTTGCTCCCTCACCGCTTTGAAGCGGAGCTCCCTCCCAAAGGGAGCCTTAATGCTCGCGCGATATTTTAGCCTCCCTTTACACAAGGGAGCCTTTGACGCAAAAACATTTTGCGCTGATTTATATTTGCATTATGTTTATCGGCAATTGCCTCTTTTGAACCACGCGACTATCGCGTAGTTTTCGTTATACAAAAAAGATGAAAGGCGGCGTGCCTCGGGCGTTATTTAGTGGCGGGGAAGCGGTGCAAAATCGGCGCATTTCGGCGCTTTTCGTATTGACAAGCGAGGAGAAATACTGTATAATATATTTTAGAAAAATATGCGTGCGGCGCGCAATGATCGCACGTCGGAGGTAATGATGGCAAAGGTTGTATCGTTCTCAAATCAAAAGGGCGGAGTTGGCAAGACCACCTCTTGCGTAAATATATCAGCACAGATCGCGAACAAAGGCAAAAAGGTGCTCATGATCGATATGGATCCTCAGGGAAACGCGACGAGCGGACTCGGACTACCAAAATCCAGGATCAAAAATACCATCTACGACGTCATAATCGGCAGATGTGACATCAAGGACGCGATCATAAAGACGAATTTCAAGAATTTGTCGGTCGTTCCCGCAAACATCGACCTCGCGGGTGCGGAGCTTGAGCTCTACGATCTCGAGGAGAGCAGTGAAAACTTTACCAAGATCGCGCTCGATTCGATAAAGGACGATTACGATTACATATTTATCGACTGCCCACCCTCGCTCGGCATGCTCACCGTCAAGGCACTTTCAATATCCGACGGAGTCGTGATACCGATGCAGTGTGAATTCTATTCACTTGAGGGAATGTCACAGCTGCTCAACACGGTAAAGAAGATCCGCTCTCTCTACAATCCCACGCTTCAGGTGGTAGGAATTCTGCTCACGATGTATAACGGCAGACTCACCTTGACAGGTCAGGTAGTCGCAGAATTGAAGAAATACTACGCAGACAAGCTCTTCCGAGTGCCTATTTCAAGAACGGTTCGAATCTCGGAGGCACCCGGATACGGAGAGCCTATCTGCTACCACGACCCCTACGGTAAAGGCTCGCTCGAGTACGCCGCAGTTGCAAAGGAACTTATGCTAAGAATTTAATTTTTCTCGAAAGGATCCGCGTTTTGCGGATCCTTCTTTTTTCTTTCTTCAAGCAAAAATAACGCTAATATGTAAATTATAGTTGTCATATTTGCGTTTTTAGTACATAATGTAAACAATGTTTTACAATGCGGTCAGGCGTTTTTCCTGCAGAATGTGCAATATAGCGATCGTATTATTAAAAATGTAAAGTTTGATTTACAAAACCGAGCACGTGTCGCATTTTTGTCATTATGACAGCAAGTGCGGCTAGGTGATGGACTAGATAGAGCTGTATACATTTTGCGAAAGCGGTATTGTATAGCCGAGCACTCATTAAATGTAAAAAACAAAGTAAGACAGAAGAACGAACCGTCAGAAAAGCAGTCTATCGATCAAGATTATAGTTTAGCCATAAAGCTTCCGGTTACCGAAGATATTACAAAGGAGATTCCACCGTTTCAGAAGCTCCCTTAACACCATATTTGCATCTGTAAGGCGGCATTTTAGGGATTTTGAGGAATTTCGACGCCGTGAACGTAGCATTCGTAAGTGAATAAAGGGTAAAAAGCTCGCAGAGCTTACTTTTCGAGATATGTGTGGCGTATTTGTCAAAAGAAGCGTTAAATTAAGGCTTATATGCGTTTTCAGGCGACTTTGTCGCTGCGTTCCAGGCGATTTCGTGGCTACGTTTTACGGCGATTTCGTGGCTTTTTTCGTATTTCAGGGGTATTTTCGGGCGTTTTGGGGCGTGGTTTGGCGATTTTTTGTAAATCGTTTTTTATTTTTTCGGCGTTTTTTTATCTAGGGCTATTTTTTTGAGAATTTTTTAGAATTATTCTAAATTACCATATTTTGTTATTTGTCTACGTTTTGTGTTTTTTGTATCTTGCTTTTTGATACTATTTCCCCACTTTTAAATATATTTTTGGTTAGATATTAATCATTATTCCCCACTTATTTTTATATTTTTGTATTTTTTCAGTATCTCATACTCCACTTTTATTTATTTTTTGTATTTAAAGTCAGCGTTTTTTTCAAACGTTATACTCTATACGCATTATCTTACCGCTTTTTAGTTTCATTTTTTCATATTATCCGTTTATTTTATATAATTTTAGTTTTCTTTTTAAAATATATTCCCCCACTTTTTCGCCAAACTTTCGATATTTTTATAAAAATGTTTTATTTTTTTATCTATAATTCTTATTTTTTTATATTTTTCAAAATACATTCCCCACTTATCGGCTTTTTCGTCGTTTTAGCATTTTAAAATTCTGTTTTACCGTTTTTTTGTGCAATAGAGTGTTCCATTTCTATTAAATAAAGGATTATTATTCTAAATAAACGCTAATTAAGTAATGTCAATACAAAAGAATTTCCGATTATCATAGCAAAAACCGCTTTTTCTAAGCGCATTTGCATTTTTTCGTAACATTTTTAAATATTTTACAGATTATTATTGCAAAGCAACGCGAAAAGTTGTATAATTATGGTGTATGGCTATTTAATGGACGGAGGATCAGATCATGGCTAAAAAGAACAGCGGTCTCGGAAGAGGTCTCGATGCGATTTTTCTTGATAACGCATTAAGCGAGCAGGAAACTCGCACAGAGGGCAATATTTCGAATCTCAAAATATCGATGGTTGACCCCAAGAGCGACCAGCCCAGAAAATATTTCGACAAGGAAGCTTTGGAGCAGCTTGCCGATTCGATAGTTGAGAACGGACTTCTTCAGCCGATTCTCGTCCGTGAATACGGTGACGGCAGATATCAGATCATCGCCGGCGAGCGCCGTTTCAGAGCCTCGAAGATCGCAGGTCTCACCGAGATCCCCGCGATAGTGCTCGATAAAGACGACAAAAAAGCGGCACAGATCGCTCTGATAGAGAATATTCAGCGAGAGGATCTCAATCCGCTCGAGGAGGCGCTCGCATACAAGTCGCTTGCCGAGGAGTTCGATATGACCCAAGAGGAGCTATCGGTAAAGGTCGGCAAGAGCAGAAGCGCGATCGCGAATATGATCCGCCTCTTAGATCTGCCCGACGAGGTGTTGACCCTCGTTGCATCTAAAGAGCTCAGCGCAGGTCACGCGAGAACCATTCTCGGTCTTAAAAATAAGAATAATATGATACTTCTCGCTCAGCGCGCGGTAGAAGAGGACCTCTCGGTGCGTGTGCTCGAGGAGGAAGTCAAGCGTATGAATAAGCCGAAAAAGCCCGATCCCGTCGAGGAAAACGCACCTCTCGTCGATTATTTCAGAGATCTCGAGCTTCGCGTGCAGACGCGCCTCGGCAGAAAGTGCAAGATCGAGGGCAGAGGAAAGAGAAAAACTCTTACGCTTTCCTATGAGGACAATGAGGACCTCGACGAGCTTCTCAAGCTTCTCTGCGGCGGTGAGTTTTTGGAGGAGATCTGACGGCATAAAAAGTTTAACGTTTCGTTATACTTTCTTGATGATTTGTTTACTCCGTATGAGTAAAATATTATCGTGGTAACGTCGGCACACCGACGAAATTTTGCAAACAACGGAGAATTTATGAATTTTTTCAAAAAATACATAGAAATCAACCTTAACGACTACAAAAACATCGGAATAGACCTCGAGATAAACAAAATACTGCTTCTTATTACGGTGGGAATAATTATCGCTTCGGTTCTCGTCAATCACAACCGTCAGCTTTTATCCACTCTCGTGAAGAAGCTCACGCGACACAAAGCGAACAGCGAGGCAAGTGCAAAAACGCTGGCAGAGCTCGGTCTCGGAGCAAATCGAGGCATCAAGCGTCTTATTGAGAATAACGGCAGAGTAGGGAAGCTTATTGCCGTCGTCGGTGAAGAAAAGCTCACCTATGAGGAGTACGTTGAAAAGCAAAAGAAAAATAAGGGCAAGCTAACCGAGCCTTCACGCGCCACTCTGCCGCTCTACATAAAAGATGAGGAAAGCTGTGCACGAATCGCTCAGGCATCCGCACCGACCGCGCTGTCAAACGTTTTGTTTGCCGTCATGCTCGCCGCAATTTACGTTTGTATCATGTTCTTAATGCCGGAGATACTGACGTTTATCAATAATATATTAGCATTTTGATTTTTAAAGATTTACGCAAAGCATTTATTTTAAAACAAAACACCCGATTTTGTAAACTTAAACTTACAAAATTGGGTGTTTTTGTGCGTTTTGTTTTTTAAAAAAATCAAAAATGCGTGAAGCGTAGAGCATAAAATATCGGTCAACGTTTGTCGATGTATCGCGTATTTCAGAGATCGCGTCAGCTTTCTCGTACCGAAGCGGTTAGGGGAAAGCGTTTGCCATCCGGTATCAGTTCTCTCGTCCGCAACGGTCAAGGAATAACGTTTGCCGTCCGGTATCAGTTCTCTTGTACCGCAATGGTCAAGGAATAACGTTTGCTGTCCGGCATCAGTTCTCTCGTACCGCAACGGTCAAGGAATAACGTTTGCCGTCGAGGATCAGGTTTACGGTATCCGTCATAGCGGTCCCAGCAATCTCATCAAGCTGTGTCATCGCCTCAAAGCCTCTGCCGTCGCATTTCAGTATCGCCTCGCCGACAGTCCAGACATCTGTATATTCATTCTGTGATCTCGGGACAAGAATGCAGTCGGGCGTTTTTTTATCCATAAAGACAAAATCTACACTGCGATCGGTTTGGGATATGTAAAAATATTTAGCATCGGATAGCGGATGGGTTACGATAGGCTTGGTGAAGTAGCGCCCACTAAGCCTTGCGGCGCGTGCTGAGTCGATATTTTCCTGCACGTCGACACCAACCTCTCGCTCATTGGACATCGCGAGCACAATGAGATCGCCGCTATGTGATATATTAAAATGGATGTCCGAGCCGACAAGCATCGGCTTACCATTCGGTGCGCGTGTTATTTCAACATTTTGAAGAATTGCAGTGTATTTTTCGATAGCTGTCAGGTCAAGTCGGGGAAAGTGTCGCATTTTTTGGGATTTATTCGCGCCGATCGCGGTGTTTATTTCTATGTCAGTCGCGGTGTTTATTTCTATGTCGGTCGCATCTATCACGCTTTTTTCGGCTACAGCGTTTATATCTATAGCGGCAGTATCGATTCTCTCGCCGACATTCGTAGCGGTTGCCATGAGCGAAAGTGTCAGAAGAGTATATCCCGCAACTCTTTCGTCGTGCGTCTTTTCATTCTTTGCCGATTTGATGTATTCAAGTGCGCTTTTTGGTAGCAAAGGGGCGTATTTTTTAACACGCCCCCCTACTAATTCGCTTTTTCGAGCGATTATTACGTATATCATATATCCATTATTACGGGAAGTATCATAGGCTTCCGCTTGGTTTCCTTATATATGAATTTTGCGAGATCGTCGCGGATCAAGCTCTTGATGTTCGTGAAATCACGCACCTTTTTCTTCACACCGCGCTCCAGCGCATCCTCGCAGATCTTGCGAGCCTCACGCATAAGATCCTCCGACTCCTTTACGTAGACGAAGCCGCGCGACACGATATCGGGACCGGATACTACGAAGCCGCCATTCATATCCACCGTCGCAACGACTACGACGAGACCGTCCTCGGAAAGATGCTTTCTGTCGCGAAGCACCACGCTACCGATATCACCGACGCCGCTTCCGTCAACGAGTATTCTGCCCGCAGGGACCGTTCCCGAGAAGCGCGCGCCTTTTTTATCTATCTCGAGCACCTTACCGATCTCGGATATAAAAATATTCGTTGCGGGTATTCCCATAAACTCACCGAGCTCTTTATTTGCATAGAGATGTCTCGACTCACCGTGGATCGGCATGAGGTACTTCGGCTTTGTGAGCGCCATAACGAGCTTTAGCTCCTCCTGTCTTGCGTGACCGGATACGTGAACGTCCTCGGTGGAGTCGTGCACGACCTTCACGCCGCCCTTCACAAGAGCATTGATGATCGAGCCTATCAGCTTCTCGTTTCCGGGAATCGCGCTGGAGCTGAGTATTACGACGTCGCTCGAGGTGATCTTTACCTTATCATGCTCACCGAAGGCAATTCGGTAAAGCGCCGACATAGGCTCGCCCTGGCTACCCGTCGTAATGAGGGTTATCTGATTTGCGGGAAATTTCTTTATTTCGCTAATGTCTATCAGCACGTCGTCGGGTAGCTCGATATATCCGAGCTCTGCCGCCGCACCGATCACGTTTACCATACTTCTGCCGAGAATTGCGACACGTCTGCCGTGGCGTGCGCTCGCATCGATGATCTGCTGTACTCTGTGTACGTTAGAGGAGAAGGTCGCAATGATGATCCTTTTGTCCTCATACTGTGTGAAGATGCGCTCGAGAGACGAACCGACGGTGCGCTCGGAGGGAGTATATCCCGGACTCTCCGAGTTGGTCGACTCACAAAGAAGTATCTCTACTCCCGCGCGGCCGATCTCACCGATACGGGTAATATCCATCATCTTGCCGTCGATCGGTGATACGTCGAGCTTGAAGTCACCGGTATGGAACACCGTACCCACGGGCGTCTTCACCGCTATCGCGCAGGCATCGGCGATGGAATGATTCACGTGAATAAACTCCGCCTTGAACACGCCGAGATTTATTACGTCGCCCGCCTCCACCGTGTAGAGCTCGGGGTCATAGTCCGGCGGATTCTCGTCGAGCTTGCCCTCAATGATGCCGAGGGAGAGGCGCGTTCCGTATATCGGAACGTTTATCTGCTGGAGCACGTAGGGGATAGCGCCGATATGGTCCTCGTGACCGTGAGTGATCAGAATTCCGCGTATCTTATCCGCATTTTTGATAAGATACGATATATCGGGAATGACAAGGTCGACACCGAGCATCTCTCGCTCGGGGAAGCCCATGCCGGCATCGATAACGATAATATCGTCACCGTACTCGAGCATCGTCATATTCTTACCGATCTCACCAAGACCGCCGAGAGAGACGATACGGAGTTTTCCCCCTTTTACTCTTTCTTTTGCTTCTTTTTTCATATTGTAATTTTTCTATTGCTTTCTACTTTATAAAACGTTGTATGCGATAAAGCCTATCGCGGTAAATAATACCCCGAGCAGAAAGGGTAGGAGATGGGTGATCGCCCGCCCGAATATCCTTCCCCCTCGCCCGGGGCCGTGTACGTTGAGGCTTTCTTCTATGATACGGTTCGCCTCGAACACCATATCAGCCTCCGGAATAGAGGCCTCCTCACAGGCGCGGCTTACGATAAAGTACGCCTCATCAAACAGATGACTGCCTGTATCCTTCAGAAATATTACTTTCTTCTGACATCCCCTCACAAGATATACGTCCCTTCGGTTTTTACTGTCGGGTAGCTGAATACCCTTACGTAAATTATGAAGTAGCTAGAAAAATATATTCACCGTGAGAGAATATTTTCTTCGCATTATTTATCAAAATGCGACAATATGTAATCGTTTGTTGTCAAATTACGGGGTTTTATACCAAAAAGTGTGTGGATCATACAATTTGCGCGGCTTTTTCCGAAAGTGCAAAAACTGTAGATCCGTATAGCGGTATCAAAAGCTTTGTACCGCGTTTTTGATTACTTTTTGCCTCTGAAGAAGCTGAAGAAGCCACTCTTCTTCTCGGTAGCCTTTTCTTCTGCGGGTGCTGCTGCGGGAGCGGGAGCTGCTGCAGGTGCGGGAGCTGCTGCGGGTGCGGGTGCTGCTGCAGGTGCAGGTGCCGCCTTAGGAGCAGGTGCTGCTGCAGGTGCAGGTGCCGCCTTAGGAGCAGGTGCTGCTGCGGGTGCGGGAGTTGCCTTGGGAGCAGGTGCTGCTGCGGGTGCGGGAGCTGCCTTGGGAGCAGGTGCTGCTGCGGGTGCGGGTGTTGCTGCAGGTGCGGGTGTTGCCTTGGGAGCAGGTGCTGCTGCGGGTGCGGGAGTTGCCTTAGGAGCAGGTGCTGCTGCAGGTGCGGGAGTTGCCTTGGGAGCAGGTGCTGCTGCGGGTGCGGGAGCTGCCTTGGGAGCCTCATCCTTAACCTCGATTGCCTTTGCAACCGCGCTCATAACCTCGCTCGTAGGAGCTGCTGCCGCGGTGGTGCTGTCAACCGATGCCTCGATCTTTTCCTTAACGGCTCTGGAAATTCTCTTTTTCTTCTTTTCGGGAAGAGGAATATCGTAGTTGTCGTCAAGAAGGTTGTCAAGAGAGATACCGAAGAGAAGCTTCATCTCGATAAGCTTCGGTACCTCGGGATAGGACTGACCGCATTCCCACTTATAAACTGCCTGTCTCGAAACGCCTACTGCGCTTGCGAAATCGTCCTGAGTGAGTCCCTTCATCTTTCTGAGTATCACGAGTTTTTCCTTGAATGTCATGGTAAATCCTCCTTGCCGCCTCGAGGGCGGACTTTTTATTTTATTTTTTTATTTTAATTCATCGTATCTGTCACTGCTGTCGTTGTAGACTGCAAACGTGTCGGAGTGAAGCCTCCAGCCGTCAGCCTCCTCGATCAGCCTGACCTCTATTTCGGTGTCGCGTGTCTTTCCGTCCGACTCACGCGTCAGAGTGACGGGCACCGAGAGAATTATTATCTCTCCCTCGACGTCCTTTACCGTGATCCCGTCACGGTACTCGATCACACCCGAGGCGAAATGCTCGTAGTTCGCCCTGACCATTATGGTCGTGGGATTTCCGTCCTCGTCGTATTCCTGATAGTATCTGCGGTATCCGACGATGCTCTCACCGCTGTATATCGGGTCGAGAGCCATGCCGAAAAGTGAGAGCGACATACTGTCAGAGAACACCTCGCGCGTCTTCGCGCGCAGATCGTCAATAGTATCTATCCCGTACTTCATAAGAGTGTGAGAGGTCGCACGCTTATACGCGCCGATGCCGTCGTCTTCATTGTAGTCGAGTCCCTTACCGTAGTAGATCTCGTTGAGCGGTATCGACAGCTCTATGAGAGTCTTTGCCACAGCTAAGACCTCGCCCTCGTCGTATTCTCTGTCTTTCTCACACGAGGTGAGAGAGAAGAGCACCGTTATAAGTAAGAGAAGTGATACTATCCTTATCCTGCCCCGCATCAGAAGGACTCCTCATCGGAGGAGAGCTCTGCACGCTCAGGTGCCGTGTCATCTTCCTCTACGTTCTCCTTCGGTGTGGGAGCGGGCATATTCTCGAGCTCGCGCTCAACCTCGGCGCTCTGCTTCTCGATCTCCTCCTCGGGCTCGATGCGAGCAACGTTGTTGATGCATGCGTCCTCGTCAAGTCTCATTATGATGACTCCACCAGCGGTCCTCGAGTAGACGTTTATTCCGCTGACCGAGGTACGGATTATAGTACCGTCGTTGGTTATCAGCATGATATCGTCATCGGGAGCTACCGCGATTATAGACGCGAGCTTTCCGGTCTTTTCGGTTATGTTGTGACAGGTGACGCCCTTACCGCCTCTGTGCTTCATCTCGCGGAAGTCGGAGAACTCGGTCCTCTTACCCATACCGCGCTCAGTTACGGTGAGCAGCGTCTTCTCGGGATCTACCACGCATACGCCAACGACCACGTCGTCACCTACCAGCGTGATACCCTTAACACCTCTTGCGCCTCTGCCCATCGAGCGCACGTTGTTCTCGTCGAATCTTACCGCGAGTCCCGCACGTGTCGCAAGAATGAGGCTCTCGTCGCCCTTGGTGTGTCTGACGAAGATGAGCTCGTCACCCTCGTCGAGGTTTATTGCTATCTTTCCGCTCTTGCGCTGATACTCGAACTCGGAGAGCAGAGTTCTCTTGATAACGCCGAGCTTCGTAACCATCGTGAGGTACTCGCCCTCGGTGAACTCGGTGATAGGAATGATAGCGGTTACGTACTCGCCCTCGCCGAGCTCGATGATGTTGACGAGGTTAGTACCCTTCGCCGTTCTGCCCGCCTCGGGAATTCTGTACGCCTTCTTTGCATAAACTCTACCCTTGTTCGTGAAGAACATAAGGTAGGAGTGGCTGTTCGCTACAATAACGTCCTCGACGAAATCGTCCTCCTTTGTGGTCATACCGATAACGCCCTTACCGCCTCTGTTCTGTGCCGAGTAGACGTCCGCTCTCTGGCGCTTGATGTAGCCGGTGTGGCTGACGGTGATAACGCAGGTGTGACGCTCGATGAGGTCCTCGAGGTCGATCTCCTCGGTAGCCTCGGTGAGCTCGGAGCGACGCTCGTCGCCGTACTTGCGCTTGATCTCCTCAAGCTCGCCCTTGAGTATCTCACAGAGCTTATTTTCGTCCTCGAGTATCTCGCGCAGCTCCTTACAGAGCGCCTCGAGCTTCGTGAGTCTTTCCTCGACCTTCTGTCTCTCGAGTCCCGAGAGCTTACCGAGAGTCATCTCGACGATAGCCTGTGCCTGAGCATCGGAAAGACCGAAGCGCTCGGAGAGATTCTCCTTTGCTGCAGGGATCGACTCACTCTTCTTGATTATCGAGATGACCTCGTCGATATTGTCCGTAGCAATTCTGTATCCCTCGAGAATGTGTATCTCTTTGAGTGCTTTATCGAGATCAAATCTCGTTCTGTTTTCAATGATTTCCTTCTGGAAACCTATATATTTGTCAAGTATACTTGGCAAATTGAGCGTTTTAGGCTCGCCTCCGTCGATAACAAGCATATTCACGGAACAGGTATCCTGAAGCTGTGAATACTTATAAAGCTGATTGAGAATGACCTCGGCGTTAGCATCCTTACGGTACTCTACGACGATTCTCATGCCGCCTCGTCCCGACTCATCACGGAGTGCTGTGATGCCCTCGATCCTCTTTTCCTTAACGAGGTTTGCAATACTCTCGATGAGCATCGACTTATTTACCATATAGGGGATCTCGGTGAAGATGATACGTCTGTGCGCGTCCTCTATCTCGGCGCGTGCTCTTATGTATATCCTACCTCTGCCGGTCTCGTACGCCTCGCGGATTCCTCTCGAGCCGTAGATTATAGCGGCGGTGGGGAAGTCGGGACCCTTGATGAACATCATAAGATCGGAGACCGTACACTCGGGGTTGTCTATTCTATAAACTATTCCGTCGATCACCTCTGTGAGGTTGTGGGGAGGAATATTCGTTGCCATACCGACCGCGATTCCTACCGATCCGTTAACGAGCAGGTTCGGGAAACGCGAGGGAAGGACCGTCGGCTCGTCACGGGTGTTATCGAAGTTACGCACCATCGGTACGACCTTTTTCTCGATATCTCCCATAAGGTGTGCCGCGATACGCGACATTCTAGCCTCTGTATAACGGTATGCCGCCGCGCCGTCGCCGTCGACGTTACCGAAGTTACCGTGGCCCTCAACGAGCGGGTAGCGGAGCGAGAAGTCCTGCGCCATTCTTACCATCGTGCCGTAAACTGCCGAATCACCGTGTGGATGGTATCTACCGAGCACGTTACCGACTGTCGTCGCCGACTTACGGAAGGGCTTGTCGTGGGTCAGATTATCCTCGTACATTGCGTACATTATTCTTCGCTGACCCGGCTTCATTCCGTCTCTTACGTCAGGCAGAGCACGCGAGGTGATAACGCTCATCGAATACTCGATGAAGGAGGTCTTTATCTCCTTTTCCATATCTCGCAGCTCTATCTTCTGGAGCGGAAATTCTATATCCTGGCTTTTATAATTGTGTTCCATTGATTTCGCTTTTCCTTTCGTTCGTGACCTTTGTTATATATCAAGGTTCGTGACGAACTTTGCATTTTTCGTTATGAACTCTCTTCTCGGCTCGACCATATCGCCCATCAGCACCGAGAATATCTCGTCGCAGGCGATGGCGTCCTCGATCGTGACCTTGAGTAGCGTTCTCGTCTCGGGGTCCATCGTCGTCTCCCAGAGCTGCTCGGGGTCCATCTCTCCGAGACCCTTATATCTCTCGGACTCGACGCCCTTCACACCCAGCTCCTCGATACATCTGTCGCGCTCCTCGTCGGAGAAGGCGTAGCGAAGCGTCTTTCCTTTATACACCTTATAAAGAGGCGGCTGTGCGAGGTAGATATGTCCCTCCTCAATAAGGGGACGCATGTGTCTGAAGAAGAAGGTCAAAAGAAGTACTCTGATATGCGAGCCGTCGACGTCGGCATCCGCCATAATGACGATCTTACCGTAACGGAGCTTCGAGATATCGAAATCCTCGCCGATACCGCAACCGAGTGCCTGAATGATAGGAATAAGTGAGGTGTTTGAATATACCTTATCAAGGCGCGATTTCTCTACGTTCAGCACCTTTCCTCGGAGAGGAAGGATAGCCTGGAAGCGGCTGTCGCGGCAGTTCTTTGCAGAGCCGCCCGCACTGTCTCCCTCGACGAGATATACCTCGGTGAGTCTTGCATCGCGCTCGTTACAGTCTGCGAGCTTGCCCGGCAGAGTCGAGACCTCGAGCACGTTCTTACGTCTTGTGAGCTCGCGCGCCTTACGCGCCGCCTCTCTTGCGCGGCTTGCCGCCATCGCCTTCTCGAGAACGATCTTACCCGCAGAGGGGTTCTCCTCGAGATACTCGGCGAGCTTTGTATAAACTATCGAATCGACGAGGGTCCTCATCTCGGAGTTACCGAGCTTTGCCTTCGTCTGGCTCTCGAACTGTGCGTCGGTCAGCTTGACCGAGATTATCGCAACGAGACCCTCGCGCACGTCCTCACCCGAGAGACCCTTGTCGTCACCCTTGACGACACCTGTTTTTCTCGCATAATCGTTTATCGCTCTCGTCAGAGCGGTCTTGAAGCCGGTCTCGTGAGTACCGCCCTCTATTGTAGACATATTGTTAGCGAAGGAAATTATTGTTTCGTTATAGCTGTCATTGTACTGAAGTGCGACCTCGGCGATAGAGCCGTTCTTCTCACCCTTCATATAGATTACCTCGGGGTGAATGGGAGTGCCGCGCTTCTCGTTGTTGAGGAACTCTACGAAGGATACGATACCGCCCTCGTAGTGGAGCACCTCCTCGCGCTCCATTCCCTCACGCTTATCGGTAAGTATGATCTTAACGCCCGCGTTGAGGAACGCCTGCTCTCTCATTCTCGTGAGGAGTATTTCATAATCGAATACGGTATCCTCGAAAATGGTGGAGTCGGGCTTAAAGCGCACGTACAGACCGTGTCTGCCGTCGGAGTCGCCCTCACACTTGAAGGGACGGGCAACCGCACCTCTCTCGAATCTTTCGGTATACTTCTTTCCGTCACGGCAGTTCTCGACCTCGAGCCACTCGGAGAGCGCGTTAACGACCGATGCACCAACGCCGTGGAGACCGCCCGCGATCTTATAGCCCTCGCCGCCGAACTTACCGCCCGCGTGTAACACGGTATAGACGACCTCCAGCGTCGGGAGTCCGAGCTTTTCGTTCATACCGGAGGGGATTCCTCGTCCGTCATCCTCGACCGACACGCTGTTGTCGGGCCAGATAACGATCTTGATAGAGTCGCACTCACCCGCGAGTGCCTCGTCTATCGAGTTGTCCACGATCTCATACACGAGATGGTGCAGGCCTCTTATCGAGGTCGTACCTATGTACATACCGGGACGTTTTCTTACAGCCTCGAGACCCTCGAGGACCTGTATTTGGCTATCGTCGTAGCCGTTTTTTTCAATTTCCTTCGTCACTTTCTATGACCAAACCTTTCTAAAAATTCGGGATCTACCGAACTATTGTATACGTTACGTACTCACCACGGCGAGTAATACAGCGACAGATATACCGTCGCCAAACGGTTGCTTTCACAAACGTTTTTTAAGAAACAAGTGATAAAAAGTAAATTTAACTTTACAATTTTACCTATTTGACTGGTTTTTTTGTGCTATCAAAATACGCGAGACACTCGTCGTTTGTTGAGAGTCTTACGCGAAACATTCCAACTAAGATCACAAGGGGCAGACCGATCTTCTCATTCTTTTCAAACTCCGGAACGATGACCTTGTAGCCATGCCATCTGCCACCGCTTTTCGAGCCGACAGCGCCCATTTCATCGAGGAGCTCGTCGATCCTTTCGCGCTTTGTCATATCCGTCTCCTTTATCTTCTCGGTTTTCAAAATAACCGAACGGTTTTTGTTATAACCATACGGTTTTTAATAACCGTTTCGGTTTCTCGGATAACCCATTGCTTTACCGTATATCTCGGGTAGCAAAACGGGACGTTTCACAAATTACGGCGGTATTTCATTTCACGATTGCGTCGCGATAATTTACGGAGCAATCATTTCACCGCTCGCATCGGCGAGCATTCCCTCTGCTCTTTGCTTGAGTCCCTGTGAGGATATTCGGGAGAGTCTGACGCGATAGCCGCCGTCCTCCTCAACGAGAATATAGGATCTCGGAAGGTCGTAATCGTCATATTCGACGAGGCCATCCCTTTCCATTTGGTTTATAAATTCCTTACCCGAGCGCGATACCGTCGAGGTATCGAGGTCGAATATACCTATAATTTTGTCCTTGCGGACACTTTTTCCGTTACCTATGTGAAGATACATACACACCTCCCGAAACGTCGATCTCGTGCGCGCCGTATTTTTCATACTCGTCGGACTCGCAGGAGGTTATTATCATCTGCTTGCCCGCGACGTCGGAGAGGACGTAGCTACGCCTCCGCTCGTCAAGCTCCGAGAGCACGTCGTCGAAAAGATATACGGGATATTCGCCGGTGAGCGCACGTATTACCTCACCCTCACCGAGCTTCAGAGCGAGGACCGCAGTCCTCTGCTGTCCCTGCGAAGCGAAAAGTCGGGAATCGAGACCGTTTATACAAATTTTCACGTCGTCTCGGTGTACGCCGAAAAGCGACACTCCTGCGGCACGCTCACGGTCGGTATTTTCGGTGAGCACGCGAAGGTACTGCGCCCGCGCCTCGTCGAGCGAATGCGTGTCGGGGTCAATATCGCACTCGTATGCGAGTGTCATTTTTTCTCCGCCGCCTGAAATATCTCCCCCTATCCTCTCTGCGTGAGGGGAGAGCATATCGAGGTACTCACGGCGCATAACGTATACGTGCGCGGCAAGCTCCGCAAGCGACTGCGACCAGGCAGCCAGCTCGTTTTCCTCAACGTAGAGCCCCTTCTGCATAAACTTAAAGAGGCAGTTGCGGTTCTCAAGCGCGCGCTTGTAGTCCGCGTAATATTTCAGGTATGCGGGGTAGCACTGCGATATCGCGATATTCAGAAAGCTGCGCCGCTCCTCGGGCCCGCCCTTGACTATCTCGAGGTTATCGGGATAGAAGAGCACCGAGCGGAACGAGCCGAGCATCTCCGTGACGCTCTTCAGCTTATATCCGTTGCGCTTTCTCTGCCGTTCCTTACCGAACAGCGAATACTCGAGCCGTGCGTCTCCCTGCGTGTCGGCGTAATCGATAGCTATATGAAAGCCGTCGGCGCCAAATCTGACGAGATCCGCATCCTCGCGTGCGCGGAACGAGCGTCCGCGCGAAAATATATATATACCCTCGAGCGCATTTGTCTTTCCCTGTGCGTTCTTGCCGTAGAGAAGATTGAGCCCGTCGGTAAATTCTATATTACAGCTCTCAATGTTCCGAAAATTCGAAGCACTGAATTTTTTTATGATCATTTCTGCTCGTTCATTCTGACGGGGAGTATCATATAGAAGTAGCTGAAGTCCTCGTCACACTCAACGGGCTCGATGGTGATAGCCTGCGTGGGGCTCTTAAAGGATATTTTGATATTCTCGCCCTCGGCAACGTTCACGCTGTTTATGAGGTAACGGCAGTTGAAGCCGATCTCGAGGTCGCCGCCCTCGTGTACGCAGTCGAGCTCATCGTATACGTTTCCGTTTACAGACGAGGAGGTGATCAGCAGAACCTGACTGTCGAGTCCGAGCTTAACGTAGCTTCTTCCCGATCCCTTTATCTTTTCCTCTGCTACGATATTCGCACGCTCGAGTCCGTCGAGCAGTCTCTCACGGTCCACGGTGACGAAGATATCATTTTCCTTCGGAATAATTCTCTCATAATCTATATACTCGCTGTCGATAGTCCTCGTAAAGAAGGTGCTGACGCCCTTCTTAATTATCGCGTGCTTGCGCGAGAGGTAGAACTCGACCGTCTCGTCCTCGCCGTCGGCAAGATTTTTCGAAAGCTCGGAGAGTGCGTGACCGGGAATGATGAAGGAATAGTTGACCTCGCTCGAGGTGAGCGCTGTGACGTCGCAATTCATAGCACAGCGGGAGAGGGTGTAGCTGTCACAGGAAACGACCTCTATTCTGCCCTCACGGATCTTGAAGAATGCACCGCAGAGCATCGGACGGTTGTCCTGCTCGGCAATAGAGTGGGATACCTTACCTATCATGCGGCGAAGTGTCTCGGAGGAGATGCGGAATCCGCGGTCGCTGATCAGGTCGGGGAGGTTAGGGAAGTCCTCACCGCGCATCGCAAACATAGAGAACGCCGCTCTGCCGCAGGAGATCGTGCAGTTGAGCTTATCGTTTATATCGATCGTGATCTCGTCCTCGGGGAGCACGCGCACCGTCTGGTAGAGTCTCTGTGCGTTTACGATGAACTTACCCTCGCGCTCAATGGACACGGGCTCAAAGGTAGAACGCACGCCCTTATTCATATCGTAGGTCGAGATGCGGATGAGACCCGTCGGAAGAGTCTCCATAAGTACGCCCTCGATAGAGGTGATGGTATTCTTATTCGAGACGGTACCCATAGCAGGGGTGAGTCTTGACATAAAAACGGATTTCTGTACTGTAAATTTCATATGTATATTATTCCTTTCTCGTTATCATAGCAGGAGTGCGGCGCCGCAAATATACCGCGTGGCAAGCTCACGTGCGGCATAGCCCCTGTCTCCCCCTCTCCGAAGGAGAGCTATCGGAGGAGAGCTATTGGAGTAGAGCTTGTAGGTGAGAGGTGACGGTATATGATATTGACCGTCGGCATCGGCTCTCGCAGATTTCGTTACGAGCGAAGCGAGCCGACTTAAAGCGACCCCTGTCGCTCGAAATAGATTGATTCATAGTATTTTATTGTAGTCGAAGTAGTAGTAGGGGGTGTTGAAAATGTTAAAAACTCAAAAAATCCTTGATACGTAAGGGAATTTCCGCTCCTTTTTTCAACATTTCGGTGTCAAAAATATCACGACGGAATTTTTAGCAGTTTTATACAGGTTTTACCCCATCTTTTTAACAAGCACCTCGACAGCATTCTTTCAACATTTCAACACTCGAATGTTGAAAGATTTAACCCTTTATCTTGGCGATCAGCTTGTTTACGTCGCCCTCAACGTTGTTTACGGTACGGATATTGACTTCCATCTTGTTGAGTGACGCCATAACCGTCGCGTGGTCACGGTCGAATATCTTGCCTATTTCCTTAAGGGAGAGGTCGGTGAGCTTACGTATTATATACATCGCCTCGTGACGCGCGCCCGAGACGGTCGCCGTCTTCTTTTTTGATTTGAGGTCGTCTGGGGTGATGCCGTACTTCTTCGATACCTCGGAGAGGACTCGCTCGACCATCGCGTCGTTCGGGATATTTCCGGGATCGACGATCGCTATGATATGGTCGATAGACTCCTTAGTTACCTCGGCACCCGTGAGAGAGGCTACGGCGTAGAGCTTCTTGAGTACGCCCTCTATCTGGCGTATATTGTTGTTGAGGCGCTCTGCCATATAATCAACGAGCGTTGACGGAACGGTGAGACCCATATCCTCACTCTTTTTACGAATGATAGCGGTACGCAATTCAAACGACGGAGGCTGTACGTCGGCGAGCAGTCCGCCCTCAAATCTCGTGCGCAGACGGTCGGTCAGCGGCTTGATCTCCATCGGGGGACGGTCGGAGGTGAGTATGATCTGCTTCTCTGATTCGTAGAGGGTAGAGAAGGTGTGGAAGAACTCCTCCTGCGTCGACTCCTTATTCGCGAGGAACTGTATATCGTCTATCAGTAATACGTCAGCCGAGCGATACTTATCCTTGAACGCGGCGGTGTTGTGATTACCTATCGCGTCGATCAGCTCGTTGGTGAAGGTCTCGCAGGTCTTATAGACTATCTTGAGGTCGGGATTGTTTTTCTTGATGTGGTTCATTACGGCGTAGAGCAGATGCGTCTTACCGAGACCCGAGTGTCCGTAGATGAATAGCGGGTTATATACGCACAGCTCGTTTGCTACCGCGAAGCACGCCGCCTTCGCAAACTTGTTGGACGAGCCCTCGATAAAGTTCTCGAAGGTGTATTCGTCGAGCAGAGTCCTCTTGTCACGTGCGGTGTCGCTGAGGACAGCGGAGAGCTTCTTCTCCTTCTCGACTCTCGCCTTCTCACGCTCGGTCTCGGGATCGGGCACCTTTGGCGGCAGATCGTCGGGGTCATCGGAGAATCCGTTTTTCTCATCGAGAGAATATATCTCGACCTCAACGGGGAAGCCGATTATCTCAGGGAGGGTGTCCCGTATGACGTCAATATATTTTGTCGATAGGATCTTCTTGCGGAGCTTCGTAGGTGTGGAGAAGACCGCGCGGTCCTCTGTGAGCTGTGTGAGGGTGAAATCACCGAACCACAGATCTATCGTGGATCTCGCCGACGTGAGCTTCTCGGAGAGGAGCTCCTTCAGGGCTGCGGAGATGCTTGAATATTCGTCCATTTTGTCTTCCTTTCGTAGCTTTTCGGAGAGTTTACTTATACTAATATATAATATAACATATATTTAATGTAAAATCAAGACGTGTAAAAAAATATTTACATTTTTAAGAAAGGAAAAACAAAACAAATGTTTACATTCTTTTCGGGCGCGGACGGAAGATCAAAGAGGCTGTAAGACCGAGTATCAGCGCCGCGGTGATGCCGCCCGAGCTTGCGGTGAGTCCGCCTGTCAGAATGCCTACTATACCCTGCTCGTCGACTGCCTCACGCACGCCGCGTGCGATGTTTGCGCCGAAGCCGATGAGAGGGACGGATACCCCCGCACCGAAAAGGTCGTAGAGCGGCTCGTAGACTCCGACTCCGTAGAGGAGTACGCCGAGCGAGACCAAGAGGACGAGTATCCTCGCGGGGGTGAGGCGCGTCAGATCGATGAGAAGCTGTGCTGTGGCGCATATGGTGCCGCCCATAACGAACGTGAGAAGAAGCTCGCGTATTAATTCCTGCATTTTTAGTTACCGCCTTTCGAACGTGTCGCATTTTATGCGTATAAGAGGTGCAATGCCACCGATCTGTTGCCCCTGCAGTAGACTCTGCGGATTCATCAGCGCACCGGTGGAGAGAAAGAGAATGTCGCGTATCTTACCGTCGGTCATCAGCGGCAGAAAATGAGATGCGAGCACCGCGGCACTCGTTCCGCACCCCGACGCTCCGCTGTGTGCGTCCTGGATACCCATATCGTATAGGAGCATACCGCAGTCGACGTGGAGTCGCTCGGAGGAGGGAAGCTCACGCGCGAGTATATCCTTAAGGATATCGGAGCCGACCCTGCCGAGATCGCCCGTGATTATATAGTCGAGGCTCGAGAGCGACTCGCCGCTCTCCTCAAAGTATGAAAGTATCGTATCCGCGGCGGCAAAGGACATCGCACCGCCCATGTTTGCGCCGTCGGTCGTTCCTCCGTCGACTATTCTGCCCGCCATCAGCTCGGTGATGCGCGGACCCTCGCCGCCTCTCTCGAGAATAAAGGCACCTCCCGCCGTCGAGGTCCACGTCGCGGTGAGCGGTCTCTGTCCGCCATACTCCAGAGGGGTGCGGAATTGCCGCTCCGCCGCCGCATTGTGCGAGGTGGTAACCGCCGCGCCGTAGCGCATATTGCTCGCGGTGTCGAGCATCGCTGACAGAACGAGGAGCGACTCCGTACAGGTCGAGCAGGCTCCGTATACTCCGAGGAAGGGAAGATTGAAGCCCGCGAGACCAAGCGACGTTCCGGTGCACTGATTCTGCAGATCTCCCGCCACGAGCAGAGAGAGATCACTGTGCGAAAGATTTGCTTTTCCGAGCGCGGTGTTCAGTGCGACTCTGCCCATCTCGCCCTCGGCAAGCTCCCACGTTTTCTGTCCAAAACGGTCGGACGTGTCGCAAAAATCGAATTTTTCTCCGAGAGGACCCCGCCTTTCCTCATATCCGCCGACCGCCGCCCATGCCTTTATTGCTATAGGGGAGGAGAGCTTGATTATTCTTTTCATCTTCGTATTTCCTTTCTGTAAGTTTTAGTTTTTGATGTCGGTATTCACGTTGAACGAAAAAATCCTGTGCTCTTTATTCACCGCCGGCGTAAAGAGCCTTACCCTTTATTCGCCGCTGACGTAAAAAGCCTTACCCTTTATTCTCACGCGAACAATTGAAGTGTCGCATAAACGATGCCGTACAGTACACCGGAGGCAAGACCGTAGAGAATAACGGGTCCCGCAACGGTGAATATCTTTGCACCTACGCCCATAACGATACCCTCGCTCGCCGAGTCCATAGCCTCCGAGACCACGGCGTTTGAAAAGCCTGTGACCGGCACGAGCGTACCGGCTCCCGCGTATTTTGCTATTCGGTCAAATATTCCGAGTCCGGTCGCGACCGAGGCGAGCAGTATCAGCGAAACCGTCACGAGCATTGCCGCGACGTCGACCTCTATACCGAGTGACGTGTAGAGCCGTGACAGAACTTCTCCTCCGACGCACACGAGTCCTCCGAAAATGAAGGCAAGTATAGTATCGCGCATAATTCTCGATCGCGGCGAATACTTCTTGATCATCTCCTGCTTATTGTAATTTTTCATATAAATACCCCAAAATTGTAAAGTATAGTTATCAAAAATGGTAGTTTTACATAGATATTATTGACAGAAGAGATAAAAATATTCCGCAATAATTCACGAAAAATGTCGCATATTGCGGAATATAAAAAAAGACGCCCTACACGGTGTGCAGGACGTCTCCGAGTATATCTATACCCCAGAGGAGGAGCAGAATATTTCTTATAAAAAACCAGAGGATTATCATCACGGGGATCAAGATTATGATCCACGTCCGTATTGCCTTGAGACGTGACGGGTCGCCTTTGACGATCGACGTAAGTGCTACCGCATCGACGTAGGCGAGGATAAGTGCAGTAGGCAGGAGCGGTGGGTAAGCCGCAACCGATGCGGCAATATCCAGAGTTAACAGATAATATAGACTGCGCGAGCCGCCGCAGCCGGGGCAGTAGATGCCAAATGTCTCCTTGAATCTGCAGGTAACGGCATCGACTCCCATATCCAGCGAGTGAGCGACGTGTACCGCGTATAAGACCGATATTGCGACGAGGGTGACGTTTGCCGTGAGGAAAACTATCAGCGCACGCCGCCTGTACGTCAGGTTAAGGAAAGCACTCCGAAGCGAGCGCATCCGCACCGCAAGTCTTTTCAAAGCCAACACCTCCTTACTTTTGTAATATTTTATCATAATATATGAAAAAATTCAACAAAAACATTGATTATTTTGAAAAAGTGTGCTAGAATTATGGTAAAGATCATAAAGAAAGGATGCTTTGTTATGAACGAGTATAATGATCAGAACTACACACAGCCCGAAAATATTGCGGGCGGATTAAACCAAAATACGTTTCAAAACGTAAATTCAGGAAGGACTCGTAGCCGCGCGTGGTCTGTCACCGCGTTGGTGCTCGGCATCTTTTCTATCCTTTGCTGCTGCAGCTATCTTGTGGCGGGAATATGCGGCGTGCTTGCTATAGTTGCCGCTATCGTATCGAGAAAGAATCTCGGTTACTTTGACGGCCTCTCCGTTGCGGGCCTCATTACCGCGATCTTCGGTCTCGTTTTCGTTGTTACCGGTATCGTTGTTGATACTCTTTTCGCGGAAGAGATAGAGAAATTCACGAATGAATTCCTCGAGGAGTACCAGAAGGAGCTCGAGGATATGATGGAGCAGCAGGGCTTAGCGTGTTTTCCTTAACGGAGAACACGCAGTCAAATCCGTCTTCGACGGGTGAAATCCACCTCCGGTGGATGAAATCGCGTTTGCGATGAAATCCTGCTTCGCAGGGTTCTATTAAGACGGATTTGATTTCATCCGAGGACTTGTCCTTGGATTTCATCTGAACGAAGTGAAGATTTCATCGTTGCCGCGCAACGATTTCATTCAACCAACAGAAAAAAAGCAGACATACAAGATTTTATCGGCGGATCTGCCTCGAGTAAAGCCTGAAAGTCAAATTTGTAATCATTTGCTAATTTTGACATAAATTTAAAGCGAGAATATGCAAAACTCCTGTTGATTTTTGGGAGAGAATATGTTAAAATTAAGATACGTTGAACGATTTTGACTTTTCCGGTGCTCGTAGACTGCTATCGAATCTTTGCCGGATATAAGGGAGGTTGTCACAATTATGAAAAATGAAACGGTGAAGGGAAACGTGAACGGTGTTTCGATCAGGCTAGCTCTGCCCGAGGATCGCGCACCGGGTGCGGGCTCGTTCTGCGAGATGCATTATCACGATGAGATAGAGATACTGACGGTGGAACGCGGAATGATGCTTATCACGGTCTATGACAAGCAATACTTCGTCAAGAGCGGTGAGGCGGTGTTCATCAACTCGCGCGTTCCTCATTCGACGCTGATGGTCGAGGAGGGTGAGACGGGACTTTTACAGTTCCGAGAGCGTGATTTCATCGATTACGAGCTGACGAAGATCACTAAATACTCGGTCAGATTTCAGAGCCAGCTATCGCACCCGATCGTCGTATTCTCCGACCCCGAGATCTTCTCGCTGATGAGAGATATGTACCGCGAGTACCGCGAGCAGGACCGCTCCTACGAGATGTATATGAAATCGTATATCTATAAGCTTCTCGGCATGCTTTACAGGCGCGGTGTTCTCTCCGATGCCGAGACGCTCTACAATAGAAAAGAGGTGCAGAAGATACTGCCCGTCCTCTCCTACGTAAATGCAAATTACGCCGATAATCTGTCACTCGAGGAGGTGTCGGCAAGACTCGGCTTTGATCACAGCTACTTCTGCCGAGTATTCAAATCGGCGACCGGCGCCACCTTTACCGAATATCTGAACTACGTCAGGGTATGTAAGGCGGAGCATATGCTCCAGCACTCCGACGACAGTATAATCTCGATATCCGAGGCGGTAGGCTTCTCGTCGGTATCCTACTTCAACCGCGTTTTTAAAAAATACCGCAACTGCTCGCCGCGCGCCTTCCGTGCCGTGATATGCTATAAAATGTGACACATCTCCCGCTTTCGGAGTCCTTGCCGCGGCAGGGCGACGCAAAATGCGTGATACACTATGCGGTGTCATATTGCCGCTCGGGTGGAGAATTACCGCCGCGCGATGCGTTTTTGTGACACGGTATCGCTGTTTTGTGTCATTTTTTTCCATAAAATACTAAAAAGAATGTTAAAAAAATAACTTTTGTTGACAGATGACGATCGTCGTGTTATAATGATGAGTGCAAAATAATAATTCGGTGGCGTAGGTGACCGAGATGGGTCACAGCACGTCGAGCGAGTGCTGCCGCAGGGGAGCTTTCCTTCGCGGTGCGAAACCAAAAAAAGAAAGGAACGAATATGTCTTTTTTTAAGCTAGGAAAAACGCATGTTCCACACAGAAAGAATACTGCAGGACAGAGCGCGGTGAGGCTCCCTGTGCCGGACGTCGTGTCCATACCGATGTCACAGCACATAGGTGCACCCTCCGTCCCCTCGGTCAAGGTAGGCGATAAGGTCTTCGTCGGAACGAAGATCGCAGAGGCGGGAGGCTTCGTATCCTCTCCCGCACACTCCTCGGTCTCCGGTACGGTAAAGAAGATCGAGCCGTTGCTTATGTCGGGCGGCGCATCGGTACAGACGATCGTTATCGAGTCGGACGGTGAGATGACGCCTGATCCTAGAATAGCGGCACCATGTGTCGCAAATTTTGATGATTTCGTAGCCGCTGTACGCGAGTCGGGACTTGTCGGTCTCGGCGGTGCCGGCTTCCCCACGGCGGTGAAGCTGGAGGCTGAGAGAAAGGGTCTCATTAACACGATAGTGCTGAACGGCGCCGAGTGTGAGCCCTATATCACGAGCGATACGCTCACTATGACCGTCGATGCGGAGTACGTAAAGCGCGGCGTCGAGTGGCTCGAAAAATATATCAGCGCAGAGCGCGTGCTGATCGGTATCGAATCGAATAAGCCAGAGGCGATAGCACGTATGACCGAGATCTTTTCCTCTGACGGTAAGGTCACGGTGATGCCTCTCCCCTCTACCTATCCCCAGGGAGCGGAGAAGGTGCTGATCTACAATACTACCGGTAGGGTCGTGCCCGAGGGCAAGCTCCCCGCCGACGTCGGCTGTCTCGTTATGAACGTAACGAGCGTCGCGTTCCTCGCAAAGTATATGGAGACCGGTATGCCTCTCGTTGAGAAGTGCGTCACGGTAGACGGCTCCGCGGTGCGCGAGCCGAAGAATATAATCGCGCCTATCGGCACACCCGTGTCAAATCTTCTCGAATTTGCGGGCGGTGTTACCGACGATTGTGCAAAGGTTATGTACGGCGGTCCGATGATGGGTATCACCCTCTATTCCACCGACTATCCGATAATGAAAAACAACAACGCGATCGTCGCTCTCAGGGAAAAGGACGTAAAAACTCCCGCACAGCGTGCCTGCATTCACTGCGGCAGATGCGTCGCGGCGTGCCCGATGAGCCTCAATCCCACCCTGTTTGCCAAGGCAATGAAGCTCGACGATAAGGCTGATGCCGTCGCAAGACTCACCGCGGCAAAGATCAACCTCTGCGTTGAGTGCGGCTCCTGCTCCTTCGTATGTCCCTCCGTACGTCCTCTTGTTGAGACGAACCGACTCGCGAAGGCTGCCGTCCGCGCGGCAAACACAAAAAAGTAAGAAGGGAGATAGAATATGAAATCATTAACCGTATCATCGTCTCCTCATATCCGTACGACTGCGAGCACGCAGAAGATCATGCTCGACGTGCTCATCGCGCTTCTCCCCGCGTCGGTGGCGGGCTGTGTCATCTTCGGCTGGCGCGCTCTCTTCATCATTCTCGCCTGCACGCTCAGCGCTGTGGCGGCGGAGCTTCTCTTCTGTATCGTAACGAAGCGCCGTGAGACGGTCTCTGACCTCTCCGCGGCAGTCACCGGACTTATTCTCGCGCTCAATCTTCCGACGACGGCAGAGATCTGGCAGTGCGTTGTCGGCTCGGTGTTCGCGGTGATCGTCGTCAAGTGTCTTTTCGGCGGTCTCGGATGTAATTTTGCTAATCCTGCGGCAACGGGACGCGTATTTCTCGTCCTCTGCTTCACCGGCAGTATAGCCGGCGGCGCCGCTCCCACCATCGTCGAGCTCACCTCGAGCGCGACACCTCTCGAGATCATGTCGGGCACCGATATTATGGGTCTTCCCTCGGTTACCGATATGCTCCTCGGTCTTCACGGCGGCGCTATCGGCGAGGTCTCTTCTCTCGCTATCCTCCTTGGCTTTGCCTACCTCGTAGCGCGTCGAGTTATCAATTTTGAGACACCTCTCATCTTCGTTGCGACGGTATTCGCCATCGCGCTTATCGTTACTAACGACCCCACCCTCGCACTTTATCACGTCTTGAGCGGAGGTCTTCTCTTCGGTGCCGTATTTATGGCGACCGATTACGTTACGACTCCCATCACCCGCTCCGGCAGAATGATATTCGCACTCGGTTGCGGTATCATCACGGCGCTTATCCGCTTCTGGGGAACCTATCCCGAGGGCGTATCCTTCGCTATTCTTCTTATGAATATCGTCTCTCCCTATATTGAAAAGCTCACCGCGAAGAGAGCTTTCGGAGGTAGCAGAAAATGAATAAGAAGATGTTGAAACCGATCATAGTACTTTCCGTGATCTGCCTCTGTACCGCGATCATACTCGGCGGCGTGAATTTCATCACCGCAAACAGGATCGCCGAAAATAAGGCTGAGGTGATCGCAAAATCGCTCGAGAGCGTTATGCCGGGTATCGATCCTACTGAGCTCACGAGAGAGGAATATCCCGCCGAGGCTCCGTCGAGCGTTACCAAGGTCTACCGCGACAACGCATCCGGCGGTTACGTGGTCCTTCTCGAAAAGCAGGGCTACGCCTCGATCATTTCCATGACCGTCGGCATTGACGCTACCGGTAAGATAACCAAGGCTGTTGTGACCTCCGAGGCGGAGACACACGGCAAGGGCGGCTTTGATGAATATATCGCCGCCTTCAGCGGCACCGACGCCTCCTCCTCACAGAGCGTGGCGCACGTCTCGGGTGCTACAAAGACCTCAAATTATATTAAAAGTGCCGTTTACGACGCATTCGTCGTGCTCGGATACGCCGCTCCGAAGACCGACGTTGAGCCGGAGCCGAATCCCGCGACACCCACTCTCGACTCCGCGGGCGTTATCGCCGTTGCGAAGGAGATGCTTGACGGTGAGTACACCGCCTATACGCTCGAGGGCGTAGCGGTCACGACACCCGGTGTCTATAAGAGAAGTGAGGGCGGCTATGCGATCCATATTGCGACACGTACCGAGTGGAGACCTCTCGAGACCGAGGGAGTCGTCGTAGTCGACAGATACGGCAAGATCGTCGGTGTTAAGATGATATATTGGCAGGCGGGCTGGGACGGTGAGTCTATGCCGAAGCCACCCCTCACGACCGACGAGTTTGCTTCTCACGAGGAGGCTCGTCTCTACATCGAGAGCTTCATCGGTAAAAACGCGTATACCCTCACCCGTGTCGATTTAATCACTCACGTGACCAACTCCTCGAACAACTTTGAGGATGCACTCACGAGCACGCTTCTCTTACTCTATCCCGCTAAAAACTACACTGCGGCAACCGTTGCCGTACTTACCGTGATAGCACTCGGTGCTATATGCTTTGTAATCTATAAAAGGAGGAAAACTAAATGAACAGTAAAAAGCTTTCTATCCTTTTAAAGGGTCTTATTCTCGAGAATCCCGTACTCGTGCTCGTGCTCGGAACCTGTCCCACCCTCGCCCAGACCGGCAGTGTTATAAACGCACTCAGCATGGGCATTGCGGCGACTATAGTTCTTGTTTGCTCGAACATGGCGATCTCGGCACTCCGTAAGATCATTCCCGACAGTGTTCGTATTCCCTGCTACATCGTCGTTATCGCGGCGTTCGTTACCGTGGTGCAGATGGCTATGGAGGCGTGGCTGCCCGAGTTATTCAAGATGATGGGTGTGTATCTTGCACTTATCGTCGTTAACTGTATCATTCTCGGCAGAGCAGAGATGTTCGCGAGAAAGAACAACGTTGTCGACTCGGCACTTGACGGTCTCGGTATGGGTCTCGGCTTCCTTCTTGCGCTTCTCGCGATGGCTACCGTCCGCGAGGTGCTCGGTGCGGGTAGCTTTGCAGGTCTCGAGATCCCCGTTCTTAAAGATTATAATCTTCCTATTCTCCAGGCGGCGCCCGGCGGCTTCCTCGTGTTCGGTATACTGATCGCGATAGTTAATAAGATCGGACCGAAGACCGGTGAGGGCAAAAGAAAGCAGTATAGCTGTGAGGGCTGTCCCTCTGCGGCACTGTGCGGTAAGGTGTCCTGCTCGGAGAACGTTGAGCTCGTCGTGAATACCGAGCCCGACGCGGCTGAAAATAATAAGGAAGAGGAGGCGGGTGCATAATGGATATCAAGATGCTGCTCTACATTCTCCTCATGGGAGTGTTCGTAAATAACTACGTGCTTCAGAAATTCCTCGGTATCTGTCCCTTCCTCGGTGTGTCGAAAAAGGCGGGTCAGGCGGCAGGTATGGGTATTGCGGTAATCTTCGTAATGCTCGCCGCAACCGCGGTAACTTGGCCGATACAGAAATACGTGCTCGAGGCTGTAAATCTTGGTTATTTGCAAACAATTGTTTTCATTTTAGTTATTGCTTCTCTTGTTCAGTTCGTTGAGATAGTGCTCAAAAAGTTCATTCCGTCGCTTCATAAATCGCTCGGAGTTTATCTGCCGCTCATCACTACGAACTGCGCCGTGCTCGGCGTTTGTATCAACAATATCACCGACGGCTACGGCTTTATTGAGTCTATGTTCTCATCACTCGGCGTAGGACTCGGCTTCCTTCTTGCGATGATACTTTTCGCAGGTGTTCGCTCGAGGATCGAGAACTGCCCCGCGCCCGAGTGTATGAAGGGACTCCCCATCACACTCGTTGCCGCATCGATCGTCTCGCTTGCCTTCTACGGCTTCTCGGGCGTTATCGGCGGAATGCTCGGAATATAAGGGAGGGTCGAATATGCCTATTTTAATTCCCGTTCTCGTCCTTCTCGCAATAGCTCTTATATGCGCTGTGATACTCACTCTTTCCTCTCATTTCTTCGGCGTTGAGGAAAACGAGAAGATCGGCGAGGTGCGCGAGTGCCTCCCGGGTGCTAACTGCGGTGCATGCGGCTACTCCGGCTGTGACTCGTATGCTAAGGCGCTCGCCGAGGGCGAGTGCGATAACCCCTCTCTCTGCGTGCCCGGCGGTGACAACACCGCTCGCGAGGTCGCGGCGATCATGGGCCTCGAGGCGGCTGACGTCGTCGAGCAGGTGGCGTACGTTGCCTGCAACGGTGCCTGCCGACCCGATGAGAAAAAGTATAACTACAACGGCTCATCGAGCTGTGTTGCGGCAAATCTCACCTTCTCGGGTGACCGCTTCTGCACCTACGCCTGTCTTGGCTACGGTGACTGCGTTGCGGTGTGTCCGAGAGATGCGATCTGCATAACCGATAAAAATATTGCAGAGATCGATCCGAGAAAATGTATCGGATGCGGTCTGTGTGTAAAGACCTGTCCCAATCACATTATTCACCTCATTAAGGATACGTCGCGCGTGGTCGTGAAGTGCTCGAGCAACGATAAGGGTGCTCAGGTGCGCAAGGTATGCAGTAACGGCTGTATCGGCTGCGGAAAGTGCGAGAGATCCTGTCCCGAGGGTGCGATCAAGGTCGAGAATAACCTCGCTGTGATCGACTATGATAAATGTACGGGCTGTGGCACCTGCCACGACGTCTGCCCTGTGAAGTGCATTCACGCGGGTAACTTCATCTGCGGAGCACATTTCGAGTAAGTGCGCGCACGTGTCGCAAAAATGCGGCGCCGATATAAGTAAAAGGGCGCATTCCGCAACTCCCGCGGAAAATGCACTCGGTTAAGAACAAAAAACAAAAATGCGCCGTGAGGCGCAAGATGAAAACGGAGAAAAGCAAAATGACGAAGACGCGTGGGAAGAATCGAATCGTTAACCGAGCCGATATTATTCTCATCGCTCTGCTCGTTATTCTGCCGCTCTCCGTTTTTATTATTACGGCGCTTACAGCACCCGACGGTGCGGGTGTCAGAATATACGTTGATGGCGAGCTCGTGCGCGAGATATCGCTCGAGAGTGAGGGCGAATATCCGATCGGCGACGGAAACGTGATCGCCGTTGAATCGGGCAAGGTGCATATGAAGCACGCCGATTGCCCCGACGGACTCTGCATGCGACAGGGTAGGATATCACGCACCGGAGAGAGGATAGTTTGTCTGCCGAACCGCGTGATGGTTGAGATCGTGGGTGCGGGCGAGGAGGTTATTGGAGTATGAGAAGAGCTGAAACGAAAAGGCTTACGCTTGGCGCAATGCTCGTTGCGCTGGCTATGATACTCTCGTACGTTGAGAGCCTTCTGCCACCGCTCGTTGCTATTCCGGGCGTGAAGCCGGGATTTGCGAATATCGCAACGGTGTTTGTGCTCTATACCCTCGGTGAACGCTATGCTGCCGTGGTCTCGATATTGCGAGTGCTCCTTTCCTCGCTTCTCTTCGGAAGCACTGTGAGCCTTGCGTACAGTCTTGCAGGAGCGGTGCTCTCGCTCGTCTTTATGATCCTCCTTCGCCGCATCGGAATATTCACTCCGGTAGGTGTCAGCGCCGCGGGAGGTGTCGCACATAACGTTGGTCAGATAATCTGTGCCGCGCTTATTATGGAGAATGCGGGGCTCACATACTACCTCGCGCCCCTCACCCTTGCGGGAGTCGCCGCGGGGTGTGTCGTCGGAATTGCGGCGGGCTTCGTTATTCTAAAGATGAAAAACGTCGCACACCTCACAAGTGGTGGACCATGCGACGGTGACGAAAACGCAGGACCGCAGTAAAGCGCAAAAAATCAGTGAGAACAAAAAAACGTTATCGGCTCTATTAAGTACTAAAGTGCTGTAAAATGTAATTTTAAGTTTACAAAATATAACAAATACGGGCGCCCGACAAGATCCTGGGCGTCCGTTTTTCATTTGCGTCAGTGGCTAATAGCAACCGCTGATTTAGATGGATGCGAAGAGGAAAGAGGAACCGAGAGTAGCGAAGGTGCTGAACATCATACCGAGAATCCAAGCTACCATCGCGGCAGTTCCGCAAGCCTTAGCCTTCTTGGGGGTCTCCTTATACTTGAGCACCCAATAGATGATGCCAAAGATGGGAATAAGGAAGGAAAGGATGCAAAGACCTACGCTTACTTCATCGGGTACTCCGCCTGCATTTACCTGGTTCATATTAGTAGAGTTGATCTCGATGGTGGGAGCAGCTGCCTGCTGTGCACCCTCTACGGGACAACCGCAACCGGGGCAAACGACTGCTGCATCTAATAATTCTTTTCCACACTTAGTACAGAATTTCATGATATCTCCTATCTGAAAGTATTTTTATGGGATAAAATTATTATACTACAACTTACGCGCGTCTGTCAACTGCTTTGGAACAAATCTATAATTTACAAAAGTGATAATTTTACAAAAAAGCAGGTGCCCCGATAAGCTCGAGACACCTGCTTTTTATTATTTGATTAATAGTACATACCGCTGAGAAGAAGGGAAGAAATAACGCTCAGACCAACGCTGAATACGATGCCTATAACCCAAGCAACGATAGCGGTGATACCGCAAGCCTTAGCCTTCTTGGGAGTTTCCTTATACTTGAGTGCCCAGTAGATGATGCCGAACAGAGGGATGAGCGCAGATACAACGCACAGACCGACGTTGACCTGATCAGGCTCACCTGCGTTTACCTGATTCATATTGGCAGAGTTGATCTCGATGGTGGGAGCAGCTGCCTGTGCGCCCTCTACGGGACATCCGCAGCCTGTGCAAACTACAGCCTCGTCGAGAAGCTCTTTACCGCATTTAGTACAGAATTTCATGATATCTCCTATCTAAAAATATTTTTGTGGGATAAAACTATTATACTACAGCTTACGCGCGTTTGTCAACTGCTTTTGAATAAAATATGAATAAATACAGCAAGTGTCGACGCGGTGCGATATATCATTCAAAGCTCGGTTGGGATGCGCTCTCCGGCGTACCGATAAATAACAGGCTCGGGCGACGCGGTGCGGATAAGTAATAAATTCCTGCGAAGCCGAGGGAATAAATAATGCTTGTATAAGATCGGGTGGCGGTGTCAACAATCCATCTGTAAAGGAGTGTGTGGCTGATGGATTGTGAAAAGACGGTGAGGCTGACGGGGGACTATTGCGAGGACGTGGGGATACTGCGCGAGGCGTTGCGTGTTGATAAAAGCTTTGACCTTATCGAGCGGCGGCTTGAGGCAAACGGCGTGGAGCTGTGCTTTTTCTACGTTGACGGATTTATCAAGGATGGCGAGACGCTTCGGATAATGCAGGGGTTGATAGCGGAAAAAAATATCACGACGGCGGAGGATCTGATGCGGCGCATACCCTACGTCGAGGTCGACAGCGAAACGCATATAAATAAAATTTTGCGCGGCGTTCTCTCGGGGCAGTGCGCTCTGCTCGCAGAGAGCTTTGGCGGTGTCGCGATAATGCTGGATCTTCGCACCTATCCCGCGCGGCCGACCGAGGAGCCTGAAAGCGACAGAGTGATGCAGGGCTCGCACGACGGCTTCGTCGAGACGCTCGTCACAAACACCGCCTTGATACGCCGACGCATACGCGACGTGAGATTGACTATGGAGCACTACGATCTCGGCGGCGCATCGGGGACTGACGTCGTCGTTTGCTATATGGACGGTATCGCCGACCGCGAGACACTCTCGTCGGTGCGTGAGAAGCTCTCGAAGATAAAGCCGCGCTCGCTTACTCTTGGCTTTCAGAGCCTTGCCGAGAGTCTCATTCGCTCGGGGTGGTATAACCCATTCCCAAAGATACGGACGACCGAGCGCCCCGACACCGCGGCGGCACAGCTGTTAGAGGGCAGTATTATCGTAATTTGCGACACGTCACCGCTCGCAATGATACTTCCGACCTCCATTTTTGACTATCTCGAGGAGACGGGGGACTACTATTTTCCGCCTATCACGGGCACATATCTGCGATTTGTTCGCACCTTGATACTTCTGCTTTCGGTGGTGATAACGCCGCTATGGTATCTCGCACTCGAGTATATGGAGTATCTGCCCGAGCCGCTTCTTTTTATCGTGCCGGATTCGCCCGGGGCACTGCCGATAATACTTCAGCTGTTTCTCGTTGAGATAGCGGTGGACGGATTGAAGATCGCGTCGATGAACACGCCCGATATTCTGTCAAACTCGTTATCGGTCGTCGGTGCGCTGATACTCGGTGATTTTGCCGTCGAGGTCGGTTGGCTGTGCGGTGACGTCATTCTTTATATGGCGTTTGTCGCGATAGCAAACTTCGCACAGCAGAATTATGAGCTTGGTTATGCCTTTAAATTTATGCGTATCATCATATTGACACTCACCTGGGCGCTTGGAATATGGGGATTTTTCTCGGGACTTATCCTCTTCTGTCTGCTTGTTGCAACGAACAAAACTCTCTCGGGTAGGCATAAGTACCTCTACCCACTGATCCCGTTTGATAGAAAGAAGCTCGGCAAGCTCATTATCCGTCAGCGCAAGCGCGATTTTGACGATGCGTAAGACGGGCACGGCGCTTGCGCCTATAACGAGCTTAATTTTTGAGCTTAAAACTCGGAGCTTTTCTTAGGCTGTATTTGCCGTACCGAAATATAAAAAGCGCGATTATGTCAACTATCGTTAGCATAATTGCGCTCTTTTACTATAAAGCTTTGCTTGTTGGCTTGTGAAATATTGCAGCTTATTTTGCAATATTCGTGCTCGCTAACCTATGAATTTTGCAGCTTATTTTGCAATATTCGTGCTCGCTAACCTATGGATCTTGCAGCTTATTTTGCGTTTTATATTTGGGATCTGCAATTTTTGAGGCTTGCTTTGCGGCGGTTACTCCTCGCGACGTCCTGCGTGCGGGCAGAGATAATTGTTCTCAAACTCGTGGACGAGGCGGAACAGACCCTGCGGCTTTCTTGATGGTAGCGAGAGATATATTCTGCCGCCGACCATGCTGGCGGGTCCGGAGGGGTTCATTCCCGCCTCCTCGAGCAATGACATGATCGAGGAATAGTGACGGTTGTCGGGTACGTCGATTATGAATTTGAACTCGGTGCCCCAGAAACGGTGCAGAGGGAGATGGAACACGAGCGAGGTTTTCGCCATTGGCTTGCCGCGGCGGTCCGGCTCTCCGCGGCGCAAAAGCTTGCCGTTATAGAGCAGGTGGTTGAGGAGCACGCACTCCTTGTTTTCATCGTCGAGCACTCTCGTCGGGTGGAGAGCACAATGCTTTCCGCTGTGCGGACATACTCCGCATTTGAGCGGCTCTCCCCGCTTTGCGAAGCATCTCTCACCGTCGGCGTGACCGTCGTAGAACATACCGAAATTCGGTATCAGCATACCGACGCGACACTCTGCGAACATACTGTAATATTCCTCAAATATAGGGCTCGAGAGCGTTGCGATGATCGTTTCGACGCGCTCATTCATTCGCCGCCTGAACGTTGTGGTGTCGAGGAAGGAATTCTCCTCGCTGAACATCTCGGCGTAGGGTGATGCATCGCCGAGTGCCGCGAGCAGCTCGTCCATAGTTCGGTAGGTCGTGCTGTGACCCATCACGTGGAAATCGCCATATGCTCGGTGACTGCCGTTTTTGCGGTCGAGCACGCCCTCGGGATCAAAAAGATAGATCGGAATGCCGCGGCCGGTGAGTATACCTATCTCGTAGTTTACCCAATCCGATTCAAGCGACGCCTCGGTCACGATTATGACTGCCGCGTAGCAGTCGAGAGTCTGTTCGATCTTCATCTGGAAACGGTCGCCGCCCGAGAGAAAGTCTCGGTCACAGAGAGGGTACAGTCCGCGCTCGAGCATGCGCTCACGCAGGGGATAGAGGTAGCTGTCGTTGTCGGCGCTCGCGTGGGAGATGAAGATTCCGTAGAACTTTTTCTCCTCCTCCTCGAGGGGACGTGTCGCAAAATTGAAGTTTCCGCCCTCGCGCTCGCGGAGATTTATCTTATATTCTGTTGCGTTTGGCATCTGTCTTCTCCTTTACTGCGGATATACGTAGTTGAGGAATCTGCCCACGCAGAGCGCGGGGTCGGGGACTATCGGATTTTCCGGCTTTTCAAAGTCGAGACCGAAGTAGAGCCTCTTCTTTTCCGTATCGATGAACGCAGTCTCGGGCAGTCTCTCGAGCCAGAAATCGGCTCCGTCGCCGATCTCGTCGTAGGGAGTTGCCGCCCCACCGGTAAGGTCGGATTCCATAAGAGCGGCGACCACCTCGACGGGACAGTCCTTGTCGAGACACTTTACGTAGGGTTTTAAGTAGGTGCCGAGGAGCTTATGTACGGGTATGAGCAGATCGACCGTCACCTCCGCGTGCACGCCTGCCGCCTCGCGCTTCTCCTCACCGGTAAGCTTGCGGTAGCTCTTCTTACCGATCAGTGTTTTCGGCAGACTGTCAATATCGGGGTGGACCTCCTCCTTGTACGCCATCATCTGTGGCTCGAGCCTCTCGTCGGAGCCGAAGCTGATTATCTTGCAGCCTGCGACGAGGTTTTCCTCGAGATACTTGTCAAACTCTGCGTCGTTATCCATCTGCTGACTCGTGTAGTAGTAGAGAAGCTCGCGAGCGTTGTCAAAGCATTCGTCGTGAATGTTGAAGCGCAGACGGAGACAGTGGTACTGAATGCGCTTTGCGGCATAGAGATTGGTCGTTCTGTTTTTGTAGTAATTATTGCGCAGAAGTCGGGATGAATATTTACCGAGCAGAGTCTCCATAAGCTCGTCGGGCGTCGTCATAATATCGAGATCCTGCATAGGAGTGCCCGCGAGGGATACGCACTCTCCCTTTGGTACGTAGGGGACTATCGCGTCGGCGTATGAGGCTCGCACGTAGCCGATGAAATGCCAGAGCAACGTGCGGTAGAATGCGTGCTCTGAAGAGGTGAGATCCTCCGACATAACGGGCACAAAGCAGGCGCATCCGCCGAGCTTTTCTATGACGTCGTCCATAAACGTGCGATCGGTCAGTATTGCCTCTCCGAGTGGGATAGAGTGGTAGACGTGTCCCGAAACGTCGAGTAATGCGGTGATCTCACCGACCTTCTCGGCAAGCGATTCGGGGTAGATCATCACCAGCTCTCCGAAATATTCTCTTATATCAAATTGCGAGTCGGACAGAAGCTTCATTTCGTGCACTCCTCATCATTTTTAATCTTGACTATCACGTATCCCGATCGGTGGAGCAGCCATACCGCGTCGTCCATCAGCTGATAGTCGTATTTGAGTATATCGGCGTCAGCGGAGCTGTATCCGAGCTCCTCACAGCACCAGCGCTCGTAATCGCATAGACCCTTATTGGTCGTGAGATTTATGTGTATTCTGCGTCTCATACGCGACGCCTTTGGCATGCTCTTATGCTCCTCGCGCGAGGCGGGGACGAATCCTGCCGCAAAATAGTAGGCATTCCAACGCAGATGCTCAATATACGCGAGTCTCTCGCGCACGCTTCCCGAAACTCGGTAGCTTCTGTCGTCGTAGTCGACCAGGCGCTTGCCGTTTACGGTCCTGTCCTTATATTTGATCGGATCGCCGCTTGCGTATGCCACGAGGAATGCATCCGAGTCATCACCGAGTATTCGGGCGTCGCCCTTCTTTACGTCGAAGCCGAGCAGATTAAATCTCGAGCGTAGGGCGAGGCAGGCGTATACGTTGGATTCGCGCTGGACCTCCTCCCACTCGAACAGCCACTGTCTTGTGGCGCGACGGACGGTGTCATCGTTTTTCTCATCCTTTTTCGGTTCCTCGAGCGCATAGCAGAGGTGTCTGTCCCTTGCCATACTCTCCGCCGATGGATTGACTATTCTGTCGTAGGTGTAGAATTCATTGTTCTGACCGAAGGGCACAAAGGGTATCTCGCCATCGTAGCGAACCGATGCCTCCTTTGCAAGAGATGCGGACTTGATGCGGACGAAGAACGAGGTGTTCTTCTCACAGCCTGCCTCGCGGACCGCCTCGGTTAGCTTCTCGGAGATGTCGAGTGCTCCGAGATCGTCACCTACCGAAACGATTATGATATTTCTAGCACCCTCGCCCGTAGAGAGGACGGATTTTATACGCGAGAAGTAACCCTTGTCGTTTGAGTCGAGCTTCTCAAATAATATTTCTGCAGGCTTCGCAGGAAGCTCGAAGTAGGAGGACGTGTCGCGTTTTTCCTCGAGCCATCTCGAATATCGCGCGAAATTGTGATTGTATTCCGAGTCGTGCTCGGCATCCTGCTTGTCAAAGACGTAGTATTTTATATCGGCGGCGTCTATGCGGCACACGCCTCCTTCGTGGTCGGTGTATTCCTCGAGAAGCTGGTCGTTTTGTACCATCGTATAGAGCAGACGGCGATTTATCTTACCGAATCCCATCATGATCACTCGGATCTTGGTGTCCGCCTTAAGTATGGCGCGCTCGGTGTCGATGCGGTCGCCGATGAGAGAGGTGAGGGGGTATTTGCCGACGAAATCGTTTGCTATCATCTTGAAGAGATTCGCGGGGTGGACGGTGCCTCTCGAGCGACGGATAATGCGGCGGTAGAGACTGTCGCGCTCCTCGTCGGAGAATACGTAGGTATCGAGTCCTGTGCGGGCATCGCTGTATGCGGAGGCGACCTTCTCACCGAGTGAGGATGCGAGGCTCGCGACCTGATATGCACATTTGAGATTATTCTCCGGATCCTCGGTCTCGATGATCACGCGGACGTGGCGTTTATCAAAATGGCCGCACGCCTGTCCGAGTGTCGCACCCAGATCGGAACCGAGCGGCATATACGCCGCAGAGCTGATGTATATCTCCTCCTTCATCTCGGGAGTGATCGAGGCGGCAATTATGAGCACGTCGGCATTATCGCGGGAGAGCTCCGGTATCTCGCCCTTCTCGCGCTTCATGGAGAGGAGAACGGAACTGTTCTTTTTGCCGAAGCCGACGAGCACTATGACGTCGCGCTTGCCCGACTTGATGCGCCGCTTCATAAAGAAGTTGTATACTCTTCTGAAGAACACCGAGACAGATAGGAGCGTGGTATTAGCCATTGTCAGCGCTACGCAGGCTACGATCGCCATATGGAATAGTGGGTTTGTATCACCCACGGCGTTAAGCGACGCCATATCAAAGGACAGCACCGCGACCTTCAGCATCGCGTTGAAGGAGTCGACCACCATCCAGAGCAGGGGCTTCGCCTGAAACGCCGCAAGGTAAAGGGGGAGCGCGGCGACGTACATCGCGGCAAATTTGCCCTTTTTATAATTTTGTATTCTGGCGCATCGTTTACGCCTGTCGCTAGTCGAGAGCGATATTGCGGTCTGTATCACCGCGACGGTTATGTAGGCGAGGCTTATTACAGCACACACGTTTTCAAACATAGGAGAACCTCCGCGTCGTATTTATTTTGCGCAAAATAAGGTTGTATACATATATTCTAGCATATATTTCGACAAATTACAATAGGAAAATATGCTCGCCGAGACCGCCCGACGTAAAATTCAAAATTCGGAATGTAACGTATTGCTGACGGCGGATATGATCTACTATCGACGCGATGCGGATAACTGACGGTATGGCTGCTATTTGTTACCGAAAAAAGCACTAAAATGTAAATAAGAGTAGACAAAAACGGCAAATTTACCGATATTATCTACTCTTATAGGAAAAATATTATGTGTGATTTTTGAAAAAATAGAGATAGCTTTGTCACATAAAGGACGGCTTTGGATTTATATTGATGTGTAGCTCCCGGGACACTGCGCTATATTTAGATTTTTTGGCTCGTGACTACTTGGTCACAGCATCCATATTCCGATAAGCGAGGTTGCGGTGCCGATCAGTGCGCCTGCTATCACGTCGCGCGGAAAATGCTTACCGATCAGGACTCGGGTCGCGGCGAGTACGGCGCCGGATACGAGTGCTGTTATACCGAGGGGTACGGAGTAGGGTAACGCCGCTACTCCTATTGCAAACGCCGAGAATACGTGTCGCGATGGGAATGAGGAGGATCGGGTCGCCTCGCGGATATCTGCATAGAAGCTGTAGGATTGATTTGGGCGCGGCTCGCCTATCACGCGACGGGCGACGGTTACGGCAATGAACGGTACTGCGAGTGTTATGAGAAGGCACGCGAGCTCTGTAACCGATGCGCGCGCCGATGCGTACACGCTATAGACAAATGCGGGTACGACGAGCCAGGTGCACACCCTCGAGAGTATCGAGAGAAGCGTGTATAGCGGCTCGTTTTCATAAACTCTTTTAAGTAGCTTTTCCATAAGCATTAACCTAAACGGCGCTCATAGAGCTTCATAAAGTCTTCCTCCAGCACTCCGGAGAGATAGTCGGGGCAGGCGTACGCATCGCCAAAATCAAGCAGACCGCCGAGGTCGCCCTCGTGGTCGGAGCCACCCATTTTGTAGAGCCCGCGCTCCTCGCACAGCTTCTCGAAAAAGGCGCGCGTTTCTGCTGCGTGTGGGTACTTGCCGTCTCTTCTGTCGGTGCGGAAGACCGAGTGACGTGTCTCAAATCCCATTACTCCGAGGTCGATAAGCTCCTCTGCGTATTTCTCGAGACCTATGGGGTGTGCGACGACGGGAACGCCGCCTGCGTTGCGTATCGCGCGAATGACGTTTGCGGTCTCGATCTGGCGGTAGCTTCTCTTCGTGACCTCGAATATCTTGTCCTCGAGTCCGAGACGGTAGGAGAAGTTTGGCTTCAGGAATACGCCTTCGTACTCCTCGTGCTTGTAGATGCCCTTTGCCTCCATAACCTTGAAGATCTGGTTGTTGCAGATGTAGTCGTTATAGGGAAACGCCTCGCGCACCTCCTCCCAGGTACAGCCCTCGCGAAGAGTGCCGCGCTCGATTCCCCACTTGAACATCAGCTCGGAGCGAGCTGTCTGTATCGACGAGCCGTACTCGAGGATCTTGGCGATCTCGGCGCCCTCGGGATTGAAGTCGAAGCCGCAGAGGTGTATTCCCACGCCCTTGTGGTAGGTGGTGAACTCACAGCCGAGTATAGACTTCATACCGAGCTTACGAGCCGCCTTGTTTGTAAAGTAAGTACCCTTTACGGTATCGTGGTCGGTGAGAATGATTCCGCCGTGACCGAGCGAATGAGCGATCTCAACGAGCTGCTCGGGGGTGTAATCGGCATCGGAAAAATTAGAGTGATTGTGACATGATGCAAATATCTTTTCGTTATTCATGGGAGTATCCTCCGACGTTTTATTTTTACGCTTTCAGTTTATCACTTTTGGCTCGACTTGTCAATCCTTACGGATAAAATATTAATTTAAATATTATTTATTGACAAACGGGTGTCTTTGTGGTATCATATCCTTCGAGCAAATTTTTATCTAAAGGAGTATGTAGTCTTGCAGATAACCGAAATAGAAAAGACCTCGGGTGAGCTCGTGGGTCTCACCTCGGCTGAGGTCGAGGCGGAACGTGCACGCGGTAACGTCAACCGTGTCAAGGAAAGGGCGGGTAAAAGCTACGGCAGGATAATCGCCGACAATCTCCTCACCTTCTTTAACTTCATATGGGCGCTCGTCGCTGTGATAATGATCTCCATCGGCAGCTTTGAGAATCTGACCTTCCTCTTTATCATAATTCCGAACGTGCTCATTGCGATAATCCTCGAAATACGTGCGAAGCGTACGGTAGAGAAGCTTTCGGTCACCACCGAGCCGCGCGCGACTGTGCTCCGCGACGGTGAGCTTGTCGAGATAGACGTCACCGATATAGTCCTCGGCGACGTGATGATGATCGAGATGGGTAAGCAGGTGCTCTCCGACGCCGTCGTTGTCTCGGGCTATGCCGAGGCAAACGAGAGTATGCTCACGGGTGAGTCCGATGCGATAAAAAAGCAGGAGGGCGACACCGTCCTCGCTGGCAGCTTCCTCGTCAGCGGAAGTATATTCGTCAAGGTAATACGCGTCGGCAAGGACAACTACGTACATAAGATCGAGAGCGCGGCAAAGGGCTTTAAGGCTCCCGCATCGCATCTGTTCCGAGATCTTAACCGACTGATCAAATATATAGGCATATTTATGGTGCCGATGACTGTCGCTATGTATATCGCGAATTATTTTGCCAAGGACGGAAACGTTCACGAGGCACTCGTCGCGACCTCGGGCTCGGTTATCGGAATGATCCCCGCGGGTATGTATCTGCTCGTTACCATAACCCTTTCGCTCAGCGTTATCAAGCTCTCGCGCAAGCGTACCTCTGTACAGGATATGTACTCGATAGAGATGCTCGCGTCGGCTGACGTCCTCTGTCTTGATAAGACGGGAACTATCACCGACGGAACGATGTACGTAACGGCTTTCGCGGCACTTAGTGCCACCCCGTGTGAAGAAATTAAGCATATTATGGCACTCGTTGAGGGCTCGGAGCAGAGTATAAACAACACCTCTCGTGCGCTGATCGACTATTTCGGCGCGGAGGATGGAGTAGTACTCGATAAGGTGCCATTCTCATCTGCGCGTAAGTACAGCGCGGTGACGCTTGAGGGCGTCGGCACATATGCTATCGGTGCACCTCATTTCGTACCCTGTCCTATCTCCGATGAGCTTGAGGAAAAAATCAAAAATCACGCATCCGAGGGAGAACGTGTCCTGATTTTGGCGAAGCTTGATGCTATCGACTCGGTTGGCGAGGCGATTGCGATGATCGCGATAGCCGATAGGATCCGCCCAAATGCAGAGGAAACTATTGCGAAATTCCAGGAGCAGGGAGTTGCCGTTAAGATCATATCCGGTGACCACGCCGCGACGGTGTCTACAATAGCAGGCAGAGTCGGTGTGAAAAATTACGAGAATTACCTATCCTGCGAGAATATCAGCGACGAGGAGCTCGTCGCATCGGCTGATAAATACGCCGTATTTGGCAGAGTTACCCCCGAGCAGAAGGTTCTGCTCGTCAAGTCGCTCAAGAATGCGGGTCACGTCGTCGCCATGACCGGTGACGGTGTAAACGATACTCTCGCCCTGAAGGAATCCAACTGTGCTATCGCTATGGCGGATGGCAGCGAGGTAGCCTGCAAGGTATCGCAGATAGTACTTCTCGACTCGGATTTTGCGACACTTCCCGACGTTGTGCGTGAGGGAAGGCGCTGTATCAACAACGTGCGCGGCTCTGCCTCGCTCTACCTTATGAAGACGATATTCGTCATTCTTCTCTCGATCTTCGCTTGCTGTACTCTCTCGGCGTATCCGCTCGAGCCGGGTCAGATGATGTTCATCGAGATGTTCGTTATCGGAATCTCCTCGGTGCTTCTCGCACTCGAGCCGAATAACAAGCGCATTGAGGGCACGTTCCTTAAATCGGTGCTTGTCAGAAGCGCGCCGCTGGCACTCGTTATGTTCATTCCCGTACTGCTCGTAATGATACTCGGTATGTTTAATATCGGTGTCAGCTCCGACAGCCGCGACTCGGTCATTATGATCGTGCTCACCGTGGTCGGCTACGTAAACCTCATCGCGATCTGCCGCCCCTTCACCAAGTGGCGCGCGGGTGTGTGCGTCCTCGTCGGCGCGGGTATCCTTATTATGATGCCTGCGACGGTCTTTGCGGGTGAGCTGCTCGGACTCGGTAGGGACCCCTACGGTGTTATGCTCGCGTTTGAGAATCCGCTGTTCTTCTTCGGCATGCTCGGTGTCGGTGTTGCGCTCGCGACACTTCTTCAGCTCTTCCGACGCGAGATGGAAAAGGGACTGTTTGCGGTAGTGAATAAGTTTATAAAGTGATTTTTCGGAGCACCTGCTTTTTTGTGGGTGCTCTTTTTTATAAAAATATAAATTTAAGTTGCATTTTTCATTGAAATGTGGTATACTTAAGCTGATAAAAGCGGGACGGATGCTCCCGCGCCGATAAGTTGAAAGGAGCTCGGGCGACGCCGCTGTGTGAACGTATCACCGTGCGGGTGCCCAAGTTGTGAAAAAACTATGGCAAAAAGTGAGATCAAAACTCTTTATATGAACCTTGGCACAGAGTCCGTCGAGTGCGCCATTCCCTTTACTCTCGGTTCGCTTTCGGACGGCGGTGAACTGCCGCTCGCGCTGACAGCGACTGCGGTCGTAGGCGTCGGTGCCGAGACACTCTCCTCGCGATACGTTTATCTGCGTATCACGGGTGCTGTGGGACTCGTTGCCGTACTTATAAACGGCGTTCAGATCAACGAAAATCTTAACACGGGGTATACCCTAAGCCTTAATATCAAAAATTACGTGAAGCAGGGCGACAATACGGTCGAGCTGCGATTCTCATCTCTTCCGGAGTCGGGAATACTCGGCGGTATAGAGCTTTTGCGCTTTAACACCGCGGTGATAGACAAGCTCCGTATAACCGAGACACAGGACGGAGAGACGGTACATATCGGTATCAGGGTCGATGCGCTGGGCAGTATTGACAACGTGCGTACCGTCGCGACTCTCGTTTCCTCGTCGGGACAGATGTACTACGGAGGTATCACGCGCAACCGCGGCATCATCTCGGTGAAAAATCCGTTGCTCTGGTGGCCGAAGGGACTCGGTGTGCAGAATCTCTACAAGCTGACGGTGAATCTCTACGGTGATATGGAGATCGAGGACACCTATGAGGTGCGAATCGGAATCCGCGCTATCCGCGGCGAGGCGGGTGGAGATCTTATGTATGCAAATGGCGTATCATATCTCCCGATGGGAGCGACGTATCTTCCGCCGCATATCGTGTATCCCGAGACCGAGCGCAACCGAGAATACGCGCTTCTCAATTCTGCCGCGAGGGCGGGCTACAATACCATCGTTATTCCGGTGGATGCGAGATTCCCGAGCGCCGAGTTCTTTGATCTCTGCGACGCCCACGGCATCGCGGTCATCGTGGAATCGGGCGTTGACGATAGGGGTGAGCTTGATCGCATCTCGAATATAGCCGAGGTGTCATACCACGCCTCTCTTGCCTACGTAGACGTCATCGGCGATGCGGCTGACGAGAAGGATATCGGTGAGCGACTGCACGCCGTAGCGCCCGGGCTTGATTTTAAAATTTACGGTGAACGCCCCGTCTATCACGGTGTGCCCTCGCTCCCGACACCGCGCACACTGGACGAGTATCTGAAGCCTGATGAGAGGAATCTCTTCTGTGAGAAAATTGAGGGCTCGGACGGTGAACGTGTCGCAAATATGGTGCTTTTGGCATCTCGAAACTACCCATATGCCACCTCTCTTTCCGGCTTCTCGTACGTCTCGGGACTGACCTCTGCCGATGAGGCACGCAATCTCGTCACACGCGCGAGAGTGGCACGCGGAGCTTCCGGTCGTGCTATATTCAACACCCTCGGTGATGCCGAATTCGGCGCGTCGCCGTCGGCGCTCGATACTGCCGCGAGGTGGAAGGCTCTGCAGTACACAGCTGTGGAGATGTTCGCTCCCGTTATGGTATACGGTGAGCATATCGGCGCAGGTAAGCTCTCCTTCAGGGTCTCAAACGAGCAGAGAAAATCCTACGTCGGCACGCTTGAATACCGACTTCTTGACAGAACAAACAGACAGATAACCTCGGCGTCACTCGAGTGTGTGGTTGAGGCGGGCAGTGTTTCCGATGCCCTTATTGCCGACGTCGGCGAGCATATTCTCGGCCGCGAGCGCGACTGCTACGTGGAGTACACGCTCCGCGACGGAGTGAGCCAGACCTCGCGCGGTACGATCTTCTTCGTGCCGAAAAAGCACTTTAATTTTGCCGACCCCGAGATAAGGCACGAGATAGTCGGCTCCGATAGGCGCTTCAGTGTCACTCTGACTGCGGCGGCGTTTGCCGCTGACGTGGAGATATCCTTCGAGGATTGTGATGCGGTGCTTTTCGACAACTACTTCGATATAACCTCATCTGCTCCGATCAAGATCGCCTTCAACGTGATAGGCGGTATTGAGACGGCGGAGCACCTTGCACGCACCATACGGATACGAAGCGTTTACGACTTAAAATACAGCGAAATGAAAAAATAAAGCTTGGAAATTTATTTTCAAGATGTTGTTTATGCTTTCCGCTCTGCGGAGACTGTATCGGATTCTTCGTATGGATAGCGAAGTCAAAAGATCTCTCGAATGAAAGGAATAATAGAAATATGAAAAAGCTATGGCAGGAATTTAAGAAATTTATCAATCGCGGCAACGTGGTCGATATGGCTGTCGGTGTTGCGGTAGCATCAGCATTCACCGCGATCGTGACCGCGTTCACCAAGGGATTCGTATCTCCGATCATCGCGATGATCACAGGCAAGTCGTCACTCGCTGAGCTTAAGTACGTGCTTCGTGCCGAGGTGCTCGCAGAGGACGGTGTTACCGTCGTGACCCCGGAGGTCGCGCTTCTGTGGGGAGCGTTCGTTCAGGCGATACTCGATTTTCTTATCATTGCGGCGGTATTCTTCGCGGTGATCAAGCTTGTTGCCGCTCTCAGAAAGCACGCCGAAAAGATGCAGAAGGAAATGAAGAATTACTTCACCGATGCCGATGAGAAGGAGGCTGTAGCTAAGGCAGAAGCAGAAGCAAAGGCGGCGGCAGAGAAAGCAGAGGCAGAGGCGAAAGCGGCGGCAGATGCACTCGCGGCTGAGGAGGCGGCAAGAGTCGCATGCGAGGCAAAAGCAAAGGAAGAGGCGCGCCTCGAGCGCGAGGAATCGCTCCTTCGTGAGATACGCGATCTGTTGAAGGCGCAGAGCGAGAAGTGATCCGAAAATATAAAATACCGCAGGGCGAGTCCCTGCGGTATTTTTATATTATACCAAAACCGTATTTGAAGCTTTATTTTTGCTGTGCGCTTCTCGGGAACAGTCGTTCTTTATCCTCGGTTTTTCTATTTCTCTAGGCTGTGTGGCGAATATAAGTCTCGGGAATGCGTGCGGTCAATGCGTGCTTTGCTCGCTTTGCAATGCCGCGGTCAGTATACGCTCGACCTCGGCGTAGGTGAGTGCGGCGTTTATCTCTGCTCTGAGCTGTGCCGCACCCGGGAAGGAATGGAGGTAGAGAGCTATCTGCTTGCGCGATTCGGGCACTGCGGCGCGCTCTCCTTTGTCCTCGATCGCGAGTGCGAGCTGGCGCAGAGCGGTGGCCGCTTTTTCACGTAAGGTGGGGGGCGTGTAGAGTTTTTGGTCGAGCGCCGCGGCGATTTCGGCAAAAACGTAGGGGTTTCCGACCGCCCCTCTGCCGATGGCTATACCGTCGGCTCCGGTCTCGCGGAGCATATTGATGGCATCGCGAGCGCAGAGGATATCACCGTTTGCTATCACGGGCACCCTTACTGCCTCTTTTACTGCCGCTATTATCTCACGGTCGGCGCTTCCCGAATACATATCCTGTGTCGTTCTGCCGTGCACGCAGATGCACGCGGCGCCTGCCTCCTCCGCGGCGAGAGCACACTCAACGGCGTTGACCGCATCACGCGATATTCCTTTGCGAATTTTGACCGTAGTCGGTAGATGTGTCGCATTTTTGACACTTTTTGTTATTCTGTATATAAGATTTGGGTTGCGCATCAGCGCCGATCCCTCGCCGTTTGAGAATATCTTTTTTACGGGACATCCCATATTGATATCTATTGCGGCGGGAGCGACTCCCTCGCGCGGTGCGGACAGCTTTTTTGCCGCCTCTGCCATCACCTCCGGCTCTGAGCCGAAGATCTGCAGTGCGACGGGACCCTCGTCCTCGCGTATTCGGGCGAGCGCATATGTTTTCTTATCGTCGTAGACGACCGCCTTTGCGCTGACCATCTCGGTGACGGCGTATTCTGCACCAAGCTCGTGACATATTAAACGAAATGCACGGTCGGTAAAGCCTGCCATTGGTGCGAGGCAGAGTCCGTGCTTCAGCTCTGTATTTCCTATCTTCACGTTTTATCTCCGTTTTTTGCACGTTGCGTTTTCACTTCATTTTACCACACAGCGAGTATATTTTCAAGTAAATTCACAGATTTTTGTCTTTAGCCTTGCAAAAAGACTTAAGGTATGCTAAAATATTTTTGAAATATTTTATAGGAGAGACCTCAATGAAGATCGAATACCTTATAACAGAGCTTTGTAATTACGCCGAGGAGCGCGACCTTATCTCGCCGCTTGACCGTGCATATGCCGTCGGAGCGCTTATGGATCTGCTGGGACTTCAGGAATATGCTCCCACCGAGTGCGAGCAAACGCGCGAGCTGTCGGTGATACTCGACGAGATTTGCGATTGGGCGCTGGACCGCGGACTCATCGAGTCGGATGGAGTCGTCTACCGCGATCTTTTTGATACCCGTGTGATGGGTCTCTTAACTCCTCGCCCCTCCGAGGTGATCGGTAATTTTGAACGTCTCTATGCGACCTCTCCCGAGGCGGCGACGGATAAGTTCTATAAGCTTGCCTGCGACTCGAATTACATAAGGGTCGACCGCATTGCTCGCGACGTGCGCTGGAGGGTAGCCTCCGAATACGGTGATATCGACATCTCGATAAACCTCTCGAAGCCCGAGAAGGACCCGAAGGCGATAGCGATGGCGCGATTTATGCCACAGACCGATTTCCCGAAATGTGCGCTCTGCCACGAGAACGAGGGCTTTGCCGGCAACCTGTCGAAGCCGGCGCGACAGACCCTCAGACAGATCCCTTTCGATATGGCGGGCGAGCATTGGTATCTTCAGTATTCGCCATACGTTTACTATAACGAGCACTGTATCGCGCTCTCAGCCGAGCACAAGCCGATGCGCATAGACCGCTCGAGCTTTGAAAAGCTGCTTGGCTTCGTCGAACATTTTCCGCACTATTTCATCGGCTCCAATGCCGATCTGCCGATCGTTGGCGGCTCGATACTTTCGCACGACCATATGCAGGGCGGAAGGTATGAATTCGCTATGGAGCGCGCGCAGATGGAGATACGTGTCGCATTTTCGGGATTTCCCGAGGTTGAGGCAGGTATTGTAAGGTGGCCTATGTCGGTCCTGAGATTGCGCAGTGAGAAGAAGGAGGCGCTCGTAGAGCTTGCCGATATGATACTCACGTCCTGGCGTGCTTATTCCGATCCCGACTCCTTTATTTTTGCCGAGACCGATGGCACACCGCACAATACCATAACGCCTATCGCGAGAAGGCGCGAGGGCAAATACGAGCTGGATCTCGTACTTCGAAACAACATAACGACGGAGGAGCATCCGCTCGGCGTATACCACCCGAGAGAGGAGCGCCACAATATCAAGAAAGAAAATATCGGACTTATCGAGGTTATGGGTCTCGCTATACTTCCTGCGCGACTGAAAAAGGAAATAGAGCTGATGTGTACCGCGATCGCGGAGGGCAGAGATTTCACGGATATCCCCGAAATACAGAAGCACGCCGATTGGTTTGCCGCTTTCTCGGGTGAGCATAACATAACTCCGTATAATGCCGAGGGCATTATCAAGGCGGAGATCGGCAAGACGTTTGTCGGAGTCCTGCGCGATGCGGGGGTTTATAAGGATACCGAGGAGGGAAGAGAGGCGTTTCTCAAATTCCTTGCTACGGTGGGCGGCCGCAAGGCGTAACTGTTTAAAAAATAAAAACGATAGAGAAGCTGATTTGTTATTAAAATCGCATTTATGTAAATTATAGTAGTCAAAATACGACTAAAACCCGAGAAAGGAGCGAATATATGGCGGAGAGAAAATGGACCGACGAACAGTTATCCGCGATCGAGGAACGTAGCAAGACCTTGCTCGTGTCCGCGGCGGCAGGCTCGGGTAAGACTGCGACTCTTACCGAGAGGATAATCCGCTCGCTGACGGATTCGGAAAATCCCATCAATATCGAGTCGCTCCTCATAGTTACCTTCACGAAAGCGGCGGCGGCAGAGCTGCGTGTGAAGCTGACGAATGCACTCGAGGCGGCTCTTCTGAAAAATCCCGGTGACAAGCGTCTCGAGCACCAGATATATATGCTTCCATCTGCCCGTATACGCACGATAGATTCATTCTGTAACGACGTTTTGAAGAGCGGCTGTGACCGCGTGGGAGTCCCACCGAGCTACCGTTTGGCAGATACTGCCGAGTGTGAGCTACTCGCCAACTCTATGATCGACGCGCTGATATCCGCGGTATATAACGGTGATGCGCCCGAGGTTGCAACGCCCGAGGAATTCGACGAGCTGTCGGACTGTCTCACCGACTCGAAACGCACCGAGGAGCTTGCGGAGAAGCTGCGCTTTGTTTACGAGAGATGTCAAAGTGACGAGTGCGGAGTCGATTCGCTTTTGCCGCTCATTGACGGCCTCGGGGCAAAGGATTTCGTGAGCGTTGAGCGGACACGCCACGGAGCTTATCTTATGATGATAACGCATGAGATGCTCGCACATTACAATACCGCTGTGACGGATATGCTTGCCGAGCTTTCCGTGGGCGACGAGGGAGAGCGCAAATACCTCGATATGGTGCGCTCGGACCTCGAATGTGTCGCAAAATGCCTATCTGCCGCAACCTATGAGGAGATGGGACGTGCGCTGTCGGAGTTCGAATTCGTGCGGCGCCCGACGGTAAAACGCGCCGAGCAAACGTCGCTTATGCTCTCCTATACGGCACTGCGAGAGATGCTCAAAAACGACGTCGGGTATCACCTCGCCTTTTATAGATACACGACCGATGAGTGGCGGGATCTGCTATTGGGTCTTGACAGACTTCTTCGCGTGCTATACCGCTTTGAGCGGCGGTTTGACGAGCTCTTCTTCGAGGAAAAGAAGCGCCGCGGCACACTTTCCTACGCCGATATCGAGAGGCTGTGCTTTGACTGCCTTATAAAGGACGGCGAGCCGACCGACATCGCCTTAAATCTTCGTCGACAGATAGAGGCGGTCTATATTGACGAATACCAGGACGTAAATAGCCTGCAGAACAGGATATTCGAGGTTATTTCACGCCCGAATAACCGCTTTATGGTCGGTGATATCAAGCAGAGCATATACGGCTTCCGCTCTGCGTGCCCCGATATCTTCGCGAATATGAAGGCGGCGTTTTCGCCGATCGCCGAATCGACGGGTGACGAGGCTTCGATATTTATGTCGCGCAATTTCCGATGCGACGAGGCGATAATAGATTTCGTTAATTCTATATTTGATAAGGCGTTTTCGCTCGTCGGCGACTCGATCGGATACCGCGATGGAGACCGCCTTGTATATGCAAAGGTGCATCCAAAAGAGCCGGAATATAAGAAGACCGAGATATGTATGCTCGATAAGGTGAGCGGCGGCGAGGATGACGAAAAACTCGACACGGCCCCCACCGTAGTGGCGAAAAAGATAGCCGAGCTACTTAAAACGGGCAGACTGGACGACGGCTCTCCTATACGTCCCTCCGACGTTGCTATCATTATGCGAAGCGCAAAGGGAAAGGCGTCGGGCTATGCCGAGGCGCTTGCCTCGCTCGGTATTCCGTCGGAGATCTCGGCGGCAAAGGACTTCTTCCTCTCCTCTGAGGTGCTGCTTGCGCTCTGCTTACTTAATTCCATCGACAATCCGCGCCGCGACATATATCTTGCGGGTCTTATGTGCTCGCCTCTCTTCGGCTTCGAGGCGGATGACCTCGCGCGCATTCGCGGCTTTGAGGCGGAAACTCTCTACGAATCGCTCGTCGGCTACGTCGACGCCAACCCCGAGTATGTGAAAGGCGCGCAATTCCTCCGCTCGCTCGACTATTACAGAACGATCTCCGAGGGCGTGGGAGTAGATACGCTCCTGTTCAATCTCTACCAGGAAACGGGTCTTATAGGCCTCGCGGCAAAGGGTGGGGGAGAGGACAATCTTATGCTCCTCTACGACTATGCGAGAAGCTACGAGGCGGGTGCATTTAAGGGACTCTATAACTTCATCAGCTTCATAAATAATATCATAGATCGCGACACGTCCTTCGACGATAACCGTGACGTTGCCGCCGAGGACGCGGTGAAGATAGTCACCTGCCACTCCTCGAAGGGCCTCGAATATCCCGTTGTATTTCTCGTTGATGCGGGCGCGGGATTTTCGGCGCAGGAGCTACGGCAGAGACTGGTATATTCGCCGGATTTTGCACTCTCCTTCAGACTTCGCACACCGTCAGGACTCGCGCTGGTTGACAACCCGGTGCACGATCTCGTTTGCCATCACGTGAAGCGAAAGAATTACGAGGAAAATCTGCGCGTGCTCTACGTTGCCTTGACCCGCGCACGCGAGCAGCTCTATATCGTCGGCGTTTGTCCGACCGTGAGGCGCGAGGAATACGAGCTTCGCGTTGAGCTTTTGCGCGAGTATCTTTCACCGTATGCCCTTCGCAGTCTCGGCTCTTATCTGGAAATAATGCTGGTCACAGCCGACGGCTTCAAGCTCGTCTCCCCGAATGAATTTTTAGGTGAGGCGTGTACCCTGACGGCAGAGAAAGGTGACTCTCACACACAGACGGATGGCTTCATTCTTCCCGATGCTCCTCCGAGAGATGCCGACGTGGCGGAAACTGCCGCCGAGTATACGGAGCGCTTTACCTTCTCTTATCCCAACAAATATCTTACCGCTCTCCCCGAGAAGCTCTCTGTATCGGGTACCTCGCCCGAGGTGCTTGACGGAGCTGACGACAACGTGTTCGGCGGATTTAGCGAAAGCGTGACGGCACCTCTCGACGCCTTTGCTCCCGAGCACGACGGACGTGGCTCGGCAAGCTTTGTAAGAGATGCGTTTGATTGTCAAAAAAGCGGCGACGTCGGGGAACGTGTCCCAAATTCGGTAGATTTTATCGGTGATGTTGATACTCCTGCGCCCGCCATTACGGCTTTCGGTGATCTCACCTCCTCAGGCAGCGCCATCCCGACCGTCGACGTCGAGTCTCTCGGCTTCGAAATACCCGACGAGCCGAGCTTTGGCGAGGATATGGATTCTGCTGACGCGCCAAATTCTTTACACGCCCCCCTACTAAACGGTGTTTTCTCGCCCGATAGCGCGCTTTTATCCGATACTTCCGATAGAAAAATACATCTTCCGCACTTTATGACCGGTGCCGCGACCGACGAGTCTGCAAAGCGCGGTATCGCCACGCACTATTTCCTGCAGTTCTGCGATCTCGATCACCTCTCGGAGCGGGGGACCGCCGCCGAGCTCGATCGATTGCTCTCACACGGCTTCCTGACCGCAAGGGACGGAGAGCGGGTGAGACGGTATGAGATAGATCTTTTTCTTCGTTCACAGCTTTTCCGCGATATGAGGGGTGCCGCCGAGCTCTACCGCGAGCTCCGCTTCAACGTGCCTCTTCCTGCCGAGCTATTTACTCAAAACGCAGAGCGGCGCGAGGCGTTGCGCGGCCATGACGTGCTGGTTCAGGGTGTCATCGACTGTATCGTCGTATATCCTGACGGCTCTATCGGGTTATTCGACTACAAGACGGACAGACTTACCCGAGAGGAGCTCGCTGATCACAGCCTCGCGGCAAAGAAGCTTCGCGACAAGCATTCTCTCCAGCTTTATTACTACTCGCTGGCGGTGAAGCGCATATTTGGCAGAGCCCCCTCGAGAGTCGAGGTCTACTCGCTTCCGCTTGGCAAAACCGTCTCGGTACTCGACGGCGACACTCCCCCGTACGCCGTGAAATAACTGACTGTCTCGCGTGATAAAGATTTATTAAAAGAAATACATTTTTTCGCTAATACTATTGCAATATTTTTTAAAATGTAGTAAAATAATATAAAGCGCGGTTTTGCGCAATCTTTTCGAGGGGTGGTTCGAGATGGGCAAGAAGCTTAACGTTCGGTTTATGGAAGAATATATCAAGCTTGATACTGCATGCTGTGTGAAATTCGGTATCAAGGCGAGCGGTGTTTCGGAATACATCAGCCGCCTTTATAATACCCGACTTGCGCCCGGCAGAGATGCCGTTCTTGAGCAGCTTGTCAAATACAGGAGCATCCGCAACAGACTCGCCCACGAGGAGGGCGCTATGTCGCAGACCTCTGAGATCAACAAAAAAGACGTGCGCTTTGTTCAGCTCTTTACAAAAAAAGTGAAGAGAAAGAAGGATCCTATCTCCGTTTATCTTAAGAGAGCAAAAAACGTTGCCAGATTCCGCAAGGTAAAGATAGCCTTCTTCGCTATTCTCTTCGTTGCGCTGGCGATACTCGTCGGCTCGTTCTTCATATAATTTTATCCGGTGAGAGACGGCACGCCGCCTCTCATCTTTTTTTGCGGATATTATAAGACACAGCACAAAAAAGCAACAGCCCTACAGCGGATGCTCCGAGGGGAGTACCGTGCTCTGCAAGGCTATTGCTTTTCTTTTGTTTTTTGAACGTAAGTACAGGGTCTCGGCGTACCTTTTGACGTCAGCGGATCTTCACCTCAAAGCGGTGTGAGCATCTCGGACAACGTGCGGTGTGGGTGCCCGACCGCCTCGGCAGACGCAAGGTACTCTTGCAGCTCGGACAGCGCTTATAGACGTGCGTTTGTCTATCGCGCAGTTTTGATCTTATGAGCGAAAAGAAGCTCTTTATCCTGCGTAAAAATCCCAGCCAAGCTTGGTTTTCTCTCTGCCTTTTGTAAACGTTTCTTGACAAAACGCGGAATATTGCGTATCCGATAAGCAGAGTTTCTATTACCGAGATCCATACGGATCCGACGAAAATATTCACTATTATCAATATAAAACAGAGTGTTGTGGCGAGGTGATAGAGCGCATCGGTGCCGTTTCTGCCCATCATAAATCTCGCGATCCGTTCTCTGAGAGGAGGTCTGTTACCGTTATACATTACCGTCTCCTGTGAGTTGTTTTGAGATAATTCTAGCACTGTGCCGATGCAAAGTCAAGTGAGGGAGCAGTTTGTTTACAAATTCTCTGATGAGTTGTTACAAAGCGGCTCTGCCGCAGTAAGACGGATCGCATAAGGTCGGTGAGTGCCTCTGTGAGAGCGGCGGCTCTACGCGCTCGCGAGGGTGTAAATTAACTGTTTAAAATATTTTCTGCGAGGTGTTGACATCGCACGTAGCTTTGTGCTATAATTAGATGTTAAAAAACGCGCGCGAGGTGTATGCCCGTGTGCATACCCGGAAAGGAAATATAAAGCTATGAAATGGACGTCACTCAACGATCTGCGTGAGAAGTATCTCGCATTCTTCGAGAGCAAGGGACATCTCCGTCTCCCCAGCTTCTCGCTCATCCCCAATAATGACAAATCGCTTCTGCTCATAAACTCGGGCATGGCACCTATGAAGAAGTTCTTCACCGGCGAGGTAACCCCTCCCCGTAACCGTGTCTGCACCTGTCAGAAGTGTATAAGAACTCCCGACCTCGAGAGAGTCGGTCACACCGCGCGTCACGGCACTTATTTCGAGATGCTCGGTAACTTCTCCTTCGGTGATTATTTCAAGGAGCAGGCTATTCCGTGGGCGTGGGAATTTCTGACCGAGACACTCGAGATCCCTGCAGATCTTCTCTGGCCCTCGATCTACGAGGAGGACGACGAGGCGTACGCCATCTGGCACGACAAGATCGGCGTTCCTGCAGAGCATATCGTAAGACTCGGTAAGGCGGACAACTTCTGGGAGCATGGCTCTGGTCCCTGCGGACCCTGCTCGGAGATCTACTTCGACCGCGGTCTCAAGTACGGCTGTGGCTCTCCCGACTGTAAGCCCGGCTGTGATTGCGACAGATTTATGGAGATCTGGAATAACGTATTCTCGCAGTTCAATAACGACGGAGCGGGCAACTATACCGAGCTCGCACAGAAAAACATTGATACGGGTATGGGTCTTGAGCGCCTTGCCTGCGTTATGCAGGGCGTTGACAACCTCTTTGAGGTGGATACCGTAAGACATCTGCTCGACACCGTTTGCGACATCGCAAAGAAGACCTACGGCGCGGATAAGAATAACGATATTTCGATCCGAGTTATCACCGACCACACGAGAAGCTCGACGTTTATGATCAGCGACGGCGTTATACCCTCCAACGAGGGGCGCGGTTACGTTCTCAGACGTATCATTCGCCGCGCACTCCGTCACGGAAAGCTTCTCGGAATAGAGGGAATGTTCCTCTCCGGTCTCGTTAATATAGTCATCGAGCAGAACAAGGGCGCGTATCCCGAGCTCGTAGAAAAGCAGGATTACATCATCAAGGTAGTCAAGCTCGAGGAGGAGCGCTTCAACGCGACGATCGACGCGGGACTCGGTATCCTCTCCACCCTTGTTTCTAATGCTAAGTCGGCGAACGTGTCCGAAATTTCGGGCGCAGATGCCTTTAAGCTCTACGACACCTTCGGCTTCCCCGTCGACCTCACTCGTGAGATCGCAGAGGAGTCGGGACTCGGTATCGACGAGGCGGGCTTCACCGCTCTTATGAACGAGCAGAAGGCTCGCGCAAGAGCCGCAAGAGGTAATATCTCCGGCTGGTCGGATTCCTCAAAATCGCTTCTTGAAAATCTTCCCGAGACCGTATTCGAGGGCTACTCGGCTGACGAGTGCTCGGCTAAGGTCCTCTCTGTCATCTCCGACGGCGCGGCTGTCGACGAGGTGAGCGAGGGTGAGTGCCTTGTCGTGCTCGACCGCACCGTATGCTACGGCGAGAGCGGCGGTCAGGTAGGCGATACCGGTACTCTTACTGCCGGCGATACTCTCCTCACCGTGCTCGATACTACGAAGAGCTCGGGTATCTTCCTTCACTCTGCGCGCGTCGAAAACGGCGTGCTCCGCGTGGGTGACACCGTTACGGTAGCGATCGATAGCGCTCGCCGTGCGGCTATCAGACGTAACCACTCCTCGGCACATCTTCTCCAGGCGGCACTCCGTGCGGTGCTCGGCACTCACGTTGAGCAGGCGGGAAGCTACGTTGACGAGCACAGAGTGCGCTTTGACTTCTCTCATCTCGCCGCTATGACGGCAGAGGAGATCGCCGCGGTTGAGGCGATAGTAAATGCGAATATTCTGAAGGCCGAGGGATGTGAGACTATCGTCACCACGCCCGATAAGGCAAAGGAAATGGGTGCTATGGCACTCTTTGGCGAAAAGTACGGCGACACCGTAAGGGTCGTTAAGATAGGCTCCTCCTCCACCGAGCTGTGCGGCGGTACTCACGTATCGAACAGCGGCGAGATCGGTCTTTTCAAGATCATCTCCGAGTCCTCGGTTGCCGCGGGTGTCAGAAGAATAGAGGGCACCACGGGTCTCGGCGTGCTGGCACTTCTCGCAGAGCGCGACGCGCTCATCAAGGAGACTGCGCGCGAGCTTAAATCCCCTAACGTTGCCGATATTGCAAAGAAGGCACAGTCGCTCCAGGGCGAGATCAAGGAGGTAAAGCGCGAGCTCGAGAGCGCAAGCTCCCGCATCGCAGAGATGAAGGCAGAGTCGCTCCTCTCGGGTATTCGTGAGGTCGGCGCGTACAAGCTTCTTACCGCCCGTGTGGATATGCGTCCCGATGCGGCACGCAGTCTCGCCGACACCGTTAAGGCAAAATATGCTAATGCGGTTGCGGTATTCGCGGTGGTATCCGACGGCAAGCTCAATTTCGTTGCGGCGGCAGGTGCTGACGCGGTCAAGGCAGGCGCACACGCAGGCAACATTCTGCGCGATGTCTCCGCTATCTGCGGCGGTCGCGGCGGCGGACGTCCCGACAGCGCGATGAGTGGTGGACGCGACCTCGATAAGATCGATGAAGCACTCGCAAAGGTTGAAGAAATTTTGAAGTAAGCTTTCAAAATGAAATAGAAAAACACGGATTTTGCAAACTGCGGTTTACAAAATCCGTGTTTTTATTATGTAACTGTTGTCAAAATACAATTACTGAGCAGTTTTTGCATACTCTTCGAGAGTTGTAACGATCTCGTTAAGAAGCTCGGGTGCTACGAAGTTGAGAACAACACCTACAAGAGCTAATATAACAACTACGATAAGAGCGAGCACTACCTCACAGAAATAAGATCTTGCGAAGTTCTTGACGTTCTTATTCTTTGCGCCGAGAGCCGAGATGAGCCAGATGAGCCATCCGATAACAGGGATGTTAAAGAGGATTCTGTAGCCTACGTAACCCCAAGCTCTGATGGGCTTATGACTTGCGGGGATAACGTTGAAGCTGCGCTGAGCGGGCTGCTGATTGTTCTGCATGATATTCTCCTTTCATAATCGGTTTATGAGAGGTAGCATCACAGATCAGCGCGATTTTTACCTCTTACATAAATTTTAACACATAATTTTCAAAAATGCAATATCATTTTCACAGCATTTTTGTGTTTTTTGCGAAAAGAATTAAAAAAAATCCATATCGATACGCCTCCCCGTCACATCGAGGTGTGCCGAGAGGTAAGAGACGGCTCGCGTTAGTATATTTCCTAACGCGCGAGGGCGCTATTGACTTTAATATCAGTTAGTGCTATAATTAAATCAGCAATACCCGTATTCCCCGAATACCCAGAGAAATATTTAATACGTGGGTGTGGGTCTCGGTACTCCTTGACTCGCGCTCCGAAAGAAAGGAAAAAACGAAATGAAAACCGGAAAAATTAGACTTACCGGTATTCTGGCTATCTGCCTCGCGGCGATCCTGACACTCGTCAGCTGTGCCGGAATGTCACCTGTTAAGTTTGAGGTAAACTTCGTTGTGGACGGTGAAGTATACGATACCGTATCCACGAGCGGCGCGGAGACCATTAAGCTTCCCGCCGATCCCACCAAGGACGGATATATCTTCCGCGGCTGGTATTGGGACGAGGGAGAGTGGGAGCAGCCCTTCACGGCAAACTCTCTGCTTGACGCGCCTCTTACCAATAATATGAGAGTTTACGCGCTCTTTGTGGCGGAGGGCGGTGAGACACCCGATCCCGGTCCCGGAGACGATCCCACACCCGATCCCGGTCCCGGAGACGATCCGACACCCGAGCCTACCGATCCCACACCCGACACTACTCTTACCCTGTCCGATGCCATCACGCTCGCGCTCTCTAAGGAGCACAACGTATTCACCGAGGGTAAGTATTACGTGAACGGCGTTATTACCGAGGTGTATAATACCACGTACGGTAATATGAAGATCACCGACAGCGAGGGCAATATCCTCACCGTTTACGGAACCTATTCCGCCGACGGCTCGGTAAGATACGATGCACTCGAGGTGAAGCCTGTTGTCGGCGACACCGTTACGCTCTACGGCGTTATAGGTCAGTACAACGGCACCCCTCAGATAAAGAACGCCAATATCATCTCGCACACCGTGGCGACACCCGATCCCGGCCCCGGTGACGATCCGACACCCGATCCCGAGCCCGAGATAATCGAGGGCACTATCGCAGAGATCAAGGCGGGCGAGGTAGGCAAGACCTATAAGACTACCGCAAAGATCGTTGCTGCCAACGCGCAGAGCTTCCTTATTGAGGACGAGACGGGCAAGATGCTCGTTTATATCGGCTCTGAGTTCGACTATATGTCGGTTGTATTTGGAGACGTTGTAACCGTTACCGGTACCACCTCTCTTTATGGCGGAGCCGTCCAGTTTGCTAAGGGCGCGACCGTAGATGTGATCGAGATGGGTGACGGTAAGCCGAATATCCCGACGCCCAAGGAGCCCGATGCGGCAGAGCTCGACGGATATATTACCGCATCGACCGTCGAGATCGAATTTATCAAGGTCACCGGTATCCTCACGATCTCGAACGGCTACTACAATCTCGCGTTTGACGGCGCTACCATAATCGGTAGTATCTCCTACGTTATCCCCGAGATGGGAGAATATCTCGCACAGTATAACGGTAAGGAGCTCTCTGTGTTGGGCTACGTTACCGGTGTCGTCAGTGGCGGCAAATACCTTAATATTATGGTACTCGCCTTCTCTGGCGGTGAGACACCCGATCCCGGCCCCGGTGACGATCCGACACCCGAGCCCGAGATAATCGAGGGCACTATCGCAGAGATCAAGGCAGGCGAGGTAGGCAAGACCTATAAGACTACCGCTCTCGTTTATGCAGTAAATGCACAGGGCTTCATCCTCGCCGACGAGACGGGCGCGATCCTCGTCTACACCGGCTACGGCTGGATGCAGGACGTCTACGTAGGTGATGAGGTCACTATCACGGGCGTAACGTCTGTTTATGCAAATGCAGTTCAGTTTGCCAAGGGCGCAGAGTATAAAGTTGGCAAATTTGTAAACTTTGATTTACCTATTGCCGAAAAAATCACCGCAGAGGAGCTTGACGCGTATCTCGCGATGACGGGCATTGAGCCTACGTATGTAGAAATATACGGCAAGGCTGACTACAATGCCGACAAGGGCTGGTGCAACGTCCTCGTTGACGGTGCGACCGCAAGAGTTGCACTCTCCTATCTCTTTGATTACATGACTCCCGATTTTGCTGAGCACAGCGGCAAGAGCGTTATCGTTAAGGGCTATATCACCGGCGCGCTCAGCTCCGGCGTAGTCAATATGACCGTATTCGATATCACCTATATCGAAGAGACCACCGTTGCGGATATCCTCGCGGGCGATGCGAATACCGAGTACGTTATAACCGGTACGGTATACTGCTTCAATTCGCAGAGCTTCGTTATCGGTGACGGTACAGGCTATATCCTCGTTTATATGGGCGCGGATTGGACCGTCGACGTTGAGATCGGCGACATCGTGACCGTTACGGGTATTACGAGCATCTACGGCAACGCTATCCAGTTCCGCAAGGGCTCGACCTATGAGAAGACGGCAAGCGAGAGCGTAGAGTATCCCGACACCGTAGACAAGACGGCAGAGGAGCTTGATGCTTACCGCGAGCTTGACAGAGTTATCCCCGAGTATGTGACCGTTGTCGGCACGCTTGAGTTTGACGGCGCGTATTATAATTTAATTGTAGACGGCGCATCGGTCTCCGTCAGCCTCACCTATATTACCGAGGCGGGCGCAAAGGTGCTCGAGCCCTTCGTTGGCAAGACTATAAGAGTCGGCGGTTATATCACCGGCATCACGGCATCTCAGTACATTCAGCTTATGGTCTACGGCTTCGATGAGATAGAGGCTGACGATCCTACCCCCGATCCCGACGTATATGCCACTATCCTGGGTGTTAAAAATTCCGAGATCGGTCTTGAACATACCGTCATCGGTACGGTTATGGGCTACAACGCGCAGAGCTTCCTTATCGCCGACGGCACGGGCATGATGCTCGTTTATATGGGCTCGGGCTGGACTCCCGACGTTACGGTCGGTGAGAGCTACGTTGTGACCGGCGTGACCGCGAACTACGGCAATGCGGTACAGTTCACGCAGGGTGCTGTCTACGAGATGGGCGGCAATCCTATCACGTCCGCTCCTACGGCAAGACGCCTCACGGTAGACGAGATCAACGCATATGCCACTATGACCGTGGTAGAGCCTCTCTTCGTTGAGATCACGGGTACGCTCTCAGTCTCCGGCCTCTACTACAACGTTACTATAGACGGCGCGACCGTTATCGGCTCTATCTCCTATCCTACGGCGGAAATGAGTAAGGAGCTTTCGAAGCTTAACGGTACCGTCATCACCTTCAGAGGCTACGTTACCGGTGTGACCGGAGGCGGCAGATATCTTAACGTGCTCACCGTAGAGCTCGAGGGATCCTCCGAGGGCGACGACCCCGATGTGGTGACTCCCGTTGAAATGACCATTGAGGAGGCACTCGCGGCAGAGATCGGTACTCTCGTTACTATCAAAGGCACCGTTGACGGTATGTACAGAGAGTGGGATGATAACTACGGCAACTGCTCTCCCTATATCACCGACGGCACCAATAGAATAATCGTATTCAGAACCACAACTAAGGTCGCGATCGGCGACAATGTGGTCGTTACCGGTATCATTGCCGCGTATAACGGCGTAAACCAGATAGCGCAGGGCTCTACCGTGACCGTTGAAGCACCCGAGGACACCGAGCCCGAGATCATCGAGGGCACTATCGCAGAGATCAAGGCAGGCGAGATCGGCAAGACCTATAAGACCACAGCAAAGGTGGCAATGTTCAACGCGCAGAGCTTCCTTATCTACGACGATACGGGCATGATCCTTGTTTACACCGGTGCAGGCCTTGACTATATGTCTCTTATGCCTGACACCACCGTGACCGTAACCGGCGTAACGTCGGTATACGGCGGCGCTATCCAGTTCGGTAAGGGCACGACCTATGAGATAATTGCAGCGGGTAGCGGTCAGCCTATTATTCCGACTATGAAGGAGCCTACTCCGGCGGAGCTTGACGCTTATGCTACGGCAACCGCCATTGACCCCGAGTTCATCAAGGTCGCCGGTATCCTCACGATCGACGGTAGCTACTATAATCTCGCGTTTGACGGCGCCTCCATTATCGGCTCTATCTCCTACGTAGTTCCCGAGCTTGCAGAGATGCTCGCAGAGTATAACGGTAAAGCGCTCACCGTTATGGGCTACGTTACCGGAACCGCAAGTAACGGTAAATTCCTCAGCATTATGGCACTCGGCTTCCAGGGCGGCTCGTCGGGCGGCGAGAGCGGCGGCACCGAGGGTGGCGGCACCGAGGGTGGCAACTCCGGAGAGGGAAGTGACGACGGTAAGATCCGCGTCAGATTCTACCATACTATGGGTATGAGCCTTCAAGGTGTGCTTGATTACTACATTGAAGAATTCCGGAAGATGTACCCGAATATCGTGATCGAGCACGAGCAGGTCGGCGGCTACGATGACGTGCGCGATACGATCAAGTACGAGCTCGCGGCAGGCAGCGGTCCCGATATCGCATATTGCTATCCCGATCACGTTGCTCTCTATAATAAAACCGGTAAGGTCTCGGCTCTTGACGACTTTATCGCGAGCCAGCTCTCCGACGGCAACGGTGGTATCATCGGTATGACAGAGGCAGAGCAGGATGCGTTCATCGACAGCTTCCTCGAGGAGGGACGTCAGTACGGCGACGGACTCACCTATTCGCTTCCTTTCTCGAAGTCTACCGAGGTGCTTTACTATAACAAGACCTTCTTTGAGAGCAACGGCCTCAAAGTTCCCACCACCTGGGACGAGATGGAAGAGACTCTCGCGAGGATAAAGAAGATCGATCCCTACTCCGTTCCTCTCGGCTACGATTCCGAGGCTAACTTCTTCATCACTCTCTGTGAGCAGCTTGGTGGTCTCTACGTTGACGAGGACAACAACTTCATATTCAATAACGATACGGTGAAGGATATGGTAAAGCGTATTCGCACGTGGTATCAGAACGGTTGGATGACCACCCAGGAGCTTTACGGAGCGTATACCTCCTCGCTCTTCACCCAGACGGGAGAGGATGCCTGCCAGTGCTATATGGTCATTTCATCCTCTGCGGGCGCGAGACATCACAGTCCCGGTGTGGATGAAAACGGTGAGTATCTCTTCGAAGTGGGAATAGCTCCCGTGCCTCAGATCGATATAAGCAATCCGAAGGCTATTATGCAGGGACCCTCTCTCTGTATCTTCAACCACGGTGACGAGGAGAGGCTGACCGCCGCTTGGCTCTTCATGAAGTTCCTCACTACGTGCCCCGAGCTGCAGGCTGAGTTCTCGCTGGCATCCGGCTATATGCCCGTGAGCGAGGCAACGCTTGAAAATGAGATATATCAAGAGTATCTCGAGAGCGCTGACGGCGGTGACAATATCATAGCCCTCACTATCAAGAAGGGATTTGAACAGGCAGACTCCTACTTCACACCTCCCGCGTTTGTCGGCTCTGCCGAGGCGCGCGACATCGTCAGCCGGCTTCTTTGTGCGTGCCTTGCATATGACGGAAATGAAGTCGATGAATACATTGATGAGGCGTTTGCAAAAGCACTTGAGGAATGCGCATATTATAAGGTTTAAATCAATAGTTTTGTAAATAATACTTAGCAAAAAACGAGGAATATTCCCGATTTCGGGAGTATTCCTCGTTTAACTTTTTGTTTAACTTTTGCGTTTTTGTTACTCTGCGAGTTTTTTTGGTGACCCTATCCGATCATTCTCGCTTCTCACGAAGGGTGCGCACGTTTTCCTCAACTCGCTTTTTATGGAGCGGATACCAGAACCAAAGAATGAGCGCGAGGACGGCGAAGCCTATCGCGGGTACTATCGTCGAGACGCTGAAGATGCCCTCGCGTACTGTGTCGGCGATCGGCACGCCCTCTATCTTTTCATATCCGATCAGAGTAAGGAAAAGCCCCGTGAGACCTGCGGCGGCTGCCTGGCCGAGCTTGCGTGCGAAGGAGTAGAGCGAGTATATCGAGCCGTCCTCGCGGATACCGACACGCACCTCGGCGTCGTCGATAACGTCGGTGATCAGCGCCCAGGATACCATTGTGAAGACTCCGAGTCCGAGCCAGGAAAAGAGGCTGAGGGCAACGTATGCCCACACACTCGCAGGGCGGATAAAGAAGAGCAGGAGCGATACCGCCGCGGCAAAGAGATTTGATACGACGCTGATCTCTGCTTTACCGAATCGGCGCGCCAGAGGCTTTGCACCGCCTGCGGCGAGGAACATCGCGACCATCATGGCGATAGTGGATACCGACTGCGCATCTGTGTTCGCGTAGTAGTCGGGAAAGACGTAGTTTGCCATCTGCTGAAGTGTAAACTGTGAGAGCAGCATCACGATCGATGCCGCGATTATCGATATCAGCGCGCGGTTGCGAAGCGACTCGCCGAGCAGGAGAAAGACGCTCTTTTTTTCTCTCACCTCACCGACCTGTCCGGTCACGACGCGCTCGGTAACGAGGGCGTAGCAGGCGAGGTAGGCGATTATCGCAAGCACCGAGAATACTCCCGCGATCATAGTGAATCTTTCGCCGTTCAGTATAGCGACCGTCTCGCCGCCCACGACCCGAGTATCGTATGCAAAGAGCGGTATTCCCGCACCGACTATAACTCCCGCGAGCACACTGCCCATAGAGCGGAACGTAGAGAGCGACTGTCTGTCACCCGGGTCGGGGGAGATCGCCGACGCCATAGAGCCATAGGGAATGTTGATAGAGGTGTAGAAGATCGATCCCCAGAGTATATAGGTGACGACGAGCCAGGTGACACGCAGCCACATCGCCGCGTCAGCGAGAGATGATTGATATATAAGAAATGAAGAAAGCGCAACGGGCGCCGCCATTCGAAGTATCCACGGCTTGAACTTTCCGGACACTCTGATACGCGAGTGGTCACATATCCTGCCCATAGTCACGTCGGTGAAGGCGTCGACAAATCTTGCGAGCATCATCACGAGTCCTACGACTCCCGCACTGACGTGCATAACGTCGGTGTAGAATTTGAGCAGGAAGCTCGACGAAAGTATGAAGGTGAAATCGTTTCCGAAATCGCCGAGGAGATATCCGATCTTGTCTCTTATACCGAAGGGGCGCTTTGTTTCCTTAATCATTTTATCCATATGCGGCATAGCCGTCCTTTGCATAACAGTTTTTACATAACTATTATGGCTGAAAACGACCAAGGTATGCGCAAAGCTTTAGTCGAAGGTGATGTTGTTCTTTATGGCGTAGTCAAGCACCTTCAGAATATGAACCGAATCGATATCCTCCGTATACGACTTGTAGGTTGAATATGCCAGAGAAAAATATTTGTACCTGTCGCCCTCATTGAAAAATCCGGCGAGAGTTGCTAACAAATAATAGCACTCGAAGAGGGTGGCGTGACTCTTGGGCATCTCGAGCTCACGCAGAATTGCTACCGCCTCGAGCAGCATTGCCACAGCCTGTTTTTTCTTGCCTCCGTAATTCTTTATACACTCTGCGTGATTATATAGCGTATAGGCGCGGAAGTGGCGGTACGTGTCGCGATTTGAGCCCGAAAGAGATTTTTTAATAGCCTCATCGGCGGCGATAAAGTGTTCTTTACCCTTGCCTTCATCAACGATGTATACGCTGTCGGCGTATCTGTTTTCCGCAAAGGCAAGCCGATAGTATGCGTACGCGGTATCTATTATCGGCGCTCCCTCACGCCACACGTCGACTGCAAGTCTATTGTACTCTCTCGACTCGTCGAATCGGTACGCCCGCGATTCTGCCACGGCAAGCTTTGTGTAGGTATCGGCAAGACCGATGTAGGAGTCGACGTCGCGTACTCTGTTTTTTATAGAAGCGGCTAGTGCTATGGCGAGCCTTGCAGAGCGCGTGCCCTCGGTATAGCGCTTTTCGGAGAGCAGGCGCGACGCGCGATCGATATATCCGGAGTATAGCTGCTCGCCGATACGGTCTGCTTCACTGAGATAATCCTCTTTGGCTTCTGCAACGGTAGAGAGAAGATATACTACCCGCCGTCTCTTGTGCTGTATGATATTTCGGCGTTCTCCGCCGTCGTCCTCCGAGAGCAGAGGTAGTAGCTCGCGAAGCACCGCTTCCGCACCGATACGGTCTTCGAGCTGTGAGGCGCGCGTGGTGCAGGAGATGGCGCAAACGTAGTAAAGATCGAGAAAATCGTTACACGGGTTCGACTTATATAGGCTTTTTGCCTTTTCTTTGGCGCGTTTTGCGCACTCGTATGCGCACTCTTTTTTACCGAGTGCTTTGTGTGCACAGCTCGATGCGAGGAGGAGCTTTGCCGACTCGCGTGGGTTATCGGTGAGATGTGCGACAAGCTCCGCCTCCTCTGCCGCACGCTCGAGCTTTCCGGTCTTGAAATGGAGATACGCCGAGCATCTCGATGCGGTGAGGCGGTCGTTATGTTCCTTGATAACCTTGAGAACGTCTCCTGCCGCTCCGTATTCGCGTCGGATAAACAGCTCGCGGAATATGAATGACAAAATGCCATTGTCGCAGCTTGGCTCGCTCACCTTGCGCGGCTCGCCGAGTGATGCTATGCGCCGGGGTATTACGGCAACCTCGCCGTCGGATATGAGTGCCGCACGTTCCGTTACGTAACCCGTCAGCTTCTCCGCCTCGGCTATCTCACCCTTTTCCGTGAGCAACCGTGCGGTGTCGAGCGCGAGCTCGGCGAGGAAAAGATTGTCGGAATAATTTTTCGGTGCCGCTTCCGTTTCGGTGCGTGCATTACGGTAAAGCGCGAGCGCGGCGGTGTCAAGTCCTGCCTTTTCTGCAAGCGAGGCAACGAGGGAGAGCCTCTTCGCCTTGGGATACGTTTCGTGCAGGCTGCTCGTGTTGGCGGAAAGTGCCCCCGCCGCGCGTGAAAGCTCGTCCGCCTTTATCATCGTCTCGATCTCAAGGGCGGAGTACGAGCCGAGCATTTTTTCGAGCTCCGGGAGCCTGTCGAGCTCGCATAACCTCTCGGCTTCAGCTCGCGCATCGGATACCGTACGGAGAGCCTCTTGGTGCCGCCCGAGAGCGTTTAGTACGCCCACGTGTAGCATTTTCAGATCGAAATATCCGACGGTGGAGTAGTATTCCTCGCAATCGGGGTAGAGAATATCGCGAAGCTTTGAGGCGGTGTCTACCTCTTCCAGCGCACGCTCCACCTCGCCTCTCAAAAGAGCCATTCTCGCGAGCTCCTCGTGCGAGACGGCAACGTTATGTATCTTGTTTTCGTTGTCCTCGGAATACTCGCCGTACTCCGATAAAAGCTTTTTGATCAGCCGCTCTGCCTCGCTCATTCTGCCGAAAGCCATATACTTTTCGGCGAGTCCGAGCGCAACGGAAAAGTAAAAATCGGGATCCGAGTATACGTATCTTTTAGCCTCGTATTCGGCGCGCTCGGCGCGCTTTATCGCGTTTGCTTCATCTCCGAGCTTTGTGTAGAATTTGCTCATTTTCCAGAGGATCGATATTCTTCTTGTGCCGTAGCTTCCGGAGAGATTGTTGTTGTAGGTGGATTCTGCATCGCGGTATCTGCCCTCGGCGACGAGGAATTCCGCAAGCTCGTCGCTAGATTCGTTTGCCTTGTCGATCCATCTCTCCGACCCCAGCCTGTCGCGCGACTTATAGTATGCGAGGTGGAGCCTCTTCCACCAACTGACAGCCTCGTCGACGTCCTTTTCGACGCCCTCTCCCATCTTGTAAATGTTGACGAGCTTTTCTATTGCCTCGGGCATATCGGCTTGCGCCGCCTTTCTTATCAGCTCGATGCCGCGCTTGACGTCGACCTCAACGTCAATGCCCGAAAAATAGGCGAGTCCTATGAAGAAGCTATGCTCGGGTGAGTTGCGGTCCTCCGTCATAGCGAGCTTATGGAGCGAGTCACCGAGCTGTCGCTTCAGCTCATCGGAGAGGCGGGCTGGTTCATCCTTTGATATACAGGGAGGCAGTCCCTCGTAGCTTCGCTCGAGCTCATCGCGGTCGGTCTTCTCCATCTCTACCGGAATGATAGGCTTTGACGAGGAGTGAGCCATCGGGTATTCCGTCGTCAGTATATAGTTGACCTCGTTCACGACGTTTGGCGTTACAGCCAGCACGAACAGATGGCTTTTCTCAAACGCCTCGACTATCGCATCGTTGAAGTTTTCTCCGGGGGTGAGGTACTCGTCGTACCATATCGCGACGTCGCGGCAGAACTCGTCGGAGTGAATGAGGTGCATAAGCTCCTTTGCATATTTTCTGTCCTTTTTTCTGTAGCTCAAAAAGATATATGCATCAAATGCCGCGCGCACCTTGTCCGCGAGCGTATCGTCGGTCAGGGTGGAGGATAGGTGTCTCGTCAGCTTTTCGACGTATGCGATAGCCGTTTGGTCCTTCGAGCATCTCTCGAGGTATTGCAGCTCGCCGAGCCGCCTTGTATATTGCGCGTCGTCTATCCTTTCGCAGACTATCGGCAGTATCGGTATATGGTTGTCCTTGGCAAATGCAAATTCCGAGTTAAGTGCGCGGCCCGGCTCTCTGAGCAGTCTCGGCGTTACCGCAATGATCATCAGCGCCATTTCGGATAACGCTTCGAAAAACTCGCCGTCGTCGCCGATATCGCGCTTGGGATCGTCGTCGTACCACACCGCGGCGTTGATCAGCGAGAGAACGTCATGTGAGATATCCTCGAGAAGTGCCTCTTGCTCCTCGGGGTGCGCTGTAAAGAATATTCGCGCTTTTCCGTTTGGGGAAGAGACGTGCCTTGTTTTGTAGTTCAGCATATCTGCCTCTCTCTTCAGAAGTTTTATGTAGTCTTATCGCATATAGGATACCACACTGCGCCCGATAAGTCAATCCGACACCTTGCATTTTGTCGTATATATAACTGCCGCGGATTGCAAATAATATCAATGCATCACTTTTTTTATAAAAAACTTGACGGAAGGCGTTGCTTTGGGTATAATATAATTAAATAATAATTTAAAAGGACGGACAGTAATATGAAAATGTCATTCAGATGGTACGGTGAGGGCGATCCCATCTCTCTCGAGTACATCAGACAGATCCCCAATATGCATTCGATCGTTTCCGCAGTATACGACGTAAAGCCCGGCGAGGTATGGCCCGAGGAGTCTCTCGCTAAGATGAAGGCTGAGGTCGAGGCTAACGGTATGCTCTTCGACGTAGTCGAGTCTATTCCCGTTCACGAGAATATCAAGCTCGGCAGAGGCAACGTGGACGAGCTTCTCGAGGTCTACTGTGAGAACGTTCGCCGCTGTGCGAAATACGGCGTGAAGTGCGTCACCTACAACTTTATGCCCGTGTTCGACTGGACCAGAACTCAGCTTGATAAGAAGGCAGAGGACGGCTCGACAAGCCTCGTTATGTACTGGGATCAGATGCGCGGACTCGATCCTCTTAAGGACGATATCCACCTTCCCGGCTGGGACTCCAGCTATACTCAGGAGGAGGTACGTGAGCTTATTGCGGCGTACGGTGAGCTCGGCGAGGAGGGACTCTGGAGAAATCTCGAGAAATTCCTCAAGAAGGTAATTCCCGTAGCGGAGGAGTGCGGCGTGCGTATGGCGATCCATCCCGATGATCCGCCCTATCCCATCTTCGGACTTCCCAGAATTATAACTAATGAAGCAAACCTTGACCGCTTCCTCGCGATCGTTGACAGCCCTGCAAACAGCCTCTGCCTCTGCACCGGCTCTCTCGGCTGTACGGCATCCAATGACGTTGTCGCTATGGTAGCAAAGTATGCGAAAATGGACAGAATAGCCTTTATGCATATGCGTCAGGTGCTCATTCTTCCCGACGGTAGCTTTGAGGAGCAGGGACACCTCTCCGAGAGCGGCTCGCTCGATATGTACGAGATCACGCGTGCTCTCGTTGATGCGGGATTTGACGGCTACGTCCGTCCCGACCACGGTAGAATGATCTGGGGCGAGACCGGCAAGCCCGGCTACGGTCTCTACGACAGAGCACTCGGCGCGGCGTATATCAACGGTCTCTTTGAGGCGTGCAAAAAGGCAAAATAATATAACTTTTATTTACAAAAATCAAAGATTTAATCGAAAACAAGCAAGAAAAGGAATTTTTGAACGATGGAAAAGAACGTATTAAATACAGATCTTACCGGTAAGGTTGCAGTCGTTACCGGCGCGGGCGGCGTGCTCTGCAGTGCGTTTGCTAAAACTCTCGCGAGAGCCGGTGCACGGGTAGCTCTCCTTGACCTCAACGATGCGGCGGCAGAGGCTGTTGCGGCAGAGATCAGAGCAGAGGGCGGTGTGGCACGCGCGTACAAGTGTAACGTGCTCGAGAAGGAGACCTGCTACGCGGTGGCAGATGCAGTAGAGGCTGACCTCGGTAAGTGCGATATCCTCATCAACGGCGCGGGTGGAAACAATCCTAAGGCTACCACCGATAAGGAATATTTCGAGGTCGGCGATATCGATGCTGATACCAAGAGCTTCTTCGATCTCGATGCGGCGGGTGTCGGATTCGTATTCAACCTTAACTTCCTCGGCACTCTTATTCCTACCCAGGCGTTTGCACGTCAGATGGCAGGCAGAGAGGGCTGTAACATCATCAATATCAGTAGCATGAACGCCTATACTCCCCTTACTAAGATCCCAGCATACTCGGGTGCAAAGGCAGCTATCTCTAACTTCACTCAGTGGCTCGCAGTTCACTTCTCGAGAGTGGGCATTCGCGTAAACGCTATCGCTCCCGGCTTCTTCTCTACAAAGCAGAACGCCGCTCTCCTCTGGAACGCCGACGGCACTCCCACCGCCCGCACAGGCAAGATCCTCGCCGCAACTCCCATGGGCAGATTTGGAAACTCCAGCGAGCTCGACGGCGCTCTCCTCTTCCTCATCAATAACGAGGCTGCCAGCTTCATTACCGGAGTGGTTCTACCTGTAGATGGTGGATTCTCCGCCTACTCCGGCGTCTAAATTGCTTCGATAATTTGCGCATCTTCCGCGTTCGTCACCCCTCGACGTAGATATCTACGCCTTCGGGTTCCGAGCGCGAAACCTGCATCAAATTCTCTTTGCAATTGCTTCGATAATTTGCGTAGATGCCATAATAATTTATGTATTTTGTGCGACTGTCACCTCTCGACGTAGATATCTACGCCTTCGGGTTCCGAACACGAAACCTGCATCAAATTCTCTTTGCAATTTGCTTTGATATATTAAAAAACCGCAGATTTGTAAGCTAATGTTAGCAAATCTGCGGTTTTTTTGTTATAGAATTATGTAGATGTCATTTTACGCTTTGCGTTTTGAATTTTGCATTTGCGTACAGCTTTTTGGCTGTATTGCATCATCTTGCCATCTTCAAAATCTTCAGCTTATAGAGCTGTCTCGGATCTCTGAAGCCTGCGTCGAATGCGCGGTTATAGTGCTCGAATGCGCGGGTGCGGCTCGTTTCGAGACCGAGGCCAAACTCGTACATACAGCCGAGGACGTAGTTTCCCTCGGGATAGCCGAGCTCGGCGCAGGTGGAGAGGAGGCTTGCCGCCTCGGGGAATTTCTTCTGGTAGATCAGGCGGATAGCCGTTGAGAAGAGTGAACGGATAAGACTGCGCTTCTTATTCTCGTAGAGTCGTGTGATCTCGTCATCTGCGTAGCGGTTTCCGAAGCGCTTCGCCTGTGTGAGTGCGGCGATCGCAAGCTCGAAATTAAAGGGTGTACCAAGACCGTATGCGTAGCATTTACCGAGGTCGAAGAAGGAGTCGGTGTCGCCCGCATCAACTGCGATCTTATACCAACGAAAAGCGGCGCGGCGATCCTTTTTCGTGCCGAGACCGAGCTCAAAGCAACGCGCGAGCTCGCGGTGCGCGGGAAGGTAGCCCATCGAGGTAGAGAGCGCGTAATTTTCAAACGCATCGGCAGGCGACGTTCTCTCTGCCGCGCGTGCCATCTCGTAGTATCTCTCGCGCTCCTCGTGGAGCTCGGCGGATTTTCTTCTGCAGTTTGCATCGCCCTCGCGCGCACCGAGGTCGTACAGGTCGATCGCGTATGCCACGTTGGGCTCTGTAATGCGTCCCTCGCGGAAGATATCTCCCATCACCTCGTACGCGGAGCCGTTTCCGCCACCGGCGGACCTGCGGTAATAGAAGAGGGCGCGTTCAATGTTGCGTGGAACTATCTTGCCGCAGACGTGGATATCGCCGAGGAGCTTTGCCGCATCGGCACTGCCCTTCGCAAGTGCGGACTCGAGTGTCTCTATCGCACACTCGGCGGTGATGCCGTCACCTACGCGCTCTGCGTAAAGCGCGCCGAGGGCATAGATGGCATCGGGGTCGCCTCCCTTCGCCAGCAGCTCGGAGAGGTGGAGCTCTGCGGTATAGAGCTTATACTTTTTCGCATCGCGTATCAGCGTACGAACTATTCTTGAATGTGCGGTGAATATCGGCTCGGGCGGGAGCTGTGCCTTTACCGAGCGGAGCTTGTATGCGAGACCGAGCGCGTGGAACGGGGGCAGAGTAAGCTTGTCCATATACCACTTCGCATACGCCTCGTTTTTTTCGGCGCCGATGCCGTTATAGTGGCGCTTTGCCATCGTGACTATCGAGTCGGTGTCGTGCGCGTCTGCGGCGAGTGCGTAGTAGTAGCTTGCCGTTTCCTCGTCACCCATATTGGAGTAGGATTCTGCCGCTGAGGGAAACGCCTCTCTGCAGCCGAGCAGTGCCGCGTATGCGATCCAGAATTCCGAGGCTCTGTCGCTCGTGCGTGCGGCAAGGCGCGAATATCTGTACGCCGAATAGCCGTCGTTTTTCTTTGCCGCCTCGAAGAAATAGCGCATTGCGCCGTCGAGGTCGCGTGGGACGAGCGCTCCTCTCTCTAAGATAGCCGCGTATTCGCGCTCTGCCTCGGTCACGCCCATATCCGCGAGTGCCTTATATATTTCTATTGCGTACTCGTATTCCTTTTTGCGCATAGAGCTTTTTGCTTCCTCGAGCGAATCCGACAGCTCGAGTCTTGAGAAGGTTATATTCTCCTTACATTCGGGGCAGATTGCCACGAATCTGTCTGCGGTGTGTCCGCATCTCTTACATTTGATCATTACGTCTTCCTTTCACGGAATGTTGTCTACATATAATTTTACACTAAAGGCGCGGTTTTGTCAATTGTATAAATAATATATTTTGGGAAAAGATAATAGAAATTGCGGCGGAGGATGTATAAGAGGCGACACGTGTCGCGATTTTTCTTCCCGCGAGAGCCGATGCGGCTGAAAGGAGTAATATGATATTCGGAAAAAGTGAAAAAAAGAAAAAGCATCCGTATTTTATGCTGGCGGTCTTCACCCTTGCGGCAACGAGCGTCGTCAATATGGTACAGAAGGGTAAAAAATTCGTTATGGAGAAGGCAAGCTGTGTCAAGGATATGATGAAGGGCGACTGACTCGGTGTGAATACTCTATGGCGACTCTTCTCTCATTCGTGACCGAAGCTATATATAACGGAACGGCATAGCCGAACACAACGAAAAAACGTGCGCTCGCGGTGACCTGTGGGCGCACTTTTACATAAACTGTAGCGAGGCAGATATGCTGTCTCGCCGCCACCCCGAGACGTAGGTTATGAGTCGTCTCTGCCGTGCGCGGCATCTCATTTTTCGGAAGAAGAGTCAATATGGAAGTTATAACCTTCGGTGGAGGCGAGCGTCTGCGCGCGACGGCACTCGCCTTCCCGAAATATCTGAAGGACAGAGAGAAATACAGTCAAATATCGCGCGTGATCATTTTGCCGATACCGTCGTCGAGGGACGGAAAACTCGTCACGGGTACGGGGGTAACGCTGAATTCGGTGCTCTCCGAGGTTTCCGCGGGAACGCTCGTTGCGGGGTGGGGTTTGCCGCGGGAGTGGTGCGATGCGGTAGCAAAGAGGCGCGGCAGAGTGTACGACACGGCAGAGGATGAGGCGTTTGTTACGGAAAACGCGCGCCTCACTGCCATCGGTGCCGTCGGTAGGATACTGACCGAAAATACGCGCTCGCCGGACAAATTATCGGTCGGAATTATCGGTTGGGGCAGAATAGGTAAGCTCATAGCGCGTTACCTTCTTTTTTTCGGCGCCACCTTACGCGTTTATACGACATCACCCACGGTGCGCGAGGAGCTATCCTCGCTCGGCATCGAGACGCGCGACACCTACCTCGAGCGCGACTTCTCATCTCTCGATATTATAGTCAACACCGCCCCTGCGCGTGTGATATGCGAGAGCGACGTTGCCACCCTGTCACCGCACGTGAAAATTATGGAGCTGGCGAGCGGAAATGCTCTGGATGGGGTACCCCGTGTCACGAAATTCCCATCTATACCCGAGGTTATGTACCCACATAGTGCGGGCGAGATCTATGCTGAATATATCTCGATGCAGCTCTCCAGGGAGGTTGATATATGATAGGCTACGCCTTTTGCGGCTCGTTTTGTACGATGGGTGCGTCGCTCACCTCGCTCGCGGCTCTTGTCGGTGAGGGTAGAGAGATATTGCCTATCATGAGCGAGACCGCCTATTCGACCGACACGCGCTTCTTTAGAGCATCGGATTTCCGAGATCGTCTCACCGCCATCGCCCATCGCGAGATAATACACACGATACCCGACGCTGAGCCGCTCGGCCCTGCGAAGCCCCTTGAGGCGCTCGTGATAGCGCCATGCACCGGTAACACTCTTGCAAAGCTCGCCGCCGGTATCACCGACACCGCCGTTACCATGGCGGCAAAGGCGCATCTCCGCCGTGACAGACCTCTCGTTATCGCCCTCGCCTCAAACGATGCGATGTCACAAAATCTGCAGAATATCGCACGTTTGCTCACGCGGCGGTCGGTATATTTTGTGCCGATGCGGCAGGACGATCCCGTAGGAAAGCCGCATTCGCTAGTCGCGGATATGTCGCTTATACCCACCGCCCTGGTCGCCGCACTCCGCGGTGAGCAGCTTCGGCCGTTGTTTACTTAGCATCATCGAAGCTAAGTAAACAACTACGCCCCAAGGGCGTACCATAACTGCTCGCGCCGCGAGCATCATCACTTTGCGCCATTGGCGCAAAGCATCACTTGCCATAAGCTCGCAAAGCGAATTTGGTAATCATCGCCGCCACGGGTCGTCGAGGCGCCGACCCCTACAAGGAAGCGCAATCATCACTGCACCGCGAGGCGCATCACACTTATCGGAGCAAATTAATATTTTTTCAAAAACCTATTGACAAACACCCCCTGCGGTTGTATAATCATTCTAAACTTGTGAGAAAGAGTAGTAGCCACAGAGAGCCTATCAAAGAGAGCCGCAGACGGTGCGAGTGCGGTATAGGTGCTATGGTGAATGGACTTTCGAGGGCGGACCGAACCACAGTAGGCTCCGACGGCTGACACCGTTATACGTCCTGCGCATGTCAGTGCGTGCAGAGGAGGCGAGAGCCTCGATATCGGGTGGTACCGCGGAATAGTTATTTCGCCCCGAGCAGTATCCTTTGTGCTGCTCGGGGCTTTTTGTTTTTTTGGAGGTATTATGGGACTTATACGATGGCGAGTGTCGCCGGGCTTATCGTGAAATAGCCGTCACTTGCGTGAGAGATAGATCACTCTGTGCCGCAAGCTGAGCGACGGGCGAGTGTCGAAAATTATATTGAAAGAATTGAAAGGAAAAAAGAAAAATGAATTTTAACGGAGTAAATTTCGATACGTATTTTAAGCATTATCCCGATGCCGACGGATATTTCGGCAAGTACGGCGGCGCCTACATATCAGACGAGCTTCGCGCGGCTATGGAGGAGATAACCGAGGCGTATTTCACCATCTGCAAATCCTCGAAGTTCATCGGTGAGCTTCGCCGCATCCGACGCGATTTTCAGGGCAGACCAACTCCGATATCACACCTCGAGAGGCTCTCGGGAAGCCTCGGCAACGTTCAGCTTTACGTGAAGCGCGAGGATCTCAATCACACCGGTGCGCATAAGCTCAACCATTGTATGGGCGAGGCACTTCTCGCAAAATATATGGGTAAAAAGAAGGTCATCGCCGAGACGGGCGCGGGTCAGCACGGCGTGGCTCTCGCTACCGCGGCAGCTTATTTCGGACTCGAGTGCGACATATATATGGGTGCTGTCGACGTAAAGAAACAGGCACCAAACGTCGCTCGCATGAAGATCCTCGGCGCAAACGTTATCGAGGTGACCGAGGGTCTGGCTACGCTGAAGGAGGCGGTCGATGCGGCGTTTGCGGCATACGCCAGGGAATACAAGGATGCGATCTATTGCATAGGCTCGGTTCTCGGTCCACATCCGTTCCCTATGATGGTCAGGGATTTCCAGAGCGTCGTCGGTATCGAGGCACGCGAGCAGTTTACGTCAATGACGGGTGAGCTTCCCGATGCGGTGGTCGCTTGTGTGGGCGGTGGCTCAAACGCGATGGGAATGTTCTCCGGCTTCTTGAACGATCCGGTCGACATCTACGGCATAGAGCCTCTCGGACGCGGTACGGCACTCGGCGATCACGCCGCCAGCCTCAAGTACGGAACCGAGGGAATAATGCACGGCTTTAACAGTATTATGCTGAAGGATGAGAACGGTGATCCCGCGCCGGTATATTCGGTGGCGAGCGGTCTCGACTATCCGTCGTCCGGTCCTGAGCATGCCTTTCTCCACGATCTCGGCAGGGTAAAGTATGACGTCATCACCGACGATGAAACGATCGACGCCTTCTTCAAGCTATCCCGCCTTGAGGGTATAATCCCTGCTATCGAGTCTGCGCACGCCGTCGCATACGGTATGAAGCTGGCAAAGACGATGGGTCGCGGATCTGTGCTCATCTGCCTTTCCGGTAGAGGTGATAAGGATATGGATTTCGTTCTCGAAAACTATCCGATACCCGAAAAATGACGGAGCGCTATAGTGCGCCGCATAACGCGCATAACTCAATTATCTTAAATACAAAATATCAAGTCACCCTTGATACGATAAATAAAACCGCAGATTTTGTAAACTGTGATTTACAAAGTCTGCGGTTTTTCTGTTAATTCAGTTGTTTTTCGACAAAGAATTCCGATAAAAAATCAAGATTTTTTCTGTGCCGTCTGATCACAGTAGATGCAGTTACCCTCAGAGGTGAAGAGCCTCTTGATACCGCGCTCGGTGAGCGAGATGCAGTGGGGGTTGGTGCAGATGAGACGGGGGTTGGGCGATCCGTGCTCGCGTACTGACGCCTTGTGCTTTGATTTCAGGAGCTTGAGTATCAGAGCCATTCTGATATATCTGCCGTACATAGCCTGATCGAAGTAGTGCGCCCTCGGGTCCTCGTCGACGTCGACGTCTATCTCGTTTACTCGGGGCAGGGGATGCATGACCGAGAGATCCTCCTTCGCCGCCATAAGCTTGTCGGCGGTGAGAATATAGGAGTCCTTTAGTCTGTCGTACTCCTCGCGCGACTCGAATCTTTCTGCCTGGATCCTCGTCATATAGAGGATATCGAGTGAGGGGATCGCTACCTCGAGGTTATCCGTCTCGATATACTCACAGCCGCCGGTGAAGAGATACTCGTCCTTCACGTAATCGGGGAGTCTGAGCTCCTCGGGGGAGATGAGCACGAATTTTACGTTTTCGTATCTCGCGAGAGCTGAGATGAGAGAATGAACCGTTCTTCCGTACTTGAGATCGCCGCAGATACCAACGATCAGATTGTCAAAACGACCCTTCTTTTCCTTAATGGTGAGCAGGTCGGTGAGTGTCTGCGTGGGGTGGAAGTGTCCGCCGTCGCCCGCGTTGATGATCGGTACCGTCGCAACGTCAGCCGCTACGATCGGTGCACCCTCCTTCGGGTGGCGCATAACGATGATATCGGAATATGCGCTTACCATACGAATGGTATCGGCGACCGTCTCGCCCTTCGATACCGAGCTGCTGCCCGCCTGTGAGAAGCCGAGCACGTTGCCTCCGAGCGACATCATCGCCGAGGTAAAGCTGAGGCGCGTTCTTGTCGACGGCTCAAAGAAAAGCGTGCCGAGTATCCTGCCGCGGCAGGAGTCGGAATACATCTCGGGATTGTTCATTATGTCCGAGGCGAGCTTAACGAGCTCGTCGATCTCCTCGGTGGAAAAGTCGAGAATGTTGATCAAATTACGCATACTTGTTCCTCTCCGGTTATGATGCTCGCGGTGCGAGCAGTTGTGATACGCCCGATGGGCGTGGTGATGTTTGCCTGCGGCAAGTGATGTTTGCCTGTGGCAAGTGATGTTTGGCTTCGCCAAGTGATGAGAGCGCGGTGCGCTCGTTATGATACGCCCGATGGGCGTAGTGATGATTGCCTGCGGCAAGTTATGATGCTCGCTGCGCGAGCAGTTAAGCAGTAATGCCTCGCATTACTGCTAGGCGATTAGCCGTAGAACGTTTGCGAAGCAAACTTCAGGAGTTAATGTGTTAACATTTACTCCCTAGGCGATCACGCCGTAGAACGTTTGCGAAGCAAACTTCAGGAGTTAATGTGTTAACATTTACTCCCTAGCACCCCAAGTTTCGAGGTACTTTCTGATTCTGGCGACGTCCTCGGTGTGAGCGGGATTCTCCTCGAGATACTCGATGATGTCGTATACGTCAACGACGGAATATACGGGGAAGCCGAATTCCTCGCCGACCTCTGCCATAGCCGACTTCTCGGTCTGACCCTTTTCCTTTCTGTCAACCATAACGAAGGTAGCGATGACCTTTGCGCCCTCAAGTCCTGCGAGGATAGCCATGCTCTCGCGGATAGCGGTGCCTGCGGTGATAACGTCCTCGACGATCACGATCTCCTCGCCTGCGGTGGGCTTATAGCCTACGAACACGCCGCCCTCACCGTGATCCTTCGCTTCCTTTCTGTTGAAGAAGAAGGGAACGTCGAGACCCTGCTTCGAGAGTCCGATGCTTGTTGCAACTGCAATCGAGATGCCCTTGTACGCGGGGCCGTAGAGAACAGCTCTCTTGCTTCCCACCTTATCGAGATAGCTCTTCGCATAAAACTCGCCAAGCTTTGCTATCTGGTCACCGGTCTTGATCTCTCCGGCGTTGATAAAATAGGGGATCTTTCTGCCGCTTTTCGCGGTGAAATCGCCAAACTTGAGAACACCTGCGCCCTCAAGGAACTGTATAAATTCTCTCTTGTAAGTTTCCATTTTGTAAACCTCACTTGTCATTTTTGTCTTTAAATATGAATGATGCGGCGAAGCATGTGATCGCGGTGAACAGGAAAAGCGTTGCCAAAATTCCTATAAGATCTGCTACGAAGGGCTTGCCTGCCTCGGGCTGCCACACCGTCGTGATGCCGTCGTCTGTCACGAAATGAAAGAAGAAATAGTTGATTATAAAGCTTATAGCCGACATTATGAGCTCGACGAGAGCGAGGCGGCGAAGCTTATCTTCGAGCTTCATCAGTCAACGAACTCCGCGATGCATCTCTCGTATGCCGCCACGGGATCTGCCGCCGCGGTGATGGGTCTGCCTACTACTATGTAGTCCGAGCCGATCTTCTTCGCCTCTGCGGGGGTCATAACGCGTACCTGGTCGCCCTTGTCACCGTCGGCAAATCTGACGCCCGGGGTAACGGTTACGAACTTCTTACCGCAGGTGTCGTGCACCTTGCCTGCCTCGAGGGGAGAGCATACGACACCGTCGAGTCCTGCCTCCTCGGCACATTTAGCATAGTGCATAACTACCTTGTCAATAGGCTCGTGAATGAGGAGATCTGTCTCCATTCTCTCCTGGCTCGTAGAGGTGAGCTGAGTTACCGCTATGAGCATCGGACGGGTTCCGTCGGGACGGGTGAGTCCCTCGAGAGCTGCCTCCATCATTGCCTTAGTGCCGCTCGCGTGCAGGTTCGTCATATCGACGTCGAGTCTCGAGAGCACTGCCATACCCTTCTTTACGGTGTTGGGGATATCGTGGAGCTTCAGGTCGAGGAATATCTTGTGACCTCTCGCCTTGATCTCTCTTACGATCGAGGGACCCTCTGCATAGTAGAGCTCCATACCGATCTTAACAAAAGGCTTTTTACCCGTGAACTTGTCGAGGAACGCAAACGTGTCCTCTGCGCTCGCGAAATCGCAAGCAATAATTACGTCCTTTCCCATATTTATATACCTCACTTAAATTAATTGATTACTTAACGTTTTGCGTTTTAAAGCGCACCGCACTTTAATGCGCCGCTCCGATGATATCCTCGAGCCTATCTATTCCGTACTTATCCATGGCGCGGGGAAGATCGTTTATGATATCGCGGCATGCGTAGGGGTTGACGAGGTTTTCCGCACCGACCTCAACGGCGGTAGCGCCGGCGAGCATCAGCTCGATGACGTCCTCTGCGGTCGCAACGCCGCCCATACCGACGATAGGGAGCTTGATAGCCTCGTATACCTGATATATCATTCTGACGGCAACGGGCTTGATTGCGGGACCCGAGAAGCCGCCGGTCTTGTTTGCAATTATCGGCTTTTTCTTTTTGAGATCTATTCTCATACCGAGGAGCGTGTTGATGAGGCTGATGCCGTCGGCACCGCCCGCCTCGCACGCCTTTGCTATCGAGACGATATCCGTAACGTTGGGGGAGAGCTTAAGTATGATAGGCTTTTTCGTTACGTCGCGGACGGCTCTCGTAACGCTCTCTGCCATCTCGGGGGAGGTGCCGAAGCTCATTCCGCCGCCGTGTACGTTAGGGCAGGAGATATTGATCTCAAACCAGCCGATGTCTCCTTCGCCGTCGAGGCGGCGCACCGTCTCCACGTATTCGGGGATAGAGAAGCCCGAGACGTTTGCCATCACAGGCTTATGGAAAACTCGGCGAAGCTTCGGAAGCTCCTCGGATACGACCTTATCGACACCGGGATTCTGCAGGCCCACCGCGTTGAGCATACCCGAGGACGCCTCTGCGATTCTCGGTGTAGGATTGCCAAATCGCGGCTCGAGTGTCGTTCCCTTAAAGGAAAAGGTACCGAGCATATTAATGTCGTACAGCTCGGCAAACTCATAGCCGAAGCCAAACGTGCCGCTCGCGGGAATGATCGGATTATCGAGCGATATTCCGCAAAGATTTACGCTTAGTCTTTCCATTTGATCTCCTCCTTTACGAGTACGGGACCGTCGCGGCAGATGCGCTTATTGCCGTAGAGGGTCTCGCACGTGCAACCCATGCACGCGCCGAAGCCACAGCCCATACGCTCCTCAAAGCTGAACTGACCCGAGGTCACACTCATCTTATAGACAGCCTTCAGCATCGGCTCAGGACCGCAGGTGTAGAAGTAGGTGTAGTCAACGTCGCGCATCGCATCGGTGACAAATCCCTTGACACCCTCGGAGCCGTCAGCGGTCGCTACAATGACGTTTGCACCGAGTTTTGTAAACTTTTCTTTATAAAATACTTCATCTTTGGTATTAAAGCCGAGGATGACCGTGACCGACTTGCCAAGAGAAATAAGCTCCTTTGCAAGCTGATACATAGGGGGCACGCCTGCGCCGCCACCGATGAGCAGAGGACGCTCGCCTGCCACGGTGAGGTCGTATCCGTTACCGAGACCCGTGAGCGTAAGCCACTCCTCGCCCGGCAGAGTCTCCGCCATTTTTTCGGTGCCCTCACCGACAGCCTTATATATGATGGTGAGTCTGTCGCCCGTCACGTCACAGACCGAGATCGGTCTGCGCAGATAGAAGCCGTCGAGCTTGATATTGACGAACTGACCGGGAGCTGTGATATCCGAGGTATCGCCCTCGAGCACGCACTCGTATGTGTTGCGAGCTATCCTCTCGTTTGATATGATCTTGAAAAGTGTATCCTTCAAGGCAAAATCGTTCCTTTCTGAAATGTTATGATGCACCTATGGTGCAGTTATGGTGCACCTGCGGTGCAGTGATGTTTGCCTGCGGCAAGTGATGTTTGGCTTCGCCAAGTGATGTTTGCCTGCGGCAAGTGATGTTTGGCTTCGCCAAGTGATGATTGGCTACGCCAAGTGATGATTTGCGCCGATGGCGCAAAGTGATGATGTGCTAACGCACAGTTATAATGAATACACCGAGGTGAGTGAACAGGCGTTAAGACCCGAAGCATCGTCATTCAACGCTATAAACTTTACAAGCGTTTTATATGACACCCACACCTCTTAATAGGCGAGTTTCGAGCTATGACGTCCTAGCACGCGCCGACGGCGTACAAGAGTACGACGAGGTTAGTGCTCGGGCGTAAGAGCCGAAAATCGTCATTAAGAGATTAAGAGTCGATGGTCGAGATAGTGATAGTAATATCCTCCAGCACGTCGAGAAGAACTCTTACCGTATCAAGAGACGTGAAGAGGGTGGTATTCGTCTCGACTGCAAGCTTACGGATCTCATAGCCGTCCATCTGATGCTCGGAGGAGCTTACGTCACTTGTGTTGATAACGTAGGCGATATGACCCTGGCGCATAGCGTCGCTGATATCGGTCGAGCCCTCGGAGAGCTTTCTCTTGACACGGGTACGAATGCCATGCTGCTTGAGGTAGGTCGCGGTGCCTGCGGTAGCCTCGATATTGAAGCCGAGGTTGTAGAAGCGCCGAATGAGAGGCAGAGCCTCCTCCTTATCCTTGTCGGCGATGGTTACGAATACGGTTCCGTAATTCTGTACCGTCATACCCGACGCCTGAAGAGCCTTATAGAACGCGCGGTAGAGGTCGTCGTCATAGCCGATAGCCTCACCGGTGGACTTCATCTCGGGGGAGAGATATGCGTCGATGCCGTTGATCTTTCTGTAAGAGAATACGGGCACCTTGCAGTACCATCTCTTCTTCTCCTCGGGGTAGATCGAGAAGATGCCGAGCTCACGGAGCGACTTGCCGAGAATGACCTCGGTCGCGATATCCGCAAGGGAGTATCCGGTCGACTTCGAGAGGAAGGGAACGGTTCTCGAGGAACGGGGATTTACCTCGATAATATATACGTCGTCGTGCTCGTCTACGATGAACTGAATATTGAAGAGACCTACGATGCCGATAGCGAGGCCGAGCGCCTTTGAGTAGGTGAGGATCTTACCCTTTACCTTATCCGAGATGGAGAAGGAGGGATAGATGGATATCGAGTCGCCCGAGTGAACTCCGGTACGCTCTACAAGCTCCATGATGCCCGCTACGAATACATCGTTGCCGTCGCAGATCGCGTCGACCTCGACCTCTTTACCCTGGATATAGTGGTCTACGAGGACCGGCTTGTCCTCATCGATCTCAACCGCTGTCTTAAGATAGTGGCGCAGCTGCTTCTCGCCGCCTACGAGCTGCATAGCTCTGCCGCCGAGAACGAAGCTGGGACGGACGAGAACGGGGTATCCGATCTTCTTTGCGACCTTGACACCGTCCTCAATGTTGGTTACCGCCTGACCCTTTGGCTGGGGAATACCGAGAGAGGTGAGTATCTTCTCAAATGCATCTCTGTTCTCGGCTCTGTCGATAGCCTCGCAATCGGTGCCGATGATCTTGACTCCGCGTGATGCGAGAGGCTCGGCGAGGTTGATCGCCGTCTGACCGCCGAGAGATGCGATAACTCCGTCGGGCTTTTCAAAGTCGATAACGTTCATAACGTCCTCGGCGGTGAGCGGCTCGAAGTAGAGCTTGTCGGAGGTGGTGTAGTCGGTGGAAACGGTCTCGGGGTTATTGTTGATGATGATAGCCTCGTAGCCGCACTTTCTTATGGTGTTTACCGCGTGAACGGTGGAATAGTCGAACTCAACGCCCTGACCGATACGGATAGGGCCTGCGCCCAGCACTACGACCTTCTTCTTACCCTCGGAGAGGCGAGACTCGTTCTCACCGGTGTAGGAGGAATAGAAGTAGGGGGTGTACGCGCCGACGTGCGCGGTGTCTACCATACGGAAGGTGGGAATGATGCCGCACTCCTTGCGGAATGTGCAGACCTCAAGCTCGGTCATGCCCCACAGACGCGCGATGAACTTGTCGGAGAAGCCCATATGCTTTGCATCGGCGAGGGTCTTTTTGTCCTTTACGTTCTTCGAGAGGGAGGACTCCATGTCGGTGATCTTTTTAAAGGACTCGATGAAGTATGGCGTGATCTTGGTGATCTCACAGATCTTCTCGACGGCGGTGCCGCGGCGGAGCAGCTCCGCGATAGCAAAGGCGTTGTCGTCGTGGAACTCCTCGATGTAGGAGAGGATCTCGCCGTTCTCCTTCTTATCAAACTTTGCCATATGGAGGTGGCATACGCCGATCTCGAGTGAGCGGACGGATTTGAGGATACACTCCTCGAGGTTAGAGCCGATGCCCATACATTCGCCGGTCGCCTTCATCTGCGTGCCGAGCTTGTTGGGTACGGAGGTGAATTTATCAAAGGGGAAGCGGGGGAACTTCGCTACTACGTAGTCGAGTCTCGGCTCGAAGGATGCCTTCGTGCCCGCAACCTCTATCTCGTCGAGCGTCATACCAAGCGCGATCTTTGCAGTTACGCGGGCGATGGGATATCCCGATGCCTTCGATGCAAGTGCGGAGGAACGTGATACTCTCGGGTTGACCTCGATGAGGTAATATTCGCTGGAATTCGGATTTAATGCAAACTGAACGTTACATCCACCCTCTATTTTGAGCTCTCTGATGAGCTTGATGGCACTGTCGTTGAGCATCTTGAGATCGTGATCGTTCAGCGTCATGATGGGAGCAACTACCATACTGTCACCGGTGTGAACGCCGACGGGATCGATGTTCTCCATACCGCAGATGGTGATAGCGTTGTCGGCGGAGTCGCGCATTACCTCAAACTCGATCTCCTTATATCCTCTCACGCTCTTCTCGACGAGCACCTGGCGTACGGGGGACGCCTCGAGCGCACCTACTGCGAGCTCGCGAAGCTCTGCCTCGTCGTATGCAAATCCGCCGCCTGTGCCTCCGAGGGTGAATGCGGGGCGGAGTACTACGGGGTAACCGATCTTACCGGCGATCGTTACCGCATCCTCGACGGTAGTTGCGATATCCGAGGGGATGACAGGCTCGCCGATCGACTCACACAGCTCCTTGAAGAGCTCTCTGTCCTCAGCTCTCTCGATGCTTCGGCTGGAGGTGCCGAGCAGCTCAACGCCGCTCTCCTTGAGTATGCCCTTCTTCTCGAGGAGCATAGCCATATTCAGTCCCGTCTGTCCTCCGATGCCGGGGACGATAGCGTCGGGACGCTCGTATCTGATGATCTTCGCGATATACTCGAGCGTCAGCGGCTCCATGTATACCTTGTCGGCGATCGTAGTGTCGGTCATAATGGTCGCGGGGTTGGAGTTGACGAGAATGACCTCGTAGCCCTCCTCCTTGAGCGCGAGGCACGCCTGCGTGCCCGCGTAGTCGAACTCTGCTGCCTGACCTATGACTATCGGGCCGGAGCCGATGATCATAACTCTTTTGATATCCGTTCTCTTTGCCATATTTTTATATCCTCCGAGATTTATTTTTCTGTGAAAAAATGATGTTGTGCTATGCACAAATGATGTTGCACAGAGTGCAAATGATGTCGAGGCAGAGCCTCAAATGATGTTGTGCTACGCACAAATGATGTTGCACAGAGTGCAAAAGATGTTGCGCTGTGCGCAAGATCAGATCGCGCTCCATACGGGCTTGCCGTCGTAGACGGTAAGCAGGCATTTGCCTACTACCTCGTGTCCGGTGAACGGCGTGCTCTTACCCTTCGAGACAAAGTCGTCGGGGTCTATAGTGTATTTTTCGGATACCTCGAACACCGTGAAGCCGGGGTCGGAGGTGATGCCGAAGCGCTCTCTCGGTGCGACACTCATTATATGAACGAGCTGCTCGAGTGTCATTTTACCTGTCAGAACGAGGTTCGTGTAGAGGAGAGGAAAGGCGGTCTCTATTCCGACAACGCCCATCATACTGCCCTCGAGTCCGCGCGATTTTTCCTCTGCGCTGTGCGGCGCGTGGTCGGTCGCTATCATATCGAGAGTTCCGTCGAGTACTCCGCGGAGTATCTCGAGCCTGTCCTCGTGGGAGCGGAGCGGGGGATTCATCTTGAATCTGCCGTCCTCCTCGAGCATACTGTCGTCGAGCAGGATATAGTGCGGTCCGGTCTCGGCGGTGATATTCACGCCCTCAGCCTTTGCGCGCCTGATCAGCTCGACACTCTCCTTGGTGGAAACGTGACAGACGTGATAGTCGACACCCGTTTCGCGTACGAGCTCGATGTCGCGCTTGATAGGTCCCCACTCGCTCTCGGAGCATATACCGCGGTGACCGTGTGCCCTCGCGTACTCTCCGTCGTGGATGTACCCACCGCGCAGGAGGGAATTGTCCTCGCAATGTGCGGCGATCGGCTTACCGAGTGCCTTCGCGCGGAGCATCGCCTCACGCATCATAGATTCGCTCTGCACACCCTTTCCGTCGTCGGAGAAGCCAACGACGTCCTTTGCCATACCCTCGAGGTCAGCCATAGTCTCGCCGAGCTCCCCTACCGTTATCGTGCCGTAGGGCAGGACCTTTATGCAGGCGTCGCGCTCGATTATGTCGAGCTGCTCTCGGAGATGCTCTGTCGAGTCGGGCGCAGGCTTCAGGTTAGGCATCGCGCATACCGCGGTATAGCCTCCCCTCGCCGCGGCGCGTGAGCCGCCCTCTACCGTCTCCTTATAAGAAAAGCCCGGCTCTCTGAGATGCACGTGAACATCACAAAAGCCGGGGAGAATAACGGTATTATCGATAACGAGGTCAAAGGGGGATACGTCACCCGTGAATACGGAAAGAGACGTACCGTCAAACATCATATTCGCGCTCTTCATAACGCCGTTTTCATAAACAGAAGCGTTTTTGAACAGAACTGTCATCTTTCGAACCTCACTTTTCAAATTTTCCGTAACATTATATCATAGATTTAAACCTATGTCAAGTAATTTCGCGCAAATAAGAAAAAATCTATATACACAGGCGTGCGCGGCTCAAACGCGCGGGTGCTTCAAATACAAAATTCGACAACCTCAAAAGCTTGATAAGTGGATAGTCGGATTGAGCAAATGCATCGCTTTCTGTGGCGTGAGGCATACGAAAATACGCCGAGCCGTGAAAGGGGCAGTAGCGTAGCGGCTCCGAGGTGTTGAATGAAAGTCCGGTGGACTTTCAGACCCGAGGAGTGTCCGAGCCGATGCGAGAAGAAAAAGTCCGTCAAAATCGAAAGGCTCTGCAGTGTCTTATCACTTAACCGTCTCCTTTGCGGCTCTCCCCGTTTTTCGAGAATATCCATTGCCATTTCGGACTTTTTCGGGTTTACCTTGTGCGGCAGCCCCTTGACACGGACGCCCGTCGGGTGATATAATAAATACATAAAGCGAAAGGAGATTTGATATGAAAAAAACTATACGAATACTTACTGCTTTGGCAACCGTGCTGATGATCATGGCGTGTCTTACCTCCTGCGACAGCTACGGATTTCTCTCGAGCCTCGGGCTACCCGCGAGACTGCAGGCGGCATCTCTCGACGGCGCGAGCGAGAGATACTATGCGACGGGTGGCGAGGTGTCGTCGGTCTATGACGTGGTCTACTCCGGAAAGCTCGACGGCGTCAGCATCTCCTACAGCGGAAGAGTTACGCAAAACACAAGATATAAGGATGTGGAGGGTGACTTCAAGTATCACGTCGATATGATAAACAGCTACGGCGTGACGCAGGGAAGAGAAACCACATCAAAGCTTGAAGAGATAATGTTCGCGTACGTTGACGGATATATGTATTTTTCCACGGGTGTGAACGGACGCGCCGCTAAGATAAGGGATGAGATGGCGGTAGAGGATTTTGCGGCTATGATGCAGTTTAACGCCTCGTCCTCACCGTATATGAAGTCCTCGCGCATCACCGATAAGGTCGGAGTGACCGAGAACGCCGAGGAGGGAACTGTCACCGCGGTCTTCACGGGCTATGCCGAGGGAGACGACGGTGAGCTTACCGATTGGCTCGCCTCTTACGTCGGATGCTCGGGAATGAGCTGCGAGATCACGGATATTAAGATCACCGCGGTCTATTCGCTACGCACCCGCGCTATTCGCTCCGAGCACACCTACGTGAAGTACACTCTCACCGACGGCGAGGATACAAGCCTCGAGTGCGAGCTGAAGTTTGCGGATACTTATTCCGCACTCGACGAGTCCGGCTTTGATATGGGCAGCGCGGAGGAGTGGAAGGAGACCGACGGCCTTAACTATCTCTTCTGTGCGCAGAGCTCTATATCCGACTTTGCCGATTGGACTGAGGGCTCGTATGAGATCACCACGGTAGTTGAGGATATCACCGCAGGAAAGGAGCTGATCAGCGCGAAAGACAGCGTCGTCTACTCAAGGAATGGCTATGAGATCAAGCTGGACGTCACCTCCGAGGTCGAGGAAAACGGACGTACCTACACTGCCGTCTCACGCTATCGCGACGGCACGCTGACGACGGAGACGATCTCTGACGGCGGCACCGAAACCACAGAGACACAGCTCAGCCAATATGAGGCAAACGCCATGCTCGATACTATCCTTGTCGGCACTATATCCTATAGCCTCGCGGATGTCAGATCGGTATCTACCGTGGTTGACGGCGATTGCGTTGTGCTGAAGATCAGTACCGCTAAGTTTAATGCCGAGTACGTTATCGGTGACGATATGCAAGTGAGAAGCTGCAAGGTATCCTTCGTGAAACGCCCGAACCCCACAAATGACGACCTCAAGATAAAGACTACGTATACTCTGGTGGATAACTTCTACGTAGAGGAGTAAGCGCAGCAAAAAAAAGACGGTACCGAATTTTGTAAAACACAGCTTTAATACAAAAAATCCCCGAAAATGCAAATATATCTTTGCATTTTCGGGGATTTTTATCCGATCAAGTGCCAATGTGTAAAAATATCGGCGCTGTTTTTATAAGCTTATACCAAGCTTGCGATCGGTAGCGTTACCGGCTATCATTACTCCGTTCTGAGCGCTACTACGGGATCCTTTCTCGCCGCGCTTCTCGCAGGTGCAAGACCCGAGATGAGCGTCAGACCGATGCTGAGTATGACGAGCAGTATCGCGTTGGAGGTCGGCAGAGCCGCAATATTGGGATAGCTGATGAGCGGCTCGAGTATCAGGTTGACGATGAAGGATACAGCGTAGGTCGCACCGACGCCAAAGAGACCCGCGAGCAGTCCGATGATAAACGTCTCTGCCATAAAGAGGTTGCTGACGTCGCGCTTTCTTCCTCCGAGGGAGCGAATGACGCCGATCTCCTTTATCCTCTCGACTACCGATACGTAGGTGATGATTCCTATCATAACGGTGGATACGACGAGGGATACCGAGGTGAAGGCTATCAGTGCGTAGGATACGATGTCGATCATCGTATTGATCATATTGATAACGAGCTCGAGGGTGTCGGTATAGGTAACCTTCTCGCGCTCGGTGACAGGCGTGCCGCCTACCGTCAGCTCGCTCTCGAGGTCGTTCCAGGCATCGAGGTAGCTCGTAACGAGATCCTTGTCGTCAAAGGATACGGGATAGATGCGCACTGCGTTAGCGAGGGTTTTGCCTCCGAGGTTTCTGATGAAGCGCTCCTTGGTATCCTCGTGGCTGAACGCCGCGCCGCCACCCATCATAGAGCTCATCATATCAGCCGCGGAGAGGCTGGGTCCTACCGCACCGAAGCCGGTCTTGGGTTCATTCTCACCGTATGCGTAGGTGTAGGTGAAGGGAATATAATACTTCGCGAGAGCCGCCTGCGTTTGGTCGGACTCGTCGATCGCCATGATGTAGTCGAAGATTGCCGACTGAGCGTTTTCCTCGAGAATATGGTCAACGAGACTCTCGGTGTAATAGATGCCGGAGGAGAGCGAGCCGTAGTTCACGGTGTCCTTTGGCGTCAGTACGCCGACGACGCGAAGCTCGAGTCCCTCGCTCTTATCGAAGTCCTTTGAATACGCGGAATAGGTGTAGCTCTCTACCGTCTCGCCTGTCATAGGGTTGGTGAAGCTCATGCTCTCGAAGACGGTGGAGTTGGGATACCAGGTAAGGGTCTTGCCGATCAGCTCGTCATATTCGAAGTACTCCTTGTAAAGAGACTTGTCGTAGACGGGGTCGCCGTTCTCGTCCTTCTGCGTTGCCTTATTGACCGCCTCGAGGAATTCATCCTGCGTGTAGAAGCCGAATCTCGCGAGGAGCAGGTCGGAGAGCTCATCCTCCGAGTTGAGAACGAGCATTATCTCGCCTGCTTCGGTTGCAATGCGGCTTCCGTCACCGACGAGATCGTACTGCGAGAGAATGTAATCGGGACTGTTCGGCATCTGCGCAAACGAGGGCGCGAGCACGCCGACGTAGTCTGCATAATCCTTGAAGTCGGTCTCCTTGAGAAGCGAGGTATACATAGCGGTCAGCGCGGTTATCGAGATGCCGACGGGATCGCTGTCAGAGGAGGTGAGAAAGTCGGTGTAGAGGTTAGAGTTGAGATCGAGGCCGTAGTCGAACAGGATGCTGTTGTAGTATTCCTTCGGCATAGCCTTTACGTAGTCGAGATACTCCTTGGTAAGCACGTTCTCGACCGCCGCACTCTCGCGCGTTGTGTCCATCTTCGCTATATATTCGATAAGGGAGGAGATATAGACCTTGTTCGCGAGCTTCTCGGGCAAGACCTTGTTCACCTCGTCGTTCATCATATCGGTGAGCGCGCCGAGATCGTACGCTTTCTCGGTAATGGTGATCGGGTTGCCCGAGAGCATATCGTCCTGCATTGAGGCGATGTAGCCCTTGATACCCGCGGAGAATGCGAGCACGAGCGCGATACCGATGATGCCTATCGAGCCTGCAACGCCGACCATCGCGGTGCGCCCCTTCTTCGAGATGAGGTTACGTGCAGAGAGCCTGAACGCCTTGAGCGCCGACATCTTTGCCTTTTCGGTCTTTTTGCGCTTTCCGAAGAGTCTCTTCCACAGCGACGGCTTCTTATTTTCGCTTGCGGCCTGTCGCTCCCTGTCGGATACGGGATTTGTGTCCTGTATTACGTTGCCGTCGAGCAGACGTACTATTCTCGTAGAATACTGTGCGGCGAGCTCGGGGTTGTGCGTTACCATGATGACGAGTCTCTCGCGTGATATCTCGCGAATGAGATCCATTATCTGCACCGAGGTCACCGTGTCGAGTGCGCCCGTCGGCTCGTCGGCGAGAAGTATCTCGGGATCGTTTACCAGCGCACGCGCTATCGCGACTCTCTGACACTGACCGCCCGAGAGCTGGTTGGGGCGCTTGTAATACTGTCCTGCGAGACCTACTCTGTCGAGAGCGCGCTTCGCTCTCTCTATTCTCTCGCGGCGACCGACACCCGATATGGTGAGCGCAAGCTCGACGTTGCCGAGCACCGTCTGGTGGGGGATAAGATTATAGCTCTGGAATATGAAGCCGACTCTGTGATTTCGGTACACGTCCCAGTCCCTATCCTTGTAGGAGCTTGTGCTCCTGCCGCCTATCACGAGGTCACCCGACGTGTAATGGTCGAGACCGCCTATGATGTTGAGGAGCGTAGTCTTACCGCAGCCCGACGGACCGAGTATAGACACGAATTCGTGATCTCTGAATGCGATACTGACTCCCTTCAGCGCGTGGACTGTTTCCGAAGATGTCACATAGTCTTTCTTGATATTTTTAAGTATTAGCATGTTCCATAGCTTCTTTCAATATTTTCTCGCAATAATTATACACCATAATTATGAACTTTTTGCACACATATGTAAAATTATTTATAAATATGCTTCGGTGCCGTATACCTCCTCACTACGCTTGCCGCCGAAAATAAAGGAAATACAAATTAAAAAACAGTCGCAGAAAGCTCGGGCTCTCGCGGCTGTTTTTTGTTTTATAATGTAAATATATGTTGTCAAAATCAAGGTTTTTGCGTGGTTTTTTGTCATTTTCTTCGATTTGCAACCAAGGAAATATTTCGGAGCTATATTTGCGCCGACGCCGTCGAGTCGGACTCGCTTTTCTCTTTTGCCACCAGCTGTCGTGCCCATTTGCCGCGGCCGACCAATATGAGTCCCGGGATACATTTCGTAGACTCGGCGAGGTAGGTGAGAGCGTAGAGGGGGACTATCGGCATATCGGTGAGGTGGGTCAGAATGAGTGCTACGGGAAGCACCACGCACCAGGCGTAGCCGCAGTCGAAAAGAAAGGTCGTTATGACCTTGCCGCCCGAGCGCAGGGTGTAGTATGAGGAGAGCGCTATCGAGATAAACGGAATGAAGAACGCGTAGGCTATCATAATTTCCGTCGCCATCTCTCGCACCGCATCCTCGGTGTTGTAGAGGTATGGGAACACGGGTGCTACTATGATCTGCAGAACCGTTACCAGGACGCCTGCAAGTGCGGCGAAGGTTATCAGCTTCTTGCTCGCGTCGCGCGACTCCTCGATCTTACCGGCACCGAGCAGATTGCCGAGAACTATTGCGACCGAGGACGCGAGCGAGTGATGTATTACGTCGAGCAGGTTGATCATCGTGACGGCGATGTTGATAGCGGCGACGACCTCGAGTCCGCGCGTCGAGTAGCATTGATTACGGAGAGTTACAGCAAGCGACCAGAGCAGCTCGTTTGCCATGATCGGCACGCCTTTTATAACGATGGATCGAATTATACTCCGTGGCACGTACAGAGAGCGGAACGCGCCGCGTGCAAAGTGCACCTTGTCGGTGTGGGTATGAGCATAGATCGCAAGTATCGCGAGATCGACGAAACGCGAGAGCGCGGTTGCGATAGCCGCGCCGGCAACGCCGAGGGCGGGGAAGCCAAGCAATCCGAAGATCAGAAGCGCATTGAAGACGAGGTTGGTCAGCACCGACACGACGCTCGAGATCATCGGAACGACGCTCTCACCGGTCTCGCGCAGGGTAGATGCGTAGGACTGAGCTATTGCGAAGGGAATGAAGCTGACGACTATCCAAAGGAGATATTCCTTAGCATGCTTCATAGTGAGCACGAGGTCGCCCTCGCCGCCCTCGTGCAGGAATGACGAGATCAACGCATCGTCGAAGATGAGAAATACCGCAATACATATCGCGGCGATCACCGTGGAGATGATGATCTTCATACGGAAGGTGTGTCTTACGCTATCGTGATCTCTGCCGCCGTGGAACTGTGCGGTGAAGATGCCCGCGGCGGACACGGCTCCGAATATTGCAAGATTGAAGATAAAGGTGAATTGGTTTACTATCGCAACGCCGGACATTGCCTCGGTGGAGAGAGAGCCGACCATTACGTTGTCGAGCATGTTTACGAGGTTTGTGATACAGGTCTGTATCATCATTGGCAGCGCAACAGCCAGCACCGATCGGTAAAACGCGCGGTCACCGAAAAACGACTTGATCTGCATATTTTTGTTTTCCTCCGCGGAAAATGATATTTTTGCAGAGACAATTCTAGCACAGACGTTTGTGATTTTCAAGTCTTTTTTTAAATTTTCGATGAGTGCCGCGCAAACACTTGATTTTCGCGTGTCATTATGTTAAAATATATAGGAAATTATATTCCCCGGAGGACGGTATGAAGAAGGAATTTCTCGAGGGCGGTAAAATTGCCACCGCACACGGCGTCAGAGGCGCTGTGAGAGTCGATCATCTCTGCGACAGCGCGTCTGTGCTCGCAGGACAGAAAAGAATATTTCTGAAGCTCGGCGGAGAATTTACCGAGCGCCGCGTGCTTACGGCGTCGGTCTCGGGCGAGCAGGTCATCATGACCGTCGAGGGCATCACATCGCGCGAGGATGCGATAGCACTTCGCGGCACCGTAGTATATCTTCACCGCTCGGATATCCCCGTCGGTGAGGGAGAGATGCTGATTGCCGATATGCTCGGTCTTCCGGTCTATCACAGCGAGTCGGGCGAGATGCTCGGTGAGCTCACCGACGTCTCCGACGTAGCCGGACGCAGAATATATACCGTGCGCTACGAGGGACGTGACGTGCTCGTGCCCGACGTGCCGGAATTTATTAAGGAGATAGGCGAGGAGGGAGTGCGCGTTCTTCCTATCCCCGGACTGTTTGACGACGATGAGGTTTGACGTTATGACACTCTTCCCCGAGCTCGTATCAGGGGTGCTCGGAGAGAGTATAATAGGCAGAGCGCAGACGGCGGGACATATCGAGGTCGTCTGCCATAATATCCGCGATTTTGCAAACAATAAGCATAGAAAGACCGACGATACACCGTACGGTGGCGGTGTCGGTATGGTAATGACCTGTCAGCCTATCTACGATTGCTATAAGAGCGTTGTGGAGGGCTTGCCCGAGGATAGCTCGAAGCGAGTTATCTATATGTCGCCAAAAGGGCGTATTTTTTCACACGGGGTGGCACTTGAGCTTTCAAAATACGACAATCTGATATTTCTCTGCGGTCATTACGAGGGTGTCGATCAGCGCATTCTCGACGAGATCGTCGACGAGGAAATATCCATCGGTGACTACGTGGTCACGGGCGGTGAGATACCCGCCTGCATCGTCATAGACGCAGTATCGCGCCTCGTTGACGGTGTGCTCGCCTCGGACGAATGCTACGAGGGCGAGTCGGTAGCCTCCGGTATACTCGAGTATCCGCAATATACGAAGCCCCGCGAATTTATGGGACGGGAGGTACCCGAGATACTTCTCTCGGGCGATCACGCGAAAATCGACAGATGGCGGCTCGAGCGTGCGGTGGAGATCACGAGAGAGCGACGCCCCGATATGCTAGCGGCACACCCCGAGATAGAGGAGTCACTCAAGCCGCGCGTAAAGAAGTCCCGCCGTCAAAAGACGACCCCGACTAAGGAGTAGAATGTATGGCAAAGAAACCAATTTTCAGCTTTCTCGACGGCTATGAGCGTCCCGAGGACGGCAGAAGCAGTGCTACGGGAAAGCGATTCTTTCTGCGCAGCTTCAGCGGCTCGCTCAAGAGCGGACGCGATACGGGAGGCGTAATGAAGCTCATCGGCTCGGGTGAGGGGATAACCAACGCGGTATCCTATACCTCGACAAAGGCTTACGGTGCGGGACTGCTCGCATTCGGTCTTGTCACCCTTGCACTTCATTTCATAATCGACTATCTCGAGGCGTTCGCCGAGGCACCCGTGCTACCGCTCGTGGTGGGTGCGCTATGCTCGCTTATTGCGGTGCCGCTTTTGCTGTTCGACCGACCCGTGTCGAGTATTTTGCAGGATAATCCTATCACCGACTATATATTTTTCGAGTTCTTCTGCATCAAGAGAATGCATAAGAAAACGGGAGAGACGGGAGGCATGCCTGTCGCTGTTATGGCTACCCTCGGCGCTCTCGTAGGACTCGTCGGATATTTCGTAGCGATCGAGTATATCCTGATAGCCGTAGGCACTCTCTTATTTCTGTATCTTTCCTTCGTGTCGCCGGAGTTTTCCTTCTTCGCCTCGATCATGATCCTGCCGTATCTCTCGTATATTCCGTATTCGGACACGGTGCTCACGGCGGTTATACTCGTCGCGACGGTATCGCTTCTGCGTAAGATAGTGTGTGCAAAACGAGTCTATTTCTTCGAGCAATACGATTTTCTTATCGGCGTGACGGTGCTTGTTATACTGATCAGCGGCATTTTCAACAAGGGTGTGGAGTCGCTCGGCGGCTCGCTCTATATGCTGGTAATGGCGCTCGGATATATCCTCGCATCTAACCTGGTGACCAACCGCCGCCTTGCCGATTGCGCGATGAATGCGCTTGTCATCTCGTCGCTTCCCGCGGCAGGCATAGCGATATATCACTTTATCCTGCTCTCTCTTGAGAAGGGGGCTATGTCGGCACTTGATACCGGAGTATCCTCTACGTTTTCGGACACGTCCTCCTATGCGGTGTTTCTCATCATCACCGCCATCGTCTCATCGACTCTTGCAAAGCAGTCCTCCGGAGCACTCCGCGCACTCTACGCCACCTCGGCAGTGCTCAACGTAGCGGCGCTCGTATTCGCGGCGGAGCCTCTTGCATTGCTCGCGGTCGCGGTAGCGGCAATAACATATCCGGCATTCCGCACGCGCAGGCTCGGTGCACCGGTGACGGTGCTGCTCACAGTACTGCCGTATCTTCTCTTGCTTTTGCCTTACGACGGCGTGGACGCGGTGCTCGCCTATATTCCCGGCACCGATTCCTTTGCCGAGACGGTCAGAGTCTGGCGCGTCGCGTTCGACATTTTTAAGAATAATATCTACCTCGGTATCGGCATAGGCAGCGAGAGCTTCATCGGCGAGATGGCGGACTACCGCGTATACGGTCACTCGAGCGCATACAACGTATTCCTCGAGCTTGGTGTAGAGGCGGGAATTTTCGCACTGATCGCCTTCGTTACCGTGCTTCTCGTGCGTCTGCGCCACCGCGCAAAATATGCGAGATACGTCGGAAGCTCCGAGGTCAGCGTGCTCTCCCCCGCGATCGGCGTTACGGTGCTCGCGCTCATCTTCTACGGCTCGATGAATTATATATGGGGGTCGTGTGCCTCGTTCTACCTATTCTGGCTCGTTTTCGGAATAGGCTCCGCATCTCTCCGTATAGCAAAGCAGGAGAGTGACGACAGAATTCTCTATTACGAGGATGCACGTGCATCGGATTATTCTGCGATCGACGTGGAAATAAGATGACATTTATGCAAAATGCCAAAAAAATCTTTGTTTCGACCTGTAAAGTTTAAAAGGTTTTTTGTCAAAAAGTATTGATTTTTATTTTAGTATTTGCTATACTTTATATAATGAATATCTCTTTAAGGAGAATTACTTATGATTTCTCGCAACGTAAAGATTAACAACAGCGTTGGACTTCACGCAAGACCTGCTACCTTCTTCGTCCAGAAGGCAAACTGCTATAAGTGCTCTATCTGGGTTGAGAAGGAGGATTGCCGCGTAAATGCGAAGAGCCTTCTCGGCATTCTCTCGCTCGGTATATCCAAGGGTACGGAGATCACTCTGATCGCTGACGGCGCGGACGAGTCCTCGGCAGTTGAGGGTCTCGCGGCTCTTGTTGAGGGCGAGTTTGGAGAGAAGTAACGGTATAGCTGCGCCGTAGCGCGGATATGCTGACATAGGGCGAGGTCGCAGAGTCCCGCGCGCGGGGCGTCTTTGGCTCCGCCCTATCTCTTTTGCAAAAAAAATATTACGGAAAGGAGTGCCGCATGAACAGAATAGAAAGACTCCGCGATAAGGCGAATTCGTTGCCGCCATCGCCGGGTGTCTATATAATGAAGGACGCAGACGGTCACGTCATCTACGTCGGTAAATCGAAAAGACTCAAGAACCGCGTCACGAGCTACTTCGTCGGCAATCAGCACTCCTATAAGACCGAGAAGCTCGTCTCGCACGTCGCGGATTTTGACTATATCGTATGTAACACCGAGATAGAGTCGCTGGCACTCGAGAACGTGCTGATAAAGAAATATTCACCGAAATATAATATAAAGCTCAAGGATGCTAAATCCTATCCGTATATCAAGCTGACGGCTGAGGAATATCCGCGCCTGTACGTTACGCGTGAGCGAAAGAGCGACAGGGCAAAATACTTCGGACCGTACAGCGGATCCGCGACGGCGCACGCGGCACTTGATGCCGTAGTGAAGATATTCTCGCTCCCGACCTGCAAGCGCTCGTTTCCGCGCGATATCGGCAAGGAGCGTCCCTGTATCTATCTCGATATGGGAAGATGCGCGGCTCCCTGCGCGAATAAGATAACAGCCGAGGGCTATCGCGAGCTTGTTCGCGGCGCGGAGCGCGTGCTTGGCGGAAATATCAAGGAGGCGAGGGACACCCTGCGCGCCGAGATGGAGGCGGCGGCAGAGGAGCTGGAGTTCGAGCGGGCGGCGGCGCTTCGCGACAGTATTACCGCGCTCGAGCATCTTTCCGAGCGGCAAAAGGTCGTCGCGGATCTGAAGGTGTCGCGCGACGTGTTCGCACTGTATATATCCGAGAGCGCCTCGGCACTCGGTATGCTCTCGATAAGAGAGGGTAAGCTGATAAGCAAGAACGAATTTTTACTCTCCGCGGTGGATATCGCAACTGCAGACGAGGTCGTCTCGCTGATTGCCTCACATTACGACGAGTGGGGTAACGTGCCTCGCGAGATAATGCTCGATTTCCCGATAGAGGAGGAGGACAGACTCCTGCTCTCCGAGTATCTCTCACTCGGTCAGCGCGCCAAGGTAAACGTGCGTATTCCCGAGAGAGGAGAGGGACGAGCACTCTGCGATATGGCACTCGAGAATGCAAAGGAATCGGTCCGTCAGCATAAGCTCGAGGCAGAGCGCGAGGATAAGAACGTTAAAAGACTTGTGGAGCTTCTATCGCTCCCCGAGCTGCCGAAGAGGATAGAGGCGTACGATATATCGAATATCGGAAACGAAAACATTGTCGGCTCGATGGTCGTGTGGGAGGGCGGCAAGCTCAAAAAGAGTGACTACCGCATCTTCGGTGTCAGAACGACTGACGGTGCCGACGACTACGGCTCAATGCGCGAGGTGCTCACACGCCGTCTCTCTCATATAGGTGACGGCTCGGAGTCGCTCGGTGAGAGTCCCGATCTCATACTGGTCGACGGAGGTGCTGCACACGTAGGTGTCGCGAGAGGCGTGCTCGAGGAGCTTGGACTCTCGATATCGGTCTACGGTATGGTGAAGGATGACTTCCATAAAACGCGTGCGCTCACAGATGAGGAAAACGAGATATCGATCGCAAAAGAGTTCGATGTGTACGGTTTTGTTTACAATTTACAGGAGGAAGCGCACAGATTTGCCGTTAAGTCCTCTCAGAAAGCAAAGACGAAAACGCTCACACATTCCTCGCTTGAGAAGATAGACGGCATCGGTCCTGCCAAGGCGAAAAAGCTCCTCTCGGTAATGCCTCTTGGTAAAATACGTGAGGCGAGTGTCGATGAGCTCGAGGCTGTATCAGGTATCTCTAGCGCCGATGCTGAGCGTATCCACGCCTATTTCAAAGCTAAAAAGAAAGGAAAGTAATTCCTATGATGAGAATAATTACGGGTAGTGCAAAGGGCAAGAAGCTCCGCACTCTCGAGGGGGATGCGACCCGTCCGACGTCGGAGAGAATAAAGGGCGCGATCTTCTCGGCAATACAGTTTGACCTCGAAGGTAGACGCGTGCTCGACCTCTTCGCGGGCTCGGGACAGATGGGACTCGAGGCACTCTCGCGCGGAGCGGCGACAGCTACCTTTATCGATTCCTCGCGCGAGGCGATGGAGATAGTCAAGGCGAATGCAACGAGCACAGGCTTCTTTTCCTCGTCGCATTTTCTCGTCAGCGATTGGCGCAACTATCTGCGTAAAGCGAGCGGCAGAGAGAAATTTGACTTAGTATTTATAGATCCGCCGTATGCTATGGACTGCCACATAGAGGCGTGCGCTATCCTCGCGCGTGAGGAGCTGGTGATACCCGGTGCGATAGTGGTTATCGAGTCGGGCGCACCGATAGATACGAGTGATAAAAGACTCGCAGGCTACGAGGTGATAAAGGCTTCCTCGTACGGTAAGATGACTCACGTTACGATACTTCTCTACAGAGGGGAGACGGTGTAATGGTTGCGATACTTCCCGGCAGCTATGACCCCGTGACGCTCGGTCACGTTGATATCATTCGCCGCGCGGCAGAGGAATACTCCGGTGTGTACGTGGTGGCGTTCATCAATCCCGAGAAGCACTATCGCTTCACCCCCGAGGAGCGCGTCGAGATGCTGAGGCTCGCGACACGGGATATACCCGGCGTGACGGTCGACTACTCCGAGGGTCTCGTCATAGACTATATGCGCGAGCATAATATCGACCTGATCGTGAAGGGATACAGAAACGGTGCAGATCTATCCTACGAGCGCGATATGGCGGAGTGGAATCTTGCACACGGCGGCTACGCTACCCGACTTATCGAGTGCCGCGATGGCTACGGGCATATCAGCTCCACTGAGGTACGCCGCGCGCTTGATGACGGAGAGCCTACCGACGGACTTCTGCCCGAGGCGGTGAGGAAATATATTGATAAAAGACCGTGATCGGTTACGTAAAAATAGCAAGCATGTGAGGAGCCCCTTCGTGCTTGCTATTTTTGTGTTTGATATTCATGATATATTCCGTCGGAGAGCGAAAAAGCCGATATAGGGTATTGACAAACCGGGAAATATGGTGTATTATTGTAGTAGTACAATAGTACAACATATCTCAAATAGCGTATAACGATAGTAAAACATAACCCGTAGAGGGGTATAACGATAGTACAAGGAGGTGGTTCGATGGAGTGGAGCTTTAACGGCACGACGGCGATATTCATTCAGATAGCCGACAAGATACGTACTGACATATTGAACGGTGTGTATCCGCCGGGATCACAGCTACCCACGGTGAGAGCACTTGCGACCGAGGCTTCGGTAAACCCAAACACTATGCAACGTTCTCTCGCGTATCTCGAGGAGGAGGGAATAGTTTCCTCGAAGGCTACGAGGGGAATATTCGTGACGGAGGATACGGAGCTGATCGATAGGATCAGAAAAAAGAAAAAGGCAGCCGCGGTGCATTCGATGCTCGAAGAGATGCGTCGGATGGGTATATCGAGGCAGGAGCTGCTTGAATATATAGACAAGGAGGAATACTGATATGACAAATGCTGACAAAAGCACTCCGATACTGGAGTGCCGCCATCTCGCGAAGAGCTACGGCTCAAATCCCGTTCTTCGTGATTTCAACTGTACGTTTATGCCGGGTAGGATAATAGGTCTCCTCGGACCTAACGGCTGTGGCAAATCCACGCTTATGAAGCTCGTTACGGGACTTCTGACCTCTGACGGCGGCGAGATATACGTCGCGGGAATGCGCGCCTGCCACAGGACTAACGCCTACATATCCTATCTTCCCGAGCGCACCTATTTCAATAATTCTATGACGGTGAGTGCGCTGATTGCTTATTTTGCCGATTTTTATAGGGATTTTCGCGTTGACGTTGCGCTCAAAATGCTTTCGGAGCTGGGTATAAAAACGAGTGCGCGGCTTCGCACACTCTCGAAGGGTAATAAGGAAAAGGTGCAGCTCATTATGGTAATGGCGCGCAATGCAAAGCTCTATCTCCTCGATGAGCCGATAGCGGGTGTCGACCCTGCGGCACGAGACTACATTCTCCGCACGATAATAGGTAACTATAACCCCGATGCGACGGTGATCATCACTACGCATCTTATCCACGATATCGAGCCTGCCATCGACGATTTCGTCTTCCTCGGCTACGGTGGACAGATCATGCTCTCGGGTAACGCCGACGAGGTCAGGGCAGAGCGCGGCAAATCTCTCGACGAGATATTCAGGGAGGTGTTCAGATGTTAAGAAAGCTTTTGAAATACGATTTTCGCGCCCTCTGGAAGATAGATCTGCTTCTCACACTTGTGGCTATCGGTGCTTCTCTGGCGGGCGGATACGCCTTCGGTATGTTTGCGGATTACTCCGAAAGCACCACCACGCCCGAGATATTTTCGGTTATGACGATGCTATTCGGTATGGCGTGCGTTATGACGGTGTTTGCGGGTGTGTTCGTGATGTCGATCATGGCGTACGTGCGTTTCTATAAGAACCTCTACACCGACGAGGGCTACCTTACCTTCACTCTCCCCGCGACGAGGCGCCAGATACTGATCTCGAAATCTATAACCAACATTCTGACTATGCTCTATTCGGCGGTCGTGGTGATCGTGTGTATGCTCCTGATCGTAGGTACTGCGGTAGACTTCTCCGAGATACCGCCCATAGAGGATCCCGGTGTGACAGAGCCGTTGGTATTTGACGCGTGGGCGATCGGTTATATTCTCTTTGTGATCGTAATGCCGCTCCTCTCGGTAATACTCGAGGTAGGCATCGTACAGCTTTGTATTACTCTCGGCGCAGTACTCGTCAAGCGCGCAAAGCTGATAGTCGGCATAGCGCTCTATTACGGCATCAATACCGTTATCAGCTTCACAACGCAGACTGTGATATCGCTCGCTACGTTTATCTTCCTCGAGCCGATCGTCGAGTTTTTTGCATCCCTCACCGCAGCGCAGACGCATCTCGTCCTCTATTGTGTAATGCTCCTCGTGCTCGTGATACTTGCGGCACTCATATTCCTCGTATATTTCCTCACCGAGAGGATAATGACATGCAAACTGAATTTGCCGTAAATCGCGGTATTTGTAAATTAAAGTTTACAAAATTGGCTTATTTACACAAAAAAGATCTCACGGTCGCGTCATTTACGATAGATACGGCGGCGTGGCCGACTGCGATCTGTTGACGATTTGAAGAAAGGTGCTACTATGAAAAAACTACTCAGTATTATTTGCTTATTGACTCTTACCGTGTGCTGCCTCGGTGCTTGCAATTTAACCGGCAACACATCCGGCAATCCCGACACCGAGGTTAAGGCGGACTCCAAAACCGAGGAGATGATGCTGGCTCTTGCGGAGAACCGTATTGACGACGCAAAGGCTCTGATGTATCCCGAGAAGGCCGACGCTTCCGCCGCAGGTCTTATGCAGATCGGTAAGTATCTCGCCGGCAGGGGCTTTACTTCTATCGAGCGACTGACCGTCAACACGACTACGTCTGTAGGTACGTCCGGCAATACGGTGCAGCAGAAGGCGTCGTATAAGGTGAACTTAACCGACGGCGAGGTGGTTTACCTCACCTTAACCTACTATACGAGCGATACAACAGAGGGCTTTATAACCTTCCAGCTTGTGCTCGGCGCGGTCTGATGCCGACGGTGGGATCAACGTTTTGTAGTTTTGACAGGATATAAAGCATAAAAATTGGCTGACTTGAGCTGTTGCCCGAGTCAGCCTTGCTTTTTTATAAATATTACGATGCCCGGCATCGGATCTGTTAAAGCAATCTGATCCCTGCCGCCTTACAGCCCTCGAGGGTCTCCTTATCCCAAATGCCTGACTGTACCTCACCGATGTGGGCGCAGCCGAGCATCAGCATACAGAGTCTCGACTGACCGATACCGCCGCCGACGGTCGGGTCTACGCTTCGCCTCTGTATTCGCCGGGCGCTACGCCCATCTCCTTTTCGAATGCCTTGTAAAAATGGCTGTAATCGTAATATCCGAGCTCGCTTGCCAGCTCCGAGAAGGATGCTCCCGTCTCTGCCTCTGCCACCGCGTATATTATTTTCGAGTGTCTCACACACTCGGTCAGCGTCTTACCGCAGTAGCTTTTCAGCAGTCTGTTAACGTGATTTCTGTGATAACCGAAGTGTTTTTCAAGTGACTCTGCTGACAGATCTTCCGTCGGGTTTGCGTTTATGTAAGCGAGTATCTCCTCTGCGGGCATCGCCTGCCGCCTCGTGCCGACTATCAATAGGCGCAATATCTCGTGTAATCTCGCCCTCGCGAAGAGAGAAAAGTGCGGATCTTTCGCATCGCCCTCTGAGATCTCGCGGAAGAGTGCCGCCACACCCGCACCGTCAAGCACGCCCGACGAGTTCAGGACCGAGGCGTCGGAAAATGTGATGGGAGTAGGGCAGAGCTCGGGCTTGAAATCCTCGGAAAACACGCAGGAGCGTCCGCGCCCGTCCATCTCGCAGAAACCGAAAAACAGATTGATGAGAGAAAAGTCGCGTTCCTCGGGGCATATCCGATACACCTCGCCGGGGCGTAGGAGCACCACGTCGCCGGCGCACAGCTCCTGCGACACTCCGCCGAGCTCCATGCCGAGTCTGCCGGAATTGACCAGCACGAGGCGGTAAGAATAGTGGAGCTTAGTATGCGTCAAGCGCGTATAGCGCCTCTCTCCCACGCGGTAGGAAAACCTCTGTAGATTGTAAAAATATATCTGAGCCTCTTCTATCCTCATATAGCACCTCGTTTGAATTTTACATATGAATGTTTCACACTTACAATACAATTAAACCACGAATCTGTTATAATGTCAATAGAAAATTTAAAAGGAAAAAGTTTGAAAATGAATTTTCGGGACCGTCGTTTATGTCTTTCGTTCCGTAAGGGATGAAGCGAATTCTCTCACGGAAACCGAAGACAAACGACCTCTCTAACGAAAGGAATGATTTTAAAAATGAAGATATACGACACCGTCATCGTCGGATCGGGCTATGCTTCCCTCGGCTATGCTATGACACACCCGCGTTGCCTTATTGTCGAGGAGCGCGAGAGCTGTGACAACTCCTTTTCTCTGACGCTTAGAAGCTTCAAAAAGGAGGAATATACTCCCACAACAGAGGCGGGACGCAGGCTTGAGGAAAAGCTCGTTCATCTCGGACTCCTCTCCGACGGCATGATGAACGCCTCGGGACTCGAGTGCGCTCTTTGCGAGCAGATACTCGATGCGAAGGTAGAGGTGCTCATTCGTACACGTATCATCTCCACCGAAAGAGTGGGTGAGCTGTACCGTCTGCGCATTATAAACGGCGGAGGGATCACAAGCGTATTAACGCGCCGTATTCTCGACACGTGTGCTGTTCTCGACCGCTTTTCGCTGACCGCGCTCTTCACCTCCAAAAACCCCGAGCGCGATATTCCCACCCTCCTCGCGTCATTCCCGGGAGCCACCTGTGAGAGAGCATTTTACCGCGACCGCTACGCGCTCCATGTTCCCTCCGAGCTTGACGGCGATCCCCACGCCCTCTGCGCACAGGTATACCGTACATGGTGTGCCGCCGATCATGGAGCCTGCCTTATCTACGTTGCACCTGTCCTTTCTGCAGAGGCGCAAGAAATGGGAAACCCGCTGTGCGACGCTTGCTACACCGACCCCGTAGCCGCCATCGACGCGGGGGCAAAATACGCAGAGCATGGAGGTGCGATCTAATGTATATATCAAGACTTGAGGACGGTGTAATAACCGAAACAATCTTCGATAAAGTAAACTTTGATTTGCATTATGACCTGATTTGCGTCGGCGCGGGCTCTGCCGGGGTCTATGCCGCATACGCAGCGGCAAGTATGAATATCAAAACCGCCCTCATCGAGATCGACGACTCGGTAGGAGGTATGCACATCCTAGGTAATGTCGGAGGCTACTACTACGGCTTCTCGGGCGGCAGCTATATGGAGGACGACGAGATAAAGAACGATGCGCGTCTGCTCCGCGTGACCGGAAAATATCAGCAAAAGCAGTTGAAACAGCTTGCCCGCCTCACCGCCCACGGCGTGGATCTCCGTCTTCGTCACGTGCCGACGGGTCTCGTATTTGAGGGTGAGCGCGTCGTCGGCATACTCGTTCACGACGGAGAGCGCGAGCTTGCGATATCTGCCTCTGCAGTAATCGACGCCACCTCCGACGGGCATCTTCTCAGAATGTGCAGGGTGCCTAAGGCTTATTTTGACGAGAGCGGCGTCCGCGCGCCCTTCACCGTCCGCGCGAGGTATCTTAAGGACGGAAGGTGCGTCGTCAACAACCGTGATGCCGGTCATATCGATCAGTACGACGGCTTCGATTTTTCGAGAAAGGCCATTCGCGCACGCGCCGAATGTATAGGAATGAGCGAGCTCGGTGAGCTTATCGATCTTCCGCGCCACGTTGGTGTTCGTGAGGGTTTGTCTTTTACAGGTGAGGAGTCACTCACCGCCTCTGACGTTCTTCTTGGGCGTATGCCCGAGCGCGTCCTGTTCTACGCCTATTCCGACCTGGATCGCCACGGACACGACAAATCTCTCGAATGTGAGTTGGTGCAGAATTGGAGCTTTGTCAGCAATCTCTCTACCGTTACCGTCCGTGTTCCCGTCCCGCTCGGTGCTATTATTCCGCGAGGCATCCGCGGCATCGTTACCGCAGGGCGCTGTATCTCTGCAGACCCTCATATGCGTGGCACCGTCAGAATGACGAGAGATATGCAGCGCATGGGTGAGTGCGTCGCCGTTGCCGTTGCTATATCCCTGCACGACGGCTGTGATCTCTTGGATCTGGACTATGAAAAATACCTCGCCGAGGTCCGTGCGCGAGGCTGTTACGACGGTGATGCGAGCCGCACCTTTGGCTTCGATTACCCGAACCGCGGCGGCTCATACACTCCGCTCGTATTCACTACCGAGCATACGCTCCATCTTCTGAAGACCGAGACCCCCGGTCCTGCCGTCTGGTCCTGCTACCTCGAGCGGAGCGATCCCGAGCTCGCGTCCCGACTTATCGCAGAGCTCGATGCGGCTACCGACACCCTCTATCGCTACAATCTCGCCATCGCGCTCGGCATCATTGGCACCTCTGCCGCCCTTCCCACCCTGCGAGAGATCATAAGAAAGCGGGATTGCTTCTATTATAAGGATTGCCGACGCACGAACCGATTCCGCACCGCTATAGCACTTTGTCTTCTTGGGAGACTCGGCACTATCGATGACGTAGATCTCGTCTCGGAGATATTCCTCGACCCGGACGAGCACCTGCGACCGCTCTATAACACACTTCCTCCGGACTACCTCTACTGCAACAATCCCACTCTCCGCTTTGTCTACCTCGACTTCTTCACACATGCCGCCCGAGCCGCCGTGCTCATCAGCCTCCGTCACGGTCTCGACACCTCGGCTTTAAATCGGAAATTCCGTGAATTTCGTGACACGGGTGCCCACATAGAGCGCATATTTTACGATCAGAACGCACGCGGCACCAACGTTGATCCCATTCGTCACGAGCTCGCCGTTTTACTCGATACCCTAATTAAAGATACAAACTGAAGGAGTAATATATGTTCTACACACCATCCGACAACCGATACTCTAAAATGAAATACAAAAGAGCAGGCAACAGCGGTCTCGCTATTCCTGCCCTGTCTCTCGGATTCTGGCACAACTTCGGTATAGAAGACGATTTCGATAATATGCGCCGTATGTGCTTTACCGCATTTGATAACGGTATCGTATCGTTTGATCTTGCGAACACCTACGGTCGCCCGCTGATGGGTAGTGCCGAGTCTAACCTTGGACGAATCCTGCGCGAGGATCTCGCACCCTATCGTGACGAGCTTCTTATCAGCACTAAGGCGGGCTACGGTATGTGGCAGGGACCCTACGGTAACGGAGGCAGTCGCAAATATTTGCTTGCCTCACTTGATCAGAGCCTCTCGCGCCTTGGCCTTGACTACGTTGATATCTTTTATCATCACCGTCCCGACCCCGACACTCCGCTTGAGGAGACGATGTCCGCTCTCGCCGATGCCGTCAGAAGCGGCAAGGCTCTTTACGTAGGTCTATCAAACTACGACGGTCCCGGGTGTCGAAGAGCCGCGAAAATTCTCCGTGACCTTGGCTGTCCCTACGTAGTAAACCAGAACAGATATTCCATTCTCGACCGCACCATAGAGGAGAACGGACTCCTCTCGGCTACCTCCGACGAGGGGCTCGGTATGGTTGCCTTCAGTCCTCTTGCCCAGGGGCTCCTGACCGACCGTTATCTCGACGGCATCCCCGACGACAGCCGCGTGAGGACAGGCGGCTTCTCCCTTAAGGAGTCTGCTATCACTCCCGCCGCCGTTGCAAAGGCGCGCTCTCTTGCCGCCCTTGCCGCCGAGAGAGGGGAGACTCTGGCCGCTACCGCCCTCGCGTGGGTACTCTCCCGTCCTGAGGTCACAGGCGTCATCATCGGCGCCTCCCGCCCCGCGCAGATACTCGACAACGTTGCCGCCACAGCCTCCGCACCGCTTACCGCCGCTGAGCTTGAAGCAATCGACAAAATAGCTATCGGCTGACAGATCTCAATATCGAAGAATATTTTGAATAAGAAATGAGGAAAAAATTTTGAAAAGATCAATACTTTTTGTAATATGTATTTCTATGATTTTGTCGCTCATATCCTGCAATTCCGACGGTCGGGATAAGCACGATGCCGTGTATACAAGATGCGACAAGTCGGGTAATCCCGATGCGGGCGGTGATTATATACTGCTCGGCGAATATCCGCAGAGCCTGAAGTCCGTTGACGTGGATATTACCTCTACGGTAGATGAACGTAATTATTATCTGGGAAGCGACGGAGCTTATTATGCTATGGTGATCGCCGCTCCGTATTCCGATGATTATAATTTCTCCGACGGTACCGCAGTAACAGGAGGCGAGGCTTATTATTTCAAGGTTGAGCCGATTCGATGGAGAATACTTTCGACAGATGGCGAGTCTGCGTTGCTGCTGTGCGACAGTATTATTACCAATTTGGCTTATCAGTCGGATGCTTCCAAGAATAACGGTACGTATTATACCTCGGCAAACGGTGCTCCTTACGGTACTTATGCAAATAATTATAAATACAGCGAAGCTCGGGCGTGGCTTAACGGCTCGTTCTGCGACGCGGCTTTTTCAGAGCATCAGCGCGATAATATTCTGAAAACCGTAATAGATAACGTAACAAAAAACGTCGGTGCGGTGTCGGATGGGTATGCTACCGAAAATACCGGGGATAATGTATTTCTTCTCTCCTACGGGGAGGCTTGTGATGCCAAACTCGGCTTTAGCGGAGATCCTTCGGAGTATGATATAAATAGAAGAATTATTACCTCGGACTATGCAAGAGCAACCGGAGCGTTGATGAAGACCTCAGAGGAGTTTTACGGAAACGGCTCTTGGTGGCTGCGTTCTCCGTCCGACAGCTCGTCTGTTGCTGCGTGGAGGATCGACACCGCGGGCGCCATAGATGACGGTTATGTAAATCGCTCGTATTTCGGCATAGTGCCCGTGGTTCGTATAAAGCTTTAATACAAGCAAAAAAGAGCAAACACAAGACATTAATTAAATTTTTAAAACAAAACGTTGTGTTTTGACAATCAAAGTTTATAGTATCGGCATATATGTGAAAAGCGAAGCTGATTTTTTGGTCAGCTTCGCTCGTTTTTTGCGTGAAACGTTTGATTTTGAAAAATGTGGATCGGTGCTTCTCCAAAGCCTTTCGACGCGCGGGGGCACTTATATTATTTAGGATTTTTTCTATACTCCTTCGGGGTGACGCCGGTTATCTTCTTGAAGATACGGAGGAAATAGTTATAGCTTGAAAATCCGCAATTCTCCGCGATGTATAAGAGCTCGCGGTCCGTTGAGAGCATCATTTCCTTTGCGCGCTTGATCCTCTCACGATTCCGGTAATCGGTCAGAGTCATTCCCGTGTGCTTTTTGAAAAGGGCGCAAACGTACTGTGGGGCAAAATGACTGAGCTCTGCAATATCCGAGAGCGATATATCCTCGGTGAGATGGCGCGCGATGTACCCCTTTATTATCTTGACGTTGTTATTTTCGTTTTCCTCGGTGCATCCGCTCTCGAGGATCAGGGAGCATAGATAGAAAAATATCGACGTGCATTTTTCCACCCTGTGCGGCGAGGCGTCGCCCCACTCGCTCTCGAAGAGGTCGAGAATATATCTCACTCTGCCGTCGGCTATGCCGTATACGGCGCCCGATCTCTCGGACATAAAGTCGTCGGGTCCCCACACGTTGAAGCTGACGTAGGAGACGGGGGTCTCACTTCGCTCCCTCGATCTCTCCGAGCCGGGGGGAAAGATTATCGCGTCACCCGCTCCGATCTCCACTCTCTCGCCGTTTATTTGATAAACCATCCTGCCCTTTATACAGAAGGTTACGTCCAGGTATCCTATTCTTTTTGGGTTCAGCTGAAACGCATATTGTTTTTTTACGGAAGTGAACAATTTAAATCTGATGCTGTCGTACAAAAATTGCATATTTTCTCACCTCTCTATATCTATCAAGTACGATTATAGCAAAAAACGCCGCTGAAATCAATAATTTTACCTAGAAAAACAGAAAATAGACTAATTTTTATTAAAATCTTAAAATAGGTAGATTTTCGCGCTTTTTGTATTAAAATAAATCGTTGATTTTGTGAGTGTAAAATGCTAAAATCAATATAACGAAATAAAAGGAGAAGCGATATGAAGCGCGTATTATCTTTTATAGCCGTATTTGCGGCACTTATTCTCGTTTTCACGGCGGTTGCATCTGCGGCAGACGGCTCTTCGTCAAGGAGCGTCGGCAACACCGCGGCAGAGGAAAGGATCTTCCACGCCGAGGATAGACTCCAGACCTCCGAGGTGATAGCCGACGTCCCTGATACCATCGAGGTAACTCTCAAGTATCCGACGGGATTCAGTGGCAACGGAGGAACTATACTCAGTAACTACGACAGCGCGGATAAGGCTAATACCATCTGCCTCGGCGTAGATACGAAGGGTGCCCCCGTGCTTACGGTGAGATACGACTCCGACAATAGCCACAGACATATCTTCACCTTCTCGAAGGTGAATCTTTACACGGGTGAATGGATCGATCTCGCGATAGTTCGTGACGGCGGCTCGATTCATTGCTACGTTGACGGCGTGTTGGTACAGACGCTGGATTACACCGCACCCGAGATCACTATGATCCGCGGTCTTTACCTCGGCGGTGACACCCGTCGAAGCGGCGGCAGCCACAATTACGAATACTTCAAGGGGTCGATGAAGACGCTTGTTCTCTATTCCGATGCGCGCACGGCAGAGGAGGTTGCAGCCGATATGAGCGCGATAAACGTTGAGGATGAAAACCTCGTCGCGTATTACGAGCTCGAAAATTCGCAGTTGGCGGACATTATTCCCGACATCAGTAAGAACGGCAACGCGATCATCCGCAACACGATCACGGGCGGACTCGAGCTTACCGAGACCGACAATAAGTCGAAGAACCGCTACCTTGCGAAGACCGTTACGGAAAACTATAAGACCGTCGAGGCGATGATCAAGGTAGATGCGGCGGGATACGGCGTTCTTTACGGAAACAACAACGGTGCGCCCTCGCCGAACTCTGTCAACCTCGAAATAAACAAGAACGGTAATATAGTCTACCGCGCATACGACACGACGCACACCTCGTCTAATGCCTGCCACAACACGGTAACCTTCAACAATCCGAGCGTTACCACGGGCGAGTGGGTGCACATCGCCGTCGTAATAGACGAGGAGAATATGGAGTTCCGTTGCTACATCAACGGCACGCTCGTCGATACCGTGACTATGGAGCGTCTGCTCACCGTCAATCCTCCGAGAGCAATGTATCTCGGAAGAGATTACCGCTCGGGCACGGGTCTCAAGCAGTATAACGGCGAGATCATCTATCTCGTTACCTACTCCGACGTGAGAAGTGAAAGCGAGATCAGATACGACGTTATGAACGGCGCGGAGTACTGCGACGAGCTTATCAGCTACTACGATATGAAATTTGCCGACGGCTCTGCGACTATTCCCGACAGAAGCGGAAACGGTGCTGATATCGTGAACTCTGCAAAGCCTGTCGATCCTCTCGCGGTTGAGGGTGGCGGTATCTCCATTGATACGAATACGCTCAAGTATACCGAGACGTGTACGACGTATTCCATTCCTGCGACGATAGAATTCACCATGAAGGTGGATGCCGACAAGGCTGCCGCGGCACAGAGAACCATACTCTCAAATTACAGAGCTGCAAGCACCGAAACCTACAGCTACGTTCTGAGACTGATGAGCGGAATACCCCGTATGTATCTTTATTATAACAATGCGGGCGGAGTTCTCGAATACAGATTTTCAAATGCACAAAATTCGTGGTTCTGCACCGGAGATTGGGTAAACGTTGCGATCACGATGGATACCGATGCTAAGGAATTCAAGTGCTACATCAACGGCGTGCATAAGGATACCGTAAGCTTCTACGACGATGCCGCAGGAAAGCTCTCTGACGCGGAGATCGATGCAATAGATTTCAACTACAAGTTCAACTATCCTCTTATTCTCGGAGCTACCTACGGAAAGGCAAGCGCGGCGCGCCCCTTCACCGAGGGTGAGATCCAATCTATGGTGCTTTATTCCGACGTTCGTACCGCTACCGAGATCGCGGGCGACTATTACTTCCCCGGCACGAGCGATATGCTGGCGTATTGGGATGCAAGCTACGTCGGTGCTTACAAGGATATTCCCGACAGATCGAATAATTTGAATGATATGAAAGTAACAGATTCTGCAACGACGACTAAGGTCGACACTAAAACCTACGATAATGAAACGAACGCTATGACGTTCGCAAGGGATAAGTATTACGAGGCGGCTTCGACACTCGAGACGACGCCCCTTACCATCGAGGCGATGGTCAAGTATCCCAGACACGGAAGCGGCAAGGGCTCTGCCAGCAAGAAGGGCAGCAGCGTCGAGAACGTTATCTTCGGTAACTTCTACGGCAAGACTACCGCGAACGCACTTAACTTCGGTATAAGCAACACGAACAACCCGATGATATACGCGATAGACAGACTCGGAACGGTATACACCTTCGTCTTCGACGAGGTAACGGTCAACACCGAGTATTGGGAGCATATCGCGATAACCTTCGATGCGGCGGCAGGCTTTGCTTACTGCTATCAGAACGGCGTGCTCGTGCAGAAGATCTATTATAACGGCGAGCTTAACGGAATCGATTGGTCAGGCAACAAGCTCGCACACGTTCTCGGCGGCGACTGGCAGAGTGAGAGACGCGAGTACTTCAACAGAAAGCTCGGCTACCTCGCACTTTACAGCGACATCAGAACCGCAGAGGAGATCTATTCCGACGTTGCAAACGGCATTTCCGCCGATGATGCAGGTCTTATGTGCTACTACGATTGCACGGGGGGCGATAACGGCGGCGTGATATCCGACAGCAAGAACGGAAAATACGATCTCACCCTCTTCGATCCCTGGGTAGAGGTCGAGGAGCGCGATCCCGACAGCTACGATTACTCCATAGCCATCGTCGGTGATACGCAGAACCTTACTTATAGCTACAACAGCGCGCTGACCGCTCTTTACGATTGGCTCGTTGCGAACGCAGACTCGAAGAAGCTCGGCTTCGTCGTAGGTGTCGGTGACATCAACGAGAAGGACTCCGATAAGGAATGGCTGATCTCGAGCGCAGAGATAGAAAAGCTTCGCGATGCGGGAATTCCTCAGTCTCTCGTCTGCGGCGGTACGCACGACAGTATCCCTCAGTTCAATAAGTACCTGCCCTACACCGAGTACGTTGAGGCGTATGACGGCAAGGTCGTTTACGGCTTCTTCGACGACGGCTCGGGCGTGTACTCACTCTCGAACAGCTACCAGCTTATAACCATCGGCGAGACTCCCTATATGTTCCTCTCGCTTGAGTGGGCACCTAAGACGGCACACGTTGCCTGGGCGAACGAGGTCATAGCGGCGCACCCCGAATATAACGTTATTATTTCTACTCACGCATATCTTGCCGATGACGGCACACGCTTCAACACCTGGCATCACGCAACTCCCGACGGAACGGGCAAGAAAGAGGCGCACAACGGTGAGGAGCTTTGGAATGAGCTTGTAAGAAAGCACGCGAATATCGTTATGGTCGTCGGCGGCCACGATACGAGTGACTTCGTTCTCTATACCGAGGACTACGGTGATAACGGAAATCGCGTGGTACAGCTTATGGTAAACCCCCAGCACACCGATATAATCCGCAAGGGTACGGGTATGGTAGCGATGCTTTACTTCTCCGACGGCGGCAGAACGGTAAACCTTGAGTACTACTCCACGGCGAGGGAAATGCACTACCGCGAGGAAAATCAGTTTACCTTTGAAATGCCTCTCGTTTCTGCTGATACTGCAGATATCGGTCAGGCGTCTGTTTCCCTTGGAAATAGCATAAATGTAAACTATTATGTACATCTTACGGGTAAATACACCGATGCGGTGATGAGATTCACCGTTCTTGGTGAGACGGTTACTGTGCAGGGTGAGCGTGTTGGCGAGACCGAAAAATACAAGTTTACCTATAGGGGCATCGCACCTCATCTTATGGGTGAGATCATAAAGGCAGAGCTCGTATATGACGGCGAGGTGATCGACACCTGTGATACCTTCTCGGTCGAGAGATATGCAAGAAGCATTCTCAAGATGAATAAGTACCAGCTTAGGTACGGTGCGGATAAGGTGAATACTCTTCACTCGCTCGTGAGCGAGATGCTTACCTACGGCGCAGAGGCGCAGAAGTACGTTGGTCACAAGACCGGCGCACTCGTCAATGAGGGAATAGACTCGACGGTAACGTTCGATCCCGAGGCGGTGACGTCCGTCAAGGGCGCGACTGCACCCGTCGGTGATAGCGGTGCGAAATTCACGGGAATTACCGTGCGCTTCGATTACGTAAACAGAATAAGATTTGACTTCACGCCCGGTACTGCCGCACTTTCCGACGTAACCGTGATAATCGGTGATAAGGTCTACGCCGAGGAAGACTTCGTAGCTCTCGAGAATGGCAAATTTGCCGTATATACCGAGGCGATCTATGCGACGAGCTTCGATAAGGCGTATACTGCAACCTTGACCGTCGGCGGCGAGGAGGTACACAGCGCGACCTATAGCGTAAACTCCTACGTTAAGGCTATGCATTCGAGCGATGCGATCGGCGCGCTCAGCCGTGCGATCTACTCCTATGGCGAGGCAGCCAAGAAATTTGTCACAGTATTTAATGCTTGATGGAGAATAAGAAATGAAGAAGATTTTGACGGTTATTTTCCTGATACTTTCGCTTGTGCTTGTGACCGCGTGCTCGAATGATGAGGGCGCGAGTGACGGCGCATCGAACGGCGGTAGCACGGAAAACGGCGGCTCGAGCGGTGAGACCGAAAACCCCGGGGAAGGCGGCTCTGACGAGGACGATTACGTTGGTGAGAGCGCCGGCAGCGGCGGATTTGACGGTGAGACCGACGATGAAATAGGCGGCGGTGAGACCGACGGAGACAACACCGAAGGCGGCAACGAAGGCGGCGGCTCGAACGGTAATACCGATGGTGGAACCGATGACGGTGAGACCGACGGAGATAACACCGATGGTGGAACCAATGACGGCGAAGATAATACCAACGCGCCGGACGAGGATGACATTGAATTGCCGCCCATCAACCTTTGAGTGAGGAGGGTATGAAAATGAATTCTAAAAACGTATATATAACACCGGCGGTTGACGTCATATGCTTCGAAGAGGGCGACGTCGTTACAGCGAGCGATAACGGCTTCGACGGCGTCGTCGACGAGCTGGATTGGTGACGGACGAGACTGCCGGTCGAGTAAAATTAACAAATCTAAGCCCTGATGATAGTGATCGATTCGGGGCGTGAATACAAAACGAAAAGAGTAGATATTCGTGGGCTGAGTACCCGAATATCTACTCTTTTTATAGCTAAATTTGAGTTTGTTTTGAATTTCGGTGGATTAAAGCAGTCTTATACCTGCCGCCTTACAGCCCTCGATGGTCTCCTTATCCCAGATGCTGGACTGTACCTCACCGATGTGGGCGCAACCGAGCATCAGCATACATAGCCTCGACTGACCGATACCGCCGCCGACGGAGAGGGGGAGCTCGCCGCGAAGCAGCATCGAGTGGAAGGGCAGGGCGCGGCGCTCATTACATCCGCGCTCGGTGAGCTGACGGTCGAGGGATACCTCGTCGACGCGTATGCCCATAGAGGATAGCTCGAGCGCGTGGCCGAGCACGTCGTTATAGAATAGGATATCGCCGTTGAGCTCCCAATCGTCGTAGTCGGGCGCTCTGCCGTCGTGGGGCTTGCCCGATTTCAGCTTGCCGCCTATCTGCATTATGAGGACGGTGCGGTGCTCGCGCGTTATCGCGTCCTCGCGCTCCTTGGAGGTGAGGTCGGGGTACATATCCTCGAGCTGTTGCGAGGTGATCGCGTACATATCGCGGCAGAGCTCTACGGTGTGCTCGGGGAAGGATTCGTGCAGGGCGTCGTTGGTGTCGCAGATAACGTTGACGATTTTCTGCGCCGTCTCGATAAGGTAGTCGAGCGTGCGCTCCTCACGGGTGATGACCTTCTCCCAGTCCCACTGGTCAACGTATATCGAGTGTATGTTGTCGAGGTCCTCGTCGCGGCGTATCGCATTCATATCGGTGTAGAGTCCGTTTCCAACGTAGAAGTGGTATTCCTTCAGCGCCATTCTCTTCCATTTTGCAAGCGAGTGCACGACCTCAGCCGACTCGCCGACCGCCGGCACGTCAAAGGAGACGGGGCGCTCTGTGCCGTTGAGGTTATCATTTAGACCCGACGCCTCGGTTACGAAGAGGGGGGCGGAAACACGCTTCAGATTGAGGCTCTCTGCGAGTCTGTCCTGAAAGGTGCGCTTGATGAAGGAGATCGCCTTCTGCGTTCTGTATACGTCGTAGGGACTATGGTAGTTTTCGGGAATGATAAGCTTGTTCATAACGGTACCTATAAAGTGAATTTCGTGCCCTTGCGAGCACGAAATCCGTGTTTTTGTAAACTATTGTTGTCTTATTTGAGGTTTTACTTAACAGCGCCGGTGCTGCGGAGCATTACGTCGTGATATCCGCCCTCGACGATACTTGTTGCGGAAACGAGTGTGAGCTTCGCCTTCTCCTGCAGCTCCTCGATGGTGATAGCGCCGCAGTTGCACATCGTGCTCTTTACCTTGTAGAGAGACTTCTCTACGTTGTCGTGGAGGCTTCCCGCGTAGGTTACGTAGGAGTCAACGCCCTCCTCGAAGTTGAGCTTCGCCTTACCGCCGAGGTCGTATCTCTGCCAGTTTCTCGCGCGGTTGGAGCCCTCGCCCCAATACTCCTTCACGTACTGACCGTTGACCATGATCTTCGGTGTGGGGGACTCGTCGAAGCGTGCGAAGTATCTGCCGAGCATCATGAAATCAGCACCCATAGCGAGAGCCAGAGTCATATGATAGTCGTGAACGATACCGCCGTCGGAGCAGATCGGAATGTATACGCCGGTCTCGCGGTAGTACTCGTCACGAGCCGCCGCGACCTCTATAACAGCACTCGCCTGACCGCGGCCGATACCCTTGGTCTCACGTGTGATACAGATGGAGCCGCCGCCGATACCGATCTTGATGAAGTCCGCACCGCACTCTGCGAGGAAGCGGAAGCCCTCGCGGTCAACGATGTTACCTGCACCGATCTTTACCTTGTCGCCGTATTTCTCACGGACGTAGGCGATAGTTCTCTTCTGCCATACGGTATAGCCCTCGGAGGAGTCGATGCAGAGAACGTCTGCGCCCGCCTTAACGAGTGCGGGAATGCGCTGCTCGTAGTCGCGTGTGTTGATGCCCGCGCCGACGATGTAGCTCTTGTTCTTATCGAGCAGCTCCTGGGGATTTTCCTTATGCTGGGAGTAGTCTTTTCTGAATACGAAGTACTTGAGCTTACCCTTCTTATCCACGATGGGGAGAGAGTTGAGCTTGTGATCCCAGATGATGTCGTTCGCCGCCTTGAGCGTCGTGCCCTCCGGTGCGGTGATGAGCTTGTCTATGGGAGTCATGAAGTCCTTGACCTTCTCGTCGGTGGACATACGGCTGACTCTGTAATCTCTTCCGGTCACGATACCGAGCAGCTTGCCGTTTGCGGTGCCGTCGTGGGTTACCGCCATAGTTGAGTGTCCCTTCTCCTCGACGAGCTCGAGCACGTCGGCAAGGGTACTGTCGGGTGTGAGGTTGGAGTCGCTGACTACGAAGCCTGCCTTATAGCTCTTGACTCTTGCGACCATAGCAGCCTGATCCTCTATCGTCTGGTTGCCGTAAATGAAGGATATACCGCCCTCTTTAGCGAGTGCGATAGCCATCTTGTCATCGGATACCGACTGCATTATGGCACTCGTCATAGGGATATTCATCATAAGAGGACATTCCTCTTTACCCTTTCTGTACTTTACGAGAGGGGTGCGGAGAGAAACGTTCTGCGGAAGACATCTTTCGTCGGTGTAACCGGGAATGAGGAGATACTCGCTGAAGGTGTGGGAGGGCTCGTTGAAGTAGGTCGCCATTTCAAATACCTCGTTTCAATTATTTTATTAGCATATATTTTAGCATAAACGTGTGCGCTTGTCAACACTATTTTTTTTATTTTGTGCGCGAGAGCTCCGACGTGCCGTTATCACACCGTGAGATGCGCCGTCAGAGCGAGCTCCGGATCGTCAAGCATTGATTTTTCCGCCGCTACCGCTACCGCCGGATCGCGCATAAGATCGTCGAGCATATCCGCCGCGCGCCTGAGGTCGTCGTAAGAGGTGTCGAGCATATCGCGATAGAGCGCCGCCTCATCCTCCTCGGTCCAGCCGGAGAGATAGTTGCGAGTTGCAATAGCGGCGAGGGATCTCGGTGTCGTCAGTAGGTCGTATTCTCCGATAGCGCCGATGATGAAGCGCACGAGATCGACCCCCTCATCGCATATCTCTCTCAGATAGTCGCCTGCCGATGCGTAGGTCGCAAGCGAGGCTGAGGGCGATGGGTCGCGGTAGGAGTAGAAGGAAACCGAGCCGTCGCGTCCCGCAGTAAATCCTGCTCCGTACGCGCCTCCCTTGACGCGGATGTTAGACCAGAGGTAGTCGTAGGAGAGCATCGAGCGTGCGACCAGTAGCTTCGGGTACAGAGCCTTTGCCTCCTCGGAGCGGTTTGAGGATACGGCATAGCCTACGCGTGAGGGAATAGCGATACCGACCCTGCGCTCCGTGAGAGGAGAGTGCAGGTATTCCGCCTCCGGCTCACCGCCCGGGATCAGGTCGACGAGCGCGTCGGCAAATTCGCGACCGTTCTTGCCGGTGACGGCAAAGACCGCACCCTCGCGCTTGAATATTCTCTTTGCCAGATCGGAGAGCTTTTCTGCGAGCTGTTCTTTTTTCTCTTCAAACGTATCGCAGTATTCCGCGGTAAGACGGTATGCCGAGTAGCCGATGGTATATTCGCTGTGGATAACGTCGGCGCTGACCGCGGCGGCGGCTCTCGTCAATGCGTAGCCGATCGCGTCGGAGGCAAAGTTTTCCTCCATATCGACCTTCGACTGCGCGAGGAGCTTACCTACGACGGATACGTCGGAATAATCGGTGGTCATTATTATCTCGCGGATGATCTCGAGGAGCTTGTCGGTCGATGAGTCGAGCACGCTTGCATTAATAAGGACCGCGAAATGTCCTGTTCCATCCTTTGTATATTTAACCGAGGTGTGGTTGAAGGAGAGCGCACCGAGCTCGGATTTTATCTCGCTCTCCAGCTCTGCCGCGGTGTAATTTTCGGTCGGCAGATTTCTGAGCGCCGACGTCAGGAGCGAGGCAAGGTATATCTCCTCGGGAGATAGCATATCGGCTCTGAATATAGCGAAAAGGTAGGTGATACCCGCTGTATCCAGGTCGTGCAGCAATATCTCTGCGCCGTCCTTTTCATACCTTTCGGTATCTACGTGCTTTGTTTGAACGTTGAGGTCGCTAAGCTGTAGGGCGGGGAGCGTGTCGAGATTTTCGGGGGTATCGGGAGTGTTCTGCCACTCGGTCAGCGCCTCGGCACGTGCAATTACCGCGCAGAGCTCCTCATCCGTCATACGTTCGCGCGCCGCACGAAGCTCTGCGCGAAGCCTACCCGCCTTTTCCTCTGCGAGCGACTTATCCGGGATCATCACGACGGTTGCTCTGTGCTGATTGTCGACGGTTGCACGCAGGAGGAGGCTATCGTAGTAGTCGCCGTCTATCAGCGAGCGAAGCTCGGCGAGAGTCTGCTCGTATTCGATGGCGACGGAGGGGTCGATGCCGTAATTCCACACGCTGTACACCGACAGAGCGAACACCACGCCGCGAGGGGTAGAGCCGTAGTCGTGCTCGCGCATCTTAAACTCGGAATTGTTGAGCGTCGCTCTTATGCGTCGTTTGTCGATACCCTCGGCGGCTATGTCGCGTATTGCGGAGTCGAGCTGTGCGAGTGCTGCAGAAACGTTTTCCTCTCTGACACCGTGAAGATCTATATAGAGCGTAGCAACGTCGGTGCTCGAGACGGAGATGCCGATGTCGGCGCAGAGACCGCTTTCTACCATTTTCTTTTTGAGCGGTGACTCGTTGGTTGAGGTGAGCACGTCGGGAAGCAGTCGCAGAGCAGAGGTCTCTATACGGTCACGGATGTCGGAGCAAACGCAACCGACCGCTATCTTCACTTTGCCGTCGGTGTCCTCCGACTCAGCCTCGTATTTTATCTCAATATTATCGCGAAGTACGGGTACGTGTCGCGAAAACTCGATATTTATCTCTTTTTTACCGTATTCGGAGAGGTAGGAATCTATGAGGGGGAGTATGTCGTCGAGATCGACGTTGCCGTCGAGAAATATCTTTGCATTCGAGGGGTGATAGTAGGTCTCGTGCGCTCTCTTGAAGTCCTCGTAGGTGAGCGTCGGGATAGCATCGGGATGACCGCCCGACTCGTATTCGTAGCAGCTGCCGCCGAACAAAGCGCGGCGAAGCTCGATACCCGAGAGCTCGTCGGGAGAGGAATACGCGCCGTTCATCTCGTTATATACGACTCCGTTATAGGAGAGAGAATCCTCATCTCCGGAGTACTCGTAGTGCCAGCCCTCCTGGTAGAATACGTTCGGATTCTCGAGCATCAGCGGATGAAAGACCGCATCGAGGTATACGTCGGTCAGATTGTGGAAATCCTTATCGCATCTCGAGGCGACGGGGTATACCGTTCTGTCCTCGTATGTCATCGCATTCAGGAAGGTGTTGAGCGAGCCCTTCAATAGCTCTACGAAAGGCTCCTTGACGGGAAATTTTCTCGAGCCGCAGAGCACCGAGTGCTCAATTATATGAAATACTCCCGTGTCGTCGGTCGGCGGTGTGGTGAAGGAGACGGCAAAGGTTTTGTTATCGTCATCGCGCTTGAGAAACGCGAGAGCCGCGCCACTCCTCACATGCTCCATCATATACATTCTGCCTGAAACCTCCGGAATGTATTTTTCCGAATTTATTCTGAAGCCGTAAAGTATGTCACCTGTTTTCATTGTCTGTCCTTTCGTGATTCGTCCTATATCAGTTTTCGAGTGAGCGTGTCATATGGGCAACGACCTCGCCGAGATATCCGTCGGTATCCGAGAAATAGCTGAGTCCGTGCTCAGCTCCCGGGAATGTCACGAGCCTCGTGCGCGACTTATCGGATGCCGCATATATCTCCTCGCTCATATAGCAGGGCACAAAGCTGTCGCCCTCGCCGTGTATCAGTAGGATCGGTATATCCGTATTTTTGACCGCCTCGACGGCACTCGCCGCACATACGTCAAAGCCGCCAAAGATAAGTCCGCCGAGACGGACGAATGGAAATGCGACGGCGGCGGGGAGCTTCATATCCCCGATGACCTTTTTGATGATAGCCTTCGGAGAGGAATAGGGGCAGTCAGCCATAATACATTTAACGTTTTTCGGCAGATCGAGCTCCGATGCCATCAGCACCGTTGCCGCACCCATCGAGATGCCTATGAGTATTATCTTCACATCCTCGCCAAAACGCTCGACCGCGTAGCTTACCCACGAGTGACAATCGTATCGCTCCTTCACACCGAAGGTTATACATTTGCCGCTACCGCCGTGTGAGCGTTGGTTTACGAGAATGAGGTTGTGACCTCTATCTCTTGCATCTCTTGCACCGCTGCAGAAATCGCGCAGGGCGTGACCGCGATAGCCGTGCATCTGTATTTCGACGGGTGCGCCGACGGCATAATGATAGTAGCGCGCGGTGAGGGACAGTCCGTCGTGCGAGGTTATGGTGATCGGCTCGTATGGGGTGGACTCCAGCTCGGTTATCAGTGCATCCATTCTGTCACGCACCTCGGCGTAGCCTGCCAGCTTGATCGGTGCGTGCGGATCGCGCTCCTCTTTTTCCGCCTTGAATGCCATGGAGTAGCATACGTAGGATATAAGCAATACCGCGGCGATAATGCCCGCCGAGATGACCGTTATTAAAAGGATAGGATCCATCGTTTTTCCCTTTCTTGTGTGTACGTAAAATGAGGCGCCCGTGAGCCTTGCGCCCTGGTTGGTTTCTAAATAATATTTTATCATCGCGCGCGTGAGTTGTCAATAGCGGGGCTTCCCGATAAATAAAATTTAACAATATGCATGCGGACATAGGCAACAAAAAGCTGATAAAAATTTAACGGACGTATTGTAATTCATACGGATTTGTGCTAAAATATATAAGTATTATAAAGTATTAAAAATAAGAGGGGATTTAACTATGTTTGACGTTGCCGTAATTGGCGCAGGAGTGGTCGGCGGCCTCGTGGCTCGCGAGCTGACACGATACAGATTGAACGTGTGCATCGTAGAGAAAAACAGTGACGTGGCACTTGGTGCGACTCGTGCTAACAGCGCGATAGTTCACGCGGGCTTTGATGCTAAGGAGGGCAGTCTTAAGGCACTGCTCAACGTGCGCGGCTCTGAGATGATGGAGGAGGTTTGCTGTGACCTCGGCGTTAAGTACAGAAGAAACGGCTCGCTCGTCGTAGGATTTTCGAGCGAGGACAGAGAGACTCTCGCGGGACTTCTCGAGAGAGGTGAAAAAAACGGTGTCAGGGATCTTGAGCTCCTCGATAGGGACGGCGTGAGAGCGCTTGAAGAGAATATCGGAGATGCGGTCACCTGCGCGCTCCACGCGCCTGTTGGCGCCATCGTATGCCCTTATGAGCTCTGTATGGCGGCGGTTGGAAACGCAATGGATAACGGAGCGACGCTCGAGCGCAATTTTGAGGTTAAAACCATCGAATATGTAAATAATTGTTATAAAATCAGCTCGGATAGAAGCACGATAGAGGCGAGATACGTCGTCAATTGCGCCGGTATATATTCCGATAAAATTGCCGAGATGGCAGGTGAGGGTAGCTTCACCGTTCATGCCCGCCGCGGCGAATATATGCTGCTCGACCGCGAGTGCGGAGAGCTTGTATCGCATACGATATTCCGGTGTCCCTCGAAAATGGGTAAGGGAATACTCGTATCCCCTACCGTAGACGGAAATCTTCTGCTCGGCCCGACGGCTGAGGATATCGATGATAGGGAGGATACCAGGACCACGGCAGAGGGACTTGCGAGCGTACGCGCTAAGGCGTCGGAGCAGGTGCGCGGCGTCAATTTCGGCAAGGTGATCACGTCCTTCACGGGCTTGCGTTCTGTCGGCTCGACGGGTGATTTTATTATCAATTCAAACGGACGCGGCTTTATCAACGCGGCGGGTATCGAGAGCCCCGGTCTCTCGGCATCTCCCGCTATCGCGGAATATATTGCGGATATGCTCCGTCGCGAGGGCTGTGAGCTTGTGCCGAACCCCGATTTTGTCGGCACGCGCCGTCCGATGCACTATTTCCGTGAGCTCGATCGCGAGGGTAAGAACCGCGTGATCGCCGAGCACCCCGAGTACGCCCACGTCGTCTGCAGATGCGAGACGGTCACAGAGGGCGAGATACTCGAGGCGATACGCACGAGTCCCACCCCTACCGACGTCGACGGCGTGAAACGGCGCACGAGAGCGACGATGGGAAGATGTCAGGGCGGCTTCTGCACGCCTTATATAATTGAACTGCTCGCTCGCGAGATGGGCTGTGCCTACGAGGATGTGACGAAGCTCGGCGGCGCATCAGAGATAAACGTCGGACGTACGAAGTGAGGTAACTTAAATGGATAATAATATGAAGGTTGATCTCGTCATAGTCGGCGGTGGCCCTGCGGGAATGGCGGCGGCAGTTGCGGCGTATGACGACGGAATACGCGATATACTGATACTCGAGCGCGATACGGCACTCGGCGGTATACTCCGTCAGTGCATACACAACGGCTTCGGTCTCCACCGCTTCGGCGAGGAGCTGACCGGTCCCGAGTACGCCTACAGATACGAGACCATGGTGCGCGAGCGCGGAATACCCTTCATGCTCGATACGATGGTGGTCGATATCGATTCCGAGCGTCGCGTTACTGCAATGAACCGCGAGCGCGGCATCTTTACCGTCGAGGCGGGCGCGGTGATACTTGCGATGGGCTGTCGCGAGAGACCGAAGGGCGCACTCAATATCGCGGGCACACGTCCTGCAGGCATCTATACCGCGGGTACGGCACAGAAGTTCGTTAATATGAAGGGATATATGCCCGGCCGCGAGGTAGTTATACTCGGCTCGGGTGATATCGGTCTTATTATGGCGAGACGAATGACACTCGAGGGTGCTAAGGTGCACGCCGTTTGCGAGCTGATGCCCTATTCCGGAGGTCTCGCGAGAAATATTGAGCAGTGTCTCAATGATTATAACATTCCCCTGAAGCTCAGCCACACCGTCGTGGATATTCACGGCAAGGAGAGAGTTACGGGCGTTACGGTTGCGGCGGTCGACGAAAACCGCAGACCTATCCCGGGCAGTGAGGAGTACATCCCCTGCGATACGCTTCTTCTCTCCTGCGGACTTATTCCCGAGAACGAGCTGACGAAGGCGGCGGGAATAGAGCTCGACAGAGTGACGGGCGGTGCACGCGTAAACGGAGACCGCGAGACCGAGGTGGAGGGAATCTTCGCCTGCGGTAACGTGCTCCACGTGCACGACCTCGTCGACTACGTGTCGGAGGAGTCGGTGATAGCGGGACTTGCGGCGGCAAAATATATCCGCGGCGAGAGCACCTCCGACTGTGAGATAAAACTTTCGACCGACGGAAAGGTACGCTACACCGTTCCTCAGGTCATCACCAGACTCGAGGACACGACGGTATACTTCCGCGTATCCGATATTTTCCGCGACAAAAAGGTGACTGTACGCTCGGGCGACCGCGTGCTTTACAGTAGAAAGAAGCAGAAGCTCGCCCCCGGTGAGATGGAGACGGTGAAGCTCACGGCGGATATGCTCCGCTCGGTAGAGTCGGGTGCAGTTTCGCTTTCGCTCGAGGACTAAGGAGACTATTATGAAAACCAGAGAGCTTGTATGTATAGTTTGCCCGAAGGGCTGTAATATGAAGATAACCCTCACCGACGCCGGACGCGTCGAGAGCGTTGAGGGCAACACCTGTAAGCGCGGCGTAGCCTACGCCGAGGACGAGTGCACGCATCCGAAGCGCACCGTCACGTCAACTATGCGCTGTGAGGGCGGCGAGATAATTCCCGTCAAGACCTCCGCGACTGTTCCAAAGGAGCTTGTGTTTGAGGTGATGAAGGCGATAAATGCGACACTTGCACCCTCCGACGCTCGCATCGGAGACGTCGTGATCGAGAATATTCTCGGCACAGGTGCCGATGTAGTTATCACCGGAAGAGCGGAGAAGTAATTCACGGAAAATCGCGGCTTAAACAGCGACAAATGTAAATTTAACTTAGCAAAACTTCACCAAAAGGGTGATATTATGAAACGAAAAGACATTATATCTACAATTTCTGTGGCGCTTGCTTTAGGCGTATTACTTGCGCTTGTCGGTTGCGACTCACATTCTCACGAGTGGGAGACGGTGACGGTCGAGCCTACCTGCGCCGAGCGCGGATATGATCGGCACACCTGTATCGACTGTGGGGAGGCACGATCGGATAACTACACCGATCCTACGGGACTTCATCTTCCTCAGGCGAGCGGATTTTGCCGGACCTGTGGCGCGGCGGTGACTACCACCCGCGGTGTAGAGCTCACCACATCGGATGACGGCACGTACGCTACCGTTACGGGATATAGCGGCACGCACACCCGTGTCAATATCGGCGCGACCCACGGCGGTGTTCCTATAACTCGCATATCTAGGGGTGCATTTAAAAAATGTGAAGCGGTGACAGAGGTGATAGCCTCTGAAAATCTTGCGCATATAGATGACGAGGCATTCTATCGCTGTACCTCGCTTATCTCCGTTACCGTCGGAGGGAGGCTCGAGTACGTCGGCAAAAATGCGTTCGACGGCTGTACAGCTCTCGCATCGCTTACCGTATCCGACGGAGTGGGGGAGATCGGCAACCGAGCATTTCTCGACTGTACGTCGCTCTCGGACGTTTCGTTTCTTGCGGGGGCGGTATCTATCGGTGAGGAGGCGTTCCGCAACTGTGTCGGCATCTCTTCCGCGATGATACCCGACAGTCTTACTTATCTTGGTAAAGGCGCGTTTTCGGGTGCTCGCGGCATCACTGCGGTGAACATCGGGGGCGGCCTCGATCGCATCCGCAACAATACGTTTGCCGGCTGCAGCTCGCTCACCGACCTTACGATAGGCGCGGGAGTTACGGTCATTTCCGACGAGGCGTTTATTGAGTGTGTATCGCTTACCGCTGTGGATATCCCCGACGGCGTTACCGAGATCGGCAGGTACGCGTTTGCCGCCTGCAGGTCTCTTGCGACCTTTAATATCGGCAGAGGATTGACCTATCTGCCCTCTGATGCGGTATCGTATTGCACGTCGCTTACCGAATTTACGGTGGACGGTGATAATGCGCGCTATTCCTCTATCGACGGCAATCTTTATTCGGCGGACGGAACGGTACTACTGTGCTACGCCGCAGGCAAGAGCGACGCGGAGTTTTGTGTGCCGGAGTCTGTGATACGGATCCGTCCCTACGCCTTTTCGCACTGCGAAAATCTAAGGCGGCTCTACGTACACGGCAGAGTCGAAGCCGTAGAGCTCTTCGCCGTGGATCGTTGCCCCTATCTTACGGTCTGTTGCGAGGCAGAGAGTTTGCCTCTTGGCTGGGCTGAAAATTGGTGCGACGGCTCGGAGATAGTTTGGGGATATACATTCGACAATTAATAAAAAAATAAAAAACGAGCGACAGCCGTCTGATATAATCCCCTTAGAGTAGACACTTGAAAAAACAAAAAGTTTTCAAGACTACTTTAAGGGGGTTATTTTTATGTCTAAAAGAGGAAAGCAAAAGAAATACAGCAAAGAATTGAAGCTACAAGCTATACATTCATACCT
>JAZRBV010000050.1:0-69946 GCA_045635225.1 Eubacteriales bacterium
CAATCCCTGCACCCGTTTCGTCAACAGCGTGGTGTACGCGGCAGTTGCACTGGTAGGCGCACTGCTGGTCATCTCCCACAACGAGCTCTACACCGCCGCAGGTATCGCTGGAGGAATCGGTGGAGCGGGCACAAGTCTGCTCACCGTTGGTATTTTGTCCAGCATGCTTGCATACGCTAATCAATACACCAAGCCCTTCAACGAGATCTCGGGTATTTTCGCCGAGTTCCAGGGTGCACTCGCCTCCGCCGCCCGCGTGCTCGAGCTGATAGAGGCAGAGGAGATCACCCCGGACAGAGAGGATGCGGCGGTGCTGACCGACGCGAGAGGCGAGGTACTGCTCGACAGAGTCGAGTTCTCCTACACCGAGGACAAGCCTCTGATCCGTGATCTGTCACTTGCGGTCTCACCCGGTGAGAGGATCGCGATAGTCGGACCTACCGGTTGCGGTAAAACTACCGTGATCAATCTTTTAATGCGTTTTTACGACATAAATTCGGGCAGAATAGCGGTCGACGGTAACGATATAGACAAAATAACCCGTTACAGCCTACGCACCTCGTACGGTATGGTGCTCCAGGACACCTGGCTCACCGAGGGTACTGTGCGCGAGAATATCGCGTTTGGCAGACCCGATGCGACAGACGAGGAAATCGTCGCGGCGGCAAAGGCGGCACACGCCCACAGCTTCATCAAGAGGCTGAAGTGCGGCTACGACACCCCCCTCTCGGAGGGCGGCGACGGACTCTCCCAGGGACAGAAGCAGCTGTTATGCATCGCGCGAGTGATGCTCGCTCTGCCCCCGATGCTGATACTCGACGAGGCGACCTCATCGATAGACACGCGCACCGAGATGAAGATACAGCGCGCGTTTGCCGAGATGATGAAGGGACGCACGAGCTTCATCGTCGCACACCGTCTCTCGACGGTCAGAGAGGCTGATGCGATCCTCGTTATGCGCGACGGACGCATAGTTGAGACCGGCTCGCACGACGAGCTGCTCGCTCGCGGCGGCTTCTACTCCGAGCTCTACAACAGCCAGTTCGCGCATTGATGCGAGCCGTCTCCTCTTTTTCGTCTTTGGAACATGACAGCTACGACAGTCTATAAGGTTTATTAAATTACGTTAAGTAAAGGAGATAAATTATGCAAAGCGTACTTCAGAAAGCGAAGGACATCTATTCCCTCATAAACAGAAAATTCAACTCCGGCACAGCCATTAAGATCACTGCCGTCGCCGCGCTTATCCTCTCGATCATCGGTGCGATACTTGCGGTGATTGCGGGCATCATCATGGCGATCATCGCCGAGGACGTGATCGTCTTCGCTGTGACGCTTCTCGGTGCGATCGTCGCTGTGGTCGGCTCTATCGTAACAACACTCCTCATCTGGGGCTTCGGCGACCTTATCGAGTATGCAAGACGTCTTGCCTCCTCCCCCACAGCACCCGTAGCTGCTACACCCGTAGCGCCTGCACCCGTAGCAGCAGAGTCGGCTGTCGCTCCCGCTCCCGCACCTATGGCGGCACCTACTCCTGCGACTGAACCCGCTCCCAGAAAGAACGTAGTTCTCCCCGAGCTATAAGGAGACTTCACAATGAACGAACAGTTTACAAGAATCAGCGTCTTTCAGAATGCGGTATATACCGAGGGAGCACCCGTCGTAGTGCGTGCGAGCTCGGTGATCCGCGACAACGATAGCGGTTGCCTGCTCGCGCAGGTGAAGCTCTACAGCATATCGGACAAGGTCATCCGTTCTGTAGTAATCGAGCTTTCCTGCTTTGATTCGGACGGCACTCGCACCGCCACACTTCCCTACGAATACACCGATCTGCAGATAGGTCGCGGCGCGCACTTTGGCACTCAGTCGCCGATCTATCTCTCCGACACCGTGACACGCACCGTATCGGTAAAGATCACGGCGGTCAGCTTTGCCGACGGCAGCGTGTGGCAGAATGCGGGCGGCGCATTTACCGTCATACCCGTCGGAAAGCCTATCGACTCGGTGATAACCGACTCGGGCGCTCTCGCGGAATACAGAAAGCGCTTCGGCGCATCCGCCGTCTACGCCGCAGTCGAGTGTGCCGATCTCTATATCTGCACCTGCGGCGAGATCTGCAAGAAGGACGAGACGAGATGTCCCCACTGCGGCTCCGACCTCGCAGAGCTTCGGTCCTTCGACGTAAACGCATCATCGCGCGCGGCACTCTATGAGAAGGCAATCGCTCTGTCGAAGAGCAACTCGCCGAAAAAGCACAGAGAGGCGAAGGATATCTTCACCTCCCTCTCGGGCTACGAGGATTCCGACAGCCTCGCGCTGTCCTGCGACGAGCAGATAGCGAAGGATAAGAAGGATATGATCAAGATGGGCATATGCCTCATTCCCATCGTGGCGATCGTTATCATCCTCGCGGTGCTGGCATACAACACCTACCTTGCCCCGACTATCGCATACAATACCGGCAATTACGGAAAATACATAACGAGCAAGCAGCTCACCGAATTTGCGATCCCCGAGGACGTCACCGAAATAAAGACCGGTGCCTTCGATAACTGCACGGGACTGAAAAAAATAATCATACACGACGGCGTTACCAAGATCGGCGACAGAGCCTTCAAAAACTGTACGGGACTTACGTCGGTAGCTATTCCCGACAGCGTTACCGAGATCGGAGATAACGCATTTGAAAATTGCACAAATCTCGTCGAGGTAAATATCCCCTACGGTGTCACCGAGATCGGTGACGGAACCTTCCGCAAATGCAAAAGCCTCACGGGCATCGAGATCCCCGGCAGCGTCGTAGCTATCGGCAACTCTGCCTTTGAGGAATGTGAGAAAATAGAAGACCTCGTTATTCCCGACAGCGTCATGATTATCGGTGACAGAGCCTTCGCTATTATTCCGTTCGATAACCTCACCTTCGGAAGAGGTGTGAGGAGCGTCGGACGCGATGCGTTCTGCTATTACGCTATGGATAATCTCCACGTTCAGGATATCTCCGCTTGGCTTCGGATATCCTTCGCAAACGAGAACTCTAACCCCATGAACGCCGCCCAATACGTCTACCTTAACGGAGAAGTGCTCAAAGATCTTGTCATCCCCGAGGGCACCGCGAGCATCGGTGCTTACGCCTTCTACGATTTAGGTTCTCTCGATAGCGTACACATACCTGCGAGCCTCAGGAGTATCGGTGTGGATGCGTTCAATTGGTGTTTCGTAGATAATACGTATATAAGCGACTTATCCGCCTGGTGCACTATGGATTTCGGCAATGAGTATTCCGTCACCGGTGGAAATCTGTACGTTAACGGCGAGGCGATCTCGGACTTAACCGTACCCGAGAACGTTACCGAGATCAAAAATTATGCGTTTTGCAGATTCTACCACCTCGGGGACGTAGTGATTGGCAGAAACGTCGAGCGCATCGGTATGATGGCATTCGGCGACAGTAATATGTGGAGAATAACCGTAGATGAGCATAACCCCGCCTACGTATGTGTCGACGGCACCCTCTACACAAGAGATATGAAGACCCTCATCAGGGTATATGGACACTATAGCGACGAATTCACCGTTCCGTCGAGCGTTACGAGCATCGCCCCTTACGCTTTTTATTGTATGGGTCTCCGATCTGTCACCATTCCGTCGAGCGTCACGAGCATCGGCGACAGTGCTTTCAGGCGTTGCCGCGAGCTTTCCCGTATCGAAATTCCGTCGAGCATCACCAAGATCGGTAATTACACCTTTGGAGAATGCATAAGCCTCACCGAGGCGATCATCCACGAGGGTGTCACGAGCATTGGCGAATATGCGTTCTCGAGTTGCCAACTTCTCACCAACGTGAGTCTTCCCCACAGTGTCGAGTATATCGGCGAATATGCGTTCCTTAGTTGCGAAAGCATCGTTGGCACGGAATACGAGGGTGCATATTACATAGGAAACGAGCAAAACCCCTACGTTGCTTTGTATAAAAGCGCCTCAACCTCAATAACGGCGGTCAACGTGCACCGTAATACCAAGCATATTTTAGATCATGCATTCGAGGGCTGCGAGCAGATAGAAAGCATTGATCTGCCAAACGGACTTATCAGCATCGGCTCTTATGTTTTCAGAGATTGCTGGCTCGACGAGCTCGAGCTACCGAAAAGCCTGAAGCGGATAGGCAACGGCGCATTCTTCCAGTGTCGCGGTTTTAAGGAGATCGTCATTCCCGAGGGCGTGACCGAGATTGGCTCGGGTACATTCTATCACTCGACTCTTGAGAAGGTATATATTCCGAAGAGCGTTACAAAAATAGGCAACGAGGCGTTCTTCCAGTATTATCGATACTTCACCGACATATACTATGCCGGAAGTGCCGAGGAATGGAGCGAGATCGAAATAGGTTATAATAACAGCGCTTTCCTTGAAACGAAGATCCGCTATAATAAAAAACCGTAATTGAAAATACGCGGCGAGCCAGTTTTTCAAGGCTCGCCGTTTTTTTGCGGTGTTATATTGTTCGAAAATTCTCGCACAGCCCTGCGGTATCACGGTCACTCTGCCGGCACGACGCGATAGGGCTTGCCGACCTTTTCGGCGTATTCGTCAAGCGCGATATCACTCAGATTTCTTGATCCTACAATAGCTAATTTCATTTTTTCGAACCTCGTTTGGATATATTTTGAACGCATTATATGTTCATTACTAACATTTTACCACAAAATAAGTGTAAAGTAAACATATAATAAATCCAAAGTGAGGTTAATATGGCTACGGAAAGTTTATCAATAAGAATTGAAGAAGAGATGCTCGACAAGCTACACGTGGTCGCGGACTACGAGGGCAGAAGCGCAAACAGTCAGATACTCGTGCTTATCCGCGATCTTATCGAGGAATACGAGAAAAAACACGGCGAGATCAAAACGGGAAAGAGATAAATTTCCAAAACCCCTTGCAAATTTCGCGCGTATATGTTATGATGAACTTACCTTAACAAAATATAGGGAGAAAGACTATGACCTACAACAAGCTGACAAAAGAAAAGCTCGAGGCGGCGATGAGTGCTGCCCTCGCGAAAATAGACGGAATGATGGAGAAGTTCACCGTTGATTTCCCCTCCTCGTCGTCGAAGGGCGGCGTGTATGCTCACATCGAGAACCGCGGAGGCTGGACACAGTGCTTCTACACCGGTATGCTCTTCCTCGCGTATCAGTACACGGGAGACAAGAAGTACCTCGAGCTCGGCGAGCGGCTGACCGAGTCCTTCATCAACCGAGTTGACAATATGGTTGGAATGGGCGACCACGATATCGGCTTCAACTTCACACTCTCCACCGTTGCGGCGTATATGACGACGGGCAAGAAGATCTACCGCGAGAAGGCTATCGCGGCGGCACGCGTGCTCGGTGACCGTTTCAGAGAGAAGGGACAGTTCATCCAGATCGCAGGAGATGCGAACTGCGAGAACAAGGCATATTACCGCCTGATCATCGACTGCCTGATGAACGTTAACCTGCTCTATTGGGCAGGCCGTGAGACGGGCGATGCAGAGTTTACTCGCAAGGGCTTCTCTCACTTCAACACCACGATGGAGACGGTCGTACGCGACGACGGCTCGACCTTCCAGAACTTCTACTTTGATCCCGCGACGGGTGCAAGACTCGGCGGCGGCACGAAGCAGGGTCTCTCCGCGACCAGCTGCTGGTCGCGCGGTCAGGCGTGGGGCGTGACGGGTGTTCCCTTCACCTACTCCTATATGAAAAACGACGGGGTACTCCCGAAGTATTATACGATCGTCGACTACTTCCTCGCTAACCTCCCGACCGACAAGATCGCGTACTGGGATCTCGACTTCACCGACGGCGGTGAGCCTCGCGACAGCTCTGCGGCATCCATCGCGGTATGCGGTCTCATAGAGGCTACGCGCAATATGCCTCTCGACGAGGAGCATAAGGCGCGCTACGCGGCGGCTATGGAGGATATTATGTGCGCCCTCATCGACGAGTGTGCGACACAGCCCGGTGACGGCGTCGACGGTCTTCTTCTCCACGGAACCTACTACTACGCAGGCAAGCTCGGCATCGACGAGTGCTGTATCTGGGGCGACTACTTCTATATGGAAGCGCTCATGCGCCTCCTTCGTCCCGAGTGGAAAAAGTATTGGTGATGCACGCCACAGGTGTGTAGCTTTGACCGCGTAGAATTTTCACTTTGACAAAAGTGCAAGCATCGCATTTGACCGGTCAAACACACTTTGAGCTAATCACAAACCCTTATACAAACTGAAAGAGCAAGAATAGAAGGATTTTCTCCTCTTATTCTTGCTCTTGTTTTTCTTTCTGTCGATATATTCACTTTCGTGAAATATGTTCCCGAAATGTAAATATCAACTCCGTTTGCGATATTTATGGGAATAATCGCGTTGCTTTTTTGCTATAAATGTGTTGACATTATTCCCGAAAAATGATACAATGTACTATGTAATATTGCATTTTGCCGAGGAGGAAACTCTAATGGAATATATTAAGGTATCAAAAGCTGCTGAAAAGTGGGGGATTTCTGCACGCCGCGTTCGTGTTTTGTGCGCGGAGGGCAAGATTGACGGTGTGATCCGCAAAGGGAAACTCTATATGATTCCCGAAAATGCCGCTAAACCTATGGATGGAAGAAAAGGCAGAACGGGACTCCTAACCGATATTGAAAAGAAACGCGAGCTTCTTTCAACAAAGCGTCCTCTGACGCCCGGAGAGGTAGAAAGACTTGCCGAGGAGTTTATGATTGACTTCACTTACAACTCCAATGCTATAGAGGGCAACACGCTGACATTGAAAGAAACGGCATTAGCTCTTGAAGGAATAACGATCGACCAAAAGCCGCTCAAGGATCATCTTGAAGCCGTAGGACACCGTGATGCTTTCCTCTACGTTCAAGAAATAGCTAAGAATGAGGTCGAGCTTTCGGAATACGTTATAAAAAACATTCACGCTCTTGTTTTGATGAACCTCCCCGAGGACAAGGGACAGTATCGCCGTATTCCCGTCCGCATTATGGGGGCATATACCGAGCCTGTTCAGCCGTATTTGATTGAACCAAAGATGACCGAATTGCTCGCTATCAATGAAGAACGCAAAACAGGAATGACGACTGTTGAGCGTATTGCGCGTTTCCATCTTGAATTTGAGGGTATTCACCCTTTCATTGACGGAAACGGAAGAACGGGACGTCTGATTCTCAATCTTGAATTGATACGCAACGGATTCCCGCCAATCAACGTAAAGTTTACAGATCGCAAGCGTTACTATGATGCTTTCGATGCCTTTTACCGCGATAACGATGCAGGCGTGATGATAGATCTTATTGCGGAGTATGTGGACGAAAGACTTGATGAATATTTGGCTATTCTTTCGCAGTAATAATAGGATAAAGCAAGCGACAGCTCAATACTAATGTGCCCCCTGTCAAGTAGACAGACTAAAAAACAAAAAGAATTTGTTAATTAAATAAGATTCTTTCTACTCCCCCTGCTGCGCAGCAGGGGGAGATTTTCGTCACGCGGCGGTGGCAAAGTAATACTCGCAAGGCGTCATACAATTAAGACGCTTCTGGTATCGGCGAGTATTGTAAAAGTGTATGTAGTTTTCAATAGCGGAAACGAGTTCTTCACGGCTTGTGAACTTTTTAAGATAGTACATCTCGGACTTTAAGATGCCCCACCAGCCCTCCATTGGAGCATTATCAAGGCATCTACCTACGCGCGACATACTCTGGATCATTCCGGCATTTATGAGCTTTTGGTGAAACACTTTGTTTGTATACTGAAATCCTCTGTCGCTATGGAAGATTGGCTTTGCATTTGGATAAAGGCTCGTTGCTTCATCAAAGGTTTCAAATACAAGCGCATTATTGTTGCTGTCACCGAGCTTGTACGCAATAATACGTCTGTCGTAAAGGTCAAGTATTGCAGAAAGATAAAGCTTCTTAACTTCAGGACCAATGTAATACTTGAATTCGGTAACGTCGGTAAGCCACTTTTCAAACGGAACGGTTGCTTTGAAGTCTCTGTTCAGAATATTCTCAGCAGTAATCTCGGGTGTGGATTTAATATAATCCGGGCGTTTTCTACGTATTACAGACTTTAATCCAAGTATCTGCATAATGCGTCGAACTCTCTTAATGTTAATTACGTGAGGAAGCTCGTCTATCTTTTCTCGGTTAATGTTAATACACATTTGTCTGTATCCGAGAACTCCGTTGCTTTCCTCGTAGAAATCCTTAATGTATTCTGTAATTTGTCTGTTTAAAAGCTCACTTTTGCTTGCCTTCCTGCTTTTCCACTTGTAATACGAAGATCTATTTAAATTCAATGCAATACATATTTCCTTTATGGAATAACCCATATGCGTGTTAAGAAATTCAATTGTTATGTAGATATACTCTTGTCTTACTCCGGTCAGCGACCACCCCCTATGAGTTCCTGCAATTTTTTTATGAATTCGTTCTCTATTTCAAGCTGTCTGTTCTTAGCTTCCAGTAGCTTCATTTGTGCTTTGAGCTTTTCTATCTCGGACATTTCTTCCGCAGGCTTTGTTCTGCCACGGTTATCCTTTAATCCGTCTATTCCGCTTTCTTCGTACTTGCGTACCCAAGAATATATTTGGTTGTATGAAACCCCGTATGTTTCTACCGTTAAACCATAATCCTTGTTGTGTACAATACAGAATGCTACTATCTCTGCTCGTTCTTCTTGGGTGGTTCTTCTTCCTTTGGTCATATAGATCTCTCCTTTGGCTCCATTACGCCTCTTTATTTCTTTATGACCATTATACCACATAATCCAATTGCTGAATGTACTTTTGCCTAAAATCTCAAATTGTTTACAAATTTTTCGTATGCTTCCTTCTCCTCGTAAATATGCTTCTACTGCTGCAACTCTGAGTTCTTGGCTGTATTTCTCGTTCTTGCGTGTTTTTCTTGGCATAAAAATAACCCCCTTAGTGTAGTCTTGAAAACTTTTTGTTTTTTCAAGTGTCTACTCTAAGGGGATTATATCAATTTTCTCCTCTTATTCTTGCTCTTGTTTTTCTTTCTGTCGTAGGTCGCATGTCTATTATAGCACAACCGCACCGCTTTGCAAATACCAAAATTAAGGGGCTGTCTCAAATAAAAGCGAGACAGCCCCCATCGCCGCGCCGACGTTTCGGTCTACGGGCGGCGTATTATGATGTATATTAGTCCTTCTTGTAGCCTATGTTAGAAGCCTTGTTGGGATCGAAGAAGAGGTTGCAGATAGAAGCAACTACGCCGTAGATACCCATGGTGATCATAGAAAGGAAGATGTATGCAAGAGTTCTGGAAGTGAAGCCTGCGGGCTTAAGAGATGTGTGGTTGATGATAAGGCTTCCGAGCCAGCCGAGGAAGAAAGTGAGCAGGAAACGAATAAGATTGTTGTTATCCATTTTGTAATCCTCCAAAGAGTTATTTAAAAAAATACCGCGACGCCGCACGCACCGAAAAACGCGCAAAGCTGCCGTCGGACAAACGGGCTTTTCGTCGAAAAACTCATTTGATAAGTCAATTATAGCACTGTTTGAAGGATTTGTAAATATTATTTCACAACATTTTTAACTTTATTTAAACTTTTTTTGCGTTATTACTTACCGAGCTTTAGCTCGTTTAGGTAATTGCGATACTCTACGAGCCTTGTCGCTGAATCCTTATAGTTGACAGCGGCGAGCTCCTCCATGGTTCTGACGACATCCTCATAGTTTTTTATTCTGGAGCTATGCTCATAGAATGTGTCCTTAAATATAAGGGCGGTCTTTATCGCCTTGTTATATTTATGCTCTTTATAATCGTCACTCATCGCGTCGGATGTGCTCGGTTTGGTACTATTTATGGAGTCCGAGGTAACGGTTACCGTTGTCGCGGGTATGCTACTCGGTGCGGCAGATACCGTGGGAGTGACAGAGGGACGCGCGTGAAGATCAGGCAGAGCCGCCGCGTAAATGTAACCGACAGCTCCTAAAAAGAAGCAGAGCACAAACGTAACGGTGGTGTCGTGCCCCTTTTGCATAGCGAGCTTGGAAAATGTGTTAGCCACCAGAAAATTGATCAAAAGCGCAAACAGTGCGCCTAAAATTATGAGTGCAGGCATTTTTTAGTCCTCCTGAAAATTAATATCTTCGACGGTGGCGAAGCACCGACGCATATAATCATATCACGCCGCTTGGTTTTTTACCTCTTGAAGTAGTAAAAGCTCGTCACAAAATTATCATAAAGCTTGCATATCCGTGCTCGTCGACGTGCATCACGCGGTATTCAACGTCATCGAGTGTACCGTCGTCAAGCTTTGGCAAGAGATCGCTAAGGTACATTCTAACTGCCTTCTCGAGAAAATGCTCGTATCCGAAAACACGTATAAGTGTCGGTAGCGGGGCGCGCCCTGTTCGGTATCCTATCACGGTATAATCCTGTGGGGATTCCTTATATATTCGGTAGCAGAGATCCTCGTACTCCTTTGTCGGAATAGTGAAGGTGTAGCGGCGCTTCCTCTCGATATCGGAGCCGTTGGAGCTCGTGACTGCACGCAGTAGCTGCTCGGGCGTCAGCCTGCCTCGAACGGTATCAATGATCAGAGGCGCGAATGCCTCGACGGCATTGTGTACCGTGGCGAACATATACCCAAAGCCGTCCTCGGTGTCGCAGGCAAACAGATCGTACGGGACCGCCATAGATATCTCGACTGTACCGCTGTTATAATAATCGACCGTTCCCTGAGACATACGAAGCTGTATTACGTTCAGCGCAGGAAGAATGTCACGGTGAATACTCTCGGGTATCTGCTCGGGCAACGGACAGGTTATCATAAACTGTTTGTGCGGCTCGCGGAAGATCAGTATGTAATCGAGCTCCTCTGCGATGCTTTTGCTCTTCACCTTGATGAGCATATGATCATCGTACTCATGATAGTAGAAGCTGGATTTGTTAAGACAACGCTTTACGTTGTCGAGTATGCTTTGTTGCTTTTCGTTTTGTGCAGTCATATTTACGAGCATCCCTTTCCTTGTGCGGTCGTTTGTTCACTACTTTATAATTATATCACAGCCTACGCCTTTTGTAAATATTCTTTTTTCATTATCGACGATCTGCAAAAAGACTGTTATAGCATAATAAAAGCCACGGACACATTTTGCCGCGAAAAACTAAATGCGCGCCGCGGCATGCCGGAGGTACTCTTTCGGTACTATTTTTCATTGTGAAAAGTAGCAAAGTATTATTGACAACCGTATGAAAAGGTGCTAATATAGAGTTAATGTCACCGATGCGCGTCACTGACCTGTCACTGCCGCGTGGCAAAACAAAAGGAGAATATAGCTATGAGACTATCCGACAGAGAATTTTTTCTCGATAAATTAGATCTTACGATCCCTATGCTGAAGAGAGCCGCCGATATGTACGAAAACGGCGATACGGCGGGGGCGTGTCGAGTTTTTGCCGATTATATCAAGGAAAATATAGATACCTCTCGCTACTTTTCCGTAGCGGGAAAGGGATATGAGGGACTGCCGAAGGGCATCGGCGAGGGGGAGTACCGCGAGATGATACTCGAGGGCTACGTATACTGTGTCGGTATGCTCTATAAATACGAGGGCGGCAGAATTATCTGGGACTACAATCCCACCTATAACGGCTACGTTGAGTACGGCTTCCACGTCAACCATCACGAGGAGTTCGTCCATCTTGCCGATGCGTATATGGAGAGCGGCGACGAGCGCTTTGCACGCCGATACGTCGATATGATACTCTCCTGGATAGAGCAGGCGGAATGCCCCGGTAAGGCGGTGTCCGACGGTGCTCGCCCGTGGTGGCGCTCGATAGATTCCGGCAACAGAATGTACTGCGCCTGGCCCTACGCCGTCTGTGCGTTTTTGCACTCGGAGTCGGTATCACCGCGCACGTGGGTCGACATTTTCAAGAGCATCTGGGAGCACTCATACCGTCACGTCGGACTGAATACAAAATACAACTGGCACACCTCGGAGATATACGGTGTCGTCACCTCGGCGCTTCTTTATCCCTTCTTCCGCGAGAGCCGTGAATGGCTCGATTGGGCGATCGCTGAGGCGTGCCGACAGGTAGATATGGAGATCTATCCCGACGGTATGCAGGCGGAGCTTTGTACGGGCTACCAGCTCGGAGTTATAGGCAGCTTCCGCGCGATAGAGCGACGGCTCAGAGCGTACGGCTTACCCGTGCCCGAAAAATTCGAGCGCCTCTACCGCCTCCTCTTCTCGAGCTATATGAAGCTCGTCACCCCGTCGGGTATCGTGAACGGCACGAACGATTCCTCACCTCTCCCTATCAAGAGAATAATGAAGACCGCCGTGGATCTTTTCCCCGACGATCCTACCTACCGTTATTTCTTGACCGACGGAGAGCAGGGAACACCTCCCGACTATACCTCGGTGGTTATGCCGTATTCCGGCTTTGCCGTGATGCGCACCGGTTGGGAGCGCGATGCGATCTACGCTTGCCTCGATTCCGGTCCCGAGGGTACGGCACATATCCACGAGGATAAGCTTAATTTCACCCTCCACGCCTACGGCGCAAATATGCTTGACGATATCGGCTTCTATGCCTACGATACGTCGGATATGCGCTACTTTATAGTAGGCTCGCGCTCGCATAATACCGGACTCGTCGACGGCTACGGACAGAACCGCTCCGCAACTCACAGATGGGGCGAGGGCATCGACGTCGCCAATACGCAAACGCCCGCCTGGGGCGAGTACGCCGACGTCACAGCACTCTCGGATATCGAGTACCGCGACACTGCCGACGTCGAGCTTATGGCAGGCACCTATCGTGGCGATTACGGTCCGGAGCTTATCAAGGCACAGCACCGCCGTAAGGTCATCTTCTTCAAACGCGGTGTCGGTGCGGCGGGACCTCTCTTCCTTCTCCTTGACTCATTTGAGTCGCTCGACGGCAAGCCTCATACCTACGAGGTCTCGTTCCAAGAGAGAGCCGTTCCGTATACGTTAGTAGGGGGGCGTGTCACGAATTTCTTCGAAAATGGCGCGACATTGACTACTTTAGGTGACACGGTACCCACCGTCGCGATCGGTCAGCACGAGCCGCGATACGTCGGCTGGCGACCTATCCACGGACCCGAAGAGCACGAGCACGAGCCGGCACCCTTCGTCTCGTTTGCAAAAAACGGCGTCTCCGCTCGCTTCGTAACGCTGCTCTATCCCTCACGCACCGAAGCTGTGCCGGAGCTCTCGGTCGCCCTCACGGACGGCGGCTTCTCACTGTCGGTTGACGGCGAGAGCTTCGCCTACTCCTATACCGATCCGATATTCGCTATCTGACAGTGTGAAAATTTCTCTTGCAAAATTCGCAAGTTGATGCTACAATAGTTGTATAAGAATTACGTAAAGGAGACGATCCTATGAGAATAGATCTTCAGAGACACTTCTTCGACTCGGAGCGCCGCACGCTCCTCACACACGGCAATATCACCGTCACGGCATTCAGATACCCCTCGGGGGTCGAGGCACTCGCGGTAAAGAATACGCGCCTCGATTTCATCTTCACACCCTTTAAGGGTCAGCAGATCTGGCACCTTAAGGTTGACGGAAGCGAGATCTCGATGCAGACGGGTGTCACCGAGCCGCAGGATACTATGACGTATCTTAAAAACTACGGCGGCTTTCTCTACCACTGCGGTATGATATCCTTCGGCGCACCCGATGCCGAGCATCCGCACCACGGCGAGATCCCCAACGAGATCTACAATACCGCCTACGTCACGGCGGGTGAGGATGAGCGCGGCAGGTATATTACCCTCGGCGGCTCTCACGAGCACAATACCGCCTTCATACGCCACTACCGCTTCTCGCCCGAGATCAAGCTTTACGAGGACGGCACCGTGTTCGAGATCGACGTGACCTTTGAAAATCTGCGCGCGTACCCTCTCGAGTATATGTATCTCTGCCATATAAACTTCCGCCCGATGGACGGCGCACGCCTCCTTGCCTCAACGCGCTACGACAGAGAGCATATCACGCTCTATCGCCCGACAGGCTCGGAGAAGCTCGACCGCTACGTTGCCGCTCTCGAGGCTGATCCCTCGCTTATGAATACCGTCGGCGGAGAGGAGCAGTGCTACGACCCCGAAATATGCTTCGGCATCACCTTTGAGCCCGACGAGTGCGGCAGAGCCTACACGCTTCAGGACACCGGTGATGGCGCCTGCTACGTATCCCATCCGACCGACGTTCTTCCTTACGCGATCCGCTGGATCTCCAGGACCGAGAACGAGGACTCGATGGGTATGTGCCTCCCCGCAACGGGCGAGCACCTCGGCTATCAGAATGCACGCGATAAGGGACAGATAAAGACCCTCGCTCCGAATGCAACTCTTAAATTCCGCATCGAGGCAGGCTGGCTCGACAAAGCAGATGCCGCAAGGATCGCAAAAAAGATCGAGCGGACCATTTCCTGATCAAACGATAACAAGGCACTTATGGCGGCTTGCCATAAGTGCCTTCTTATACTGTCTGTAAAAGCAATATTAATTTGTTTTTTCTTCCTTGGGAATTTCAATTTCTCCCTCGCTTTTTTCAAAAGCCTTTATTTCTTGTCTGATCAAATAGAGTATTTCTCCGTTTGCCGAGCGACCGTAATACTTCGATATATAGTGAAGCTTATAATGCAGCTCCGGATCGATTTCAATTCCAAGGTGCTTATTATTCTTATTTCTCATAAAAATCTCCAAAGAAAAATCTTAATCTAAGTATATTTTAAGATTATTTTGTGGTATAATGTTGTAAGTATACTTGATTTAAGTATACCAAATATTTGGTTGGAGAAATTTATGAAGGTTGCAGTTATTGGTTCGAGAAGTATTTTCGCGGTAGACGTAGGTATGTACATATCCGACGGAGATGAAATCGTTTCGGGCGGTGCGAAGGGAGTAGATTCCATTGCGGCGGAATATGCGAAAAAGAAAGGGCTAAAGCTAACGGTCTTTTTACCTCAATACGAAGAGTACGGTCGTGCCGCGCCGATCATAAGAAATAAAGAAATAGTGGATTATGCGGATAAGATAGTTGCTTTCTGGGACGGGAAGTCAAGGGGAACGTTTTCGGTTATAAAATATGCCGTAAAAACGGGGAAGCCGTGTGAGACTGTACTTTGTAAATAATCTTTATCTCTAAACAAGATGACGTCTATCAAAAAAGAGAGAATCTATCGGCGCCCCGATTACCTCGGGCTGCTTTGCCAAGATTCTCTCTGTTTATTTTATTCGACAGTCTTATAGCAGTCGTGATCACTCTGCGTCGTCGCGCATCATTACCTTTGCCATCTCGCAGATCATGTTTGCAGTACCCATGATGCCGAGAGTGGAGGAATTGATGGCGATGTCGTAGTTGTCGTACTTGCCCCACTTGTTGCCGGTGTAGAAGTTGTAGTAGGTGGAGCGGCGCTTATCGGTCTTGTTTATAACGTCGATGATCTGTGAGGATTTGAGCTCGGGATGACGCTCGGCAACGCGCGCCTTTCTGTGATCGAGATCGCCGTAGATAAATATTCTGAGAATGTTGCTCTCGTCGCGGAGCACGTAGTCGGAGCATCTGCCGATAACGACACAGCTGCCTGCCTCGGCGTATTCCTTGATTACGTCGGACTGGAGAATGAATAGCTTGTCGTTCAGCGGCATCTTGTAGCCGAAATGCATCGTCGTGCCGACTATATTCGAGCCCATAGCGAGAGTATAGAGCAGGCTGTTCGTAGCGGTCTCATCGGTCTGCTTGAGGACCTCCTCGTTGAGATTACCCTTTGCGGCGGCATCGGAAATTATCTGCTTGTCATAGAGAGGAATACCGAGCTTCTCTGCGATATGCTCGCCGATCTCGCGTCCTCCGCTGCCGTACTGTCTTGCTATCGTGATGATAAGTTTCTTTGCCATGGCCTACTCCTTTGTGATTGTTTATGTCACCATTATAGCAAATTTCAGAGCGTTTGTAAAGATTTTTTTAGAAATTCGGTCAATTTTATTGTAAAAATCTCCATTCTGTGATAAAATTTAGATGAAAAAACTTACGGAGGTACAGTCTTGTGAAGGATCACACTCCAATGATTATAGACGCCGCGTGGGCGCGCGAGCATATCCCGCGCCGACCGCAGCAAGCAAACAAGGGTAGCTTCGGCAGAGCGATCCTTGCGGTCGGCTCGCCGAAATACAGGGGCGCCGCGCACCTCTCGCTCGAGGCGGCACTCAGATCGGGCGTCGGATACGTCGGCTATCTCGGAGATGGGGATCTCTCTTCTGAGCTACGCGCGAAATTTCCCGAAGCTATCTACTATGAAAAAGAGGCTTACTACGGGGGCGTGTCGAGTTTTTCCGCTATTTTCGAGACCTATTCCTCGATCCTTACGGGCTGTGGCTCGGATATTTCCGAGGAATATTCTCGCGTCTTAGAGGCGCTTATCACCACCGACGGCGCATCGCTTACCCTCGATGCCGATGCCATCAATACCATAGCGCGATACTCGTCACGAGACCTACTCTCGAGAGCACGCCGCACCGTCATACTTACTCCGCATCCACTTGAATTCTCACGCATATCGGGTCTGTCGGTCGAGGAGATCGCGGCTGACAGGGTAGGGGTGGCACGCAGATTTGCCGAAAAGCATGGAGTGATTCTTCTTTTGAAGGGTCACGGCACCGTTATCACCGACGGCGAGACGGTATATATCAATTCGAGCGGCTCGACTGCACTTGCGAAGGCAGGCTCTGGAGACGTACTTGCGGGACTCATCGCGGGACTGCTCGCATATTCCGCCTCACCCCTCGAGACGGTGGCACTCGCCGCTTATCTGCACGGCAGGGCGGGGGACACTCTCAGCGAGAGTCTTTCCGAATACGGAGTGACACCGTCCGACCTTCCGCGACAGATCGCACGGGAGATAGCCGATCTCACAGCGACCCTAGGAAAATAAAAAGCGAAAGCAAGTGATGACCGCACCGCACGGTGTCGGTATCACTTGCTTTTTTAGTGCGCTTTCGTTAAGCCGTCGCGCGATACGCCCTAAGACCCGATTGATGGCGGCGGAGCTCTTAGTAAAGCTCTATCAAACGGTAAAAATAGCTTGCCGCATCGGCGCGAGTCACGGTCTCCGTCGCATTCTCATCACCTGCAAAAATGCCGAGCGAGCACATCGCGAGCACTCCCGCTCTTGCCCAGACAGGCACCGCTTCGTCGTCGGAAAATACCGTTTCCTCACCCTCGCGATCAGCATCGAGAAGCGTTGCCATGATCTTCGCCGCCTCGTATTTTGTTATAGGAGAATTCGGCGAGAAGAGAAGCTTACCGCCCTCGAAATCGCCGTTGATAAGTCCTGTGCGCTGTGCCGTCGCAACGTAGCTTACAAGCGATGCGGGTATCTCTGAGTTATCGTCGAAAAAGCTTTGTGTGAGACTTGAGTCGGGACGTATTCCGACGCTCTTCATCATCATCGAAACGAACTCGGCGCGCGTTACGGGGGTGTCGGGAGAGAAGTAAAGATCGTCCCCGACGATAGAGCCGCACATAACGCTCATGGCAGTCATCGCGACCGCCGCTCCGTATTCCTCGCGCCCTTGCATATCGATATATTCGGCATCACACATACGCTCACCGACCTTGACCGTGACGGTAGCGGGATAGGAGTAATTTCCGTACTCGTCACGCACCACGTAGGTGAATTTGTCGGTACCCGTGTAACGTTTTTCGGGGGTATAGCAGAATTTTCCCGACTCCTCACCAACGAGCGAGAGCCTGCCGTATGCGGGGTAGGATACCACGATATAGGTGAGCGCGTCGCCCTCGGGATCACTTGCTGTGAGCCGTCCCCACACCGGGATATCTGCCTGTGCTCTGACGGTGGCACCGTCGTCCTCGACCCTCGGAGAATAGTTCACGCACCTCACGAGCTTGAGCGTGCATTCTATCTCACCGTCGTAGCCTCCGCCCACGATATTAAAGCCGAAGCTACATTCCGTCACTCCGTCCGATGCGGGAATAAATACGAGCGATCCAAGATCGCCTCGCTTGATGACACGCCCCTCGCCGACACGCCTGCCGCCGAGTATCAGCGCACCCTCGGTAGAGGAGGGAAGTCGCGTGATCGTTATCGACTCGAAATCCGAGAGAGATAGCGCCGTCTTGAAGTCGGTGTCGCTGAACGTGATACGCTCACCGACGAGTCCTGTCTTCACCATACCCACGTTTTCAGCGACCGCCGCGACGCCGCTGCCGAAGCTTGCCGAGGCATACACGCCGATACCTGTGCAAAGCGTCGCGAGCAGTGCCGTGACAGTCAAAATTTTTGTGATTCTTTTCATTCTTTTTGAGTACATTCCTTTCCTTTTCGCTAGAGGTATTTTCTCCCATTTGCCGTCTTTTATTCAGCGAAATCGGCAGTAACGGTACGCCAATCGATTGAGAACGGAAAAATAGATGAAAAATCTGTTATTCGCCTTGACAAAGCGTGCGCGCGGGCGTATAATGGTTATGCTACTCATCGCCGCCAAAGATCGCTTATGTGTGGGGGCGTGTCACGTTTTTGATCAAAGTATATCCGGGAGGCGACTTATATGTCACTTGAGAGAGCAAAAGCACATCTTGAAAAATACGGCCTTGCCGACAGAATAACAGAGTTTACGACCTCCTCCGCGACGGTCTCGCTTGCCGCGGCGGCACTCGGTACCGAGGAGGCGAGGATAGCGAAATCACTCTCCTTTATGACACCCGATGGGCCTATTATCGTTGTGGTAGCCGGAGATGCTAAGGTTGCAAATAAAAAGTATAAGGATACCTTTGGCGTGAAAGCCAAGATGCTCTCCTACGAGGAGGTAGAGCCGCTTATCGGACATGCCGTCGGCGGCGTATGTCCGTTTGGAGTGGAGGCGGGCGTCAGAGTGTATCTTGACGAATCGCTACGCAGATTTGACGTAGTATACCCGGCGGCGGGTACCGCGGCCAGCGCTGTGAGGCTTACTCCTACAGAGCTTGATCTGTGTGCCGAGCCGATCTCGTGGGTCGACGTTACGGCACTCCCCGAGATATGCTGACGGATATCGAGCGCGAGCGCTTCTCCGCCGCCGCATCTGCCGTCCTCTCGGGTGACGGTGTCGACTGCGGCATCGGGGCTCTCTCCGAGCGCTCGTTACATAGAATTTTGAAGTTATATACCGACCCGTGTCGCGAAAATCACGAGGTCAGCTACCTCGGATACGTCGTTGACGTAATGAATTCGGACGGTATCACCGAGGTGCAGACGAGGGATTTTGCCCGCCTTCTGCCAAAGCTCGAGGCACTCCTCGCCGAGGAGCGCGTCACGGTGATATACCCTATCACCCGAATTCGCACGCTCGTGTGGCTCGACCCTCTGACAGGCGAGACGTCGAAGCCGAGACGATCGCCGAGGCGCGGCAGACTCTCCGACGCTCTTCCCGAGCTCTCGCGCATCTCCCATCTCGTAGGGGGCGGGAACCTCACGGTGAAGCTCTTCCTCCTCGATACCGAGGACTATAAGGTGCAGAACGGCAGAGGCAAGGACCGCAAGCATTACGCCATGCGCTACGAGCGGCTGCCTACCGAGCTTGTCGATATAGTCGAGCTCTGTGACGTCTGCGACTATGCACAGCTCTTGCCCGATGCGCTCTCCGACGGATTCACTGCCGCCGATTTTGATCGCGCCACGGCACTGCGTGCCAGGCGCTCACACTTTTCACTTAAATTTCTTCTCGAGCTCGGACTTCTCACACGCGAGAAGGACGGACGCGTATACCGTTATTACCGAACGGAGGTAAATAAAAAATGACAGACGTAAAGAGACGGCTCGGTGCGCGACGGGGCGACGTCGATATGACGGTCGGCTCGCCTATAAAGCATATACTCTATTTCGCCGCACCCCTTCTCGTAGGAAATATTTTTCAGCAGCTATACAATACCGTCGACGCCTGGGTCGTAGGTAACTACGTCAGCCAGGAGGCGATTGCCGCCGTCGGCTCGGTCGGACCGATCATCAACCTGCTCGTCGGACTGTTTATGGGATTTTCGATGGGCGCGGGCGTTATCATATCGCAGTACTACGGCAGGGGTGACCTCCCCGCCGTGCGCCGCACCGTCACCGTTGCTATGGTCTCGTCGGTGATCCTCTGCATAGCAGTTACAGCCGTCGGTATCCTTATGGCACCCACGATGCTCCGACTTATGAAAACTCCCGACGACGTCCTCCCGGTATCCACCGAATATCTCACGATATACTTCTCCGGTGTCAGCGGACTGATGATCTATAATATCGGCTCGGGCATTCTGCGTGCCGTAGGCGACTCGAAGCGACCATTCTATTATCTCGTCGTCTCGGCTGTTATCAACACGGTGCTCGACCTCTATTTCGTCATCGGACTCGATATGGGCGTCGCGGGCGTTGCGATCGCAACCGTTATCGCTCAGGGCGTCTCGGCACTTCTCGTCGTTATTACTCTTCTCGTTACCCGCTCGGCGGTGCGTCTTGATCTTTCCGACGTGCGCGGCGTCGTGGCCGCCCCTCGCGAGAGCCTCTCGACACTCGCCGAGATATGCAGGGTAGGACTCCCCTCGGCGATACAGCTCGCCCTCACGTCCTTCTCGAACATCTTCGTTCAGTCCTATATCAACAACTTCGGTAAGGAGTTTATGTCGGCGTGGACGGCGTACTCGAAGATAGATCAGTTCATCCTCCTGCCTATGCAGTCGATCTCGGTTGCCTCGACTACCTTCGTCGGACAGAACCTCGGTGCGGGAAACGTCGAGCGTGCAAAGGGCGGTGTGCGCACATCGCTTTACCTCGGACTCATCGGTACGACGGTCATTATGCTGCCGATCATGATATTTGCACCCTCGCTCGTCGCCTTCTTTATCGACGAGCCTACAGCCCTCGGTGCCGGAGCCGTGCTTCTCCGACTCATCTCGCCCTTCTACCTCACCTGGTGCGTTTATCAGATGTTTGCGGGAGCGCTCCGCGGCTCGGGCAACACCCGCGCGGTGATGATCATCTCGCTCTCTACCTTCGTCGCATTCAGACAGGTCTATCTCTTCGCCGCATCGTCAATATTCCCGGGCAACGAGTGGGCGATCGCGCTCGCATATCCGATAGGCTGGCTTGCCGCCGCATTAGTGGTATGTATCTACTACCGCCGTTGCGATCTCACTCGCCATATAGCGCGTTAGCGCACTAAAATAAGATATCACCGCAAGCCGTACTGCCCGTGGTCGGGAGTGCCTCGCGGTGATATTTTTATGCGTTTTTGTTCTCAGTTCTGTACGTCAGAGGAATACCGTATTCGCTCTCGTATATGTTCCTCCATACCGCAAAATTTCTCTCCGCAAGATCTGCTATCGCATCCTTATAGGAGAGGTCGGCTCTCGGATATAGCGGCTTGGAGATATGGATCGTATATTCCTCGATGGGATATCCGTCCTCTCCTATTCTGTCGCTGTCGCGCATCGTTATGAATATCGGCAGGACGGGGAGACCGTTTTTGACCGAGAATCGGTATGCACCCGGCTTCAGCGGCTTCGGCTTGCGATAGTTATGCCACATGCTCTGCTCGGGGTATACGAGGACGAAATGTCCCTCCTTTAGCAGCTTGTCCGTCGCTCTTACCATCTTCTGCATAGTGCGTGGGTGCGAGGAGAGGGGCAGGGTATAGAAGTTGCGCATCAGATATCCGTAAAAGCCGCCGAAGGACGTGTAGTTGCCCTCGCGTATAACGCGGTAGAGGCGGCGCTCCCGATGACCCGATTCGAGATAGGCGCGATGTATCGCAAAGGTGTCGAACGGATTGAAGTGATTTGCACATAATACGGCACCCGTGTCGAGTTTTTCGAGGTTATCAAGTCCGCGGATATCCTTTATTACCATCAGTCCGCGCTTCTCGATATAGTGGAGAAATTTCTTTGCTCTGCGGTATGCGATATAGGTCTTGAGCTTCGACGTGGGAGACGTGCGCAGATAGTCTATCTCGTCCGGGAGCAACTGCTTTGTCGGCGGATCGTTTTCTACGTCAAGATCGAATTCGCCCAGTCTCTCGCGCTCCTCTATGAGTGCTGCGACCCTCACTCTCTCGGGGTCTCTTTTTTTATTGAGACGCGCAAGATAGTTGTCGGGGCGCGCGATTTCTGCACGCGCCAGCTCTGCGAGCGACTCGCCGCAAGCTCTGTCGGCATCGAGCTGCTCGGGGGTGTATTCCTCGACCTCTTGGCGCAGTTTTTCATACACGGGGGTAGAGATAGCGCTCTCCCAGAATATATTCGCACATACGGCGCTCTCGCTGCGCCAGGGCTTGTTCGCCATAATGAAGTGGACGATATACGCCTCCTCCGTGCCGTATGGGTGCTCGATACCCTCGGTCACCTCGGTGTTCCAACGGCCGTCGAGAAAATAGGTGCGATCCTTGCAGATCACGTTGAGATAGTCCTCGTCCTGCGTCACGACGAAATCGTATTCACCGAGGAGCGCGACGAATTTCTCGAGCACGCGCCGCTCGCGCCACGCCCTCGAATTTATGAGCAACAGTCCCGCATTGAAGTAGACCTCTCGCGGTATGCCGAGAACTCGCTCCGCATACTCTCCGTACACCTCCATCTGCAGCATCACCTGCTCGTGTGACGCACCGACGAGCGCATCGCCTATGTCGGTGTCGTATAACTCTGCTACGTCGCGTCTTACTACCGTGTCGGCGTCTATGTATATCGCCTTATCGTACTGTGGAAACATATCCGCGATGAAGAGACGGTAATAGGTAGTGCGGGTGTAGTAGTCGCGTATCGGCAGTTTTTTGGAGATGCCGGCGAGGTATTCCGATACGTCGGAGAAGGATATACGGAAGTTATCGGTCTGCATCTCGGTAACGGTAGCCATCGTCACGTCGGTGATACCCGTGTGAAGAATATGCACGTCGTAGCTTCTTTCGCTTGAAGCGGTCTTTATCATAGATGCGATCGACACGATCGCGTATTTTGCAAAATTGTCGTCAAAGGCGTAGAACACACGTACGGTATCTTTTTTCATTTTCATTTCCTTTCGTTTTTAAGGGTCTTGCACTCCCGTGCAAATTTTTCGCCTAGATAGATGTATTCGTAGAGCACGTCGTCAAAAGAATAGTAGCCGAATATCTTGTGTATGCGGCTGACCTGCCATTGCTTCACGTTTTCGGTGTGTGGATACGGGAGGTAGAAGAGCCTCTTCGAGAAGTGGCGGACGACGGTATTTTTGTAGAGAAATTTCTGATCGTTATAGCGTTGAGGGAGTATTCTGCAGCTCGCCGTCGAGCGGATTATTGCACTCTGATCGGCAAAGACGAGCTTCCTCTTGCGAATCAGCTCGCGCGCCTTATGTAGGAGCCCTGTCTCGCGCATTTTTTTCATATTGAAGAGCAACACTCCCGCGTTTATGTAATTCGGCTTCACGAGGAATTTTCCGTAGTGATCGCGTGCCGCCGCGTACTCGTAGCCCTCGACGTCAAGGTCGTAGAGCAGATGCACGTCGCGGTTGAAGAGCAGGTCGCAGTCGAGATAGAGCAGCTTATCCGGCATCGCGGGAACAAGGTCGGCGAGCAGTCTTATCAGCGTGTAGGGGGAGCAGTAGGCGTCCTCGTTGGGACATCCGGAGAAGTGCTGTGCGTAGAGGTCGGTTACGTCGATCTTCTCGACACGGCTATCCCCTTGATAGCTCTTCACCACTCGGTCGAGCATCTCTGTTGCCTCGTCGGAGATCGGCGTATATTTCGCATCGAGATGCGATACGTCCATGGTGAATATATAGAAATGAAACGGCTCGTCGAGCCTTGAGCGCTTAAGTATCGAGAGTGTCGCCGTGAGCACTCCGTCGAGCACTCCCGAATTACCGCAGAAGAGTATATTGATCATTTTGAGTATTTCCTTTTTACGCTTTTTACATATTTGATATATTCGCAGTTTTCACGTATTTGATGTATTCGCAGTCTGATAGTGAGGCGCGCTCGCGCATTTTCTCCTTGATCCTCTCACAGAGATCGCGGCGTCTATCTCGGTAGGGGAGCCTGCCGTCGGGGAGAAAGGGACCGTCCACGTAGGTGACGATCCGCGGCTTCTCCCTGCCGCGACGCCTCATATACACGTTCGTGAAGCAGAAGGATGGGACGTCGAGCTTTACGGGATAGTAGAATGAGCTGTCGGAAAAATCGCGTATACGGTTATACCACGGCCATATATGCGCCTCGGGGTAGATGACCACGGCGGCACCCTCGCGTATGCGTCGCTCTATCGCCGCACAGAAATTGCGTTGTGCCACTCGCGTAGACGGTAGTGGGAGTGCTCCGAGCGACGGCGTTATCGGTCCGACGACGTGCGCTGAGAGATTGCTCGGATGGACGACCGTATACTTTTCCTTGCGCGCCCATATCATATGCGGCATCAGGGCGTCGCCGATAGACTGGGTGTGATTTCCGAACATAAAAAAGCCTTCGTCAAGATACGGCTCCATCACCTCGGCGTTTACTATCCGCTGACCGAGCACCGATCTCGTGTATAGGAACGCAAGCGGCGTTGCAATGACCCTGTACCAGAAAACGTGGGTGAAACGCTTCCACGAACCGTCGCGGCAGTACTCGTATCCGTCACCTATATAATGCGGCTCGAGCACCTGCTCGGAGAATTCGTCGGTGAGCTCGTTTTCGTAGTATATTATCCTCTCACTCTTCATCGTAGTGACCTCCCGTGTGCTTATTGTCTGTCCGTCGAAGATTATATAACACGCAATACCGAAAATGCAAGGAACTGCTTTTTCTCGCGCTCTAAAGACACGGGACGACAGGTGAAAAAATGTAGAAATGGCACTCCACAAATTGTGGATATGCGAAAAAACACTTGACAAACGTGTACTGTAATGCTATAATTTTTATATAAAATAAAAGCAAATCTGCACGATGTAAATAATTGTTTACATTAAAATGTTAACTGTTGTTCACATTTAACGATATGCCTTATCCACCGACTCTGTCCCCCGCTTCGTCGGGCAGTGCGTGTGCACTTTTTCGCAATGCGAGTGAAAAATGACAAAAAATGCAAAGGACGTGGAAAAAATGAAGGACGTAAAATCAATTGTAAGTAAAAATCTCGTGGCTCTCCGTAAGAAAAAGGAGATCACTCAGGCGAGCCTCGCCACAAGATTCAATTATTCCGACAAGGCGGTGTGCCGTTGGGAGAGCGGTGAGACGCTACCCGATATCAACGTGCTGTACGCTCTCGCCGAGTTTTACGGCGTGACTATGAACGATCTCGTCGATCCGGACTTTTCTGCCGATGGGTCTATGGCACGTGAACGCTACGCGCGCCGCTATAAGATATGGATGTGCCTCTTGCTCGCGAGTACTGTGTGGATATTCGCCACGGTGGTGTTCGCCTTCACCTCGGCACAGTACTGGCTGGCGTTTGTAACCGCCGTTCCGATCACCTGCATCATCATCCACGCGACGATGCGCGACAGACTCGGTATGGTAGGTAAGATCATAGTCTCGTCATTTCTGTCCTGGTCTACGATCACGGTCCTGTATCTTCACGGACTGGTATATCTCGACAGCAACGCTTGGTATCTGTTTATTGTCGGTGCGCCGCTACAGATGTTCGTTATACAGTATTTCGGTGTAAAGCGCTATAAGGATAAAATATAAAGGAAGAGCTATGGCACTTAACGACTTTTCGGGATATAGCGGCTATGAGCCGATACTGATGGATTGTACCGTGGAGAACGTCGCACCTGGAGCGCGTGCGAGAGTTTCGGTCAACAGATCAAGATACATTATCGAATGCAACGAGGATGGCTACGGCACCGTTACCGTCAACGGCAGGCTCATTGAGATCGCACCTCGCACCTGCTACGTTGTACACGCGGGAGCCAGCGCCCTCTACACCTCGGATTCAGAGCGACCGAGGCGGGGAATATTCGCATCGATCGCCGGCGTGAGGGTAGAGCAGATACTGGCGCACGCAGGTATAACTACCGAGTCTCCGATGATCTCATCCGAGCATTACGATGAGGTGCGTCGGATACTCTACGAGATGTACTCAATGCGTACCGAACGCGACGGCGGAGCTGAATTTCGTCGCACGGGTCTCGTCTATGAGCTTCTCGGAGTCATCTCGAGCGATTCCGTCGCTTCCGATAGCGAAACATGGGTCAGACGCGCGATCGGCGTATTTGAGACCGTATACAACACTCCCGTGACAGTCGGAGATATCGCGGAGCTCGTCGGCTACGAGCGCACGTATTTTTCTACTGCGTTTAAGGAGCATACCGGTATGAGTCCCTACGAATATCTCACCGCTTTGCGTATAGATAAGGCGTGCCTTCTGCTCGCCGAGGGTACGTCCGTCGGCGATACCGCCCTGAGTGTGGGACTCGATCCGCGAAATTTCGCTCGCGTGTTCAGCGAGGTGAAGGGGATCTCTCCATCGGAATATAAAAAGCAGATGGGCAAGAGTAGTAAGTGATAATTAAGCCAACTATAATTTCGGTGCGCGGCACCGCGGAGAAAAATATGTACAAGATAGTAAAGAAAAAAAGCCTCAATCCCACCGTTACGATGATGGAGATCGAGGCACCGCTCGTCGCACGTGCGGCAGAGGCGGGTCAGTTCATTATTTTGCGTGTCGACGAGGAGGGAGAGAGAATTCCTCTCACTGTTGCCGGCTACGACAGAGAGGCAGGTACCGTCCGCATTATATTCCAGATAGTCGGTGCGACGACCTATCAGCTTAACGAAAAAAATGAGGGCGAGTATATCAGCGACTTCGCAGGTCCTCTCGGACTCCCCACCGATACCGAGGGGCTCACCGACGTCTGTATCGTCGGCGGAGGTGTCGGCTGTGCGATAGCACTCCCCATTGCGGAGAAGCTCCATTCGCTCGGCTGTCGTGTCACCGCTATCATCGGCTTCCGTACAAAGGATCTCGTGATACTCGAGGATGAGTTCCGCGCCGCCTCCGACGAGCTGACGGTTATGACCGACGATGGCTCTTACGCTCGCCGAGGCAACGTATGTCTGCCTCTCGAGGAGCTTTTCGCCGCCGGCAGACGGTTTGATAAGGTGATCACGATCGGTCCCCTCATTATGATGAAATTCGTCGTAAATTCGACACGCCCCACGGGTATCCCCTGTGACGTGTCTATGAATCCGATAATGATAGACGGTACCGGAATGTGCGGCGGCTGTCGTCTCACACTCCTGCATGACGGTAAGCGCGTGACTAAATTCGCCTGCGTTGACGGTCCCGATTTCAACGGCTACGAGGTCGATTTCGACGAGGCTATCTCGCGCGGATCTATGTACCGCGACTTTGAGCGCCACGCATACGAGACGACCTGCAATCTCTTTAAAAAGGGGGAGAGAAGTGATGGCAAAGGCTAATATGTCACCTAAGAGAAATCCAATGCCCACACAGGATGCTCTTGCCCGCGCTCGCAACTTCTACGAGGTAGCGATCGGCTACGACGAGGCGACTGCCATCGACGAGGCACTCCGTTGCCTCGGCTGTAAGAATATGCCCTGCGTTTCGGGCTGTCCCGTAAATATACGTATCCCCGAGTTTATTGAAAGGATCAAGGAGGGCGACTTCGAGGGTGCTTACTCCGTGATATCCGAGTCCTCGTCGCTTCCCGCCGTTTGTGGCAGAGTCTGTCCACAGGAGACACAGTGCGAGGGCAGGTGCGTCAGAGGCATCAAGGGCGAGAGCGTCGGTATCGGCAGGCTCGAGCGCTTTGTTGCCGACTGGCATAATGCACATAGTAGCTTACCCCCCACCCGTGTCGAGAAAAACGGACATAAGGTAGCCGTAGTAGGCTCGGGTCCCTCGGGTCTTACCTGTGCGGGAGACCTCGCGCGTCTCGGCTTTGAGGTAACCGTTTTTGAGGCTCTGCACACAGCGGGCGGCGTGCTGGTCTACGGCATTCCCGAGTTCCGACTGCCGAAGAGCATAGTAAAAAAAGAGGTTGATCAGCTCACCGCGATGGGCGTTGAGATCCTGACCAACGTTATAATAGGTAAAACTCTCACCGTCGATCAGCTCTTTGAGATGGGCTATGAGGCGGTATACATCGGCTCGGGCGCGGGTCTGCCGAGCTTTATGGGAATTCCCGGCGAGTCGCTCAAGGGTGTTTACTCCGCAAACGAATTTCTCACCCGCTCCAATCTCATGAAGGCGTATCGCACCGACCCCGTAACCCCGATCATGAAGGGCGGCAGAGTTGCCGTTGTCGGCGGCGGTAACGTTGCGATGGACGCCGCTCGCACCGCTCTCCGTCTCGGAGCAGAGAAGGTGTATATAGTCTATCGCCGCTCGATGGAGGAGCTTCCCGCACGCCGCGAGGAGGTCGAGCACGCCATCGAGGAGGGCATCGAGATGATGCTCCTCACCAACCCGACCGAGATCCTCGGCTACGAGAATCCCGACGATAGGCGCGATCCGTGTAACGGCTTTGTCACCGGAATGTGTTGCATCAAAATGGAGCTCGGTGAGCCCGACGAGCGCGGTCGCCGCCGTCCCGTCGAGATCGCAGGCAGTGAATTCACACTCGACGTAGACACTGTCGTAATGTCGATCGGCACTACTCCAAACCCGCTGATCAAGTCTACAACAGCAGGACTCGAGGTCAACTCCCGAGGCGGTATCATCGTCACCGATAACGGTGCCACCTCACGCGAGGGCGTCTTTGCCGGTGGCGACGCAGTTACGGGTGCCGCAACGGTCATCTCGGCTATGGGCGCAGGTAAGCTTGCCGCAAAGGGAATAGCAGATAAGCTGCTGAATGCATAACGAAGGATTCGAAACGATATAATAGCGAAAAAAGAACCGCTGACGGCTGTCAACGGTTCTTTTTCTTGTTCAAGTCCGCGATGCGGCATATCACGTCGGTGTTGCCGACCTTATAACGTTATGCTGCACTTAGGATATCACGTCCGGGGATCTTCGCCATTCTCCGCGAGGCATATTTCCCGATATTTCCGTGTCATATATTCCTTGTTCAACACGTATCCCTCGCCGTGTGCCTCGACGTCAATAAACGCCTCCTCGATGAATCGCATCGTTTTCGGGTTTCCGTCGACCTTGCAGCCGTATTTTCTCCAGTGAGCGAGAGGCAGATCGGTTGAATAATTCTTGCCTGCATAGACACGCGTTGCGGCGAGCTTGTCACAGATGCACTCGACGGCGTACTTGTACGGCATCATTGGCGTCACGGGGCAATCACCGTCGAGCCAATACTCGATATGATGCTTGTTTCTGCCCTTGTGGTGAAGCCACGCGTGGCTCACACCGCGCTCGCGGCGGCAGACACCGATAGGCGAGCGGTAGCCGGTGTAATATTTTACGCTCTCGAAAAGCTCGGTCGGCGAGAATTTCGACAGATCATGCACGATGCCGCGCCAGACGAGGCCGCATTTCAGACAGTTGATGAAAACACGGTGCTTGTGGCGTAGTACCAGCGCTATATGAGCAAAAAAGTTCTTTATCAGCATAGGAAAACCTCGTATCTTAGTCCTATCAGTATACCCTATTTTCCGTAATTTGTCAAGTGGAGGAGGGCACTATTACCAAAAATTAAAAATAATTAAAAGCTATTGACAAGCTGAAAAAATAATTATAAAATATTAGTGTGACCGACATTTTCGGCAAAGACAGAAAAAGGAGAAAACAACTATGAAAAAGGTAATATCCGCCGTACTTCTCGTAGCACTTCTTGCGTGCTCCGTATTTGCACTTGCATCCTGTGGCATCTCCGGCACGTACAAGAATGATCTTTACACCCTTGATTTCTCGGGTGACGAGGTAGAGATCGTAGCGAAGTCTGGTGCACTTTCCCTCAACTATACCGCAAGCTACGAGCTCGGTGAGAACGAGGATGGCGAACAGACTATCACCTTCACTTATGCTGAGGGTGCTGATAAGAGCCTGGTCTTCAACGGCACTATGAAGTATAACGAGGGCGAGGATAACGACGGCAAGTACATCGAGCTCGGCGTTATTAGGCTCTACAAGGATTAATAATACAAAAAAGAGACTCGGCGGCGTACCTGCCATAGAGCAGGTACGCATCGATATAAATCCGCAAATGCGGATTTTCGATATACGCTAACGCGTTCGATATGTGCTGTCGCACTCGATATGCTCACTGCGTGAGCGCGGATTTATATCATATCGAGTTTGAGCGTAGTGAAAACATATCGAATTTGCTGCAAGGCAAATATATCGAGCCGAGCATATCGCATCGCGTTTTGCGACGGCATATCGACAAAATCAAAATAGCTTCTGTGAACACAAAAGCAGTGCTTGCGAAGAAAAAAGGACGAGGAATTTTAGCAATTTCTCGTCCTTTTTCTGTCGGTAGGTATATGCAATTTCATACGTCGTGTAGACTCCGAGCGACCATTATGCCGCTGTAACCACCGTCGCGCAGATTCTAATACTAGGCGGATCACTGTACTGCCTTGCGATATTCGATAGGCGATAGTGACGTATGCTTTTTGAAAAATCGGCAGAAATAGCTTTGATTCTGGAAGCCGAGCATAGTGCTTATCTCGAGTATCGACGCATCGGTTTTTTCGAGATATTCCCTCGCGCGGTCGAGCTTTATGGAATTGAGATACCGAATAGGGCTGACGCCCATCTGCTCCTTGAAAAAATGTGAAAATCTGCTCTCGCTCAGATTTATAGCCTCGGCGTAGCTTGAGATGGGCAGATTGTCAGAGCAGGTCTCGTGCATGCGCCGACACACCTCGACGATCCTTCGTTCCGCGCTCTGTGTCTCTTCGCTTGTAACCAACGCTCTGCATCTGGCGGTAAGAGAGAGCAGGGTGGAAAGCATACCCTCGCATACGTCGCGGTAGTACGGTAGCTTCAGATTGAAGCTGTCGACGAGAGATGCGTACGCCTCCTCGAGTGCGGGATCCGTTCCCACGTAGATTATATTTTCACCGTTTTCAGCGAATTTTTCCACGAATTTTTGACACGCCCTGCCACTAAAATGCAAATAGTAGGAGATCGACGCCGGATGTGAGGGGAATTTGTATATCTGCGCTTCGCCCGGTCGGTACAGTATCACGTGACCGCGACCGACCCGCCTGAGTTCGCCCCCTATCTGCGCGTGACACTCTCCCTCGGTGACGTATATGATGTGATAGTCGACACGACCCATCGGGCGCGTGCTACCCGCCTCAATACCCGAGAATCGCTGTACTCCGCATGCGTTGACCTCGAGATACTCGCCCGATACCGATTCACTGCTGGGTATCATAGTATTCACCTCCGTGTTGATTTAATTGTATTTTAACATAACACCGCAGATTTGTCAATAGCAGAAAAGTGAAAAAATATAGCAATTTTATTTATAGACTGACAGGCGTATAGGTGCTATAATAGTTGCGTAAAACAAATTTATCCGGAGGAATATCAAATGCTCAACATAGCTGTTATCGGCTACGGCGGACGTATAAACTCGGTCGTCTCGGATCTTGTGAAAACCGGCAAGGTAAAGCTTTGTGCCGTTATGGATATCGACAACGACGCCGTGAAGAAAAACTATATCGACAAAAACGGCTTTGAGGGAGTGCGGTATTATACCGATGCCGATGAGATGATCACGACCGAACGCCCCGACGGTGTTCTGATAGGTACCCGATGCTCGACGCACACCCACTATGCTTTACTCGTCGCTAAATATTCGATCCCTATGTTCCTTGAGAAGCCGGTATGCACGACATACGAGGATCTCGATAGACTCCGCACGATCCCTCATATGAATGACAAAACCGTCGTATCCTTCCCCCTCAGAATGTCACAGCTCGTCGAGTATGTGAAGGGTATTGTCGACTCGGGTAAGCTCGGCAGGATCGAGCACGTGCAGGCATATAACAACGTTTCCTACGCCCGCGGCTACTATCACAAGTGGTATCGCGATGAAAACGAGACGGGCGGTCTGTTTTTGCAGAAGGCGACTCACGACCTCGATTACATAAACTACATTCTCGGCTTCCGTCCGGTCCGTGTCTGCGCTATGACCTCGAAGCAGATATTCAAGGGTGATAAGCCCGCAGGGCTTAAGTGCGCAGATTGCCCCGATGCCGACAGCTGTCCGGAGAGTCCCCGCAACGTATTGAAGGTCGACAGCAGCCGTATCCCCGGCGAATATTGCTGCTTTGCCGTCGATACGGGTAACGAGGACAGCGGCAGCGTTATCATCGAATACGACACGGGTATGCACGTAGTATACTCGCAGGACTTCATCGTCCGCAACAGCGCGGGCAAGCGCGGAGCGCGCCTCATCGGCTACAAGGGTACTCTCGAGTTCGACTGGTACTCCGACGTCGTCACGGTCTATAACCACATGCAGAATTCGGTCGAGCACCATACTCTTGCGAAAACCTTAGAGGGTCACTTCGGCGGCGATGCCGTTCTCGAGAGGAACTTTATCGCTCTGATGGAGGGCAGTGAAGTGTCCTGCGCCCCTCTCTCCGACGGAATTCTCAGCGCCGAGCTCTGCCTCGCGGCAAGACGGTCGGCACAGGAGCACGTATTCGTAGACGTTTCTGAAAGCTAATATATTTTAAATATGGGTGCTTCAAATGCAAAATTTGAGGCACCCATATTTCGCTGTCACATTTACGGCTTTTGCCGTTTTTACTGTTATTTCGGACTTTTAGGTTTTACCGAACGTGACAGTTGTTTTTGAGTATGCCTCTAACAAATTTATATTTTTTTCTAAAAGGTAGTGACAAAGTAGAAAAAATATGTTAAAATATAGAAAAACATCAAGGAATGGTTAAAATTATGGCAAAAAATAAAAAGAAAAACGATCCCACCACGGTCACCGTCAATAACGTGAACGTGAACGGTGCGACACAGAAAACCGATAAGAGACTCTTGATAATCGTCATCTCGCTTCTGACGGCTCTCCTTCTCGTCGGTGCAGGCTTCCTCATCGATCATCTCTTAGAGGTTACAGGACCCGAGAACGTTGCAGATACGGGCGAGACTATCGACGGTGAATATTCGCTCTCTATGTCTGCGGGTGCCTTTGCAACGAATGCGAGCTACTCCTTCGAGGGACGTAAGGTCACCGAGAAGTATTACGATACCGCAAAAAGTGAGATCGTTACCGCAGAATACACCTACGTTATCTCTATCGTCAACGGCGAGAAGGTGATCAAGCTCACCGACAGTGCCGGCAATACCACCTCACACGGCTTCTATACCGGTAGCTTTAACGGAAAGCCCTTCATAAGCATTAATGAGGAAAAATACTACAGGGTACAGGAGTAGGAAACGCCACATTCGGTGAATACCGTCCTTAGCACCGCTCGACGTATGTCTTATTTATTGAGCGCATCATACGCGCACCGCAAAAGAGGGGGTGTCTCAAATGAAAAATTTGAGACACCCCCAAAAAGTTTGATAAGGGGATAGTCAGATTTGAGGAAAAAGCGTCGCTTTTCGTGGCGTGAGGCGTACAAAAGTACGTCGAGCCACGAAAACGGCGTAGCGTAGCGGCTCCGAGGTGTTGAATGAAAGTCCGGTGGACTTTCAGACCCGAGGAGTGTCCGAGCCGATGCGAGAAGAAAAAGTCCATCAAAATCGAAGAAATCCGTAGGATTTCATCATTTTACTGTCTCATTTACGGTTTTCGCCGTTTTTCGAGACTTTTCATTGTCATTTCGGACTTTTTCGGTTTTACCAAATGTGACAGCCCCTTTTGTAAATTTTTGTCAGTTTATCGCTGGGTATTGATTTTTTTTGCCGCAGGTGTTATAATGGTATATTATAATGCAGTATATAGTGCGGCATTCACGTGCTATATATTATAATGTAGACTTCATAAATGGAGAACCCAATGAGAAAAAGAAAAATACTGCTCTCTCTCATCTCCGTCGCGATGACACTGCTTGCGATCTTCGGCGTGGTTTCAACGACCGCTCTGGCGAGCAGTGAGGAGATAGACTACGACTTCTCGCGAGAGGGCTCGCAGCATACCAGAACGCTTACGACGACCGATATACTCGATGCGATAGAGGGCATCGAACTCGGTGAGGCAGAGCGCGCCTATCTTCTGGAATACGGCGACACCGAGATAAAATACGAGGACGGTATCACCGCATCCTACGTCAGGGTCGATTACGACGGCTCCTCGGTACTGCTCTATGCTTATGAATATAAATACGTTGCCGACAACGGGGTAGAGATCACCTGGACACCCGTGAGCGCGTCTCTTTTCGGTGTTGAGCAGACGCTGACGCTTGCGGGAGGTGCATACGCCACGAGATTCAAGTCGGTGACCGACGCTGACGAGACCACCGCCGTGGACGTCCGCTACACCCTGGCGATCACCGTTCATACCGAGACCCTTGAGGATATAGTCAACAAGGCGTACGACGACTCCTTCCTCTGGGAGGATTACATATACGAGCGAGACCTCGAGTATAGTGCGGCTGTTGACGAATATCTCTCCGCTAAGGAAAGATTTGACACGTACCTCGCCCTTTTAGCTCAGTACGAGCTCGACGAGCAGGCGTACAACGCCTATCTTGTTGAGAAGAGAAACTACGATATTGCAGTCAATAAATACAACAAATATCTTGCCGATCTCGCCACCTACGAGGCTGAGGTAAAGGCGCGCGAGGAATATCTGAAGCTTGACGCGCAGTACAAGCTCGACGCCCAAGAGTACACGAAGTACGAGAACGCCTACGCAAAATACGAGGCGGAGGCTGTGATCTACGCCGACTATCTTTCGAAGCTCGATAAGTTCAACGCGCATCTTGCTATAATGGAATACGCGCGCACTCCTGTCACCGATATGAACAGAAGCGCATATACCGATATTATGGGCGGCACGGTCGATAAGGTGCTTGCCGAGCGCGACCTGCTACGCGAGCTACACGCACCCGAGCGCGTTATTGATCTCGCCGGCGCCTCGACACGAAATCTGCGTACCATCTTTACAGAGTACTACGCGATCGAGAGCGACGTTGCAAAATACGACTATTACAGCAAAAACTATACCGCGATACGCGATAATTTCGTCAACCTGTTCACCTCGCTCGACTGTCTCTACACGAGCAACGGCGTGCAGGCGGCGATATCTACCGCAGAGACCCTATATCCCGACTCGAACTACGATGCGAAATTCCGCATACTGATAGCAAATCTTTACGTGATAGCACACGCCCTGTCTGATACGCCGATAAAGAGCGTGTCGACAAGTCTCATAGGCTCGAAGGACACCGTTGCTCCGAGATACAAGAGAGGATATACCTACACCTCCTTTACCATCGACGAGCTTCATCCGAAGACCCTCGCGCAGATCCTCGGCGATGCAAAATACGTTAAGGATACCAATAATGCAAAGCCTCTCACAACGGGACACCCCGGCTTCATGGCAGAGCCCGTGCCTCCCGAATTTATGGCACGCCCTACGCCTCCCGCATACGTTGCGGAGCCTACGGCGCCCGCTATCGTCGCCGATCCCGGCGATGCACCCGCAGAGGTAGCACAGCCTACCGCACCCACCGAGGTGGAGAAGCCTACGGTACCCGAGGAGTACGTAGCGCCCGAGGTAGTTGGTGCATTGATAGCCGCGCGCGGCGTCACTCTCGTCGAGAGGGACAGAGAATTTGACACGCCCGCCGCTATAACCGTAGAAAAGACGGTCAGCAAGCGTTTTGTAAACGTATCCGAGATCGTCGTGGCGTTCCATGATGAGAACGGTCAGCTGATCGAGCATCACACGATAGATTCGGGCAGTACCGTCAACTTTGAGGGTGATCTGCCGAGAAAGCCCGAGGACGCGAAAGCAGTCTATACCTTTGCCGGCTGGCAGAAAAAAGACGGCACCCGTGTCGATCTTTCCTCGGTCGAGGACAACGTCGACCTGTATCCCTACTTCCACGAGGACTATAAGTACTACACCGTCACTTGGATGGTCGACGGCAACGCTGTTACCGAGGTCCTCCGCTACGGCACTCTGCCGTGCTATTCCGCCGGCACTCCGGAAAAGCCCTCGACTCCTCTCTACGTCTATACCTTCATAGGCTGGGATAAGGAGATCCTCGAGGTCACAGAAGACGTCGTCTATACCGCGCTCTTCGAGGAGGGGGACGTCATTCCCTCCGACGGTGACGTCACGGTCACCTTTGACGGCAACGACTATCTCGTCGACGCCACCTCGGGACGCAATACCAGATCCCTTGATATTTCGGGCATTCTCGAGCGCTCTGTTGGACTTACGGGCGTGAAAATCGTTACACGCTCCGCCACACTCGAGATATCTCCGGCCTCCGTAATGCTCCTCAAGGAGCGCGCGGCGAGCAAGATACACATCAGCGTCATCACCAACGCGCAGGGCTACTTCAGATACTCGGTCACTGCGGACTCACCCGATGCACGCAACGCACCCGTTGATATCCCCGTCGAGCTTACCGTACCCCTTACCCGTGAGCTGAATTCCAGAGTTCGTCTGCGAGCGCTATCTCCCGACGGCGGCATCACCTACGTCCGCTACACCGTGGCGGATTCACAGATCACGTTCACTGCAAACGTTGGCTACAACTACGAGCTGTGCGAGGAGTATTCGGTCAGTGCGTTCTCGAACGACACCGTGACCTTCACGCTCTCGAGCAGTGTCGCACTCTACGGTGACGTCGTAAAGGTCGGCGTCGAGCTCGCGCCGGGCGTTATTCTGAAGAGCCTCTACTACGTCGACGGAGATGGCAACGTAGGCGAGATACGGGCATCCCGTGTATTCGAAATGCCTAAATCCGACGTTACGGTAATGGCTGTTACCGAGCATATCCGCTACACGGTCACGTTTATGAACGGCGACTCGGTATTCACCACCGTCAGCTGTATCTGGGGCGCAATACCCGTTCCTCCCGACACTCCGAAAAAGGCGAGCGACGGTGAGTTCACCTACACCTTTGTCGGCTGGGAGGAGGACGTATCTCCCGTCACCGGTGATGCCGTATATCACGCGGTGTTCGAGGCGACTCCCATACCCGTTGTGGATGAGCCGGTCAGCACACGCCCCTCCATCCTCGAGATGTTCAAGGGCGGCGTTATAGCCGTAGGCGTGTTGCTTTTCATACTCGTCGTATGGGTCGGAACGTCCTGCATTCTCAATGCCAGAAGGTACCGTTACTGATCCTCTGCTATGTAATTTTGAGTTTACATTAGTGTGAACCTAACCTTACATCGACCCTAAAATTACCAATTACTGACAATTTTAACCGACGAAATCCCTGAAAATTCGAAATTATTCGAAAAAAATGGGATTTCGCCGGTCTTTTTTTAGAAAACATATTGATTTTTAACGCCGCACGTGATATAATTACTTTATAAAATACGCACGGGTGCGCAAGTAGCGTTAAGCGCGCCCAAGAGTGTTTTGAATTAGTTAATCTTATGTAAAGGGGTAAATCATGAGAAAGTCAAGAAAGCTAATGACTACCGTAGTCTCGCTCCTTGTCACCTGTATCATGCTTATCGGTACCCTTCTTCCGTCGGTCGCAGCGACCGTTGACGGCATTGCCGGATGGAAGACCGTGGAGAACGTTCTTAAAGAGGACGCTCCCTCTGCGGGTGGGGAAGTCGAGGGCGGAGTCGATACAGGCTGGCTCGAGATAGTCTACGGCACGGATGAGAATGGCAAGCAGTTTATTGACGTCATTCTTTCTCCGTCGAAGGAAGAGCTTAAGTCTGTCAGCAAGGCTGAGCTCGTTAGCATTCTTACTGCTGTCATTGACGCCGCAAAGGCACTCGTCGTCGACGAGATAATGAACAGCTGGAAGGATGAGAACCTTCCCGACGATCCTACGAGTGATGAGGGTCTCGGCGATGCGGATTCCGGTTCTATCTGGGAAATAGCACTGAATCTGTACATTGACAACGCCGGCTATACCGGTGACACTGCTGAAGAAAGGTACCTCGCATTCTTCGAGGACATCGTAAAGAACGATGCGTCCGTCGAGAAGCTTGTTATCTTTGTACGCGATAAGATCAATCTTGCATTGAGACTTGGTCTTGTAACCGTTGACGAGCTCAAGGACATCACATCCGAGAAGCTCACCACCATGGTTAATGACCTTATCAACGAATACGTTGACTCTTACGCTAAGGACCACATTGGAGATTATATCAATTACGACAAGCTCGATGCAGCTATCAAGGGCTACTTCGAGAACTTCGGTGACGTAAACGCATACGTTCCGAAGGACCTCATTGAGGAGAAGGTAATTGAGAAGATCGAGGAGGTCCTCAACAATAAGGAAAACCGCGACGAGTACGTTAACGATTACCTTCGCGGACTGCTCACCGATTACTTGGGCGGTGTAGCGATCGATCCCGCCGTTAAGGCTGAGATCGAGGCAGAGCTCAAGAATATGCTCCTCGGCGATTACTACGAGGAAGTTAAGGAAGAGCTCACCGACACGCTTCTTGGAGAGATCCAGGATAGACTCGAGAACGATGCCGAATTCAAGGCGGACGTTGTCGACAAGCTTACTCAGAAGGTTAAGGACGATGCTGAGTTCAGAGCTGAGATCGCCAAGAAGTTTACCGAACAGGTGAAGACCGATCCCGAGTTCAGAGCCGAGATCGCCGCACAGTTCACCGAGGATCTCAAGGCTGATCCCGAGTTCAGAGCAGAGATTGCTGCACAGTTTACTCAGGATCTCAAGAATGACGATGAGTTCAGAGCCGAGATCACCGACAAGTTCACAGAACAGATCACCCCTGAGGTCGTAGCAGACGCTAAGGTTGCGGCTAACGAGGCTGTTACCGATTACCTCGCATACTACAGAGGTGACCGTGACGATCTTCCTCTCGATGCAGAGGGTTATAAGAAGTTCATCTATGCGGAGCTTGACAACGTTCTTGTTGAGAAGATCCGTGAGGCTTATCCCTCTAGTGAGTTCCCCTACGTTGACTTCACCAAGAACGAGCTCCCCCTTATCCGTGAGCACGATCTTCTTGATCTTAAGCCTCAGGTTATGGTTGAGATCAATGCCGTTCTCAATAGCGAAGTAAACGGTAAGCCTTATCTCGATGACGTAATCGACCAGAACTACGATACTATCGAAGCTGAGATCAGAAAGCAGGTCGAGGCGAAGCTCGCGAGCAACGAGTATGACGACGAGATCGCAGCAGAGGTTGATAAGATGCTCGCAGGCAGCGAGTTCGACGCTGAGATCACCGCTAAGGTTGAGGAGAAGCTCGCAGGCGACGAGTTCAATGCCGAGATCGAAGCGAAGGTCAATGAGATGCTCGCAGGCGACGAGTTCGACGATGAGCTGAAAGCTGAGGTTGAGGCGCGTCTTGACGAGTTCTTCGGCGACGAGCTCGATGCAGAGGCTAAGAGACTCTTCGAGGACGAGATCGACAACGAGATCAGAGAAGAGATCGAGCGCATCTTCGACGGCAACCACGACGTTGTCGCTGAGATGAAGAAGTACGTAAGCGAGGACACCCTTCGTGAGAAGATCGAGAACCTCGACGTAACTCAGTTCGGCTTCTCCGACGAGAAGGTCGACGAGCTCATCAACGATTATCTTCCCGGCTACTTCGCAGATGCTGCGAACAGAGAGAAGGTCATCAAGGAGTTCCTTGGCAAATACGAGACCGTAGAGGACTATGCACTCGCTAACTACGAGGAGTATAAGGACTATGCGTTCGAGTACGCGCTCGACGAGATGTTCGGCATTACTCGCGCAGAGTTCGACAACAGACTCGCATACATAGCAGGTAAGCTTGCTGCAGCCGCACAGGCAGAGGCAGAGGCGTATGAGGCTCTTCCCGAGGCTCCCACCCTCACCCCCGAGGATCTTCTCAAGGAGATCGAGAGCGTTACCGTTGACGGCAACGTTGTTCTCACCGTTGAGACGGTCGCAGGCAAGGTTACTCCCAAGATCGACTTTAACGCGGTCAAGGCGCTGATCGCAGCGCTTCCCAGCCTCTCCGAGATCACCAAGATGGAGACTCTCGCGCTTGATTGGGATATCGCGATCGCTACCACCTTCGGCGACACCGCATTCAACGTAGAGATCGAGCTTGCTACCTTCGACGATGAGGTCAAGAAGGCTATCCAGCTCTTCATCGACCACGTTAAGATCGGTATCACCGAGGACAACACACTCTCCGTTAGCATAACTCTCCCCGAGATCGTCACCGAGCTCTTCAATCGCGCTTGCGCAACCGGCAGATTCTCTCCCGCGCTCAAGCAGAAGGTATTCAAGCTCATGACCGCGACTCCTGCAGATTTCATCGAGATCTACAAGAGCTTCACCTTCGAGGACTTTATCGCTATTATCGAGGCTGCTGACCTTGAGCGTCTCGTAAACAATAAGTATTACGACGCAGCAACAGGTAAGCTCATCGACAATCCTTACGTTGACAGAGCGCTTCAGAACAAGCTCGTCGACTACATCAAAAATTATGTATCTATCCCCGAGCTTGACGGCGAGGACGTAGATAAGGTTCTTGAGTTTGTGGGCAACCTCACCAACGAGAAGATCCTCAACTACGTTGAGTCGAAGGAGTGGCTCTTCGACAAGGCTATGGCTAAGTCCATCCACTACATCGACGCACTCGTAGCTAAGATCCCCGATAGATTTATCAACAATCCCTGCTTCATGTCTATGTTCTACGAGGGACCCGAGAAGTTCGGCTTCGAGCAGTCTCTTACCGTAGACCTCTATGAGCTTGAGCTCGAGCTCCGCAAGAACCTCCCCGAGAGATTCGCTAAGTACGAGTCCGCTATCATCTTCGTGATGGGCGAGCTCAGAAGCCGCTTCGGCGACTACGTGACTGCAGGCATCGACCTTAACGTAACCGTTCCCGACGTATCCAAGATCACCTTCATGGTAGGTGACGAGGTTTATCTCGAGGGCGTCCTTCCCAACGGCGCGTACGTTCTCCAGTTCGTAGACCTCAAGGAATACGAGGGCAGAGAAGTGCTCGGCTGGGTAGACGAGAACGGCAATAAGGTTACCTACAAGCCCGACGGTGAGACTGTGCTCTACGCAGTTCTCGAGGAGTATGCGAGCGCTGAGTTCGCTATCACCGCGGATGCGGCATTCACCGTTGATAACGGCACCTATACCTTCGTTTACGACGGTCAGACTCATACTCTTACCGTAGCTCCCACGTCCGCAGGTCTTACCTCCGACGACGTTACCGTAACCTGGTATAAAGATGCGATTTCTGCTGAAAATATCGTGGCAGAAGGCGCGACCCTTACTCTTGGCAGCCTCGCTGATGCGGGCACGTACTACTACACCGTAACGGTTGCAGACGATGCTAAGTTTGATCCTAAGTATTACGAGAGCGAGGCAGTTACTGTTGTAGCTCTTGCACCCATTACCGACGCTGATATCGCAGTTGATATCACCGTCACCGACAAGGCAGGAAACGTTATCGTTCCCGCGGACCTTGTTTACGTTCCCGGTGAGGAGTACACCTTCACCGCAGACGTTACCGTTGCGAACACTGCTCTTGCGGATCTTCCCTTTGGTTCGTATAGCTATCAGTGGTACGTAAGCGATACGTCCGACTTCGCTGATGCTGTTAAGATCGACGGCGCTACCGATTCGACCTACACCGTCAGCGGCAATGCACAGGCAACGAAGTACTACTTCTGTGAGTTCGTATTCGAGTACGATACGGTCACCGCAAGCTCCGTTGACCACGTCGGCTTCGGCGTAGAGAAGGCTGGCATTGACGCATCTACCTTCTGGGCAGTAGCAGACGGCACGGTATATATCTACGGTGAGACGGTATCCGTTCTCGCGGCAGATTTTGCAGAGAAGTACGCAGGTCTTCTTAACGTTGAGTACGGCGCGGGCTTCGGCACCGAGGTTGGCACCGCAACTGCGAAGATCACTCTCGTTGACTCCGATAACTACTACATGTATCTTGACGGTGCGACCGTTACCGAGTCCACCCTCTCGATCACCGTTATCCCCGCGCTTCAGTTCGCTCTTACCGCGAGCGACATCACCGCTATCTACGATCCCGCTACCAACTACGATCTCACCGCACTTGAGAGCATTGCTCTCCTCGGCACCACCGGTACCGACGGCGTCAGCGTAGTTTGGGAGAGACTCGTTGACGGCAAGTGGGTAGAGGCTACTGCTCTCACTCTCGCTAACGTTGCTGACAGCGGCGAGTACAGAGCAACTGCGACCTACGTGCAGGCAGGCAAGACTCAGACCGCCTCCGCAAGCGTTAAGGTTACCGTAACTCCTAAGGAAGTTATGTATACCGTAAACGCAGAGTGGTGGAACGTTGTCGCCGACTTCACCTATAACGGTAAGAACCACGCGATTTCTCAGGACTTCTTCAAGACCTGGGAGGTTGCAGCTAACATTCCCGAGAACGTAAGTATCGCATATAGCTTCGCTATCGCTAACTATCTTCCCGGTACTTACAGCGTAACTGCTACCATCAGTCCTCTGAACGGTGACGATAACTACGTTTACTCGGTATCCGAAACTCATTACACTCTCCACTACACCGTAAAGAAGGCTTCCTTCGATCTCGGTGCTCTTAAGTGGTACGTTAACAACGGCACCGAGACCAAGCTTCTCGAGAGTGCTCTCGTTAACGGCAAGCTTCCCGCAGGTCCCGCATACACCGTATTCCTCGGCGGATACGAGAACGTATACGGCGATCTCGTTCCCAGCTACTCCACCAACGGTGCTAACGGCTATACCGACGCATCGAAGCCTGTTAAGTATCCCTCCGGCAACGGCGGCTACGAAACCTACTTCGACGGCTTCACCGTAGTTGTTGAGATCGACGGTGATACCTTCGAGCATAAGCTCAAGGATTGCTACGACGTGACCGGCACCATCACCGCCGATGCGGTTAAGTGGGATATTGCAGGTCTCATCTTCACCTGTGGCGACGTTATCATCATCGACTCCGCCGCAGCGCTCCTCGGCTACGAGGTCAGCGTCAGCGTGAAGGACGTTTCCGCAAACGGTGAGCACAAGATCGTTAATACCAAGACCTATACTCCCGTATACGAGTACGTTATCACGGTTACCCTTGACGGCGAGGCAGTAGACGCTCCCGCAGGTGACTACGTGATCATCATACCCGCACTTGAGAATAAGGAGAGCTTCCTTATCTCTTATAACAGCAACGGCTCCGGCGCCGCAATGGTTGACGAAACCGCTGTGGACGGTGCGTTCGAGTTCAACGCGACCGAGACCGCCTTCGGTGGTACTAAGTTTGCGGTTGCTACTCTCTATACTCCCGTAACTCCTCCCGAGCCTGAGTACGATCCTGTACACAAGACCGAGGACGGAACCGTTATCGTAACCGATAAGAATAATACTCTTAAGGGTTATCAGATCTCCGTCACCGAAAGCATTTACAAAGGTCAGCCGCAGACTCTTGACGGTACCCACTATCTTGTTAAGGCAGGCTACCGCATTGCCTTCGTTGATAAGCTCGGTGTAGAGAAGGAGTATACCGCTGAGGATCTCTTCGAGGTATCCGTTCTCATCCCCGGTGAGTTTGTCGATACCAAATTCACAGTGCTTGTGATCGACGGCGATACCGTCACAGTCGTTGACGTTGACGTTGTAAACGGCAGAGCAGTATTTACTGCATCCGCACTCTCTACCGTCAACTTCGCTATCGTGACCTCCGGGCCCATCGATCCTCCCACACCTCCCGAGTACGATATCAACCGTACCGAGACCTTCGTTGATGCGAACGGTCAGGAGTACACCGTAGTCGTAGTCGACACCGACAAGAAGCTCGAGGCGTACGAGACTATGATAGTCGAGGCGCGCAACGACCTCGCGGATTCTACCGAGTTCGGCACCATCGACGGCGTAAACTACGTCGGACACTTCGGCTTCAACCTTCGCTTCGTTGATGTGAATACCGGCGCTACTTATTCCGGCACCGATTCCTTCAGCGTAACCGTTACCGTTCCTAACCTTCTCGGTGCAAACTTCGTGCTTCTCGGCTACAACGGCACCGCATGGGAGGTCGTAGCAGACGGTACCGATTACGATGTATCGAATAATACCGTAACCTTCGAGACCACCCTCTTCTCCGTATTCGCATTTGCAGAGGAGACTATTTCCGATGACGATTACGATGGCATCCACAACGGTGGTATTAAGGAAAACGGCGAGATCATCTATAACGTAACCGTTCTTGATGACCTTACCGAAACTCTCAAGGGCTACACCGTCATCGTTAACAGCGGTGTGGTTAAAGAGCAGCCTTACGTCATCGGCGAGAATCAGTATAAGGCACTCTTCGCATACGAGATCGGCTTCATTGACGAAAACTACGTCCTGAGAACCGAGTATAGCGGCGCAAATCAGTTCAGCGTAACGGTTGACGTTCCCACCGCACTTCAGGGCAAGACCCTTTACGTCATCGGTGAGAACGCGGACGGCACTGCAGAGCTTCTCGCTTCCACAAGCGGCGTTGCAGGTGCGACGGTACGCTTCTTCACCACTCACTTCAACTACACGAACTTCGTTCTTGCAGAGCTCGTTTCGGGCGATGCACCCGATCATAAGATCGAGCATAACGGATCCTTCGATCACTTCGACGGAACCACTAACAGCGTTACCGTATATGACCCGAGCTACGTTCTCGAGGATTATACCATGAACGTTGGTACTATTCCCTCGACACTTACGTCTGTTACCGTAGGCAATAACGATTACATCGTTCTCGGCGGCTTCAGCATTCTGTTCAGACTTGACTTCGAAGCCTATGACGGAACCGACAGCACCTTCACCGTGAACGTAACCGTTCCCGAGGTGCTCAGAGCTCAGAACCTCGTTCTTCTCGCGAAGAGAGGCGGCGAGTGGACCGTAGTGGTTGACAGCTATGGCCACACCGAGTCTATTCAGTTCCAGACCAACACCTTCGGTACCTTCGCATTTGCTAAGGTTAAGACCGGCGGCGGTGTTACTCCTCCCGATGAGTACGACGGTATCCAGAGCGGTACTGTTGATTACACCAACGGTGCAGAGGGTGACCTGCTCAACGTCACAGTCCTTGACACTAATAAGGTTCTTGAGGATTACGGTATCACCGTAGGCGCTATCAATAGCCTTATCGGTAGCAAGGTAGAGGCTGACGGAGGCAACTACAAGATCCTCGTTGGCTTCTCGATCGGCTTCGCAAACATCGACGGCGACCCCTACGTGGGCACCGAGTCCTTCAGCGTCAGCATCAAGACTCCCGGCTCTCTCAGAGGTAAGACTCTCGTAGTTCTTGGCAGAACTGCTGATGGCTGGCAGGTTCTTACGACCGTTAGTGATGCAGGCGAGCAGATCGCATTCACCACTACCTACTTCTCCGACTTCGCTATTGCCGAGAGCTACGCTCCCTATCAGGGACAGCAACAGGGCAGTATGAATCACGAGAACGTAGATTACAACGTAACCATCGTTGACCCCAATCACGTTCTTGATGGTCACCAGATCGTAGTTTCTCACGCCGCAGACGTTCCCACCGAGGTACAGCTCGGCGAGACCAAGTACAACGTACACCTGAGCTACGACATCTCCTTCGGAGATCTCGACCTTAGCGAGAACGACAAGAAATTTACCGTAACTCTCGACGTACCCGTTTCTCTCAGAGACCGTAAGCTCACAGTTATTCACTATGCGGCAGACGGTACCGTAGAGGATATGAACGCACAGTACGTCAGAGGCTCCCAGTACATCTCCTTCGAGACGACTCACTTCTCTATCTACGCGATAGCAGAGAAGCAGAGCGATACTCAGGGCGGTGACGATAGTGGACTTGGTATTAATCCCTGGCACATCGTCATTGCTGTAGTAGCAGTTCTCGTCATTCTTCTCATCGTTCTTCTCATTCTCAGAAGACGCGGTGGCAGAAGCATAGGCGGATCCAGACGCATTGGACGCATCGGACGCTCCGGTTACTCGAGACGCGGACGCGGCGGACGCGGCGGATACCGTTATGACGACCGTCACTACGACGTAATTGATACCATCGAGCTCTACGACGATCTTAAGAGTGCTGAGTGGAAGGCACCCACCACTGTAAGGATCAAGGCAGCTGAGCCCGCTGAGATCAAGCTCAAGGATACCGCTCCTATCGCTAACGGTCAGGCTAGGTCCAGAACCGAGACCATCACCGTAACCGAGAGAAAGGTACCCACCACCGATTACAGATCTAAGGCTACCGGCTCCGGTCTTGTTACCGAGATGCCCGATACCAGAGTCGCAATAGTTCCTGAGAGAGTTGGTTCTACCACTGTTATCAAGCCTGTTATCAACACCGTACCCGTTGCACAGCCCACTGTTGTTGCAGCTCCCGCTGTTGTTGCAGAGCCTGTAGTAGTTGCCGAGCCTATCAAGACTAAGAAGGCTAAGAAGGTTAACGTAGACGGCCTTGTAACCATCGCCGCTCCCGTAGCACCTGTTGTTAAGGCTCCTGTAGCACCTGCCGCTCCCGTAGCACCTGCAGCACCCGTTGCTCCTGCTCCCGTAGCTGCTCCCGCTCCCGCACCTGTTGCTCCCGCTCCTGTAGTTGTAGCACCTGTTGCAGAGCCTGCTAAGTTCGAGCCTATCGCTAAGCCTATTGCGAAGCCTCTTGTAATGCCCGAGGCTCCCATCATTCTCACTAAGTCTGCCGAGACTGCAGAGATCGTTACTGCAGCACCCGTCGCGACCGTTGTTGAGCCTGTTGTAGAGGAGACTCCCGCAGTACCCGTAGCACCCGTGGCTACTGCACCCGCAGAGCCCGTACGCATCGTCGTTACCGAGCCTGCACCTGCCGCAGCACCCGCCGCTCCCGCAGCGACCATTGTTGCCGCAGCAGCTGCTAACGTTGCACCCGTAGTAGTTGAGCCTATCACCATAGCTCAGCCTCCCGTTGTAATAGTTGCAGATCCCGTAATTCCTCCCATTAAGGTCGTTCTTGGCAATACCGAGCCTGAGGAAGAGGTCGTAGAGACCGAGCCCGAGGTAATCGAGGAGATCGTCGAGGAGATCGTTGAGGAGGTAGCTCCCGTAGAAGAAGAGACTCCCGTCGAGGAAGAAGCTCCCGTCGAGGAAGAGGCTCCCGCAGAGGAAGAGGCTCCCGCAGAGGAAGAAGCTCCCGTCGAGGAAGAAACTCCCGTCGAGGAAGAAGCTCCCGTAGAGGAAGAGGCTCCCGTAGAGGAAGAAACTCCCGCTGAGGAAGAAGCTCCCGTAGAGGAAGAGGCTCCCGCAGAGGAAGAGGCTCCCGTAGAGGAAGAGGCTCCCGTAGAGGAAGAGGCTCCCGTCGAGGAAGAGACTCCCGTCGAGGAAGAGGCTCCCGCAGAGGAGGAGGCTCCCGCAGAGGAAGAGGCTCCCGCAGAGGAAGAGGCTCCCATTGAGGAGATCATCATCGAGGTTGAACCCATCGAGGATGCTCCTGCAGAGGAGGCTACCGAGATTGTAGAGCAGCCCGTCGTTGTACCTCACGGTCCCGATGAGGGTACCATGATCATCAACGGTCAGGTAGTACTCGTTCACTACAGAAGCTCGTTCATGTCCAGACTCATCCAGTCCGAGGGCGCAGTTCAGGATTACTACAACGTGATCAAGAACGTACTTCTCTCCTACAAGGGTGTTAAGGCGAGAACCAGCTGGAGCTGTGAGTCCTTCAATAAGGGCAGAATCCAGTGCTCCAAGATCAACGTAAAGGGCAGAACCCTTACCGTATATCTCGCACTCGATCCTAAGGAATACGCAGAATCGAAGTATCACTTCACCGATGTATCCGGCAAGCCTAAGTTCGAAAAGGTTCCTATGCTTGTCAAGGTAAGAAGCGACAGAGCTCTCAAGTATGCTCTCGAGCTCATCGAGGAAATGATGAACAAGCTTGAGATACCTCAGGGTGAGATCCAGAACGTTGATTACCATATGCCTTACGAGGAGACCGAGGCTCTCGTTGAGCGCGATCTCGTAAAGGTTATCCTTCCCGCAGGCGTAACTCTTGATGATAATGCTAACGTTGTTAAGCTCGACGTTGGTGAGCTCATCGAGAATGCAAAGGCAGAGGCTGATGCGAGAGCAGAGGCTGAGCCCGAGGTCGTTGAGACCGTCGAGGAAGCTCCCGTTGAGGAAGCTCTCGTCGAGGAAGCTCCCGTCGAGGAAACTCCCGTTGAGGAAGAGACCCCCGCAATCGAGGATCTCGTAGCAGACGAGACCACCGAGGACACCAACACCGATGACGTGAACGTAGGATCGCTTCTCAAGTTCATTGGCGACGGCGTTGATGAGACCGAGACCGTCGAGGAGGCAGTTGAGGAAGAGGCTGTTGAGGCTGAGCCCGAGGTTGTCGAGGAGGCAGTTGAGGAAGAGGCTGTTGAGGCTGAACCCGAGGTTGTCGAGGAGGCAGTCGAGGAAGAGGTCGTTGAGGCTGAGCCCGAGGTTGTCGAGGAGGCAGTTGAGGAAGAGGTCGTTGAGGCTGAACCCGAGGTTGTCGAGGAGACAGTTGAGGAAGAGGCTGTTGAGGCTGAACCCGAGGTTGTCGAGGAGACAGTTGAGGAAGAGGTCGTTGAGGCTGAACCCGAGGTTGTCGAGGAGACAGTCGAGGAAGAGGTCGTTGAGGCTGAACCCGAGGTTGTCGAGGAGACAGTTGAGGAAGAGGTCGTTGAGGCTGAACCCGAGGTTGTCGAGGAGACAGTTGAGGAAGAGGTCGTTGAGGCTGAACCCGAGGTTGTCGAGGAGACAGTTGAGGAAGAGGTCGTTGAGGCTGAACCCGAGGTTACCGCCGAGGAGGCTATGATGACTCCCGACGAGGAGGGCAGAGTCCACGTTGACGCAATTCACGCAGACGAGCTCATAACCGACGAGGAGGCTGAGGCAAGCATCGAGGTAGTTAAGACCGCTGCTAAGAAGTCCGGCGGCAAGATGGTAGAGATCAACATCGACGTCATCTGCGAGAACTTCGAGGACGGCGACACCGTAACTCTCGACTCACTCAAGGCAAAGAGACTTGTTCCCGCAAACGCAGGCAGACTTAAGGTTCTTGCTCGCGGCATTATGACGAAGAACAACATCGTCGTAGTTGCTGACAAGTTCTCGCTCTCCGCTGTAAAGATGATCACCCTCGCGGGCGGTCGTGCCGAGCAGCAGAAGTAATTAAAAAAATCTCTCCTTCGCCGAGTGATCGGCGAGGGGAGAGATGAAAATAAAAAAGGATGTGATCCTCGGATCGCATCCTTTTTTATTTAACGGTAACAATATTTAATCTTTAATTCAGCCGTTACGGCGGTTGATATAGCGGCGGATCAGAGCGTCACCTTGAAATACACGGAATATGTATCCCCCTCGTCGCCACATGATCTTGTGACGGTGAGGTGATCGTATTCCTTGAGGGTGGCGTCGCCCGATATGATCTCGCGCACATCCGTGTCGCTTACACCGTAGTAGCGAAGAATTCGGGCTACGGTGCGCTTGCCGCCGCTTACGATATCCCGATAGACGTTGATCTCGTGCTCGTCACCCACATTGCTCCAGGAGAAGATGTCGCCGTCGGAGCTGCCCGTTACCTCAAGGCGTAGCTTGTGTCTCGGGCGTACTGTTACGACTAGCGTTTTGCCCTCCTCGAGCGTGGTCGCTTCCTTAGTCGAGTAGGGACCTATCGAGCGGATCTCCTCGGTTGAGAGCTTCACGATACGGAATAGATATATCAGTATAAATGCTATACCGCCGCCCGATGCGATTATCAGGGGATAGAGCTTTAACGCGCCCGTCATAATGCCGTTATTCATTATCGAAACTATGAGCACGATCACCGGCGGTATCAACGTCAGATACATTCTCGGCTTAGTACAGAAGAAATATAGATTCTTCATTATTTTACCTCCTCGACAGCTTTTCGCTGTCTCTCCATCATCTCGCGCACTGTATCGGCGTCGAGCTTCAGATGCCGTCTGTCGTAGGTGAGTATACCGTTAGTCTCGTCTTCTACGTCGGAAATCTGGGTGTAAACCAGGGCAGAAACGCCATGCGCGAGTAGCGGCTCGATCTCCTCGGTGTATAGACGCGTGAACGCCTCTCTGAAGCCCTCCTCTGTGTCAAAGAGCTTGTAACCGTAATTTGCACTGCCGAAGAGGTGTCCCTCAACACGGTGAGAATAGCCGCCAAACTCGCTGATGACAATGGGGCGGTCGGTGACGCGCCCGAGCTTTACCCTCTTGAAATATACGTGGCGCGAGTCAACGTCGCTCTCTCGCTGTGTGAACCAGCCGGAGGTAGCGTCGATAACTCTTGTCGGGTCGGCGCTCTTCACGAGGCGGTAGCACTCGTCAGCCGAGAACTGTCCCCAACCCTCGTTAAATACGGTATAATAGACAACGGAAGGGAAGTTGTATAGATGCTCGAGTGTCGCGAGAGAGTGCTTTTTGAATATTTCTCTTGACACGGGGTCGCTGTGCCTGTGCCTGTCGGATAGACGCTTGAAGCCGATTGTCGGCAGTGCGGTATCGATGAGAAAGGAGTAGCTTGAGTTGTTCACCATATCCTGGAACACCGCCATGCCGAGCGTGTCGCAGAGATAATAGAAAATCTCGGGCTCGATCTTTATATGCTTACGCAGCATATTGAAGCCGCATTTTTTCGCCGTCAGTATATCGTTGCGGTAGCCCTCCGCCGTCGCGGGCAGGAACAGTCCGTCGGGGTAATATCCCTGGTCGAGCAGTCCGGTGAACAGATACGGCTTTCCGTTGAGGAGTATCCTCGGCACACCGTCGACCATGCCCGTCGTGATCTCACGCAGAGCAAAATATGAGGATATCTTATCCTCGTTGCACTCCACCGTAAATCTGTAAATATATGGGTCGTCCGGAGTCCAGAGATGGGGCTCATCCGGTCGTATTTCGCAACACGACCCCCTACATTCGTACACCTTCCCGTCATTTTCGAGCGTTATTCGCTTTATTTCGTCACCGCCCGTAATCTCTATTTTTACGCCACTCATAGAGGGTGTGATCTTTAGCTTCTCAATATACCTATCCGGCACCGACTCGAGCCACACCGCCTGCCATATTCCGCTAACGGGCGTATACCACATGCCGCCGCGTTTGTCGGTCTGCTTGCCGTAGGGGTATCTTTTGTCGAGTGGGTCGCGCACCTCGAGTGCTATTTCAAAGCGGTCAGCCTCGCCCACCGCCTCGGTGATATCGAGCGTGAACGGAAGATAGCCTCCCTCGTGCTCTCCGACCGATACGCCGTTGATGCGGACCGTTGTGAAATTGTCCACAGCACCGAAGTGCAGAAGCAGCCTATCGCGCTTGAATCCGTCGGGTAGCATCACCGTCCTGCGGTAGTAGAGCGTAGAGCTCTTCGGTATCTCGCGCTCTATTCCCGAGAGGGAGCTCTCGGGTGGGAAGGGAACTAATATCCTCTCACCGTACTCCTCGGGCACGTCGCCATCACTCACCGCGAAATCCCACTCTCCGCATAGCGAAAGATATGACTCGCGCACCATAGACGGGCGCGGATATTCACTCCATGGTGCGATCTTGTTCACCGTGTCGCTCCACGGTGTAGTGAGAGTCTTGTATACCGTATTTTTCATACATTTTTCCTTAGAGCTGAGGCTGCCTCAAATCTCGGTTTGAGACAGCCTCGCGTTTTCTTTATCTTTATTGAATCAGCCCACAGGCATCAGAGCCATCACGTAGGGGAGGGCGGTCAGCGCGAGTATTATCACAAAGAAAAATATAGCGCCGAGGTTGAAAATCGTGACACGGGGTATGGTATAGAAGGGTAGCCTGACCTCTCTCGTGTTCGGAATATGCACCTTGCCGAGTATCAGCAGCACGATCACCGTGATGATACCCGCGATCGCCATACCGTAGTTCGTAAACAGCAGTGTGAGCGTTGCACCGAGCCATACGAGTATCTGCTCCGCTATCTCGGGAGTCATCGTAACATTCGCGTCGATCTCGGGCACGTTCGATACGTAATCCGCGAGCATAAGCACGGGTACAGTACCGAGGAAGTTTGCGATCATATGGAGTATGATGGGGTACTTTATGCGTCTGGTTTTTGCATACGCGTAGCCGAGCACAAAGCCGAAGCAAGCGGTGTAGAAGAGTTGATAGAGGTTAGCGTGGAAGAGTCCAAACGTCACCGCCGTCACGATTATTGCGAGTCTGTCGCCGTACACCGACATTCTGTCGAAGAGTATCTTTCTGAACATCAGCTCCTCGATTATCGGTCCGATGATTACAACAACTACTATTACGAGCCATATCGGGGCGTTCGTAACCAAGGAGTCAAACGCGGGATCGTATGTGTAGCCGATCATTTCCTCGAAGGTCGCGACTATAGGCTGAGTCACCAGGTTGACGAGCGACATGCACGCCTGGTTGAACAGCAGCAGCACGAGCATCTCACCGAAGGACATCTTAGATTTCACGTGCTTGGATTTCGGCAGACCGAGACAGCACAGACAGAAGGCAGGGAAGGCGAGCACGTACATACAGAGCACCTGAAGGCCCATCTGTACGTAGGGGTTTTTGAGGAGATCATACGCATATTCCTCGCCGAACAAAAACATAATCGCACTCTGTATAACTAACGCCGAGAGCTGACCCACGATCTGAAATACAGCGATGGCAAAGAACATTCTCGAGTAAGCTCTTACTGCGCGCCGTCTGTCACGCCGTGTTGCCGTACGCTCGGTCGCGAGAGTGTATGTAATTCCGGAGTTGAGCATAGCAATATTTTTATCCATAAGTGAAACCGTCCTTTCATAGGGTATCAAAACTATTTTATCACCTTTTGTGGGAAAATACAACACGTTTCACGTAAAAAGTATATCAAAGATAAAAATTTATATATTTTTCACAAATTTGCGCCCGATTTTTTTACTATAAATAAACCTAAAATAGTCTAAATTCGCTTGAAAAAGCCTCGCGCGTGTGTTAAAATAGTAATGTTGATCATACGACACTGTGAAAACCCACGACGAAAGGATGTGTAAAATGTTCAAGAGAGGCTTTGATAACGACAAATACCTGAAGCTGCAGTCACAAAAGATCAAGGAGCGCATATCGCTCTTCGGCGAGCGCCTCTACCTCGAGTTTGGCGGCAAGCTGTTTGACGACTTCCACGCCTCGCGCGTGTTGCCCGGCTTCGCTCCCGACAGTAAGATACGCATGCTCGCAGAGCTGCGCGACGAGGCGGAGATAATTATTGCGATAAACGCCGATGACATAGAGAAAAATAAGGTCAGGGGAGATATCGGCATCACCTACGACCTCGACGTATTGCGCCTCATTGACGCCTTTCGCGGCTGGGGTCTGTACGTAGGCTCGGTCGTGATGACGAGATATAAATCTCACTCTCTCGCCGACGCTTTTATTAAGAAGCTCAATAATCTCGGCATCAAGGTGTATAAGCACTACGATATAGAGGGCTATCCTCACAACATACCGCTTATAGTCTCCGACGACGGCTTCGGCAGAAACGAGTATGCCGAGACCTCCCGCTCCCTGGTCATAGTCACAGGTCCCGGCCCCGGCTCGGGTAAAATGGCTACCTGCCTCTCGCAGATATATCACGAGAGCAAGATGGGACGTAAATCCGGCTATGCGAAATTCGAGACCTTCCCGATATGGAATCTTCCCTTAGCACACCCCGTCAACCTCGCATACGAGGCGGCGACTGCCGATCTTGCCGACGTCAATATGATAGATCCTTATCATCTTGACACCTATGGTGTCACATCGGTAAACTATAACCGTGACGTTGAGGTATTCCCGGTCCTGCGCTCTATGCTCACAGGTATCCTCGGCGAATGCCCCTACAAATCGCCGACCGATATGGGTGTAAATATGGCGGGATACTGTATCTACGACGACGAGGCTGTTACCTATGCCGCGAAGCAGGAGATAATCCGCCGCTACTACAGCGCCCTCTGTTATCAGCGTAAGGGCAATAACAACTCGGTCGAGATATCCAAGATAGAGCTGCTAATGCAAAAGCTCTCCTGCTCCTATCTCGATCGCCCCTGCGTATCGGCCGCACTTATGAAGGCGGAGATTACCGGTGAGCCCGCCGCGGCGATAGAGCTCAACGACGGCAGGGTAGTGACGGGTAAGACCTCATCGCTCCTCGGAGCATCGAGTGCCGCTCTCCTCAACGCACTGAAATCCATCGCGGGAATCGATGATTCCGTCGACGTTATCTCCCCCGAGATACTCGAGCCGATACAGGTGCTCAAGACCAAGATACTCGGCAACCATAATCCGCGTCTGCACACCGACGAGGTGCTCGTTGCGCTATCGGTCTCCGCGGCAAGCCACGAGCTGGCAAAACGTGCGATGGACGCACTCCCCGCGCTCCGCTATGCCGAGATGCATTCCACGGTAATTCTCTCGCAGGTGGACGAGACCACCATAAGAAAGCTCGGACTCAACCTTTCCTGTGAGCCGAAATATCAGACCAAAAAGCTATTCCATAACTAAGTACATCTAAGAAAGGACGGAAAATATGGAATTCTCTGTAAATCACCCCATACTGTTCGTGCTGGTCGGAATTATCATCGCCGCCGTGCTCGGTCAGTCGGTCTACTTCCTCGTGAAGTCGCTCCGCCATGCGAAGAAGATCGGTATGGATAAAAGACTCGTGAAGAAAACTATGATCTCCGCCGCGATATTCACTATCGCTCCCGCGGTTTCGATCGTCATCACGGTAATCACTCTTTCGAAATCTCTCGGTATAGCACTTCCGTGGCTCCGCCTCTCGGTCGTAGGCTCGCTTTCCTACGAGGCTATCGCCGCCGCAAATGCCGCATCGGGTATGGATACGACTCTCGCAGAGCTGGGTAACGTCGGTATGACGGCATCTCAGTTCGTCACCATCGCCATCGTTATGACTGTATCCATTATGGTCGGTATCTGGCTCGTTCCCGCTATTGCAAAAAAGTATCAGAAGGGACTCGTCTCCTTTGAAAAGAAGGATGCAAAATGGAGCGGAATACTCCAGAATTCTCTCTTTATCGGTATGATCTCCGCATTCGTCGGCTTCGTATTCTGCGACGTCTACCGCCTCTGGTCCTCGACCGACGGCGTTTTTGAGGTGGTGTCGAAGGATAGCACGACCGGAGAGCAGATAATAACAAAGTACACCTCTACCTCCGGTCTTGTTCCCGTGTTCGTAATGATCGTCAGCGCGGCACTTATGTGTCTGTGCGGCGTCCTCATCAAAAAGCTGCATTGGAAATGGGTAAACGATTACGCGCTTCCCATCTGTATGGTAGTCGGTATGGCGGCGGCAATACCGCTCACTGCTATTTTCGGAGGTAAGATCTGATGAAAAAGAACACTTCTTACACTTATATGGACACCGTCCACCGTGACGGCAGAATATGGAACATATCCATAATGATCATACTGCTTCTGTTCCCCTTGGCGGTAGCAGTTGTATTCGACGCTATGCCCGATTGGCGCGGCGTCGGTATGGGTCTTCTTGCGACAGCGCCCATGTATTGGGCGGTCGGCGTTATAGAGACCATCACCTTTATTCCCATGCTCGGTGCGGGAGGCTCCTATCTCTCCTTCGTCACCGGTAATATCTCGAACCTCAAGCTCCCCTGTGCGATCAGCGCGCTCGAGAATGCGAACGCAGATCCGAAGAGCGAGGAGGGAGAGATCATCTCCACCGTATCCATTGCGGTATCCTCGATAGTCACCACCGTGATCATCATTCTCGGTGTTATCCTTATCATACCGCTCAGTCCCATTCTCTCAAGCGAGGCGCTTACCCCCGCGTTTGATCAGATGCTCCCCGCGCTCTTCGGCGCACTCGGCGTGGCACTGATCTCGAAGAATTGGAAGATCGCGATCGCACCCATAGCACTTATGCTCATTCTTTTCATCTTCGTTCCCGCACTCAACGCCTCCACCGTCGGTATAATGGTCCCCGTCGGAGTTATCTTTACCATCATCGTATCCAGAATTCTTTATAAGAAGGGAATCATCTGATGGATAGCGAAATTATTATTGTACTTATATGCCTCGGCGTGCTTGTCTCTGCTCTCCTCGCCGTCGTCATTGCGAGGACGATCATGTTCAAGCCGAAGAAGACAGCGTCGGAGAAGGTCGCACCGATATACGTAAACGGTGAGAAGGCGACTCGCGATCTCGCCGAGATGATTCGCTGTAAAACCGTATCCAATATGAATAAGGCACTCGAGGACGAGGCGGAATTCGAAAAATTTGAGAAGCTCTTACCCGAGCTCTTCCCGAACATTCACTCGAGATGTATATTTGAAAAGGTCGGCGACCGCGCTCTTCTTTACAGATGGAAGGGTAAGTCCTCCGCCTCACCCACCGTCCTTATGTCACATTACGACGTCGTCAGCGTGGTTGAGGAAAATTGGCAGAAGCCCGCCTTCGAGGGTATCGTTGAGAACGGTATACTCTGGGGCAGAGGAACCCTTGATACCAAGGGCACGCTTAACGCCGTGATGCAGGCGGCAGAGTCGCTTATCGAGGAGGGATATATTCCCGAGAACGACGTCTACTTCGCCTTTGGCGGTGACGAGGAGATCAACGGTCACGGTGCATCCGATATAGTGAAGCTCTTCGCCGAGCGCAAGATCACCCCCGGTCTCGTCTTAGACGAGGGCGGAGCAGTCGTAGAGAGGGTATTCCCCGGTGTCAGCCGCCCCTCGGCTCTGATCGGCATAGCAGAGAAGGGAATGCTCAACGTTGAGTACACCGTCACGGGCGGGGGAGGACACTCCTCGACTCCCGCGCCGCGCGGACCCGTATACAGGCTCGCTCGCGCCTGCAAGAGGCTCGAGGATAAGCCCTTTAAGTTCCGTACCAACACCCCGGCAAAGGAGATGTTTAACGTCCTTGCGCGTCACTCGACGTTCCTCTACCGTATGCTCTTTGCTAACCTCTGGCTCTTTATGCCGGTCTTAAATTTTTACACGCGCCTCGTCGGAGGTGATCTTAACGCGATGCTCCGTACCACCACCGCCTTCACGCAGATGGAGGGCTCCAAGGGCATCAACGTTATCCCTCCCGTCGCACGCATGGCATCCAACCACAGAATAGCTCCCGGTGACACCGTCGATGGCTGTCTTGAGCGCATTAAGCGCGTTATAGACGACGATAAGGTCGAGGTGAAGCTCATAGGCGGCACCGATCCCTCCCGCATCTCCGAGATAGATTGCCGCGCATGGGAGGTCGTCGCAGCGGCGACCGGCGAGACCTGGCAGGAGGCTATCGTCTCACCCTATCTTATGCTCGCCTGCTCGGACTCGCGCCATTGGGGTGCGCTATCGGATAAGGTATACCGCTTCTCGGCTATGGCTCTCTCAAAGGAGGAGCGCGCCACCATTCACGGTAATGACGAGCGCATCCCCGTAGCTACCATATCGAAGAGCGTGGAATTCTACGTCAGACTTATGAAAAAAATCTAACAAAGGAGAATAAAAATTATGAGATTACTTATTGGAGCAGACCTCGTCCCTACTAAGGCGACCGAAAAATATTTTGTATCCGCCGATACCAAGGCACTCTACGGCGACATTATGAAGATAGCGGAGAAGTGCGACAGAGTTATCGTCAACCTCGAGTGCGCACTTACAAAGCACGACGTCGGAATTAAAAAATTCGGACCTAATCTTAAGGCAGACCCGAAGAGCATCGAGGGTATCCTTGCTCTCGGCGTGACCGACGTAGCACTTGCGAACAACCACGTTTTCGATTTCGGTAAGCAGGGTATGATCGATACTCTCGCAACACTTGATGCTGTCGGACTCCCCTATATGGGTGTCGGTGAGAACGATACAGACTCTCGCAAGCCCTATTTCATCGAGGCGGAGGGTAAGCGCATCGGCTTCATCAACGTTAACGAGCACGAGTACACCTACGCGCTCCCCGACAGAATGGGTGTCAACCCCTTTGACCCCTTCCTTACAATGCAGGATATCAGAGAGGCAAAGGCGCAGTGCGACCACCTCATCGTCCTCTATCACGGCGGTAAGGAGTACTGCAAGTATCCCTCACCGAGAGTATACAACCTCTGCCACGAAATGGTATACTGCGGTGCTGACGTAGTCCTCACCCAGCACAGCCATTGCATCGGCTGCTATGAGCAGTTCGAGGGCGCACATATCCTCTACGGACAGGGTAACTTCAACTTCGTATACGGTGAGGAGCGCGGTGAGCTCTGGAATACGGCACTTCTCGTAGAGCTCAATATAGGTAAGGACATCGATATCTCCTTCCACCCCATCGTTGGTACCGCGACCGGCTGTGACCTTGCTAAGGGTAGCGAGGCTGCCGATATCCTCACAAAGTTCAACAAGCGCAACGCGGAGCTTAGCGAGGGTAAGTGGATCGACGGCTGGCGCGCCTTCTGCCACCAGAGCGACATCGAGCCGAGATACTATGCCGCAACTCAGTTCTCGAACGACGACCCCCACGGCTGGCAGCTCTTCGCTCACTATCTCGATTGTGAGGCTCACACCGACGTATGGCGCGAGCTATATAAGACCTGGAATCACACCAACGAGATGGACTGATCCCGAAAAAGGCTTCTGTATACGCCACACGTGAGTCGTCTCGCACTGACCTCCGACGCGTCAGAGCACGCTATCTCACGGAATATAAAAAACACGGTATCCGCCGCTATGGTGGGTACCGTGTTGAGTTTTTCAGGCTTTTTATTCGGTGTTTTGGCTCATCGGACCGTGTATCATATCTCCATCAGCTGACAGAGATCCTCCGCGATCTCGACCGCTCCGTTCCTTCTCTTATCGAAGAATTTGAGATTTTCGCACAGCGTCGCGAGCTCCTCCGGTGCTGTTGACAGACGCTCTACCGCCTCGCGTATCTTCGCGAGATCCTTTATGTAGTAGCCGCACTTTTTAGTATCGACGAAGAGGTTTTTCGTAGCCTTCTCGATATCGGATGCATAGCAGCTTACTATGATAGGCGTACCCATCATAACGCTGTCGAGTATCGCGTTGGGGCCTGCCTTGGTGACGAAGAGGTCACACGCCGCATAGAGCTTCGGCGCCTCCGTGACGAATCCCATCGGCATGAGAGTGATATTCGGCTTAACCGTATCCTTTATAGCCTCCAGCTCTGCGAGCAGCTCCTCGTTCTTACCCGCAATAACGCAGAGGGTGAGGGGCAGATCGCTCTTCATCAGCTCGTACGCGATCTTTTTTGTCTTCGCCTTCGCATACACGCCGTCGGCGATGACTACGGCAAACTTGTCCTGCGGGATCCTAAACAGCTCGCGGTATTCCTCCTTCGTGCCGTTCGACTCCGTCACAGCCTTTCTTGTCGGGTAGAACACCTCGCGTATACACTCGGGGGGATATTTGTTCTTGAGTGCATCGCGCGTGGCAAGAGGATTGTTAGTGTAGAGTCTGTCCACGCGATTGTCCCACCAGCCGTGGATATTGTTGTCGGGGCAGTAGAGCACCACCTTGCAGGAGGGCTTGTACTTGTTTCTGTATTCGATCGCCGCGTAAAGGGTGAAATAATGGGTGAATATCATAACGTCGGCATCGAGCTTCTTATATTGCTCGATGAGCGCCGTCGTCTCCTTGTGGTAGAAGCCGCTGTGAACTATGCGCAGAGAGTTCTTTACGCCTCCTATATGCATCGCCGTCATCTGCAGCTTGTTGTATGCGGGACATGCCGAATACATCTTTACCTGTCCCACGAGGAATTTCTCATATTTCGGGAGGCAGGGGTCCTCCGCATCGCGCAGGGAATAGTTTTCGATTATCTCTATCCTATCTCCGCATCTCTCGCGCAGTGCGTCTGAGATCGCCTGCGCCGTTACTATGTGACCCATACCCGCCTCAACGTAGTCTATGACCACGCGCGGTCTTTTTTTAGCTTCCATATTCATGACCATTCCTTTCTTTTGAGCGGTCGTTCGTCTTCGGCTTCCCTATGGGAAATTCGCTCCGCATCTTCCGTAGCCCGGCGTTTCGTTTTGCGACGTTTCGTCGCGTATCATTCTGCTTAAATTATAATCACACGAACCTTAAATGTCAAATAAAATTCACATAATTCACAATATTTAATCTTTGTTACGCTATCTTTCGTCCGGCGCATCGAAAAAACTTCAAAAAGTATTATTTGCGGCTCGAAAAACATTGACAAAGCGAAAAATATGTTATATAATTATTATGTATTATTATATTTGCGCGACTTATTTGCGCGTGCGGGAGGTGACGCAGATGTACAGATTCAATATTAGACTTGCCGACCTTACGGTAGAGTGCTGTGTCAATTACGAGTCGACCCTGCGCTTCTGCCGCGACTATCTCACCGACTCCCCACGCGAGCTTGGCGTGACGGTCACACCCGAGGATATCGTCGACGAGCGCCTGCGCTCGTCGCGCGAGCACGAGCTCGAGGGAATACCGATGCAGGATTTTTCCGACGCATATCTCGAGACGCTGGCGCTCTATCGCCGCATAACGCGTGAGCTCGTTTCTCACGGTGTGCTTTTAGTCCACGGCTCTGCTGTTATGATGGATGGGGTCGCGTATCTCTTCACCGCGAGGAGCGGCACCGGTAAATCCACCCACACACGCCTCTGGCGCGAGTGCTTTGGCGATAGATGCACTATGGTAAACGACGATAAGCCGCTTTTGCGTATCTCGGACGGCGGCGTGACGGTATACGGCACCCCCTGGAACGGTAAGCACAGGCTGGGCAACAACGTCTCGGCACCCCTTCGGGCGATCTGCTTGCTCACGCGTGCTGAGGATAATTCGATCGCACCCATAACGGTATCCGAGGCTATGCCTCATATATTTACTCAGGTCAACCGACCCGAGGATCCCGACCTCCTGCGACGGACGGTGCTGCTTACCGACACGCTTATGCATTCGGTCGGACTATACCGTCTCGGCTGTAATATGTCACGTGAGGCGGCGCACGTCGCGTACGATGGCATGCGTAACGACAAAAAATAATACGGAGAGAGACTATGAAGCTTAAAAGTAATTTCGTAACACATAACACGGATGGCGAGACTCTTATGATATCCGCGGGCGGCGGCTTCAACGGCATGGTCCGTACAAACAGCACCGCGGGCGTGATAATCTCTCTTCTCGCGACCGAAACCACCCGTGAGCAGATAATTGCCGCTATGCTTGAAAAATACGACGTCACCGAGGATGTCCTCTCGCGCGACGTTGACCGCATCCTCACCGAGCTGCGCGGTATAGGTGCGATAGATGAGTGAGCTCTCGAGCTTTGAGGAGCAGCTTCGCCTCCACGGCAGGATAATCTACACGAACGTCGGAAACAGTATGATGCCTCTTATCAAGGAGGGGCGCGACGTTATGATCATCGAGCGAACTGAAGAGAGGCTGAAAAAATACGATATTCCTCTCTACCTGCGCCCGAGCGGACAGTACGTTCTGCACAGGGTGATCAGGGTCACGGAAGACTCATATCTCATCGCGGGCGATAACCGCTCGACGCTCGAGACGGTTCCCGACGAGCAGATAATCGGCGTTCTGACCGGTATAATTCGCCGCGGTAAGACACTCTCGCTCGACCGCCTATCGTACAGAATATACACGCACCTATGGTGCGACCTCTTCCCGATACGCGCCTTTATCATCAGATGGCGCGACCGCTTCCGCACTCTTGCAGCACGGCTTCACCGTCGCGCGAGGCGGGAAAAATACACCGACAGGAAAGACTGAATAATGGAAAAAAGCTATAAGGAAAGAAAGCGTCCCGCAGAGAATAAGCGGCGATCGGACGACCGTCCCCCTCGCGCTCGAGAGGAACGGGTCGAGGTGACCGACGAGTGCCTCGTATGCGGCAGAAACGCCGTGCGTGAGCTGCTCGCGAGCGGACGCGACATAGATAAAATATATACCCGTCGCGGTGAGAGGGAGGGCTCGATAAACCTCATTCTCGGTATGGCGGCGGAGCGCCGTATTCCCATCGTTGAGGTCGAGCGGCAGAAGCTCGACGGTATGACGGGCGGTGCGCGACATCAGGGTGTCGTCGCTATGGCGGCAGAGCGCAATTACGCAACCGTCGAGGATATACTTGCTGTCGCCGAGGAGAGGGGAGAGAAGCCCTTCATCGTCATACTCGACGGAGTTGAGGATCCTCATAATCTTGGCGCCGTGATCCGTTCTGCGGAGTGCTGCGGTGTCCACGGCATAATAATACCGAAGCGCCGTGCGGTCGGTCTCACCGGCACCGCGGCAAAGGCATCTGCGGGTGCTATCGAGCATATGCCGGTAGCGAAGGTAACTAACCTTGCCACCACCGTTGATGAGCTGAAGGAACGCGGACTCTGGATATTCTGCGCAGATATGGGCGGTGATGCCTACTACCGCACCGATATGACCTGCGGCGCGGCGATAGTCCTCGGCAGTGAGGGCTTCGGAGTATCGCGCCTTGTGAAGGAAAAATGCGATTACACGGTCTCGATACCGCTTTACGGTAACGTAAATTCTATGAACGTTTCCTGCGCCGCAACGGTGATACTTGCCGAGGTGGCACGGCAGAGAAATACGGGAGGTGACGATATTGGCAAATAAAAAGACCACCGATCAGAAGATAGAGAAGGCGCTTGAGGATATCCTTGCCGCTCCCACAGGCTCCGTGACCGTCAGTGAAAACGGCGGCGTGTCTGAGTTCGAGTTCAAAAACGAGCAGGTAGGCGGCGGTCTCGTGTTCGAGTTTATTCCGCCCGAGGTGCCCGAACCCGAGCAGACGGCAGAGCCTATACCCGAGAGGGAAGTGAAAAAAGCTCCTCCTAAGAAGGAGGAAGAGCCGGCGCGCGACGAATTCACCATTCCCGACGCCTTTGCGATCAGCGATAAATACAACACTCCCTCGACCCCCGACACACCTGCGACGACGGGTATCTGGACCACCTATGTGCCACGCTTCACCGACGTCAGCGACAAGTACCGTATGGTGGACGACCCGCGTCCCCCGAGACCCGAGCCTGAGGTAAAGGAGACCTCCAGGGTAGAGCGCGTTACCGACTCTACTCCCGACGTTGACCCGACGGCAGAGCTCGACGAGTCGGTCGATGCCGTAGTCGTCACGATGTCGCAGAGGACTGAGGATGAGGATAGCGAGAAGCTCAACGTCTTTAAATTCGGCGACACAGAGCCTGAGACGGTGGCAGAGGAGCCCCGTGAGCGCACCGTCGACGACGAGCGACGCGATATCGAGAGCCTTTTTGTAAAGCCTGAGCCCATCCCCGAGCCTGAGCCTATCCCCGAGCCCGAGCCGGAGCCCATCGCTGAGCCTGAGCCCGTAGCTGAGCCCGAGCCGGAAAAGAAAAATTATATGATCCCCGATCCCGAGGGACGTGACCTCAGTGTCGTTGACTACTTTGCACAGAATAAGTATAAAAAATACGTGCCCATAGCACCTGAGGGCGCGAGTGACGAGCCTATCGAGATGCCGAAAAAGCTCGCTACAGAGTTCACCCATCAGCTCCAGCGCGACGCCTTCAAGGATAGGTTCCTCGATTCTATCCTATCTGTAAAGATCCGCTTCTTTGCGAGCGCGCTCTTTGCTATAGTGCTCCTTGTTTACGAGCTTCTGGCGGCGTTTGGCGTGATAGGCGATACAGTATTTGCATCCTCTCACAACACGGGAACTCTCGCGATGTTTGACCTGTTGTTCGTATCCTGTCTCTTCGTTCTCTCTCTACCCGAGACAGTCAGAGCCGTGAGATACCTTGTGAAGGGTAAGCCGACGCCCGAGCTTTCCGTCACGGTCGGCTTCATCGTTCTGCTTGCACATTCACTCGTTTCGATATTCGCGAGCCTCGCCGACTACCCCGTATTCGGCACGCTCTTCGCCGTACTTGCGCTTTGCGCGATTGCCTCCTCCTACTTACGCACCAGCGGCGATTTCACCGCCTTCAAGCTGATCTCGCAAAATAAGGAAAAGCGTATCCTTGATAAGAAGATGACCCGCGCGCTCCCCGATGAGAACATCGCACTTGACGGTCTCGTCGACGAGTATAAGTCGAGGACTGCTCGCATCTTCCGCGCAGGCTTCATAACTGATTTCTTCAAGAGGATTTCAAAATCGGCAGAAGAACCGAGGCAGACTGTCACGATGCTCTCCGTTTCCTTTGGAGTGGCACTCGTTACGGGAGCCGTTGCGTACTTCCTTGCGGGCGGTCTCGTCTCCGCTATGTCGGCGTTTGCGCTCGTCTTCTTGCTCGGTATGCCGTCCTTTGCGATTCTCTCGCACAAGCTCTCGTATTACCATTCGCAGAACTACGCACTCTCCGAGGAGAGCACCGTCGTCGGTGAGGATACCTACTTCTCCTTCTCCGACGTTGACGTTATTGCCTTCGAGGACACCGAGATCTTCGGCCCCGACGACGTTAACCTCAAACGCTTTATGCTCTACGGTGACAGAGATAATATGGAGAACGCGATGCGCCAGATGTGCTCGCTCTTCGCAGTTGTCGGCGGACCTCTCCATTACATCTTCGCTAACGCCCTTGATAACCGTATCCGCCACAATCCCGCCACTAACGCGATAATTGAGGAGGACGGCCTCTCGGGCGACGTCAGTGGCAGACGTATTCACGCGGGCACCGACGAGTATATGCGCCGTCACGGTATAGCTGTGCCCGATGCCTCCGCAACCGCCGCCGGCAGCTTCGATACCACGAAGATAATGTACGCCGCGGAGGGTGACGAGGTGTATGCTAAATTCTACATCAGATATTCCTTCTCCGAGGAATTCACTATGCTCCTTCCTACGCTGAAGGATGAAAAGATCGTTCCCCTCATCTACACCCGCGACCCCAACATATCCAACGAGCTTCTCCGTACCCTTACGGCGGGCGCTGACTGTATGCGCGTTATGAAGCGTCTGGTTCCCGGCTCGGATGAGGACAAGCTCTATCGCAGAGTCAGTGCGGGCATCGTTACCGGCGGCGACAAGATCAACGCCATCAACGTCGTTCTTCTCACAAAGAAGTATAAGAGATTTTCAGAGCGTCTTGCGAAAAGTGAGATCTGGGCTATGGGCGCGGGAGTTGCCGTTGCCGCCGTCCTCTCGCTTGCGGGCGTGCTTACTAACCCCTGGCTTCTTCCTCTTGCGGTGCTTTGGCAGATAGGCTGGTGCCTCGTACTTCATCTCTCGGGTAGGAAGACCTTCCTCTCCGACAGCGATAAGGACGCAAAGGGAAAGGATTGATCCTACCAAGCTTCTTTCACGTCGCACATCGGTATGACGAAAGGATTGCTCAAAGCATTTCGTATCGCGCATCGGTATGGCGAAGGGATTGCTCAAAGCATTTCGCATCGCACATCGGTATGGCGAAAGGATTGCTCAAAGCATTTCACATCGCGCATCGGTATGGCGAAAGGATTGCTCAAAAGCTCCGCGCTGTGCGCAGCTATAACCAACGAAAACACCGTGCCCCTCACTCCGTGGGAGGCACGGTCCTCTTGACAAGGAGACTCCTATGCAAAAAAATGACTATTCCTCCGTATTGAAGTCGGTGCAGAAGCCCGGCAGATATATTGGCGGAGAATATAACAGTGTCCTAAAGGACAAGGATAGCGTGAAGTGCCGATTTGCCTTCTGCTTCCCGGATACCTACGAGATAGGTATGTCCAACCTCGGTGTCCGTATACTTTACGACGTGCTTAATAAAGACCCGGACGTCTGGTGTGAGCGCGTTTACGCCCCGTGGACGGATATGAAGGAAAAGATGGAGGAATATTCCATTCCTCTTACCGCTGTCGAGAGCGGCGACCCCGTCACCGATTTTGACCTTGTCGCATTCTCGCTGCAGTATGAGCTCTGCTATACCACGGCTCTTGCTATGCTGAAGCTCGCGGGTATTCCCATCTGGGCACGCGATAGGGCAGAGGACTGTCCCATTATCGTCGGCGGCGGTCCTTGCGTATACAACGCCGAGCCGGTTGCCGAATTCTTCGATCTCATCAATATCGGTGAGGGCGAGGAGGTGCTCCTCGAGATATGCCATCTCTACAACCGGATGCGCGATGATGGCAGCTACACGCGTACCGCCTTTCTCCGTGAGGCATCGCACATCAAGGGTGTGTATATCCCATCTCTTTATGAGGTCGACTACAACGACGACGGCACGCTGAAGGAATATAAGCCGCTTTATCCCGACGTCCCCTCGAAAATACAGAAGAGGATAGTCGAGGATATGAACGCTGCGCCTTATCCCGAGAAGCTTATTATGCCCTATATAGAGACCGTCCACGACAGGATAGTTCTCGAGGTGTATCGCGGCTGTATCAGAGGCTGTCGCTTCTGCCAGGCAGGTATGGTCTACCGCCCGATCCGTGAGAAATCCCCCGAGACACTCTGCAAGCAGGCCAGATGTCTCTTTGATAACACCGGATATGAGGAGATATCTCTTATTTCTCTTTCTATCAGTGATTACTCCGAGCTCCCGAAGCTCACCGACGATCTTCTCACCTGGACCGATGACGCGCACGTGAGCCTCTCGCTCCCGTCACTCCGTATAGACAGCTTCTCCGAGGAGCTGATGCAGAAGGTCTCGTCTGTCAGAACGGGAGGTATCACCTTCGCTCCCGAGGCAGGTACGCAGAGACTTCGTGACGTTATAAACAAGAACGTCACCGAGGAGGATCTTATGCGCTCGGTAGGCATAGCCTTCCGCGGCGGTAAGAGCAATATTAAGCTTTACTTTATGAACGGACTTCCCACGGAGACTCTCGAGGATATCGAGGGCATTGCCGATCTTGCAACCCGTGTCGTCGGTGAATACTTCAAGCTTCCGAAGCCCGAGCGCCCGAAGGGAATAGGCGTCACCATCAGCGTTGCCTGCTTTGTTCCGAAGCCCTTCACTCCCTTCCAATGGGAGAAGCAGGACAGCTTCGAGCAGCTGATAGAAAAGCAGGAGCATCTTAAAAATTCCATCAAGGATAAGCGCGTCAGATACACATATCACGATGCGAAGGTATCCTTTATCGAGGCGGTACTCGCCAGAGGCGACCGTCGTCTTGCCCCCGCTATCGCCTACGCCGTAGAGGACGGTGCACTGTTTGATGCGTGGGACGAGTACTTTGACTACGACCGCTGGATCAGAGCCTTTGACCGCGCGGGCATCGATACCTCCTTCTACACCACCCGTGGCTACGGTCTCGACGAGGTGCTGCCGTGGGATATCATCGACGTCGGTGTGACTAAGGCGTTCCTCCGCCGCGAGCGCGACAAGGCATACGAGGGTAAGACTACGCCATCCTGTGCGGAAAAATGCTCGGGTTGCGGAGCAAATAAGCTCGGAGGTAACAACAGATGGTGCAAATGACAAACGACAGACTGACCATTCGCTTCCGCTTTAGAAAAGAGGGAAGCCTGCAGTACATCTCCCACCTCGATCTCGTCCGCACTATGAATAAAATAATCGTGCGCTCTAAGCTTCCGCTCTGGTACACCGAGGGCTTTAATCCAAAGCCTAAGATGGTCTTTGCCGCCCCCCTTTCCATAGGCACCGAGAGCCACGCCGAATATATGGATATCCGCCTCACGGAGTATATCGATCCCGCAGAGGCAATGGCGCGAATGAATGCCAATATGACGAGTGAGATGCAGGTCATCGAGGCGTATTACCCCGAAACCAAGCTCACCGAGCTCGCCTGGATGACATATACTATTTCTGTTAATTCGCCACATATTTCCGAGCAGACTGCACAATCCTGTAACGAGGTCTTTGCCGCTGATACTATGGATGTCTTGAAAAGCACCAAGAGCGGAGAGAAGATCGTGGATATCAAGCCGCTAGTCCGCAGCGCATCTGCCGTATATTCCGACGGCACACTCCGCATCACCGCCGTCCTTTCCGCAAGCCCATCGGAGTTTCTCAACCCCGAGTATATCATAAAGGTACTGCGCGAGAGGATAGGTCTTCTTACCGATCCCGATCTTACCCGCGAGAGCTACTCCGTAATGCGTGAGAGAGCACACACCGCGGATATGACCGAGTTCAGATGATCATACTATCGCGTCAATATTAAATCCCGATAACCGCCCGAGATGCCGCAATGCATCTATGAGGCGGTTTTTCGTTACGTGCGCCGCATCGCCGTCCCCGACCTCCAGCTGTCCTATCAGCTCGGAGAATAGCTCCTCGATACTCGTGAGGTCGTCGTGGTTTACCGTCAGGCTGACGAATCTTTCGGAGCTCTGAAATTTTTTGAACAGCTCTCGCGCCGCCGCGGCAGAGCTCTCATCGCTGCCGTCTACCTCTAGCTCACACACCGCCGTCTCGTAGCTCGATATTATCCTGCCCACTGCTACCGTGTTCGCGATCACCCCACCGACCGTCAGTAGGAGCATCACGACTGCCAGAATTTTCGTCTTCATTTATTATATCTCTCTCATTATTACGTTTATTTTCTTTTCGTCGGTCGCCGTCATCAGAAACACCTCGCCCTCATCTCTTCCGGACAGCGCGCGGCGTATATCCTTATCTGTGACACCGAGCCGCCGTATCACCTCGTTTTGTCTCGCACCGTCGATGATTATCGCGTGCGCCATAGGTGATTCACCGGTCTTCGCAATAGACAGCGTGCCGTTCTGCTCGACCAGAGCGTATTCCACCTCCGATATGTCTGCCGCCCCCTGCGATCGCAAGGAAGAGAGCACCTCGTTTACAGACAGTCGGTTTCGCCGCAGAGCATCCTGCAGAAGTCTACCTTTATATATTATATATACCGGCTCGCCCTCGACGGCGCGTTTGAGTGCTTCGGACTTATTTTTGAGGGTAGATAGGATGATTTCTATACCGATTATAACTAGCGTCGGCAGTATCGCATTCATCAGCGGAATGTCCGGGTCGTCTATCGGTATCGCCGCGAGCTCAGATATCAAAAGCGTTGAGATGAGATCTCCGACGTCCAGTTCACCTATCTGCCTTTTTCCCATGATCCGCAGAGAAAGGAAGAGCAGAACGTATATGATCAGCGTTCGTATTAAAATAGATGCCATAAAAATGCCTCCTTTTTCTTAGTTATTCTATCTATTTTGCACAATAATTCAAAATTTTAAAAAAAAATAGAAAAACCCCTTGACAAGTTGGAAGATTTATTGTATAATAGACAAGCTGACTCGGCGAGGATGAGAAAAACCTCGGCAGAGCAGCACTTGATCATTGAAAATTGAACAACACGAAGAAAGAAGCACAATTGTGCAAATTCTTGTCAAAACACATGAGTAAAGAAACTCAAAAGTAAGAGAAAGCTAAGATTAAAATTAGCTCTGAAAAAGCATTTAGATCCAAAGGGATTTAGATAGACATTTTTTAGAGAGTTTGATCCTGGCTCAGGATTAACGCTGGCGGCGTGCATAACACATTCAAGTCGAACGGAGTATAGGGCTTCGGTCCTATACTTAGTGGCGGACGGGTGAGTAACGCGTGAGCAATCTACCTCCAGGTGCGGGATAACAACCGGAAACAGTTGCTAATACCGCATGAGATAGTAATGTCGCATGATATAGCTATCAAAGGCTTGCTGCCTGGAGATGAGCTTGCGTCTGATTAGGTAGTTGGTGGGGTAAAGGCCTACCAAGCCGACGATCAGTAGCCGGACTGAGAGGTTGAACGGCCACATTGGAACTGAGATACGGTCCAGACTCCTACGGGAGGCAGCAGTGGGGAATATTGGGCAATGGGCGAAAGCCTGACCCAGCGACGCCGCGTGAGGGAAGAAGATCTTCGGATTGTAAACCTTAGTCAACAGGGAAGAAGAAAGTGACGGTACCTGTGGAGGAAGCCACGGCTAACTACGTGCCAGCAGCCGCGGTAATACGTAGGTGGCAAGCGTTATCCGGA
>JAZRBV010000051.1:0-4698 GCA_045635225.1 Eubacteriales bacterium
GAATTTGAGGCAGCCTTCGCATACTTTTCCGGAGCTCTTATAATACGCTATTATTCAGAAGATGCTGGATATCATTTCGAAGCGCCGATAGCACTCTCGGATTCTGCAGATATTTCCTCAGCGTACTGCGAGATAACCGAGTATTGCAAACTTCAGCGTATCCCCGAAATCATCATAGGTATCCCGCCCGAAGACCGTGAGCTCATGCTGCGAGGTGCAGAGCATTATAATCTCGGTGAGGATGAGGACGGAAGTCTTATGATAGAAATAGTTAATGAGTGTATGCTCGTGGATGAGCTTCCCGAGTATCTGTCGGATGATGTTTATCTTGGTGAATTCGCCGTTCAATATGCGGCTGAGTACGAGAAATTAATAAAAAATGTAAACTTAAATAGGTATTTTGGTTACAATTTGACCGATGATTTACCAAACGGTGACGGAATTGACTTTATAAACTTCGTCAGGGATGAGTTTGAGAACAATGAGTCGATGACCTTTGCGGCGACGGTTTTGTCCGACTCTCTTGAGAACCTTTTTGTAGGAGAAGGAACGTTGTTTGGTTTTGACGGGAGGGGCGGTGCGTCTGTTTCCTTCAGGGTGCTACCCGAATATCAAGGACAAGGTATCGGTAAAAAGATTTTTCTCGGTCTTGCGGGAATAGCAGAGAGCATCGGTGTCCATACTTTATTCGGTGAGGTGATGAAAGGAAACGCTCCGTCGCTTGCTTTGCTTCGCCGCTTTGCAGACTCGGAATATGAAGAAGAGGAAAAATACAGTTTTGTTTTTAAATCCGAAAACATTTTAAAAACCAAATAGCATGTTTTCTCTTGTTTTTTGATGTATTGTATATAATAATAAAGGAAGAAAACTACTTTTAATAGGTTATTTTGCTCTTTTTTTGAAAAAATGAAGAATTTTTTTTAAAAAGACTTGACATTCTCTATTGTAGATGTTAAAATATATCGGTATTATCGGGAACTAGGGCTAGTTATGCCTTTTTGCCGATATTGAATATGATGATATCCCATTCGGTAGGCATTTGCCGAAGCGGATTTCTATAAACACTATATCTAGAAGAAGGAGGAAAATCATGCCAACCTTTAAGCAGCTCGTAAAAAAAGGTCGTAGCGACAAGGCGTACAAGTCTAAGACTCCTGTACTCCAGAGTGGATTTAACACACTCCGTAATGAAGCTACAGATAAGACCTCGCCCCAGAAGAGAGGCGTTTGCACTAAGGTTACAACTACGACACCTAAGAAGCCTAACTCGGCTCTTCGTAAGATCGCCAGAGTAAGACTTACCAACGGAATGGAGGCTACGTCCTACATCCCCGGTATCGGCCACAACCTTCAGGAGCACTCGGTTGTTCTTATCCGTGGTGGACGTGTTCGTGACTTGCCCGGTGTACGTTATCACATTATTCGTGGTACGCTCGATACCCAGGGTGTTGCAAACCGTAAGCAGGGCCGCTCCAAGTACGGAGCAAAACGTCCGAAGAAGTAAGGTACAAAGTCGGACGGTGTGTGCTCACGTGCTGTGATGGTATAGTTGTTTACTAAAAATCGCAAAACGAGCACTAACGAATATCGACATTCATATGGAATGTGCATTCGAGTACCTATGATATCATAATCTAATGAAGGAGGGAAGTACAGTGCCTAGAAGAGGTCAAATTTCCAAGAGAGACGTATTGCCTGATCCGTTGTACAATTCCAAGCTTGTTACCAAGCTTATCAACAACATTATGTACGACGGTAAGAAGGGTGTAGCTCAGAGAATTGTATACGACGCATTTGCAGCGATCGAGGCTAAGAGCGGAGAGAACGCACTTGACGTATTCGTAGCAGCTCTTGAGAACGTAATGCCCGTTCTTGAGGTTAAGGCTCGCCGTGTCGGCGGTTCTAACTACCAGGTACCCATGGAGGTTCGCGCAGAGCGCAGACAGACACTCGGTCTCCGTTGGATAATCACTTATTCCAGAGCCCGTGGTGAAAAGACCATGGCTGAAAGACTTGCCGGCGAGATAATGGACGCTAAGGCAGGCATGGGTGGCGCTTTCAAGAAGAAGGAAGACACCCACAAGATGGCAGAAGCAAACAAGGCGTTTGCTCATTACAGATTCTAATCGTTATAAAGAAGGAGATACAGGTAAATGGCAAGAGAATATTCGCTTGAGCATACCAGAAATATCGGTATCATGGCTCACATTGATGCCGGTAAGACTACTACCACCGAGAGAATCCTTTTTTATACCGGTAAAACTCACCGTATAGGTGAAACTCACGACGGTTCCGCTACGATGGACTGGATGGCACAGGAGCAGGAGCGCGGTATCACTATCACCTCCGCCGCTACCACGTGCTATTGGGTTCCTACCAAGTTCCAGAGCGATGTAGAGCTTGCAAAGGCAAATAAGTATCGCGTAAACATCATAGATACCCCCGGTCACGTTGACTTCACTGTAGAGGTTCAGAGATCTCTCAGAGTTCTCGACGGCTCTGTTACCGTTCTTTGTGCAAAGGGCGGCGTTGAGCCCCAGACCGAGACTGTTTGGAACCAGGCAAACGAGTATAAGGTACCCAGAATGGCGTACATCAACAAGATGGACATCATGGGTGCAGATTTCTTCCGCGTTGTAAAAATGATCAAGGAGCGTCTCCGCGCTAACGGTGTTCCCGTTCAGCTTCCTATCGGTAAGGAGTCCAGCTTCCGCGGCATCGTCGACCTTATGGAGATGAAGGCTGACGTTTACTACGACGATCTCGGTAAGGATATGAGAGTTGAGGAAATTCCCGAGGACATGAGAGAGCTTGCTGAGGAGTACCGTGCAAGCATGATCGAGTCCATCTGTGAGACCGATGACGAGCTCATGGATAAGTTCTTCAACGAAGAGGAGATTACGGTTGACGAGCTTAAGGCTGCGCTCCGTAAGGCTACCCTTGATAATAAGATTGTTCCCGTTTGCTGCGGAACCTCTTACAAGAACAAGGGCGTTCAGAAGCTCCTCGATAACATTATTGAATATATGCCCGCTCCCACCGATATTGAAGCGATCAAGGGTGTTAATCCCGAGACCGGCGAGGAGGATTGCCGTCACGCAAGCGACGACGAGCCCTTCTCCGCACTCGCATTCAAGATCATGACCGACCCCTTCGTTGGTAAGCTCTGCTTCTTCAGAGTTTACTCCGGTTCGGTTGCTAAGGGAACTGCGGTATACAACTCCACTAAGGATTCGGACGAGAGATTCGGACGTATTCTTCAGATGCACGCTAACGAGAGAGCTGATATCGACGTCTGCTACGCAGGTGATATCGCGGCTGTTGTAGGTGTCAAGAACACCACCACCGGTGATACCTTCTGTGATGAGAAGCATCCTATCATCCTCGAGTCCATGGTATTCCCCGAGCCCGTTATTCGTCAGGCTATCGAGCCTAAGACGAAGGCAGGTCAGGAGAAGATGGGCATCGCTCTTGCAAAGCTTGCTGAGGAGGACCCCACCTTCAGAACTTACACTGATGATGAGACCGGACAAACGATCATCGCCGGAATGGGTGAGCTTCACCTCGAGATCATCGTTGACCGTCTTCTTCGTGAGTTCAAGGTAGAGGCTAATATCGGTGCACCTCAGGTTGCATACAAGGAGACCATTCGCAAGAAGGTCGATCAGGACACCAAGTATGCTCGTCAGTCCGGTGGTAAGGGTCAGTACGGTCACGTTAAGATCACCCTTGAGCCTAACGAAGCCGGCAAGGGCTACGAGTTCGTCAACGCTGTTACAGGCGGTGCTATTCCCAAGGAGTACATCCCCGCAGTTGACGCAGGTATCCAGGGTGCTATGCAGGCAGGTGTTCTTGCAGGCTACAACGTAGTTGACTGTAAGGTTACTCTTTATGACGGTTCTTACCACGAGGTCGACTCCTCCGAGATGGCGTTCAAGATCGCAGGATCTATGGCGTTCAAGGAGGCTATGAGACGTGCAGACCCCGTTCTCACCGAGCCTATCATGAAGGTTTCCGTAACCACACCCGATGATTACATGGGTGATATTATCGGTGACATCAACTCCCGCCGCGGTCAGATGGACTCTATGGAGCAGATCGCAGCAGGCGTTACCAGAATCTATGCTCACGTTCCTCTCGCACAGATGTTCGGTTATGCAACCGCTCTTCGTTCGAGATCTCAGGGCCGTGCGGTATACGTAATGGAGCCCGACGGCTTCATGGATGTACCGAAGTCCATTCAGGACGAGATCGTAAAGAGCCGCGCGAAGTAATTCGACAGCAATTTGCGATAAAACAGGGAATTTGCTAACTATAGATTACATTTCCTTGTATTTAACGATATCTTGGCAGGATGTGCGGTGCCTCGGCACTGCACCGAATGCTGGATATAAAAAAGACTTGACATAAAAATACGAGCGAACCTGTGTAAAACCAAACCAAGTTAGTCTCTTGAGTGTTAAGTCTCAAATTTACAAATAAAAAATAAAAATAAAAAAATCCAGGAGGATCATTAAAATGGCAAAGGCTAAGTTTGAAAAAACCAAACCCCACGTTAACATTGGTACCATCGGTCACGTTGACCACGGTAAGACCACCCTCACCGCTGCGATCACCAAGACTCTTTCTCTTGCAAACGGTTCCGAGTTCCTTGATTACAGCCAGATCGACAACTGCCCCGAGGAGAGAGCTCGTGGT
>JAZRBV010000052.1:0-76733 GCA_045635225.1 Eubacteriales bacterium
GCGAAATCAAGTGCGACTCCAAGACACCCACTTATATCACCGATATTATGGATGATAAGAAGAACGTTCTCGAGCCCCTTACCGACCGTATCGTTGGCCGTTTCACAATGGGCGAGGTCGTTCATCCCGAAACCGGTGAGATCATCGTTGGCGACGACGAGATGATCACCGAAGAGGCTGCAAGCCGCATTGTTGCCGCAGGCATCAAGGGCGTCAACATCCGCACAGTTATCCAATGTCATGCAAAGCAGGGCATTTGTGCACACTGCTACGGTGCCGACCTTGCAAACGGCAAGCTGGTTAACGTTGGTGAAGCAGTTGGCATTATCGCTGCACAATCCATCGGTGAACCCGGTACGCAGTTGACCATGAGAACCTTCCACTCCGGTGGTGTAGCAGGTTCCGACATTACCCAGGGTCTGCCTCGTGTTGAAGAACTCTTCGAAGCACGTCAACCCAAAAAGCCTGCTGTTATCAGCGAAATTCGCGGTACAGCACACATCAGCATGGCAGAAAACTCCAACATTCATACCGTTACCGTTCATCCCGATGCAGAGCAACCCGAGGGCGTTGTTGCAGAAGTTAAGGAATATCAAATTCCTTACGGCACCAAGCTGTCCATCATCGAAGGTCAGCATCTCGAAGTCGGTGAGGCTATGACCGAAGGTAACAAGGCTCCCGCTGATATTATGAGAGTTCTTGGTTTGGATGCTGTTTATGAGTATCTGATCAAGGAAATTCAAAAGGTTTACCGTTCTCAAGCTTGTAACGTAAACGACAAGCACGTTGAAATCATTGCACGTCAAATGACCAGAAAGATGCGCATTGAAGATGGCGGTAGCACCGAGCTGCTCGTTGGTTCCAGCGTTGACTTTATGGACCTCGAAAAGGCAAACGAAGAAATCGACCGCCGCATCGCAAACGGCGAAGAAGGTCTCACCCACGCAGTAGGAAGTACCATTCTCTTGGGTATCACCAAGGCTTCTCTGCAAACCGAGTCCTTCATGTCTGCGGCATCCTTCCAGGAGACCACCAAGGTTCTTACCGAGGCGGCTATCCACGGTAAGGTTGACTACCTGCGCGGCTTGAAGGAAAACGTCATCATTGGTAAGCTCATTCCCGCAGGTACGGGTCTTGGTAAGTACCGCGCAGTCGAGATCGAGGATACAAAGGTCGAGGAGGACGATATCTCCCTCACCACCTCCTTCACGGTCTCTGACGATGAGGAGACTGTGTACTCCACCGAGCTTCTCACCGAGAGCAACGTTGAGATCGATGAGACCTCCGAGGCGGTATCAGCCGAGGCTTAATAGCTAAAACTCCAAAAATGTGAACTCAAGTTTGCATTTGACTATAAAAAACACGGTAAAGTCCGATTGGACTCTACCGTGTTTTTGTTTATTTTGTTGCGCTATTTAACTTCTTTACGGGTTCTCGTAGCTATCCCATATTATCTCGTTAAAGCTTATCCTATCGATGCCGTAGCAGATCTTTGGATATCCTGATAGCGAGAGGCAGGAGAACATATATCCGAGTATGCCCGTAGTGCAGATGATCGTCGCGTTTACGTCGCCCTCATTTGAGCCGTAGATAGCGACGGGCATGCTCTGCGATGTGCTTGATGACATATTCTTGAGATATGAGAATGAGCCGTCGCTCTTTTTGAAGAGCGAGATCTTCTCTCGCGTTGCTTTGATAGCCTCGGGCGCTACCGAGTTTATAGCAGATCTGATTTTTGCAAGCCTTTCTTCCTTGGTAACGAGAACCCCGTCTATTACCTCGTCGGTGCCATAGGTTTTTATATTACTTATGATGTTATCCGCGGCAAACCAGGTGTTGTAGATATCCACCACGGCACCAACATCCTCATCGGAGGTGATGGCATTGATAGCCGATCTCGCCGCCGCATCAGCGTTAGGAAACGCCTCTCCGGCAGCTGAGTATATACCGGAGATCTTTAGTAGACCGTTCGTGCCTGCGTAATTTTCCTTAGTGCTCCAATGTCCCGTCTCGGTATTCTGATAGGTTGTGAACCACTCGATAACTATATCGACGAGCGAGTAGTCGGCACCCTCAGCCTGAAGCTGCCTGTCTCGGGACTTGATCTCGCTCATCTGCGCCGTGATGTTGTTTCCTATCCAATAGAAGCCGTTCGCCGCACCTTTGCCGGGTCTTGCATCTGCGGGGAGGTATTGTGCGAGATACGCGCGCAGTGTCTCGTCATTTTCGAGGTGCGCTCCGTAGGACGCCGTGAGTACGACCTTCGATACCTGTGAGGCGGCAGACGTGCCAAGCGGTGAAGTCAGATTTGCCGAGCTACCGAGCGATTCCTCACCCTTTACACCGTTAGGTGCGTCGTATTTCGGCATCGATCCAAAGGTCGAGAGTATGCTCGTGCACCAGGAAAGGTCGCGCGCACGGCGTGAGGTGTACTTATCCGTCATCGATTTCGGCCATTGAGGATGGTAGAAGAAGCCGTTCTCGTCCTGTAGGGCGCGTATGAATGTCACTATCTGCTCCTTCATCCAGCCGGGCAGGTTGATGCTGCTCGTTATTCCCGCTCCTGAAATAAGATTGAGAGCCTGCAGAGTGCTCTCTGCATCTGCCATCAGCCTATAGGTTGAGCCTTTGTAATTGACGGTATAGTTATCTCGCGCAGAATTTGAGTAGTAGAAGCCACCGCCGTAGCAGGCGAGCTCACCCTTTTTACATTCGCCGCAGAAGCAGTTGTAGGGCTCGTAGAGACCCGCGATCCATACCGCGATAGCGGGATCGTATACCGTGTAGAGTGCCTCTATCTCTTTGTATATCTCGTCGCCGCGCTCGCGCTTCGACAGCTTCTGCTTGAGTGCCGTCCAGTAGCCCTCTCGCACACCGTCGTCTATCTTCGCCTGCTCGTCGAAAAGATTTACGTACCCCGCGTGCACCACGCCGTGCGGAATTTTAACCTTGTCGGCTGGCTCGGTAAAGAAGGCGTGGACAAGTCTATCGACCGCGTGGGTAAGTGCAAAGATATTGATGCCCTTCGTTTCGGTTGGGTCGTATACGATAGCGATCGAGCGCCCCTCGGCATATACGAGATATCGCAGATATGCGACACCCTTATCCTGCATTTTATCCAGCTGCTCGTATGCGTGTGCGGTGATCTCTCTGTCGGTATCTCCGAGGACTATCTCGTAGTCGACCTCCTCGGCACTCGCTCCGTTTTTGAGCGGCTGGTGACCGAGTGTTGAGTTGATCGCCGCGCTGAGCGCGTTTACGCTGTTGCGGTCTGCTGTGGCAGAGTATATGATGCTGGTCCTTTTATCGGCACGAAATACTACAGACTCTTCCTCATCGGGGTCGGGAAGCGTAGCTTCGTCACCGTTTCCGCCGTTTGTCGAACCTCCGACGTGGCAGGAGGAGAGGAGCGTCGATAGAATCGTTATTATCAGCAATAGTAGTGCAATTTTTTTCATACCTTATCCTTATCCTTATCTTCTTGACTCGTTGAGCAGATTTTGAATTATACTCGAGAATTCGATCTTTTCCGCACCGTAAAATATTGGCGGATAAACGGGTAGCTCAAGGCACGCCGCGAGATTACTTATTATTCCGGTCGTGCAGATCACCGTCGCGTTTACGTCACCCTCGTTTGAACCTGGAATAGCAACGGGCATACCCTGTGAGTGGGGGCTCGACTGATCGGGAAGATACGAGAACGAGCCGTCCGATTTTTTGAAGATCGTGATCTTTTGTATCGTCGCCGCAATAGCAGTCGGTGCTACCTCACGGATCGCAGTACGGATAGTTGCGAGCCTATCTGCAATGGGGATATATGCACCGTCTACGTCGGGTCTTGCACCGTAGGTCTCTATGTTTTTGATGACGTTTTTCGCCGCGTACCAGGTGTTGTAGATATCTACCACCGATTCGACCGTCTCATCCGATGTGATGGCGTTGATAGCAGATCTCGCTGCGGCATCTGCATGGGGTATCGCCACGCCTAGAGCTGAGTATATACCCGATATCTTCAATAGACCGTTAGTGCCGGCGTAATCGGCCTGCCGGCTCCAATGTCCGGTCTCTGAGTTTTGGTAGGTGTTCAGCCATTCGATGAGGATATCGGCGAGCGAGTAGCCTGCACCCGCTTCGGCAAGCTGCAGATCGCGCTGCTTTATCTGCGAGAGCTGGGAATTGAGCATACTGCCTATCCAATAGAAGCCGTTTGATGCTCCGCCGCCCGGCGTCGCATCGGAGGGCAGATTTGCTGCGAGATACGCGCGGAAGGTCTCGTCACTCTCGAGGTGCTCGGCATACGTCGCCGTCAGCACGACGCGCGATGCGTTGATTGCTGCAGAACCACCCAGAGGTGCGGTTAGTGAGGTGTTTCCGAGTGACTCCTCACCCTGTGCGCCGTTAGGAGCGTCGTATTTCGGCATCGAGCCGAGACTCGACAGCAGGCTTGTACAGGAGCCAAGATCGCGTCCGCGCCTCGAGAGTGAGGAATCCGTCATCTCCTTAGTCCATTGAGGGTGATAGAAGAAGCCGTTCTCGTCCTGCAGCTCACGCAGAAATTTTATCACCTGCTCCTTCATTTCGGTGGGAAATCCATTGTATCTGTCGCTTACCATTCCCGACTCTATTGCCAGAGCAAATGCCTGCGCCGTGCTCTCCGCATCCGCCATCAGACGGTATGGCGTGCCGCCGGAATATACGTATTCGTTGTCACGCGCGGAATTTGAGTAGTAAAAGCCGCCGCCGTAGCAGGCCATCTCGCCTTTTTTACATTCACCGCAGAAGCAGTTGTGCGGCTCGTAGAGCTTCGCGAGCCAATTTACGATGGACGGCTCGTAGGTCGCGTACAACGCCTCGAGCTGCTCGTATATCGCATCGCCGTTCTCATAGGAGGAAAGAAAATATTTGAGATCTGCCCATTCCTGCGCCTTTACCTGCTCGTCTATCTTCGCCTGCTCGTCGGAAAGATTTACGTATCCTGCGTGCACTATGCCGTGCGGAATTGCAACCTTGTCGGCTGGCTCGGTAAAGAAGGTGCTGATAAACCTGTCGACCGCGTGGGTAAGTGCGAAGATATTGATGCCCTTCGTTTCGGTTGGGTCGTATACGATAGCGATCGAGCGCCCCTCTGCATATACGAGATATCGCAGATATGCGACACCCTTATCCTGCATTTTATCCAGCTGCTCGTATGCGTGTGCGGTTATCTCGCGGTCGGTATCTCCGAGGACTATCTCGTAGTCGACCTCCTCGGCACTCGCTCCGTTTTTGAGCGGCCGGTGACCGAGTGTTGAGTTGATCGCCGCGCTGAGCGCGTTTATGCTGTTGCGGTCTGCTGTGGCAGAGTATATGATGCTGGTCCTTTTATCGGCACGAAATACTACAGACTCTTCCTCATCGGGGTCGGGAAGCGTAGCTTCGCCGCCGCTTGTCGAACCTCCGACGTGGCAGGAGGAGAGGAGCATCGATAGTGTCATTATTATAAGAAGTAAAAAGGTCGTTTTCCTCATTGCTTTTCTCCGTTGAATATCGCAGAGTTTGTTTGACCATTATAACATACATTAAGACGAAAATCAATATAAAAATGTTAAAAATAACTATGTGGTAAGGTAATATAGATACCGGTATTATATCGACTCGATGTGAAGCGTACAGATCCTAGGAAAACGGTGAAAAAACAAGCGAAGAGCGGAGCCGCAATTTAAGACGTGCTCCGCTCTTAAAAAATATAAAACTATGGTTAAATGTAAACTAAACCGTTCAAAATGCCGATTTTAAAATGAATATTACTTCATTTCAGCGACATATATTCTGTTGAGAGCACGCGTGAGTCTCGCCTTCGCAAGCTCGATGTCGCGGTCGCTTTTCGCTCTGGAAAGCTCATCCTCTGCACGCTCTCTCGCCACCTTTGCGCGATCGAGATCTATATTCTCGGCAAACTCAAAGGTGGTAGTGATCAGTCTTACCTCGCCACCCGCAACCGAGAGAAAGCCTCCCTGCGACGATGCAAATTTCTCCTCGCCGCCAATTATGAGACGCGTTCTGCCGGTAGCTACTGTCGCCAGATAATCGGCATGCGCTGCGAGTATCTCAACGTCACCCTCGGTCGTGCGGACGAGCAGGCTCTCTGCCATACCGTCAAATGCCGAGCCGTCGGGTGTGACTATTTCAAGATGAAAGGGCTTCACTTTTCTTCCCGCCTTTCCATCAGACTCACGCCTTCAGCTTCTTTGCCTTCTCGACAGCCTCGTCGATAGTACCGACGAAGAGGAATGCCGACTCGGGCAGATCGTCGTGCTTACCGTCGAGTATCTCACGGAAGCCTCTGACGGTCTCCTTGAGAGGCACGTAGCGGCCTTCCATACCGGTAAACTGCTCCGCAACCGTGAAGGGCTGGGAGAGGAATCTCTGTATCTTTCTTGCACGTCCGACCACGAGCTTGTCCTCCTCGGAAAGCTCTTCCATACCCATGATCGCGATGATATCCTGCAGCTCCTTGTATCTCTGGAGGATCTTCTGCACGTCGCGTGCTACCTCGTAGTGCTCGATTCCGACAACGTCCGGTGAGAGTATTCTCGAGGTGGAGTCGAGAGGATCGACAGCGGGGTAGATACCGAGAGATGCGATACTACGTGAGAGGACCGTCGTTGCATCAAGGTGCGCGAAGGTCGTAGCGGGAGCGGGGTCGGTGAGGTCGTCCGCGGGGACGTATACCGCCTGTACCGAGGTGATAGAGCCGCGCTTCGTTGAGGTGATACGCTCCTGGAGCGCACCCATTTCGGTCGCCAGCGTGGGCTGATATCCTACCGCAGAGGGCATACGGCCGAGAAGCGCCGAAACCTCGGAGCCCGCCTGTGTAAATCTGTAAATGTTATCAATGAAGAGAAGCACGTCCTGACCCTCTCTGTCGCGGAAATATTCCGCCATAGTCAGACCGGAGAGCGCAACTCTCATTCTCGCTCCGGGAGGCTCGTTCATCTGACCGTACACGAGTGCGGTCTTCGAGAGAACCCCGGATTCCTTCATTTCGTTATAGAGGTCGTTACCCTCACGCGTGCGCTCGCCGACTCCCGAGAACACCGAGATGCCGCCGTGCTGCTTTGCAACGTTGTTGATAAGCTCCATGATGAGGACCGTCTTGCCAACGCCCGCACCGCCGAACAGACCGATCTTACCGCCCTTAGCATAAGGGGCGATCAGGTCAACGACCTTGATACCGGTCTCGAGGATTTCGGTCGTGCCCTCCTGCTCGGAGTAGGAGGGAGGATCTCTGTGTATGCACCAACGCTCCGCCGACTCGGGCTGAGGCTGATTGTCTATCGCATCGCCGAGGAGGTTGAATATTCTGCCGAGCGTCTCGGTACCGACGGGGACTGTGATGCCGCTGCCCGTATCTACGGCGTCCATGCCGCGCCACATACCGTCGGTCGACGACATAGCGATACATCTTACGACGTCGTCGCCGATCTGGCTCGCAACCTCACATACGACTCTCGTTCCGTTATGATCGATCTCGATCGCGTTCAAAAGATCCGGGAGATGTCCCTTGTCGAATTTGATATCGAGCACGGGACCGATAATCTGTATTACCTTACCGATGTTTTGATTCATCGCTAGTATTCCTTTCTTCAAAACCGCACCGCCGCGTTGCCGTGCGGCACTCTGAAATGCTTTTGACACACCGTAGTGGAGGGGCGTGTCACGTTTTTCGTCAGTTCATCGCGTCAGCACCCGAGACGATCTCGGTGATCTCCTGCGTGATGACTGCCTGACGGGCTCTGTTGTATTTCAGCATCAGCGTGCTGATCATTTCCTCCGCGTTCTTGTTTGCGGAGTTCATAGCCGTTCTTCTCGCGCCTGATTCGGAGGCGAGTGCTTCGCAGGTGGCACAGTATACTATGCCGCCGACGTACTGCGGAACGATCAATGTGAGCATCTCCTCGGGGTCGCCGTCGTAGAGGGGACTGCTGGTTTTTTTCTCACCGATGCTCACACCCAGCGGCAGAAGCTGCTCGTGGACGGGCATCTGTGTCAGCATAGAAACGAAACGTGTATAGACGATCGCCACCTCTGTCACCTCGCCCGATATGAAGGCATCTGTCACCTGACGGCCGATCTCAATGGCGTCACCGACTGAGGTATCCTGCACGTACTCAAATCCGTGTGAGAATATATCAGCACCGCGGTGCTTATAGTACTCCAGTGCCTTCTTACCTATCGGCAGATAGGTCACCTCACGTCCATCGGCTAGCGCCTTTGCCTCGCGGAAAACGTTTGCGTTATATCCACCGGCCAGACCGCGGTCGCCCGCAATGACGATGCACAGTAGCTTTCCCGCCTCGCGCCGCTCGGTCCACTCACTTGAGCGTACCTCATCGGACGTGAGCATCTCAGCGATAGCTTCTCCGAGTGTCTCGTAGAATGGGCGCGACGCCTCGACTCTCTCCTTTGCACGGCGGAGCTTCGACGTGGCAACGAGCTCCATAGCCTTGGTTATCTGCATGGTACCCGTGACGCTTTTAATGCGCGATTTTATTCCGTTCATTGATGCGCCTGCCATTATTTCACCACCTTAAAACTGCTGTTTTGTAAATTAAACTTAGAAAAATCCATCATTAAACGAACTTTTCCTTACAATGCTCGATTGCCGCTCTGAGCTCGGCATCTGCTTCCTCGGAGATGACACCGCTCTCACGTATAGAAGCGAGAATATTATCCTTTGTTGCTCTCAAATAGTTGAAGAGCTCGTCCTCAAAATCGCGTATGCGATCGGTGGGAACGTCCGCGAGCATATTATTTACGACTGCAAAGATTATAGCTACCTGCAGCTCTACCTCGATCGGCGAGTTTCTGTTCTGCTTCAGCACCTCAACGATGCGCTCACCCTGTGCAAGGCGTGCCTTGGTATCTGCATCGAGATCTGAGCCGAACTGTGCAAATCCCTGCAGCTCTCTGTACTGCGAGTAGAGCAGCTTGAGCGTGCCGGCAACCTTCTTCATCGCTTTGATCTGCGCGTTACCGCCAACTCGGGATACCGAAATACCCGGGTTAACGGCAGGACGTACACCGGAGTGGAACAGCTCTGTCTCGAGGAATATCTGACCGTCCGTGATGGAAATTACGTTCGTGGGAATATACGCCGAAACGTCACCTGCCTGCGTCTCGATAATGGGCAGTGCCGTCAGCGAGCCGCCACCGTACTCGGGTGCGAGTCTTGCAGCGCGCTCGAGAAGACGGGAGTGAAGATAGAATACGTCTCCGGGGTACGCCTCACGGCCCGGAGGACGTCTGATGAGCAGGGAAAGTGCTCTGTACGCAACTGCGTGCTTCGAGAGATCGTCGTAAACGATGAGCACGTCTCGACCGCGATCCATGAAGTATTCTCCCATCGCACAGCCTGCATACGGTGCGATGTACTGAAGGGGTGCGGGATCGGATGCCGTTGCGGCAACGACGATGGTATAATCCATAGCGCCGTTTCTGTAGAGTGTATCAACGACCTCGGTTACGGTGGACTGCTTCTGACCTATTGCAACGTAGATACAGATGACGTTCTTGCCCTTCTGGTTGATTATTGTGTCGGTAGCTATGACCGTCTTACCCGTTTGCCTGTCGCCGATGATCAGCTCACGCTGACCGCGTCCGATAGGGATCATGGAGTCGATAGCCTTGATACCCGTCTGCAGGGGCACCGATACCGATTTTCTTTCAATAATGCCGTACGCGCGGCGCTCGATGGGGCTGTATTCGCTTGCCGTGATCGGTCCCTTCGAATCGAGGGGCTGACCGAGAGCGTTTACGACCCTACCGACGAGCGACTCGCCGACGGGGACGGATACGACTCTGCCGGTGCGCTTTACGATACTGCCCTCGGTGATTCCGACGTCGGTACCGAGGAGTACTGCGCTGACGAGGTTTTCCTCGAGGTTGAGCGCCATACCGTAGGTTCCGTTCGTGAATTCAAGCAACTCGTTTGCGCGGCATTTATCGAGTCCGTGAACCTTCGAGATACCGTCACCGACTGTAAGTACGTAACCTACCTCGTCCTGCTCGGTCTTTCTCGAATAGCTTTTTATCTGTTCTTTGATTATCTTACTGATATCATCAATTCTGGACTGCATTTTATCACCAACTTTTATTTCTTAATGTTGAAAGATGCGTTCTTGTATACCTGTTTTGAGGTAGAAATGTGTCGAAAACTCGACACGACCCGTAGCATACCGCTATATAACGGTGCCGGATAGGCTCCTCGCGAGAGTGTCGAGCCTCGTTTTGACCGAGCCGTCGAGCTGGCACGAGCCGTAGCGGAGCTTCATACCGCCGAGTATGGATCTGTCGACCGTCACGGTGAGCACCACAGTCTTACCGGTGATGCGCTCGAGCTTTTTCGTAAGCGCCTCGCGCTGCTTTTCGGTGAGCGCGACGGCACTTATTGCCTCGACACGCTCGATTCCGAGCAACTCGTCGTAGAGTGTGGAATACACCTCTGCCACCTTCGGGAAAAGATAGGAGACGTGTCCGTCCGCCATCATCTTCACGAGATTTGCGACATACTCGTCGACACCGGAGAATGCTTCATCAATGAGCGTGATGCGCTCCTCGTGGCTTATCGCCGGCGTGTCGAGCAGCTTCGTATATTCGGGGTTAGCCTCGAGCGCGTCACGCACGAGCGAGATGTCCCCGTAGGTCTTTTTTGTGTTATTTGACTCGACTGCCAGCTCAAAGAGAGCCTTGCCGTATTCCTGTACGTTAATCATTCGAGTCACCGAGTCCGCTGATGAACTCGTCTATGAGGTCGCGGTGCTCCTCATCCGACACGTCTCTGCCGATAACTGCGCCCGCTATCTCGATCGCGAGGCCGGATACCTCATCCTTTACCTCGTTGATAGCGCGCTTCTTTTCGAGCTCGATCTGCTCCTCTGCACGCTCGAGAACTCTTGCCGCCTCGGCATTCGCATCGCGGAGGATCTCCTCCTCCTTGAGCTCAGCTCTGCGCTGTGCGGCGCGGAGTATCTCCTCACTCTCCTCGGTCGCGTGCTCGAGACGCTCGGTATATTCCACCTTCATAGCCTCGGCATCCGTGCGCGACTTCTCGGCATCGGAGTACATATCGTCGATCTCCTTCTGCCTCGAGTCTATCATATTCTTGATAGGCTTGAAGAGAAGCTTACGAAGAAAGAGATACAGTATGAGCAGGTTGCACCACGCGAAAAGGATCGTCCAGCCGTTGACACCGACGAATTTTTCAACATCGAATGCTATTTCAAGTAATCCCATGGATATCTCCTTTGCGAATTATAACCGATATTCTCGGATCAAAGGAACATAAGAAGAAGGGAAACGACGAGAGAGTAGATACCGGTGGTCTCGGTGATAGCACAACCGAGGATCATGTTGGTACGAAGGTTACCTGCCATCTCGGGCTGGCGTGCCATAGCCTCGAGAGCCTTACCTACTGCGTTACCCTCACCGATAGCGGGGCCGATAGCACCGAGTCCCATACAGAGACCTGCACCGAGCATCTTAGCTGCATTAACATCCATTTTTTAAAATCCTCCTGAAATATTGTTTTTTATTTTAATATTATTTTGAGCTGAAATGTAAATATTAGTTTTCTTTTTTAGCTATTTTCTTGCGCCTTTTCTCGGGGAGCTCCTCGGGCGGAGGGCACGCGCCGCCGACGTAAACCATCGTCAGAAGCGAGAACACGAGCGCCTGCACGAAAGCAGAGAAGAGGTCAAAGTAGATCGAGAGAAACGCGGGTATACCAACCTGGAGTATCGGTATCGAGGAAATTGCCTCCGGAAGCCATGAGAGCACCAGCGTTGATGCACCGCCGAGTGCCCAATAAATGAGCGTTGTGAGCACCGAGCCACCGGCAACGTTACCGAAGTGACGGAACGCCATCGAGAGTGGAGATGCGATCTCGGATACGATGTTCATGGGAGTCATTACGACGATAGGCTCGGTGAAGCCCTTGAGCCACGCACCGAAGCCGAAGTTTTTGATGTTGTTATACCATACCATACCGGTGGTTACTATCGCCCATGCCGCAGTGACCGAGAGATCAGCCGTCGCGGATCGGAATACCTGCGTCATACCGATGAGAGTGCAGAACACAGAGGAGAGAAAGAGAGTGCCGATGTAGGGCGCGAACTTGAGATTGTGCTTACCCATCGTGTCCTCGACGAGACCGTAAAGCATCGTAACGAGCTTCTCGACCACGACCTGAAATCTTCCGGGTCGCTTCTTCATCGTCTTGTTTATCACAAGAGCCAGAATTATGAGTATAAGCGTCACGGTGAAGAGGGTAACAGTTGTCTGCGTTATGAAATTCTTCAGCGTAAAGATATCCGTATGCGGCAGATCAAAGGGTAGCTTCCAGTAGACTATAGGGCCGTTAACTTCCATTATTCCGTGACCTCCTTTTTCTTGTTTATTTTTCCGAGCACGCTACCGCATACCGTTATCGCAGGGCGGTAGGTGAGCAGAGGTATCACCGTGGCGATGGGTTCAAACGCATCGGTGAGGAATGCGAGCACGAGTGTCGCGAGTATTGAGACTGTTCTTACGAGGAATGAGAGCTTTATCGCATTCTGTATAGCCGCGGAATGCTCGGAGGTGAATTTTTCCGCCTCCTCCTCATCCATCTCGCGACTGCCGCGTAGCTCAACGAAGCTGTTGATCTGCTTGTTTACCGACAGGGTGAGAAATAGAAAATTCAGCACCGTAACGGCGCATCCGAGCAGAGCTCCGGTCACGACGCGATATGTGAAATCAATGCCAAAGCCGAGATCCGCGACGATATAGCCGATCACCACAAGTATCGCCACCGCCACCTCACACGCCGCAAGCACCGCCACCTCGGTTAGGGGTAATTTGTTATCTTTCATTGTTATCTCCGTTATTTGATCTTCCGCCCTTATGCTCGCGCTCGAGTCTATCGAGTGCAGACATCGCAGACAGTATAAACCGTACCATAGAGTACAGTCCCGTCAGCGCACCGAATACTATGAGAGGAGCGTATATCCACTCGGGAAGTGATGCGTATTCGACGAGCAACCACGCACCGCCCGCCATCAGGAGCATCGGCAGAGCGAGGTTGAAAAAGGACTGAAATACTATATTTAAAACGTAAGTGATGCTTACCAGCTTTTTATACACCGTAGCCTCCGGTTATATATAAATGGAAAAAAGTCCAACTTTCACCAAATAATATTTTACCACATTTTTCTGTTTAAATCAATAGAAAAATCAAAAGTTAATACTTTAACAAACTATGTTTACTAAAAATTAAAAATGCCCCCGAAATTTGCGCGTAATACACAAATCGAGGGCGTGTTTTTTGTTGAATTTATCTAACGAAGCCTATCGCACTTTCGGCGTGCTTTCTCCCGAGTCATCGCCTGCCCGGTGTTTTCGGTGTGCGGGAGTTCGTGCTCGCCTAGAGCGTGCGGGTCATCTGCCACCCGAGCCCGCCGTCAGCTTTATCAAGAGATCTGTGTCGTCGGGTTGTATTTTCGCCTCGTGCGCCGACTTGTTCCTCACAGTCGCGCCGCACCTATCACATCGGTGTATGATTATATAACCGCGCTTGGGGTCGGGGAGAGTCTGCACCGGACGAAGAATACCTCCGCAGGGGTTGGCTCTGTCGCCGGGATTTATATCCACGTGGAGCGAGCAGAGGCAGAAGGGACAGTGGTTGCGCGAGGTGTATCCGAGAGGGAGGACCTCCTTACCGCAGCTCGCACAGATAAATCCCGAATCGTTTTTTCTGAATCGTTTTTCTTCCATTTGCGTCTCCGTCTCCTTAATTATTTTCCTACGCAGAAGCGCGAAAAGATATCAGCCACCACGGCTTCACCGACCTCCCGTCCGTCGAGCTCGCCGAGTGCACCTATCGCGCGCTCTATATCGCTGGATACCGCGTCCTGCGGAACACCCATAGCAAGTGCATCGCGTGCGGTACATACCAGCTCAAGCGCACGTAGCAGTGCGGCGTGCTGACGTGCCGAGGAGATTATCGCATCCTCACCGACGGTTATTTTCTCGTTGGTGTAGAGCTTATTCACTACGTCGGCAAGAGCTTTTACAGCCTCGTCTGTGTTCGCGACCGTCGATATCTCGAGCACTGCATCGAAGCGTCCGTCGAGTACAGTCCCATCAAAGTGTGCGGTCTCGTCACATTTGTTGAGCAGTGCGATCCTAGGACAGTCTATCTTCTCTATCTCATCTATCAGCCATCTGTCATAATCGTCAACAGGCCGTGAAATATCAAAAATTGCAAATAAAAGCTCACATTTTTCCATCATTTTGCGGCTTCTCTCGATGCCGATGCGCTCAACCTCGTCGACCGTATCGGTGTCTCGAATACCTGCAGTATCCGCGAGCCTCAGCATCACTCGTCCGAGTGGAACGGTGCGCTCGAGCACATCTCGCGTGGTGCCCTCGACGCTCGTTACGATTGCCGCATCCTCGCCGACGAGCAGATTGTATAGCGAGCTCTTGCCTACGTTGGGCTTGCCGCATATCACGGCGCTGATACCCTCACTTACGGCTCGTCCCGTGCGGTAGGTATCGGCGAGCGACGACATATCGTGTGCAACAGCACCGAGCTCCTCTGACAGCTCTGCGTCGGTATAGTCACCGAGATCCTCGTCGGGATAATCGATCCGTGCGTATACCGAGCTCATCAGTCCGACGAGGCGCGCTCTTATTTCGTCGAGCCTCTCGGTAAGCCTCGTGCGCGATCTCTCTCCCGCGAGCCTCATCTGATCGCGGCTCTTTGCATCGAGAAGTGTGCCGATCGCCTCGGCGTCGGTCAGCGTAATCCGTCCGTTGATAAACGCACGCCGCGTGTACTCACCTGCCTCCGCGGGTCTTGCACCCGACTTATAGAGCAGCTCAAGCAACGTGCGCTGAACGAGGATTCCTCCGTGGCAGGATATCTCTACGGTATCCTCACCGGTGTAGGAGTGGGGAGCGGGGAATTTGGTAAGCAGAACGTCGTCGACTCGCTCGTCACCGTCCATAACGTATCCGTAGCACTGTACTCTCGGCGGGAGAGCGGAGAAGTCCTTTTCTACAGCGGAGAGGAATACCCTCTCTGCAACTCGGAACGCACCGTCTCCCGACACACGGATAATCGCAACCCCACCCTTGCCGGGTGGGGTCGAGATTGCCGCTATTACGTCGAAAGCAGCTATTTTCATATTACTTATCGTCTTCCTCGAGCTCTGCGACTTCATCTGCGGGACGAAGGGGCTCGACGGTGATCTGCTCGCAGGAGCTGTCATCGCACTCTACTGCAACCTCGGTAGCCTCGATGGACGCGGTGCTCTCGGTAGCCTCGTCAGAAGCGAACTCGTCTGCGAGAGGTGTCGCCTTCTCCTCCTCGAAGATGCCGCGAGGCTTCTTGTCGGTGAGGAAGATAACGATCTTTCTGTTGTTATCGGAGCCTATCGAATTAGTCGACACGCCCTCGATGTTCTGTATCTCGGAGTGAATGATACGGCGCTCGTATGCGCTCATCGGCTCGAGCATAACGCTTCTTCTGTTGCGAAGAGCTTTAGCTGCCATTCTGCGCGCGAGTGCTCTGAGAGTCTCTTCTCTCTTCTTTCTGTAGCCCTCGATATCGATAGTAACGCGGCTCTTGTCGCGCTCACCGTTTACGTTCTTTCTCGCGCTCGCCAGGTTTGCGAGGTACTGGAGAGCATCGAGAGTGTCACCGTGGTGACCGATGAGGATGGATGCGTCGTCGCCGACGATGTTGATGCGTCTTGTGCCGTCCTCGCACGCGTAGAGCTCTGCTACTGCGGTGAGTCCAATATCGGAAAGAACGGTCTTAACGAAGTCGAAGGACATATCCTCGCCCTCGGATACGGTACGGAGCTCCATCTTGAGCTCGGCCTCGGGAATGACCTCACTCTTCGGCTTGGAGTTCTTTTCCACGTTCTCCTGCTTAGGAGCTCTCTCCTGCTTAGGAGCCTTCTCCTGCTTAGGCTTATTCTGCTTCTCGGGCTTCTTGTCGCGGGGCTTATCATCACGGCGCTTGTCGTCGTGGCGGTGCTCACCGCGGTCCTTCTTGGGACGCTCGTGACGTGCGGGTCTGTCCTGTGCGTCAGGTGTCTCAATGTACGCTCTGACCTTTGCGGGTCTCGACATAAAGCCGAAGAAGCCCTTGGTGCCGGCGTCGATTATTTCAAACTGGACGTCGTCGAGCTCGCCTACGCCGAGAGCGGCGCGGGCATTTTCCTTAGCCTCGAGGATGTCCTTACCTGCTGAAGTTACTTCTTTAATCATATTACTTATATTTACCTTATTTAATCTTTGATTTCGGGAATGTCGCTGTTTGTGGGAGCATTATCCTTCTTCGCGCCGCCCTCGTTCTTGAGCTCGGGGAGAGTATCGTAGTCATCGTCGTCGATATAGTGGAGCGAGCGATACTTGGGAGCCTCCTTGAGCTGTGCTCTCTGCGCCTTTTCCGCAGCCTTCTCTGCCTTTCTCATCTCCTTGATCTCCTCCTCGGTGAAACGGGGGAGGGGCATAGTACGGGAGATAATGAAGGTCTGGAGAATACCGAGTGCCGACTGATAGATCCAGTATACGCCGAGCATACCGGAGAAGCCGAACGCGATGAAGAGTGTCATTATGGGCATCATGAGATCCATCATCTTCATGGACATCTGTGCCTGACCGTCCTGACCTGCGAGCTCGTTGGGGTTACCGTTCCACTTACGGGTGAGGAACATAGAGAGCCAGGTGAGAGCCGCCGCAATAATGGGAATTACTACGAGCCAGGAGATGTTCTGGATGCTGGGCTCCTCTGCAAGGTTGAGACCGAGGAAGTGGAAATTGGGAAGAAGCGCGAGCTCCTCCGCCCACTCCGCGAGTCCCTCTTTACCTTCGGCGAGATAGGACTCGATCTTACCTATGAGCGTGATCTGATCGATGCTCTTGAAGTTCTCGAGATCGGGAACCACGTCCGCTGTCGAGTTGATCACCTGATTTATCTTCTGTACCGCCTCGTCGCCGAGCTTACAGATATAGGATAGGGGGTTTCTGATAATATTGTAAAGGAAAATAATGATCGGGAACTGAAGGAGAAGGGGAAGACAGCCCGAGAAGGGAGAATAGCCCTCCTTCTGCTGGAACTCCATGATCTCCTGCTGCATCTTCTGCTGAGATGCCTGATCGTTTCTTCCTTTATATTTTGCTTTTATGAGTTGGATCTTGGGTGTGAGCTTTGCCATCTTGATCTGGTTCTTCTGCTGCTTGATAGAGAAGGGCAGGAAGAGTAGCTTGAATAGCAAAGCATAGAGGAGCAGCGCGAGCGCGTAGCTTCCTCCGAACAGACTACTGAACCATGCGAGCATGGATCCTACTAATTCGTATAGCCAGTCAAACATTTGGGAAATATTCCTTTTCTTTAGTTGATCGTTTCGGTATCACCGTCATCTGTATGCTCCGACGTTCTGCATTCGGGCTTGTTTCTGAGTCCCTTTTTCGGCACCGGATCGTATCCGCCGCGGGAGAATGGGTTACAGCGCAATATGCGCCACACAGTAAGGATCAGCCCGACAAAAAAGCCACGAGTCTTGAATGCTTCGATAGCATAGGCAGAGCAGGTCGGTGTAAACCTGCAGCAGGGCGGTTTTATCGGAGAGATGAATTTTTGGTACAGGCGTATGAGCCATATCATAACGTGCTTCATACCGAGTCCTGTTTATACATACCGAGTTTGTTGAATGCGATACCCAGCTCGCGCTTGATATCGCCGCTCTTGAGACCTACGGATGCCGAGCGCGCCGCGATAACTATGAGGAAGCCTACCTTGAGCGGTCTTTCCGCTTCAAGCGCACGCAGTCCCTCGCGCAGTATTCGCCTCGTGCGGCTTCTTACCACCGCGCCTCCGAGCTTCGTGGATACGGTCAATCCGATCCTGTTGACCGTTTTCTTTTCCGGATGAGCCTTCGCCAGCCGCTTTGCGGCATAATCGGGTAATACGTAAACTGCGAGAGCCGACGTCACTGCTCTCTTACCCTTGGAATACGCTTTTGAGTACAGATGATTTTCGCAGATAGCTCTGAATTTCATATCCGTACCCCATTCAAACAAAAACCCCGATAATGCACGGGTCCGCGCTTTATCGGAGGGTTTTGTACGTCGCTTGTGCGACCTATCACGTAGAGTGACTAATTAATAGGTGAGCCTAGCTCTACCCTTGGCGCGTCTTCTCTTAAGAACTTTTCTACCGTTAGCGGTTGCCATTCTTTTTCTGAAACCATGTTCCTTTTTTCTCTGTCTCTTCTTAGGCTGATATGTTCTTTTCATGATAGCACCTCCTTCAAAATAATTAACGTCGGAAGCCGATTTTACGGCCTCATCCTTGCGTATTCATACGAAAGCAGAGTATATTATAGCCTAAAACCCACGCTTTGTCAAGAGAAAAATTAAATATTTTTCAAAAAACCTATATATACTTTTAAAATGTGTGATACCTTATTGACTTTTTTCTTCCTATCTGTTAGAATAGTATTTGTCAAAATATTGACTAAATAAAACGGACGGTGAAGATATGAATAAGGATATTGATCACATTTTAATAAATGAGGCAGAGCTCGACACTGCCGTAACGAGGCTCGCCGCAGAGATCAGCCGCGACTACGCCTCTCCCGATAAAAAGCTCGTGCTCCTCTGTATACTGAAGGGCTCGATAGTCTTCATGGGTGACCTTATGAAAAAGCTTACCGTACCCTCCGAGATCGATTGTATGAAGGTATCCTCATACGGCACGGGAACCGTTTCTACGGGTAGCATAAACATCGTGCTTGATCTCGTTCGCCCCGATCTTAACACCTGCGACGTGCTTATTATCGAGGATATAATCGACAGCGGCAGAACGCTCTCCTACCTTACGAAGTATCTCGTCAACAAGGGTGTACGCAGTGTTAAGACCTGCACCCTTCTCGACAAGCCATCCAGGAGAACCGTGGAGTTTGAGCCCGATTACAGAGGCATCGAGATTCCCGACGAGTTCGTCGTCGGCTACGGTCTTGATTTTGCCGAAAGATATCGCACGCTCCCCTACATAGGCGTTCTTAAGCCCGAAATTTATACGGAGAACTGATTTGTACAGAGTTGGATTGTACACCCTCGGGTGCAAGGTCTCGAGTTACGAGACAGAGGCGGTCGGTGAGCGCTTTGAGAGCCTCGGATTTACCGTCTCCCCCTTCGAGGAGTGTAATGACGTCTACGTCATAAACACCTGCACCGTTACTGCGGAGAGCGATGCAAAATCGCGTAAGTATATCCGTCGCGCGGTGAGAAATAATCCCGATGCTATAGTCATAGTGATAGGCTGCTACAGCCAGCGTTCACCCGACGAGGTCGCGGCGATAGACGGCGTTTCTGCAGTGCTCGGCACACGGGACAAGCTTCGCGCTCCCGACTACGCACGTCTTCTCCTCTCACTTCGGGAGGGGGTGAGCATCGATGCGGTGCGCGAGAGGCTTGCGGAGCCTGCTTATATGAACGGTCGAGGGCAGATAATCGACGTATCGTCGCTTGACGGTGCCGATTTTGAAAAAATGACGATCACCCGAGCACCGCGGACTCGCGGCTACGTAAAGATACAGGACGGATGTGAGTGTAAGTGCACCTATTGCGCGATATCATCGGCACGCGGACCCGTCCGCTCTAAGGATAAGGACGATGTGATCCGTGAGGTCGAGTCGCTTTATGCGAGCGGCACGCGCGAGATAGTTCTGACCGGTATCGAGACCGGCTCCTATGGCACACGCGACTATGATCTGGGCGATCTGATAGTCGAGCTCGACTCACGCCACAGCTGCACGAGGATACGCCTCGGCTCTATGGCTCCAGAGCTTATAGGTGAAAAATTCATTACACGGGTCGGGCGTTTGCCCATATTAGTACCGCATTTTCACGTTTCTATGCAATCGGCATCCGACACCGTTTTGCGCGCGATGAAGCGCAGATACACGTCGGCTATGGCACTTGATAATATCCGCCGCATCAGGGAATATATGCCTCGCGCAATGTTCACAGCGGACCTTATGGTGGGTTTCCCCGGAGAGAGTGAGGAGGACTTTCTCGACACTCTTCGCTTCGTTGGCTCGGCGGGACTGCTCGATGCTCACGTGTTCGCATATTCCAGACGCGAGGGTACACCTGCCGCGGGCTTCGCGGGGCAGATCCCCGAGGACGTCAAGCGCGATCGAAGTGCACGCCTCATATCCGAGGTGCGTCGCGTTCGTGATCTGACACTCGACGGTGTGGTGGAGCATAGAGAGCCTCTTCCCGTCATATTCGAGACCTACTCCGGTGGTAGATACAAGGGACATTCCGACTCCTATATCGAGGTGTCCGCTTGCTCCTCGCGCGATATTCGCGGCGAGGAAATATTGATCGTTCCCGAATACCACGAGAACGGAATAATCCACGGTAAAATAGCAGATATGTAAATATTTGTTTACAAATAACCGACTTTTTTGTAGTATTTTTTAAAAATGCGGCTTGACCGCAAATCTATATTCGCCATAAACGGCGGCGGGTAACGCCTATGCGTTCCCGAGGAAAGGAAATGAAAATGAAGAATTCCGAAAAGACAATGGACAAGGTAGTCGCGCTCTGTAAAACACGCGGCTTCATCTTCCCCGGCTCCGAGATCTACGGCGGTCTCGCAAACTCCTGGGACTACGGACCTCTCGGCGTTGAGTTCAAAAACAACGTAAAGCGCGCTTGGTGGAAGAAGTTCGTTCAGGAGTCCCGCTACAACGTAGGACTCGACTCCGCGATCATTATGAACCCCGAGGCATGGGTAGCATCCGGTCACGTCGGTGGCTTCTCCGATCCCCTCATGGACTGCAAGGGCTGTAAGGCACGTCACAGAGCCGACAAGCTCATCGAGGAGTACGCATTCCAGAACGGCACAAACGACAATCCCGCAGGCTGGTCTTTCGAGCAGATGGCGGCGTTTATCAAGGAGAAGGGCATCGTATGTCCCGATTGCGGCGGCAACGATTTCACAGACATCAAAAAGTTTAATCTTATGTTCAAGACCTTCATCGGTGTTACCGAGGATTCCACTAACACCGTTTACCTTCGTCCCGAGACCGCACAGGGTATCTTCGTGAACTTCAACTCGGTACAGAGATCCACGAGAAGAAAGCTTCCCTTCGGCGTATGCCAGATCGGTAAGTCCTTCAGAAACGAGATCACCCCCGGTAACTTCGTATTCCGTACCCGTGAGTTCGAGCAGATGGAGCTCGAGTTCTTCTGCAAGCCCGGCACCGATCTCGAGTGGTTCGCATATTGGAAGAATTTCTGCCATCAGTGGCTTCTCGACCTCGGTATGAGAGACGAGAACCTCAGACTTCGTGACCACGATCCCGACGAGCTCTGCTTCTATTCCAAGGCTACTACCGACTTCGAGTTCCTCTTCCCGTTCGGCTGGGGCGAGCTCTGGGGCGTTGCCGACAGAACCGACTATGACCTCGGTCAGCATCAGAACCACTCCGGTAAGGATATGACCTACTTCGATCAGGAGACAGGCGAGCACTACGTTCCCTACGTTGTCGAGCCCTCTCTCGGCGCAGACAGAGTTGCTCTCGCATTCCTTGTTGACGCATACGACGAGGAGACTATCGGCGAGGGTGACGTTCGTACTGTTCTTCATCTTCATCCCGCACTCGCACCTATCAAGGCGGCGGTGCTTCCTCTCTCGAAGAAGCTCTCCGAGAAGGCACTCGAGCTCTACGACGATCTTGCTAAGGAGTTTATGGTCGACTTCGACGAAACAGGCTCTATCGGTAAGAGATATCGCCGCGAGGACGAGATCGGTACTCCCTTCTGCATCACCTACGACTTCGAAACCGAGAATGACGGCTGCGTAACCGTTCGTGACAGAGATACTATGGAGCAGGTAAGAATTCCGATTGCCGACGTTAAGGGCTACATCAGAGAAAAGCTTAACTTCTAATACTGCTACAGAGGGTTGCCGCGCGCAGCCCTCTCTTGATCTTACCGTATGAAAAATAAAGGCATGCACATCGCCGCAATACGCGCGGCGTTCCCGCATACTCTTCCTATTATGGCGGGATTTCTATTTCTCGGCGCGTCCTACGGCGTTCTTATGGCGTCGCGGGGATTTTCATTCGTCTATCCGATGCTGACGAGCACTCTCGTCTTTGCGGGCTCGATGGAATTCGCGCTTGCAGGACTGCTGACAGGGGCGTTTGCTCCGCTCGAGGCGGTGCTTCTTGCTCTCGTGATAAATGCTCGGCATATCTTCTACGGAATTTCGATGCTTCAAAAATATCGCGGTCTCGGTGTGAAGAAGATATATATGATCTTCGCACTTTGCGACGAGACCTTCTCGGTCGCGTATTCCGCGGAGCCTCCCGCAGGCGTCGACGGCGGCTGGTTCAGATTCTATATATCGCTTCTTAATCACTCGTATTGGGTGCTGGGATCGACACTCGGCGGCATATTCGGCTCACTTCTTCCTCTCGGCATCAAGGGAATAGATTTTGCTATGACGGCGCTATTCGTAGTCATACTTCTCGAACAGCTTATAGCCGACAGAAAAAATCTTTTATCCGTCCTTATCGGTATCGGCGCATCGACTCTCTCACTCCTCGTCTTCGGGGCAGGTGATTTCATTATTCCGGCGATGCTTCTTATGCTCGGACTACTGTTGCTTCTTCGACGTCCGCTTGAGCGCAAAAGCTGCGATAGAAGGGAGAATGTGTCGTGAATTCAACCGAAATCATTGTAACGATACTCCTCGTAGCGCTTGCTACGGCGCTCACTCGCTTCCTGCCGTTTATCCTGTTTTCCGGGCGCGATAAGCCGCCGAAATACCTCGCATATCTCGGCAGAGTCCTGCCTCCTGCGGTATTCGCCATGCTGGTCGTATATTGCCTGAAGGGTGTAACGCTTGTTTCGTCACCCTACGGAATTCCGGAGCTTGTTTCGGTCGCGGCGGTCGTTGTTATACACCTCCTCTTCCGTAAAACGCTTCTCTCGGTAATAGGCGGAACCGGGCTTTATCTCATTCTCGTAAATCTTGTTTTTATTTAACACGGGGTGGGGCATAGGCGCATTTTTGCATACTAACGTCTATTCTTTTACACATTCGAAAGGAACTATAATGGAAAAAGTAAATAAGATCGCTTCCTTTACTGTCGACCACGATCTTCTCACCGAAGGTATATATGTCTCGCGTATCGACGGCGATATTACTACCTACGACCTGCGCACACGTGTCCCAAATTCGGGTGATTATATGGATAATCTCACCATGCACTCGGTCGAGCATATGTTCGCGACCTACGTGCGTGCAAGCGCGATTGGCGACCGTGTGATCTACTTCGGCCCTATGGGCTGCCAGACCGGCTTCTATCTCGTTGTCAGAAATGCCGAAAATGGCGAAATTCTCGACACGGTGGTGGGTGTACTTAAGAAAATCGTGGCTCATGACGGCGAGATGTTCGGTGCGGTACGCCGCGAATGCGGAAACTATAGGAATCTCTCTCTTGATGCGGCAAAGCGCGAATGCGCGCTCTATCTCGAGAAGCTTCTCGCACGTGAACAGGACTTTACGTATAAAGGAGACATGATATGAAGGTAGATATAGGCATCATAGGTGCTATGGACATAGAGGTAAATGCTCTCATATCCATGCTTGCCTCACACAGCTCGGAAACCGTCAGCGGTATCACTATTCATACGGGAATACTCGAGGGAAAGAGAGTTGCCATAGCTAAGTGCGGTATAGGCAAGGTCTTTGCCGCAATATGCACCGAGGCACTCGTTTTGCGACACTCCCCCGACCTTATTATCAATACAGGCGTTGGTGGAGCACTCGCATCCGGTATAAAAACGGGGGATATTGTCATAGCCGACAGGCTCTGCCAGCACGATATGGATACGTCGGCTATCGGTGACCCCAAAGGACTTGTCTCCGGTATAAATAAGATATATTTTGATGCCGATCGACGAGCCGTAGAGATACTCAGCCGTGAGGCATCCGTGCTCGGTCTCAGAGCACTGACAGGAACGGTTGCCAGCGGTGACAAATTCATTGCTTCGCGTGAGGATAAGGAACGCATAATCTCGGATTTTTCCGCCTCCGCCTGTGAGATGGAGGGCTGTGCCGTAGCACAGGTAGCCTTTGTCAACGACATCCCTTTTGCTGTAGTCAGAGCAATATCCGACTCTGCCGACGGTGAGGCGACCATGGATTATCCCACCTTCCTTCCCATCGCGGCAAGAAATTCCACGGCGCTGACTCTCGCCCTTGTGCGAGGCTATTGACAGCATTTTATATGCTCGCGGCAGTCTTTTATACGCCGGGCACCTTGTCTGATCCTGACGATGTGAGAGCCTCTCGCTTGCCCCTGCGCTGCGGAATAATACAGCGCAAAATCCCCGAATACTATAATAAAACAAAGAAAAACACCGTCAAAGTCGCACTTTGACGGTGTTTTTTATATCAATGCTCCAAACGCAATATTGAGTCTACAAGATGGGTTTTAGTCATTGGTGTCCTCTCGCCAGAACTCATCCAGTATCTCGCGCAACCGCTTCGCATCCCCGATAAACTTCACGCCGCGCCAAAGGTCCGGCAGAGCCTTCTTGTATATCGGGTCGTCGAATCTGTCGTCTATCAGCACGATAACGCCTCGGTCGTCCTCGCGGCGAATAACTCGTCCTGCTGCTTGGAATACGCGGTTCATTCCCGGGTAAATATAGGCGTATTGCTTACCCATCTCGTACTTCTCGTCGTAGTATTCCGCGACAGCCTCGCGCTCGTATGAGAGCGAGGGGATACCGACACCCACCACGACCGCGCCGATGAGACTCTCTCCTGCGAGGTCGACACCCTCGGAATAGATGCCGCCCATTACGCAGAATGCGATAAGGTATGACGAGTCGTTTTTACGGAATTCATCGAGGAACTCCGCTTTTTGCTTTGCTGACATGTCCTTTGTCTGCGACATTATCCGTATCTTGGGATATTTCGCGGCAAAGCTTTTTGCCAGAGCCTCGGAGTAGGCAAACGACGGCGAAAATATCATATAATTTCCGCGCTTTGCCGATACGGTTGCCGCTATCACGCGGCAGACGGCGCCGAGGGTATCCTCGCGCTCGGAATAGCGCGTGCTTACCTTGTCCATTATAGTGACCGACAACTGCGACGGATCAAACGGGGAGGCGACCTCCAGCATCTCGTCGGAACGCTCTCCGCCCAGTACCGAGCGGTAATAGTTGAGCGGTGAGAGAGTTGCTGAAAACAGAACTGCGCCGTGACCGAGATCGAGCCTCTCGCGTATTCTCGGTGAGGTGTCGAGACAGTAGAGCTTCGCACGTATCTTGTTTCCTTCGTAGAAGAGAAACATCTTATACGAGGAGTCAAAGCGCGAGAGCGTGTCCGAAAATTTCTTGATTTTGTAATAATAATTGCGTAGCACCTTTACGCGCGCATCGCGTTCATCGTCCTTTGACCGCAGATTGTGGGTGAGCTCATCGTCGCACACCTCCATTATCTCGTCAAAGAGCGAGTAGAGCCTGTCGGGGATGCTTGATAGATTCGTTGCTCCGACTATCTCTCCGTCACGCCTCTCGCGCAGATCATCCTTGAGATAAGGGTATAGAGTATCGCGGAAAACTCGACACGCCTCCCCACTAATTCGCTTTATTGCCGAAAATTCGCCAAGCATTTCGCACTGCGACGGCTCGCTTATTTCATCCTCTGTTATCTCGGCTGAGTATATCTCGCGTGCACGCTCGACCAGGTTGTGCGCCTCGTCTACGAGAAATGCGTATCTGCCACCGTGGGTAAAGAAACGCTTGATATACACGCGTGGGTCGAAAAGATGGTTGAAATCGCATACCACGACGTCGCATATCTCTGCGTATGCGAGCGACAGCTCGTAGGGACATACACCGTGTTTTTGCGACACGTCAAGGAGGGTACTATGCGTAATGACTGTTGTTTTGAGGTCGTATAGTGCAAGTGCCGCATCTGCAATGCCCCCTGATACCGAGAGCCTGCATGCCTTTCGCGACTCGCGGCAGACCATGTTTTCCGAGCAAGCCTTTTCCTTCGCCGTCAGTATGATCGCACGGACTATAGTGCCGCCATCCTCCATTACCGCAAGACAGTCGCGCACCGCCTCTGCGGTGGTCGATTTTGGTGTCAGATAGAATATCTTATCGTATTTTCCATCACCCAACGCACGCAGTGCGGGATAGAGCGCCGACACAGTCTTTCCCGTGCCGGTTGGTGCCGATGCATATAGAACGCCACCTCTCGCGAGAGTTCTGTATGCGCGTCTTATGAACTCGTCCTGACCCTCGCGGATATTTTTGTACGGGAAGCGCATCTCGCGCATTGTAGGCAATCTTTGGGTGACTCTTTCTATCTCCGGAATTGCATATTTTTTTAACACGGATAGGCACTTATTGAAAAACGACGTCAGTTTTTTCGCGTTGACGGTCTCGCTCGTTACCGCGTGGTTGCCTGCCGATCCGAGATACACGTACCGCAGAGTCAGCTCGCCGCACCCGTGCATGTCGCAGAGCGCATGCGCTACGACGAACGCCTCTCCGCGCACCTGTGCTACAGCTTCCTTTGGCGGCTTCTCCGGATTGCCCTCGATCTCGCGTGCAAAGGTTACAGACTCGCCGTCGTACGCCGTGATCTCAGCGGTAAACTCATAATCGTGCTCACCGTCCGTGAAACCGTAGATGAGCTTATCCGACGTAATGTCGGGAAGTATGCGTGAGAGACGTCGTGCCGTTGCCTCCAGTATCATCGGCTCGTCATCGTCGTAGGGGAGTGTAGGGGATATTCCGCGCCTAGCTATTGCAACCAACTCGGATAGACCTATTTTTATCTTGCCGCTGTCGCTATCGTATCGCATATCGGATCCTCCCCTCTGCCGCTTGAGCGGCTCTTCTTTTATCAAGAATTATTTTAGCATAAAAAATCGGCAAAGTCAACAATTTGTGACCTTGCCGATCTTTTTTATATAGGTCCGCCTATGCACTCTCGAGAAAGCTCTCGAGTAATCTCGTGCGAGCGGCGATCCACTCGACTCCGCGCTCTCTGGTGTAGGCGTAGCCTGATGTGTATCCCTTGAATGCCACCATCGGCAGTGTCGAGAGCTTCAGCAACGTTTCTATCACCGACTCGACGGTCAGTCCGCCCTTGAGAGTCAGTACGACCGATGCCGTGAAGATCATGCACACCGTTGTCGGTATAAGCCTTGCTGTCAGTAGCACGAGCTTTCTGTGCTCCGGATTCTCGAGCTCGCTTCGTTTTGAGACACGTCCTCCGCCGAGAAGCATCGCGGGAGTGATCATTCCCGACCTGATGCGCTCGTATCTATGAAATGCTCTTCTCGCTCGCCCCGAGACCCTCGTTCCACTCTTATACTGCTCGTATTCCTCTGGTGTGAGACCCGCTGAGATCAGATATGATGCACGTCGGTACTCGAGCTCGCGGCGGGAGTATTCGTTACAAAAATCGCGCATATTCTCGATCATATCGGGCTTAATACGCTCCTTTGCCGCGTTGAACCGTTCCACCGCCGATATATATTCCGCAGTCGTAGATCCCGCTTCTTCGCCTGCCGCCTCAAGAGAAAAGTACATGAGATAGGAGCAGACCAGCATTACGACGAGGGTCGGAGTGAGCTCTGCCGCCGAAAGATCCGTGAATGTGAGCTCGGTAAAGGCGGCGAGCAGGGCGACGACCGCCGCCACTATGGCTACAACGTAGCTGAGGCTCGCTATAACGCTGCGGGTGCCGTCCCGTATCTTTTCGTCAGCACTTACGAGCAGCTCACCGAAATTACTGCTCTCCACCTGGGATACCTCTTCTCATTTTTGCAAATTTGAAGCATACCGCTCCAATGAGATTTCCGATGAAGCCGAAAAATGAGATTACCGTCATCTCCTCTGCAATCTGCGAGAGCAGAAGAAATACTGCGAATATGAATAGCCACATCACGTAGCTTGCCGCCGTGGCGAATATCCTTCGCAGATGCTTCATCAACGGATGAAAGCATAGCACCAGCAACAGTGCACAGCCTCCGGCGAGCGTTCTTGCTCCGCCGACGTGATTCCATAACGGAAAATACAATAGTGTACACGTAGCAGGCGGTATGATACAGAACGAAAATCCAAGAATATGTAAACCTAGATTTACATAATCAATGCTTTTCATTAACCTTTTCATAATTCTCGAGCTCCTTTTTCATTGCGGTAATGCGCTCGCCAACCTCGTCCTTTTGGTACTGCGGAAGCGCCGAGGACATGAATATTGCATAGAGCATATCGACCTGTGCGGATATAACGGTCCTGAGCTGTCCTCCGGAGCGATCGTCGTTTGCGCGACGGTCGAGGCTCTCGCCAACCGCATCGAGTGATGCTCTGATATCCGTGATCCTCTCCTCGAGTGCCGCAAGTCTCTCTGCGGTAAGCGTCAGCTTGTCGTCCGCGCTCTTCTGTCCTGCGGCATTCTCGGCGCGGAGTCTTGAGAGCAGGGTGCTGATGGCTGTCGTGGTGCGCGTAATGACGGGTAGAAGCCCCTTTTTATAAATAAACGCCACGATCAGAGTGCCGATAAACGCGAGGGTGGAGAAGATCTCGCTCGTATAGCTTTTAACCGTCTCATATACCTCGGCGAGCGCGTTCTCGCTTGTGACGTCTTGTGCGTTTGCTCCCTCCGTATTTGTCGCTTCTCCGACGCCTTCCTCTATAGAAATATAAACGCTCTCGGCTTCTCCGGGGATGACCTCGCTCTTATCGCCCTCCTCGATATCGGCGGTATCGCAACTTTCATCCGGGATATCAGCGTGGGGATGTGTCTCAATTTCGACGGTTGAATCGGCAATGCTGCCACTCTCTACCTCCATCGCGAGTGTCGCGACAGAGCCGAATACCGTCAGCAACGCAGACGCGAGAAGTGCGACTGCGAGTGTTTTGATTTTTCTTGTTGCTTTCATATTTTTCCTTTCTCAGAACAATACCGTTCCGTTGATTTTGTCGTTCAACTCGCGGAGGAGCGTCTCGGTAACGCATGCTCTTTCCTCGAGTCGGCGTACTCTTTCGAGTATTGCGCGGATGTATTCCGCATCGCATTCCACCGGGGTTATATGCGAGCCGTGCTTTACGAGCTTCGGCAGGTCGTAGCTCCCACATGTAGATATCAGTCGCGGTGTATATTCACCGTCGCGGAGCGATGCAAGGTCGTCAAGCGCGACACCGCCGCTCACATGGAGTATTTTGTTGCCGAGACCGAGAAAAGCACAGTCAATGCCGTTGATACAAAATTTCACAACCGTGCCCTCGCTCTTTTCGTACGAAACAAGCTCCGCGAGGTCGGCATCGATTTTTATATTAAAAACGTTCATGCTTCCTCCACCTCGAGTGCTTCGAGTTTTTTCTGTATCTCTGTCAGTACGTATTCGAGAGTCTTGTCGCCAACCGTCATATAGCTCGCCATTTTTCCGCTTACTATGTCGCCGAAAAGATCGCAAAGAGTGTGCGACCCGGTTATACCGGTGCGTATAGCCGCGGCAAGCGAGCCCTCACCCACAGCTTCGATATCCTCGATCAGATTGTTGAAGCGTTCGATTATGTAGAGCGGTAGTCTGTCGAACGCCGCCCTCATCTCTCTGGCAGTGTATCCGCGACCTCCCGTCTCTCGCGGTGCGGTCGGACGCGCGGGGAGCGAGGACACCGTCCTTACAGCAACGTCCTCGGCAAGTATTTTTTGTGCCTTCATATTAAGTTAATTCCTTTCTTTTGATCTTTCCCTTGATCCTGTAACGGTAGGAGATGGAGTAGATTCCGAACGGCGCGTGCGGATCCTCGGAATATATCGCTACACGCTTTTCACAGAAGCTGGAGGTGCGGTCGTTTACCGCCACCGTGTGTCTGTCCGTACTGCGCAACAGCGGTATATCACCGATGCCGACAGTCGACATCGGGTCTATCTCAATACCGTCGAAGCTTTTTGAACCCGAGACGTCGCTTTGAACCTCTACGCGCAGCTTACCTCCGGTCGGTGCCTTACACTTGATTATCATAGAGTTACCGACCGTACGCTTCGTAAGATACGGCACACCGCAATCGTCCCACGCCGTGACCAGCGAATAGCTCGGCATATGCCTGTCGAAGAGATAAAAATACGGGTGCAATCGGTCTCCCATTACTCGCTCGTATTCCACGGCATCAAACCCCTCGTTTCGCGACACGTACTCCGGCGGAATGCCATTCATATCATTGTTGAATACGCACAGATCGCCGCACTCTGTGGCAAAGTAAAGTCGCTTACCGATAGCCAGAAGCAGTGTCGCGGGGTAAAAGTTACCGCCCTTCAATTCCTCTGTCGGATATACGACGTACTTTTTGCTGTTCTCGAGGGTATAATACGTCTTTCCGTAAGCGTTCGTGTAGCTGTATACGGTTTCATCCACGAGGCATCCTACCTTATCGTGAACGTAGTACCCGGAGGGAGCTGAATCGCCGTATCGGTATACCCGTGTCGCGTTTTTGTAGCTTCCGATACCCTTCAGTATAAACCATTCATACTCTTGCGAGCTGTATTTTGTACGACGTCTTCTGCCGTCGCCGAGGAAGAAAGTATCACCCGCGCATATCACAAGATAGCCGAGCCAATCCGACACGCTGACTCCGCCTGCGACGCACGCCGTCAGCAGCTTATCCACCGCCGAGGAGCGCCGTCTGACCTCTCGGTAGCCTGCCGTCGAGTATTTATCCAGCATCGACACACCGCTGTCGGTTATGAATATGCTTTCGTCGTTGTAGTTGTAGGCGCCGCCGATGACGTTTATGCGCGAATGAACGTAGCTTGTGCTGTACGGAGAGCTCTTTATATCGGTCGGCGAATGATAGAATATGCTTCCGCTTGAGTCGTCACCGCCCTTGAATACCGCCAGCGCACCGTGGGAGGCAAGAATGCTCTTCACCGGGTGATCGTTGACGCCGTCGATGAAGTAGCAGTGCGATCCGAAATACAGTGGACTCGGCTCCTCTCCGACGGGGGACGTGTTGTAAAAAACGCTTCCGCCAAGAGATGGATTACCGGATAGAAAGACTCGTCCGTCGAATATTTCGCTGACCGTAGAGCCGAATATACATTCTCTCGGACTCATTCGCCCGGCAAAGCGGCTTACTAGGTAGTCGCCCTCTGCCGTATCGGGTCTGTAGCCGTCGTTATCGATCGTGCCGTAAACCGTGATATCGCGTCCCTCTACGTCGCCTCGCTGTGCATAATCCATTCGTATCGTGGCGCATCTGGGATCATAGGTGTATGTTGCATCCTCGCCGTTTACCGTTACGCGGCTTACCGAAGCCGTAGGAGTAGCGAGGCGCAGACCCAGCGAGATCTCGGGGTGCGATATGTGGTATTTAACCTCACTTGTGCCTATTACGTCAAGGTTTGCGATCTCCGCAAAGCCTTCTTCACTTCCGTCGTAATACAACATCTTCATGCTGTTCGTTGCCGCAAGCGACGCCCTACCGAATTCCTTGAATGCCGCACCGATCGCCAGGTATTCGATGCTCTTGCAGCCGTAGAATGAGTATTCGCCGATCGACTCCACCGTTGATGACAGTATGATACGCTTGAGGTTTTTCGCACCCCAAAATGCGTATCTGTCTACCTTCAAGAGGCCTACGTTTGTGATAAGCTCGGTGATCGCCTCGTTGCCCCAAAATGCCGAATCATCGATCTCGGTCACTGCATAATCGTTACCGCCGATATTGGTGTAGGAGGGGATATGAACGGTGCCGCTGACACTCTCATCAACGCCCGATACGCAGCAGGTGCGCTCGATCGCGTTGAGAACACGGTACCTAAGACCGTAGCTTCCGTAGCTGACCTCATCTGCCGTCGTGAGCACGAAGCTCTCACGGAATTTATCGGTGAGCAGATTTCTTTGCTCATACCTCTTTCGGTTGCGGTAGGTCGTTGGCACGTAAGGCGCCATCGGCGAGTCGTCCGATACCGTGACCGCGTTACCATACTCGTCCACCGCTATCATGCTTTCTCCGTCGAGAATGTATACCGTTCTGCCAACGGTAAAGGAGCAGCTTTTCTTGTTTTTGAGTTCGGCAATCGGCTCCAGCGTTCCGAGTATATCGATCTCTGCCTCGTCTATGCGATACAGCGCCGTTCCCGCATGAACCAGTAGATAGACGCGATCCGTGTCGAGATTTTGAGTATAAAGTCCGTTTATCGTCGCGTCAAAAGGAAACAGCTTTCTGAAGCCGGGTACACTCTCTACGGCGAGTCCGTCGTTTTCGTAATCAACGTACATATTTTCTGTATATGCATATCTTTCCTCTGCATTACCGGCATCCGCCGAGAGATCTACTCCACGCATTTTCTCGTATATTTTCGTGTACTGCGCCTCGGAATTTATTATATTTCTGTGTTTAGTATTCATTATGCCCACCCGTTTGCGTTAACGTATTCTCCCGCTTTAGAGACGGTAAGCTCACGTGGGATAGCACGTTTCTCGGTGAATTCGCGGTACAGCTCCATGTAGTATCTCGCCTTTTCCTCGTCATCATCGAGCCAGAGAAACGCCGCGGTCAGTATCGCAAGATGTGCCATTAGCTCGCGAGGGACGTCTATCTCTCGGTCGAGAGCATCGCTAATACGCTCGGGAGAACGCCGGTACGTCAGGTGTATCTCACCGTTATATTCTCCGTGAATTATCAGCTTGCCGTCGGAGAGTGTCGCATTTTTGATGATTTTTCCTTCGCTATTCCTGGCAGGTGAGAGGAAGGATACGAAATTATCCACGCGGTCCCTGACGTCGTAGAAGTGAAGCTCCGAGCTATCGGGAATATCCTCCATATCTGTGCCGAATATCTCACCGTATACGTTTAGTGACGTAACGGTAAATCCGCCACCGCTGAAGGTCATTGTGCCGACACCGTTGATAAATCCTTTTATCAAGATCTCCTTACCGTCAAAGCTTCTCGTGTGCGTGCACACGTCGGTGGTAACCGTGATCTGACCCGCACCCGTAACGTACATGCTGTACGCCCTTCCCGATATGGGAAGGGCATCGATCGTTCCGCTCATATGAACGTAGGAGTCGATATGCTTCAGCACGGGTGGACACACGGCGAGAATGCGGACCTCACCGCTCACACAGCGTTCGTCGTAGATGAGGCGGAGTGCTCGGTTTGCCGCAGCCAGGAATGGCGCGTCACATTCGACCGTGCTGTCGAAGCCGAGCGCCGATACCTCGGTTTGTAATTCTCTCAGTGTCACTTTATCACCACGCCTCCTTGTTATCAGAAGAGCGACGTGCCGTTATCGTATTCGGCAGAGTCTACAGCGAGAATAATGTGCTTATAGCTGCCAAAGCCGACGCCAAAGCGGCATCTGCCGTTCCAAATATAATTACCGGTGTGGTTGTCGACCCAGTTGGTAACGGTGAGGGGGACGCGGTTAAAGAACATGTTGCCGCAGAGGTTCTTGTTTGCCTCGCTCGACATGATCAGCATACGGTCGTCCTCGGGTTGCCAGTGAGGAAGCACAACGATCCTCCAGGTGCCGTAGCAAACGTTGATATCGTTGTAGGAGGTACCGGTGGTGAGCTGCGAGCCGCATACGGTTCTCACGACCTTCTCAAGCTGGGGCTTGTTGCCGGGAATGATAATGGTGTCGGCAGTATAGCCGAGAGGCTCGCCGCTCTCGTCGAGCATGTTTCTCATCTTTACGTTTAGAGCGCTGAGCGCTGCCTCAAAGTACTCGGGGTAGTAGCTCTTCATGGGCTCGTTATCGGATACGATATTGCCGTAGAAGATGTTACTCTGATAGCCGATACCGGTGGTAGAGCTGCCCCACTTGTGGTCGGAGCAGAAGAGAGGGAATCCGTCGGGAGAGGAGAGATCGATATCCGCACCTGCAAAGTCGATATGACCGTTCTCGCCGTTGATGAGCGCGTGCTCGCAAAGATTGTTCATGGTCTTGTAGTATGCACGCACGAAATTCTCGGCTCTGCGCTTTGCATCTGCGGCAACTCCGAATATGGCATCCTCCATCATAGATGCGGAGATGCTGAACTCCTTCATGTACTGAACGTGCTCGATAAACTTGGAGTAGATCTCGCGGATGTTGTCGTTTTCGGCAGCATCGCCCTCCTCGGTCGCCTGGAATACGTCGAACTCATTACCGCCCACGATAGTCTCGCCGAAGCGATTACTCTTCTCAACGTTGAAGAGAAGATCACGGATACCACCCTGTGTGGAGAGCAGATCGCTCTCGTGCTCGATTATCATCTTGAGAGGAGTCTCGAGCCTGCCGATGGTGGCGTTGTTTGTTGCGTTCTTGTTTGAATAGATAATCATTTTTCTGTAATTGATCCTTTCTTATTTTGTAACTTTTTGGTATAACCTTTGAATCTCGCTATCCGAGAGATCGGAGAACAGCTCGCGTGCGATCCCGAGCTCACGGCGTGACATACCGCGGGGACTGCTTGCGGCACGGGGCACCGCCGAGGTAATGTGCGAGCGGTTGTCGTGCACCGCGTTACGCCTCGCCGTCGCGAGATATGCCTCCTCGGGAGTGAGCCCGAGGGCTCTCAGCTCGGAATATCTTTTATAGCTTTTCAGCTCGTCGATGCGCTCGATTCCCGAAAGCTCGGGGAAGCGCGCTCTGAGCTCATCGGCATCTCCCTCGAGTGCCTCACAGTCGCACTCATCGGTGGGAGTAACAGCCTCTACGTCGGGTGACGTGTCTTGATTTTCATATAAAGCTTCTTCGTTATTCTCCGACACGCTGTCTACGACCGTTTCCTCGGAAATTTCGTTTTCCGTGTAGCTCAGGATCTCGTTCACGTCACTTTCCTCCCTTTGCTCTCATATCGCCCGCGGACTTTGTAAGTGTCGCCTTAGGCTTCTTTTCGGTCTTACCGTCGGGGGTAACGACGATCGTCCAGTTTGTAGAATAGGGGTTATTTTTGTTCTGCTTTTTCATTTAGACTTTCTCACTTTCCTGATGTTTGATTTTCTTTTTTTCCTCGGTAACGAGGGCCTTGAAATACTCGACGTTCTCACGTGCGAATGGGTAATGTGCCCGCTCCTGTGACTGCCAGTACCTGAGTAGTGTAGCAGGGGACGCCGGATCGCCGAGCGTGCCGGACTGAAGATTTGAGAGGTTTCTCTCCCACAGCATCTCGCGTCCGTACTCGGTGCCGTCGTTGAGATCGACGGAGAAAAGATATTCGCCGTTGTATCTGTAGCCCTCCTTACCGTCGGGCTCGATAAAATCGTATCGCGTGAAGCTGATACTCTGCGCGCTTTCGTCTTCGTTGAGATCCACTCCCTCGTCTGCAAATGCGAGATAATGCTCGAATATAAGCAGGTAGAGCTTTGAGTAGGTGTGGTACTTTATCCTGCGCTTGCTCTCAAGACGACTCGATGCGCGGTTGATCTTCAGCTGACGCGCATAGCCCGACTCGGCTTGAGTCGTGTCGGTACCCTGGAGAGCATCGGATATTCCGATCACTCTCTTTGCGTGATCATAGAGTCTGTCAGCCTCGGCGATATCCTGCGATATGTCGGGCGTCGTGTCGATCTTTCCATAGTTATCGATGCTTTCGCCGGGTCTCATTTTTATCACCTGACCGAATACCGTGTTGGAGAGAGTGACGCTTGCATCCTCGGGCATTACCGGTGTAATACCTGCTCGCAGGAGCTTCTGGAGTATCCTGGACTCGATCTTGTTTATCGCCTGCTGTTCGGGTCTTATCAGTGCGCAATCCGACACTCCGAATATTCCGTCGCCGACGCGTGTGTTGCTTCGAATCACTATCGGGAAGCTCTTCGGAAGGTAATAGGGGACGAGTATATCGGATGAGAATTCTTCTCCGAGGTGCGCTTGATCTACCTTCTCATATGGCATCAGGACGTCATACGTGTCGCAATTTTCGCACTTACACTCTTCCTCCTTCATATGGCAGCTCTTACAGTATCTTTCACGTCGGTAGTAGTATTTTTCCACGTCGGAGAGCACGAGCGAGCCTGAGAAAATGAACTTACACAGATCGCCATCCTCATCCCTCCATAATGCTGTGACCACCGTTACGGTGTCGCTGAGGTCACCGTCCTTTGAATACTGATATTCGCATTCCGCGAGAGGTAGATCGCTCTCCGCCACGCCGTACTTGCGTACGAGCTCACTCTTCGTTGTAGTGAAACGCAGAAAGCAATGATCCATGCTCTCGACGTCGGATACTCCGGGCTGCGGAATGAAGCATTCGGGGGACAGACAGTGGATGCGAACCTCGCCGCGACCTCCCCCCTCGACGGGCGAATTATCCCACTCCACATACCATATGCTGGCACCGTAAATATAGGTATATCTCTCGTCGAGGTCGTTGAGCGACTCAAAGGGAAGCTTTGATTTTACCGCGTTGCATAGCCTTTCAATTATTCGGGCATTACGCTCTCTTTTCTCGGAAAAGCATTCGGGATCCGCCTTCGGTGCGGGAATGTCGGAGTTTATCTCGCTTTCTATTATCTCGTATGTTATGTTTCGGACGGTGCCCGCCTGCTCGCTCGAGCCGTCTATTGTAGGGTCGCCGAGATACTGCTGCATATGGCGCTCGAGATCCTGCACCGACGATTGCGACGCGGTGAGCGCACTCTTATACAGGTCGGAGAAGTACTCGAGTCTTTCTTTGCTTTTTGTTTTGATGTTATTCAATTTGGTTCACCGTATTTTTCTTTCAGATATTTTTTGCCCGCCGCATCTGCCAGCATATAGTCCTCCCACATATCGCGTCGCCATCTCACCCCGCTTTTTATCTTCTGCTCGATCGGGCGCGAGTAATGTATCGCAAATCCGCGCAGGGCGTCGGGCGCATGGGTTATCTCGTGAGGCTCGGTCCTGCAATCGGTGGGCTTCAGCTTATCGCGCTCGAGCTGAGGCAGGCATCGTATCAGTTCGGTACAGCTAGAGAAGATCTTCAGCCTTATCCCCATACCCGTGTCGCATAAAAGTTCCTTTATTGCCAGCCAACCACATTCTCTGTCGTTTGAGGTTTTGACAAAATTCACCCCGTATTCCGAGAATAGAGATGCTTTGCTTTTGCCCGACTCCTGGCTTCTTCCCCACAGGTCAGGTGGTGCGAGTGTCGCATAGATCTCCTCACCTTGAGGGCTTCTTTCCAATATGCCGCGCGCGGCTTCACTGATAGGCAGATCCGAAGCGCAATACTCTCGGTATACGTACGCGACTCCGTCCTCGGACAGTGCGATCCATAGGCACGCAAGTCGGTCCAGACCGTAATCGACGGTTCTGTATTTTCGCCAACGGCTCGGTATCTCAAATGGATCTACTACGTGCTTTCCGCTTGAGAATTCCGTAAAATACTGTCCCTCGAATATGTTCCAATCACCGTGCAGGAGAGCCTTTCGCTCGGCATCGGGCAGTGCGAGCAGGCGTTTTTTGTATTCGGGGTCTGCCTCTGTCAGGAATCTGTTGTCGTCCAGATACGACGGTAGAAAAATCCTTCTCATACCGTCATCGCCGACGAAACTGACACCCGCGGGCGACGGGTCGATGAATCTGCGCTTCACCCACGCGTGTCCCACACCGCCCGGGTTGGTGGAGGACTTTATCTGCTTCGGGTATCCGTTTGCACCCCTCACTCGCGAGATGAGGTAAACGTATTGCCGCTCGGTGAAGTGCGTCAGCTCATCGAACCGAATACAGTCGTATTCTGCGCTCTGATATTGATACACGTCACATTCGGCGGCGCAGTAGCCGAAATCGATGATGGAGCCGTTCTTGAATCTTCCGATGTGGTATGAGGAGTTGAAGGTGTAGAGGTCCTTCGGAAAAAGCGAAAGAGATGTGCGTATGAGCGACTTGTCGAGCTCCGAGAAGCTTCGTCGCAGTATCAGCTGCTTCGAGCGCGGATAGCGGAGTGCATACAACAGTGAATCCACGATCTGACCGTAGGATTTGCCTCCGCCTGCCGCACCTCCGAAGAGCACCTCCTGCTCTGACGCCTCAATGAACGCTCTCTGCTTTTTCGTGACTGCAAGCTCGAGTTGCATCAGTCTACCACCTCGATGCGGACGGTAAGCGAGGTATCGTCGCCTCCGCCACATTCCGTCTCTCTCTCGACTAGATACTTCACGAGCGACGGGTCGAATCGGCGGGTCAGCGCGTTGTCAATAAGATAATCTCTTCGGATTTCGCTGCATTCCCGATACGATCTGTCAAACTCGCGATGCTCTCTGAATCTCTCGAGGTCGGCGAGTGTTATACCAATACTCTCTGCAAATTTCACGAAGCTCGGTGCTCCGGGCGAGTCAGCATAGCTCTTGAAATAGACGTACATTCTTTTTGGATAGTCAACCGAATACTTTGCCGACTTCATACCTTCATCCTCCTTTACGATAGCTTCAAGCGGCGTGCAGTCGTGGGGAGCTGTGCACCGCTTCCTCCCGACTACGCTTATATTCTACAACACCTCTCGAAATTTGTAAGTATAGTACCCTTCCAAAATTGTCACGCGAAAAGTGACAAAACATAGTGCAGTTTGCACAAAAAAAGCGCAAAAATATCCCTACGGAAAACCCGCAGGGATAGATAATGAACAATTGTAAGTTATTTATTTGGATATGATAGGCGCACTTCACGACAAAAAACACCCCGTCGGAGGATGACGGGGTGAGGTGGATTTTTGTACGCCTGTACGTGCGTTATTAACTAATGTAGAAAAGCGTCAGTTACCCAGATGCTTTTCTATTCTGCCGATCAGCATACCGTACGCCGCGGGATTTTTACCGCCCTCGGGTACGATCAGATCTGCGCGCTTCTTGCTCGGCTCAACAAACGCCTCGTGCATTGGCTTGACAGTTGTGAGATATTGCGATACCACCGACTCGAGAGTTCTTGCGCGCTCCTTTACGTCACGTACGATACGTCTGAGTATTCGCACGTCGGCATCGGTATCGACGAAAATCTTGAGATCAAGCTGTGACGTTATCGCCTCGTCTGCGAAGATCAGTATTCCCTCGAGCAGAACTACAGGCGACGCCTTAACGCGTCTTACCTCGCTCGAGCGGTTGTGTACCGTATAATCGTAGATCGGCGAGTCAACGTCCTCACCGCGACGGAGTCGCATCAGATGATCGGCGAGCAGAGGAGTGTCAAACGCGTCCGGATGATCGTAATTCAGTCGCGACCGCTCCTCGTACGTCATATCGTCGTGCGCCTTGTAATAGTCGTCGTGTCGGAGAATGCTGATTCGGTCTCCAAAGTGCTCGATAATGTTTTTTGCTAACGTAGTCTTGCCACTGCCGGTACCGCCGGCGATGCCTATGATAAGAACGTCCATACCTTCCTCCGTAAGTCGTGATTTTTTTGTTAGCCGCGACACGTGTCGCGTTTTTTGGTTATTTCACAACGCGATAGATGAGCTTGTGTGCCGACGGCTTCTCACCCGAGAGTGTTATCGCACCGAGCACAGTGCGCTCCGCCGCGTCGAACGCCGACGGCTTATTTGAGTAGAGGGTCGCTACGGTATCGCCGACGGCTACCCACTCGCCAACCTTCTTGTGGACGATTATACCGGCCGATGGGTCGATGACGTCCTCCTTTGTTTCGCGGCCGGCGCCAAGTCCCACCGATGCGAGTCCTATCTCCTCGGCGTTCATTCGGGTGATATATCCCGCCTCGCTTGAGGTGATATCTCTTGAATAATTTGACACGGGTAGGCTATACGGGTCGTTTGCATAGGCTTTTTCGCCGCCCTGTGTAACTATCCATTCCTTGAACTTCGAGAGAGCCTTGCCGCTCGTGAGTGCATCCTCGACTCGCTCTCTTGCGACGCCCTCATCAAGTTCGAGAGCGAGTGATACCATATTCGTCGCCAGCTCGAGACATACCTCACGCAGATCGTCCGGACCTCCGCCCTCGAGAACGGAAACTGCCTCCTTTATCTCGAGCGAATTTCCAATTGCGTGACCGAGAGGTATGTCCATATTCGTTATCAGTGCCGCAATATTTCTGCCGTTGCGCTTGCCTATCTCGACCATTTTTTCCGCGAGCATTCCCGCATCCTCCGGTGTTTTCATAAACGAGCCGGAGCCGCACTTGACGTCGAGCACTATTGAGTGCGAGCCTGCCGCCAGCTTTTTGCCCATAATGGAGGAGGTGATAAGCGGTATCGAGTCGACCGTTGCCGTAACGTCGCGCAGTGCATAGAGCTTCTTATCGGCGGGAGCGAGATTGCCGCTCTGACCGATGACTGCGATACCTATCCTCTCTACCTGCGCAAAAAATTCGTCGGGAGCGAGCGAGGTGTTGAAGCCGGGGAAGGACTCGAGCTTATCAACGGTGCCGCCGGTGTGGCCGAGACCTCTGCCGCTCATCTTCGCGACCTTACAGCCGAGGCTTGCTGCGATAGGAGCAACTATCAGCGTGGTTTTATCGCCGACGCCGCCCGTCGAATGCTTGTCAACCGTCAGGTGACCGAAGGCCGAGAGATCGAGCATACTGCCGGATCTTGCGATCTCAGCCGTTAGCGTAGCCGTCTCGCGGTCACACATTCCCTTGAAGTATATCGCCATCATCAGCGCGGATATCTGATAGTCGGGTATCTCTCCTTTAGTGTAGCCGTCGATCACAAATGCGATCTCGGCATCGGTCAGCTCCTCTCCGTGCTTTTTCTTAGTGATAATATCGTAGATTCTCATTATCTTCTCCGTATTATAGGTACTTTTCGTCGAACGCCAGCGGCAGAAGCTCGCCGAGCGTATGGACGGTGTAGGAGTCCTCATTAACGACGATAACGGTAAAGTCCGCGTCGCAAAATTCCTTCATTACCTGCCTGCACGCACCGCAGGGAGGAAACGCCGAGGTTACCTCCTCGCCGCGTCTGCCGCCCGCGATAGCAATGGCAGTGAATTCGCGTTCACCCTCGGATACCGCCTTGAAGAATGCTACCCGTTCCGCACAGAGCGTTGCTGAATAGGACGCGTTCTCAATGTTGGCGCCGAGGTACATTTTACCCGAGCGCGTAAGAAGCGCTGCGCCCACGGTAATGTCAGAGTAGGGTGAATATGCAGAGGCTCTTGCCGCCATAGCCGAAAACGCGAGCTCGTCGTAGATCTTCTTTTCGTTCATTTTTATTCCGTTCTGTCGGTCTGACCGACCTGTGTTATTTTATGATCCCTGCTTTTAACGACTCGCCGCTGTCTGCGACATACTTGACTCCGAGCAGATCTGCCGCCGTAATACCGATCTCGGTAAAGCCCATACGCGTACCGAGATTTGTCGCACGGATACCGTCGCCATATGCGATGAAGGGGACGTATTCACGCGTGTGATCGGTGCTGTTGTCGCCCGGGTCGCAGCCGTGATCCGCGGTGATGATGAGGACGTCGTCCTCTCGCATACCTTTGATAAAGCCACCGAGCCATTTATCGAATTCCGTCAGTGCCGCGGCGTATCCGTCGATATCCTGACGGTGACCGTAAAGCATATCGAAATCTACGAGATTGACGAATGCAAGTCCCGAGAAATCACGCTCGAGAAGCTCGCTCGTCACCTGCATTGCCTCGCCGTTACCGTGGGTGAGAATGCTCTCGGTGACTCCGACACCTGCGAAAATATCGGTTATCTTGCCGACCGCTATCACGTCTAGTCCTGCGCCCTTTATTGCATCCAGCGCCGTGCTTCTCGGAGGAAGCACCGAAAAGTCGCGGCGGTTAGCCGTTCTGGTATAATTTCCGCTCGTTCCGACGAAGGGACGTGCGATAACTCTGCCGACCGCGTGCTTGCCAACTAGGATACCGCGCGCTATTCGGCAGTACTCGTACAGCTTTTCCGGCGGTACGAGATCCTCATGCGCCGCGATCTGAAATACACTGTCAGCCGAGGTGTATACTATCAGATCTCCACATCTTACGTGCTCGTCGCCGTAATCGGCAATGACCTGCGTGCCGGAGTAGGGAAGATTGCAGAGCGCACGCCGACCCGTAGCAGACTCGAATGCCTCTATCACGTCGCGCGGAAATCCCTCGGGATAGGTCGGTAGGGGACTCTCGGATACCACGCCCGAGATCTCCCAGTGACCGATAGTAGTGTCCTTACCGCGGCTTAGCTCACGCATTCTTGCCACCGCTGCCGTGTGGTTTGGATTCTTCGGTAGGTAGTCGACCCCATCGATCTCGGAGAGACCGAGAGATATGAGATTCGGCACCGAGAAGAGAGAGGACTCCGATATCCTCTTCATCGTATTTGCGCCTTCGTCGCCGAAATCTGCCGCATCCGGTTCATATCCTATACCGACAGAATCAAGTACGATTAAAAATACTCTTTTTGCCATATATTCAATTAAAATCCTTATTTTTGTGAATAATTATTTACAAAATCCGTGTCTTACGGATATATCAAAGGCGGATCGCGGTATTGAGAGCGATCTCCATCATCTCGGTGAATGAATTCTGCCTTGCGTCCGCGTCGAGTGCCTCGCCGGTGAGCAGATGGTCGGATACCGTGCAGATCGCGAGCGCGCGTTTTTTTGCATACGCCGCATTCATATAGAGAGCCGCAGCCTCCATTTCTACACCGAGCACTCCGAGCGCCTGCCATTTCTTCGATGCTTCGGGGTTCGCATTGTAGAAAATATCGGAGGATAGGAGATTACCCACCACGTATCTTGCACCGAGCTTATCTGCCTCCTCAATTGCTACCTTCATCATATCGTAACTTGCGATGGGAGCAAAGCTGCCCTCCAGACCGTATTGAACGGCAAAGTTGCTTTGCGTGCACGCACCCATACCGAAGATGATATCGCGCACCTTGACACTCTCGCTCATAGCACCTGCCGAGCCGATTCTCATAATATTCTCAACTCCAAAGAAGTTGTAGAGCTCGTAGGAATAGATGCCTATCGAGGGCATACCCATACCGCTTGCCATGACCGATACTCGCTCACCTTTATAGGTGCCGGTGTAGCCGTGAATACCGCGCACGTTGTTTACGAGAACGGCATTCTCTAGGAAGGTCTCTGCGATGAATTTCGCACGCAGAGGGTCGCCGGGCATAAGCACGGTCTTTGCAAAATCGTCGGGTGTTGCTTTTATATGAGGTGTGTAGAATTTAGACTTATCCATTTTTGTTATTCCTTTCGTTTTGTGAATCGGCGCCGCTTACGGTATAGCTACCGCGACGTCGAGTCGATGTAGCTATCAATATCCCTGAATGTTCTTTTCTGCCTTTACTATCTTGACGATACGGCTGGTGCCGAGTCTCGACGCGCCCATCTCGATGAATCTCTCGGCGTCCTCGAGTGAGGCGATGCCGCCCGCCGCCTTGATCTTAGTGCCGTTAGTAACGTTTGCCGCGAATATCTCGATGTCGTGGGGGGTCGCACCTGCGGTAGAGAAGCCTGTGGACGTCTTTATGAAGTCCGCCTCGGACTCGGATACGATCTCGCACATCTTGATCTTTTCCTCATCGGTGAGAAGACAGGTCTCAATTATCACCTTGAGTATCTTATCTCCGCACGCCGCCTTGATGGCGTTGATCTCGTCGAGTATCTCACCGTATTTTTTGTCCTTGAGCATGCCGATGTTGATCACCATATCGACCTCGTCCGCACCGTTCTTTACTGCGTCCTGTGCCTCGTATACCTTGGTCGCGGTGGTGGAGTAACCGTTGGGAAATCCGATAACGGTGCATACGGCAAGTCTTTCGCCGACGTATTCCTTTGCGGGCTTTACGTAATACGCGGGGATGCATACCGAAGCGACGGAGTACTTGATACCGTCGTCACAGATAGCGCGTATCTGCTCCCAAGTGGCAGTTTGCGCGAGGAGAGTATGATCGCATGCGTTGAGTATTTTTTTGATATCCATTGTTTTTACCTCTTTCGTGTATATGATTTGTTTATTCGGATTCTTTGTTAATTCGTGCGCGCCAGCATTTATGACACATAGCTACGTATCTGTCGTTGCCGCCGAGGCAGACCTGCTCTCCGCTCGTTACCACTCTGCCGTCGTCGCCGATACGTGCGTTGACGGTGGCCTTGGAGCCACAGTCGCAGATGGTCTTGATCTCCGAGATTGAGTCGGCGATCTCAAAAAGCCTTGCACTACCGGGGAAGGTGTGTGTCAGAAAGTCGGTACGCAGACCGAAGCACATCACCGGCACCGAGCATTCATCGACGATACGTCGACACTGATCTATCTGCTCGGGAGAGAAGAATTGACACTCGTCGGCGATTATTGCGTCGACACCCGCGTGAGATGCGCGATAGAGCTCGTATATGTCCGACTCCTTGCCGATGACCTCGCACTTTTGCTCGAGACCTATCCTCGACTTGATGACGTCGTATCCGTCACGAGTGTCGGTTGCGGGCTTGATGAGCCACACGCTCATTCCGCGCTCCTCGTAGTTGAACTTTGTTATCAGAGCCTGTGCCGTTTTTGACGAGCCCATCGCTCCGTATTTGAAATACAGCTTAGCCATATTTTATCCTCCATTCGATACTCTCTTAATATATTTTAACATAAAACTTTGAAAAAGAAAAGACTATTTTATAAAAAATATATAAGAGCGAAAATAAGCCCTTACGACTGCCGAGGTATAAAAAAAGAAAAAATGCGAAAAGGGGTGGAAATTTTTCCGTACTTGTGGTACAATATATAAGAAACGACCGTGGAAGGGGGTAGAATATGAAGCTGATCATTGCAGAAAAACCGAGTCTTGCTCGCAATATCGTTGCGGGTATCGGCGGTAAAATGGATAAGCGCGACGGATATTTTATAGGCGACGAGTATATCGTCTCATGGGCATTCGGTCACCTCTTCTCGCTCGCTGACGTTGAACATTATGCTCCCACACCCGACGGCAGATGGACGCTTGACAACTTACCCTGCTTCCCCGAGAAATTTGAATTCGAGCTGCGTAAATCCGATAATAAAAAGAGCGTCGACCCCGGAGTTAGAAAGCAGTTTAAGATAATCACCGAGCTATGCAACCGCGCCGACGTCGATACGATAGTGAACGCAGGAGACGCAGACCGAGAGGGAGAGATCATCGTCCGCCTCTGCGTCGACAACGCACTGAAGACGAAAAAGGCACAGAAGCGTCTGTGGCTCCCCGACCAGACCCCCGAGACGGTTGCGAAGGCACTCGGTGAGATGAAGGACGAGTCGGAATACGATAACCTCGCCGGTGAGGGATATGCACGCACGTATATAGATTGGCTCTATGGAGTTAACCTCACGCGATATGCGACCATCATGACAGGCAAGCTTCTGCGTGTCGGAAGAGTTATTGCACCCATTGTCCGCGCCATATACGACAGGGATATGGAGATACGCAATTTCAAGCCGGAAAAGTATTTCGTTATACAAAGTAACGAAGAGACAAATAACGAGAAAATAGAACTTGTAAGTAAACTTGAGTTTACAAAAGACGAGCTTTTGAGGGCGGAAGAGGCATCGAAGCTATATAACGATACGGGTGCTGTTGTGACGAGCGTTGAGAGTAAAAAGGACAATATCTTCCCGGGTAAGCTCTTCTCCCTTTCTACTCTGCAGAACGTTCTCGGCGAAAAATACAAGATGTCGATGACCGACAGTTTGAAGATCATACAGAAGCTGTATGAGGACGGATATCTGACCTACCCGAGAACAAACTCCGAGTATCTCGCCACCGCTGAGAAGGATAAGATGCGCGCGATCATCTCTAACGTATCGAAGCTTGGCTATCCCGTAAAATTCAAGGATTCGAAGTCTATATTCGACGACTCGAAGATAGAGGCGCACTCTGCCTTGACACCCACGTATAAGATACCCGATAAGGAAAAGCTATCGCCCGACGAGTCGAAGGTATACTCCACCGTCTTCCGCCGCTTCGTTGCGGTATTCTGCTCTGAGCCCTGTATCGCAGAGAAGAGCGAAATAAAGATCAAGGTAGGCGAGCTTGAGGAATTTTCGCTGAAGGGCACCGTCATACTCGAACGCGGCTGGACGAAATACGACGACTATAACAAAAAGGATAAGATACTTCCGCACCTCGCGGTCGGCGATGCGGTCAATATCAATTTTGCGCCGAAGGAAAAGCAGACCACGCCGCCAAAGCACTATACCATAACAACTCTTAATAATTATCTGAAGAATCCCTTCAAGGACGATAAGGCCAAGGCAAAGGAACTGCTCGAAAGTGGCGAGGTCGACGACGCTGACGATTACCGCGCTATTTTTGAGGGTCTCGAGCTTGGTACTGAGGCTACCCGATCCGGCATCATAGATAATGCGAAAAAGAGCGGATACATCGAGCTGAAGAAGGACGTTTATCGCATACTTCCGGGCGGCGAGCATTTCATCGAGTCACTCGGTAAGCTCGCGATCAGTATGGATAAGTACAAAACGAGCGAGCTCGGCAAGGCGCTCAAGAAGGTATACCACGGCGAGCTGAGTGTCGAGTCGAGCGTGGCACTTGCCGAGGTGGAGATACGCGAGATATTCCGCCGCGGCGGCGCAAGTGATAAGCCGCTCGAGTTCACCGTCGATACCGGCAAGTACGGAGAGATCGCAGGCGTATGTCCTCTCTGCGGAAAGAACGTGGTAAGAGGCAAATTCAGCTACGGATGCATGGGCTTTGGCGACGGCTGTAAGTTCCGCGTCGGTATCAACATCTGCCGTAAGGATATTCCTATATCCGAGGTGCGCCGTCTTCTCGTTGAGGGTACTACCGGACTTATGACGGGATTTATTTCGAAAAACGGTAAGCGCTTTGACGGAAAGCTTGTCTTGAAGGACGGCGAGGCTGTTTTCAACTTCGACAGATAATTTTACTGTCAAAAAAACTTCTCCGACATACTATGATATTGAGCGGACGAAAGAATGCTCAAAATGTATATTCCGGAGGAAACATAATGAACAACAATTGCTTATGCCACATCTTCGACGACAACTGCACGTGGATCATCATTCTTGCGATAGTTATCGTGTTCTGTTGCTGCTGCCACGACTGATTGTCCGGACTTCCGCGTCAGATAAGCAATTAGGTCGCACGCATATCCTGTGACCGATCTCGGTTGGTGATATACGACCCGAGAAGTTAAGAGAGGGGGTGCCTCAAATGCAAAATTTGAGGCACCCCCAAAAGTTTGAGAATGGGATAGTCGGATTTGAGAAAAAAGCAATCGCTTTCCGTGGCGTGAGGTATACAAAAGTACGTCGAGTCGCGAAAACGGCAGTATAAAAAGTCTGTCAGAGTCGAAAAATTCTCAGGATTAATAATTTCACCGTCACCTTTACGGTTTTCGCCGTTTTTATACCTACAATTGTTATTTTGAATTTTTTCGGTTTTACCAAATGTGTCAGGACCGCTCGTTTCGGAAAACTCATCACAGGAAATATACTAAAACGGTAATAATCCTTACTCTCCGAAAATATAATTGAATAAAACGCGAGAGCGGAGTCTCGCGCAGATAACCGATATCATCGGGCGGAGGGAGAGGTATGTTTATATATTCGATTCGTGCATCAACTGTCAAATTTTTCTGCTTCGTTATAGCGGCTTTACTGCTGCTTGTCGGAGCGGTGGCTTTTGGCGGCGATGCAGTTTACGCCTCGGCGAGCGGCGAGGTGAATTACAGTAAGATAAAGGATAATGATGATAGAGTTGCGTTTATCGAGAGCTTTGGCATACTCGTAGAGGATGTGCCTATCGAGGAGGAGAGCTTCGCTATGCCGGAGAATTTCGATCGGGTGATACTAGGCTATAACGAGCTACAGAAAAGGCAGGGTCTCGATCTCACAAAATATGCAAAGAAGCGTGTGACACGATATACCTACAAGGTGGAAAATTACGAATATGACGGTGAGGTACAGGTCAATTTGTTTATCCATCGCGGAACCGTGATAGCATGTGATATATCTACGGCAGATCCGGAGGGATTTGTTGCACCTATGACACTTGTTGATAAGGAAAAACTGAAAAAGTAAGAGATATCAAAGAAAACGAAAACGCGCATTTAGCAAACTAAAGTTTGCAAAATGCGCGTTTTTAGCACCAAAACTGCGATTTTCATAAAAATAATTAGATCAAAAACGAGAGAAAACCGAGCACTCCGTATGAGATAAGTGACATAACAACGCCGCTTATCAGGACACCGAGCAGAATAGCGAGAGCGGATTTTCCACGCTCGAAATTGAACAGCGATGATACGAGACCGCCGGTCCAGGCACCCGTTCCCGGCAACGGTATTGCTACGAAGAGTAACAGCGCTATAAAAAGTGGGCGTGTGACAGCTCGCTTTTCTTGTGAAGCGGATGGATTTTTGATATAAGTGGCGGGATGTGTCTCATTTTTTAATGCACTTTCTATATCAGCTTCGGAATGCTGTGCGGGTTGCGACGCGTTTTCGGCGCTGCCGGTATTATCCGCACTGTCAGACGTCGCTTCCGGATATACTTCCACCGATCTGTCGCTATCCGCCGTATCCTTCAGTACTCTTTTACTGTGCTTGTTCGCTTTTTTACGTAGCCATGATACTATGGGTCTGAATAATTTGAATCTCGACATAAAGTCGAGTATGTGAGGTATGAACAGCAGAATGAACGGTACCGGTATCATATTGCCTATCACGGCGAGAGGGTAACAGAGAAAGTACTCCATACCCAATCCGGCACCGACGGGTATCGCACCTCTCAACTCAACGATAGGCAACATCGAAATCACCAGAACGTAGAGCCAATCAGGCAGGCCCGAGAAGAACGCCAATATTGCTTCGGTCATAAAAATTCACACTTTTCCTTGAATTTTTTCGATTTTTTCTTTGATAAGTTATATTTTTTGAAAAATAACGCCTCTCTTGAGTATAACCGTGAGAGGCGTTATTATTCCTGATTACCAGTATTTCTGCCAATCGGGCTTCAAATGTCTGAGAAGAGCTTCGAGGTAGAAGTAGTCGCCGTAGACCGCGCACTCGTCGATGCCCTGTCCCTGAGGAAGAGCGTGAGTTACGTGGTGGATGAGACCGTCGTAATCGACGCCGATGTCGCCGGTGTAGTTATCAATGACAGCCTCGAGCAGCTGTGCCGACGCGTTCTCAAAGAGCTCCTTGTCGGGATCGCTATCGGGGAGAAGTCTTGCCATCTCGTGCAGACCGCAGGAGGAGATAACGCCGGATGAGGTATCTCTCGGGATCGTGGGGTCAACGAAGTCGTAATCCCAATTGGGAACGCAGTCGTCGAGAAGGTGGTTGAGCATGAAGACGGTTATGTCCTTATGTACTGCCTTGAGGGTGGGATCCTTGGTGTAGGAGTATGCGATGGGGAAGCCGTACACGCCCCACGCGTGACCTCTTGCCCAGCAGGACTCGTCACTGTTACCTTGGAGAGTAACGCCCTTTACAGGACCTGCGGTGGCAGGATCGAACTGATAGTGGTGATAAGACGAGGAATCCTTTCTGATGAGATACTTCTCGGTGGTGAGCACGTGATCGAGCGCATCCTGTGCGAACTCCTTGTTACCGGTCATCTCTGCGGTCCAGAAGAGAAGGGGAGCGTTCATAAGAGAGTCCATCATGGTTCTGCAGCCGGGACCCTTTTCCCAACCGCTGTGGAATCTGATGATAAACTTACCCTCCTTGGAGTAGCTTACCTTGTGGAAATAGTCAGCCGCGTCGAGAGCTGCCTGCTTAGCCTCCTCGTTGCCGGTGAGCTTGTATGCTGCGATGCAGGAGGGGGAGAAGGTGAAGCCTACGTCGTGGTCGTCCATACCGATCTTGTTCTCAATTCTGGTACGGTAGGTGGGAAGATGGCGCTCTGCTACCTCGCGGAAAAACTCGTTTCCGGTGAGCTCGTATGCGAGCCAATAGCAGCCGGTGTACATACCGCCGACCCAGTTCTTGTTCTCGGCTCTTACGTATTTGTATTCCTTGGAGCAGGTGCCGGGGAAGTCCATACCGACCTCGGTGCCGTTAGCCATAAACTCGCGTGCCTTTGCCTCAAGCTTATCCGTAGCGGCCTTTGCGGCACGCAGAAGCTTCTCTTTGTCAATTGTGTGCTTACCTGCAAAGCGCTCGGGATTATTAAGTACAATTTTTTCTCTAACCATATCGGTAGCCTTTCTGTATTGCGGATGCCACGAGGTCACCCGTATTTGTGATCAAGTCAATTATAGCATATAAAAAAACTTTTGTAAATACATTTTCTAAATTAAATATTTATAAATTAAAACACGCCGATCTCTCCGAGAATTTCCATAGTCCGTTTTTCACAGCCGGAAAATTTGAGTTCGTCGACGGTGAAGGGGAGTGGCGCGTGAGCATCGAGCCGTATAAGCGCAAGGTTTCTTTTCAGTGTATCGCGGTTGCATTCGATCAGCGTGCGGTGCTTTTCCTCGAGTATTACCGAGGTGTCCTCAAGTATTTTCTCGAGCGGACCGTATGTCGAGATGATCTTCGCCGCCGTTTTTGGTCCGATACCGAAAAGCCCCTTTATGTTGTCTGCACTGTCACCGAAAAGAGCCTTGCAATCGGCGTAAGTCTCGGGACGTGTCGCAAATTTTGCCTCTATGTATCGGCTGTCGCATACCGTTGATGAGTCACCCCTGTAGCGGAGCACAGTCACTTTGTCGGATATCAGCTGAAAATAGTCGGAGTCGTATGAGGATATTACGACCTCTGTATCCCCGTCTCGTGTAAGCGTATACGCGGCAACTATATCGTCACATTCGCATCCTTGTGCCTCAGTATGCCGTATACCCATCGCATCGAGTGCTGCGTATATGTATCCTAACTGCGTGAATGGATTTTCATCCTCGGGCATCTCGGAGTAGTCGGGACGGTTTGCTTTATATTCCGGAAGTGCGTCGCATCTCGGGTTATGTGTCTCGCTGTCGAATATTACCGCCACGTGAGTTGGCTCTGTCATGCGTATGATCTTATTCAGTGCACCGACAAATCCGATCGCCCCATGTACGGTGTGCCCGTCTCTTCCCATAATGCTCCCCGGCATTCCGAAGAACATCTGAAAGAGCAGGTTGTGCCCATCGACCAACAGTAGTTTTTTATCCATTTTTACCTCGTTTTACGTAAGTACCACCCCGTTTTTTTGACACGGGGTGGTATATATTATTCTTTGATGATCTTTATGTTGAATATAAAGCTCAGGACGGAAAGTATAGCAAGTACGCCTGCAACTGCCGCGATAACGTACGCTATCGGATCACCGTCGGCGGTGAACAATGCGATCGAAAGCATTCCGTTTGCCAAGGTGAACAGGGCGTCAAATAGCATGCAGAATATAGATGCTCCGACTCCTCCGCCGTTTTTCGTCTGAATTATTTTTGTAAGCATATGTACAAGTGCGATCGCCGAGTATACGCCCGCGATGATTGCGAATATGAGAAGAATAGCCGTGCTGAGACCGTATCCGAGATTTGCTCCTATCTGATCTCCTGCACTTGCGCCCGAGTTGTCCGGCTTCTCTAATGTCAGCATTGAGATCAAGGATACGGCGGAGAAGGTGAGACCGTACAGAAAATTAAGTATCGATGTTATAAGAGTAAATATAAGTGACGGGGATCTTTGCATATCTTTCTCCTTTCGAATTTTAATATATTGTGTTGTCCTTGAGTATTGCCCTTTTGCTTGTAATTTCGTCTATGTCGAGGGGCGTGTCGCAATTTTCGATGATATTTGCCCGTATTACGATCGGAATACGCTCGGGCGGAATAAGCTCGAAGCTGTCATTTTCGTGAAGCTCGATCGGCTCGGTCAGTTCGAAACGCTTGGTTTCGGCGTCAAAGAATGCGACAGTAGCCTCTCTCTCGTCATCGAGCAACATTCGCCAGCCGCGATAGCCGTGCGAGCGCTTGCGGAGCATCGAGGGCTTGATCTCCTGACCCATATATCCCTCGTAACGGTAAAAGTGCGTTCCATCGACGACTATACCGACCTTGCCTTGAGTATGCTCCGTGCCCACGCCTATTCCCGCGCCTGCTATAACGTTGTCGTGAACGCTTATCCTCGTCGTGTCTCGGGTGAGCGTGATTGCCGTGAGATTAGGGTCGCACTCGCCTCTGACGGAAATGTGATTGTTGGAGACCGTCACAAAGTCGGTTGAGATTCTGACGGCAAATCTTTTCCGGGAGCTCTCCGAGATCGAGGTCATATCAATGCTGTTGCTGTCGATTATAACGTTCTCGGGAGGCGCATCCAAGGGACCGTTTTCGCCGACGACCTCAATGGCGTTCGTTGCAAAATTGGTGAACACGTTATTTGAAATAATGACTTGAGTTGCCCACGATCCGATTCGGATCATCGCTCCTCCGTACGGTGCGCCGTCCTCGAAATAATTGTTCGTGATTATGTGCTGACCGGTGGGAAGAAGCTCGTAATCGGGAAGTCTCGAGCGCACGTTGCCTATGGCAATACTGCCTGCGTTGCGGAAGTAGCAGCCTGTGATCTTGACGAATCTCGAAGCCCCCTCCCAGGCACAGCCACCGATGTCGCGGACTCTGCAATTGATGAGTGCCGTGCCCTCCGCCTTGTCGTTGTTGTTGAAGGCGTTGCGCGCCGAGTCTGTAACCGAGCATCTTTCGTAAATGATTGAGTAGGGATACTCTGCAGGCTCGCTGTAAGATGTTCGGAAGCTGCTTTCCGAGTAGAAGCACTCGGCGGACATTCGGCGAGCGTGGCAGTTTTTGATGTAAACGCGCTCCGCGTTATGAACGTAGGTCGCGTTGGTTTTTCTGAAGTAGAAGCCCCATATGTAACGTGATCCGTAGGGACGGAAATTCGAGCAGATATCTCTGTCCTTGAAGCTCGTGTTGCCGTAGAGCGAGAGGTTTTCTATGTTGACGTCTTTGCCGCCGTATACGGCGAATGCTGCTCCGTTGCTCTTCTCGACACCGACCGCACCGAGCGAGTTGTCGATCACCGTGCCCTCCGCGCTTTCTCCAATGAAGCTGAAGGAGCGCGCTCCCTCGATGCGGAGCGAGGAGGTCAGGCGGTATGTGCCGTTCGGCAGAAATACGCTTTTATGTTCCTTGAGAGCCGCGTCGATAGCTTTTTGGATATGAAGTGTATCGGAGTGGAGAAGTCGGCATTCGCCGCTTTGCTCCGCAGGGTCTGCGAGGCGGAGAGTATTGCCCTCGATGCCGACTACCGTCGTCACGAGTCTGTCGCTGAAAACGAATACCGAGGTAGAGCCGTATGGCATCTCCTCAAAGTCGTTGATCCTGATCCTCGCCATTCCGTCGAGGTCGATAAAATCCTTTGATCTCGGCAGGGTCACCCAGCTTCTTCCGTAGTCCTTCGACCATCTGAAGGTGTCGGGCGCCTCGGGGAAGATATCGATGAAATATACGAGCCAATCTCCCTTGAAATCTCCCTCTATCTCTATTCTGTCCTCAAGCGGAACGCAGAACTTTACGGGCCGCGGATTTATGGGAGAGGTGTCGCGCCTTTCGAAGAATACCTTTGATATGAATCGGTATCCTCCTCCGCTGAGGAGTACTTCGTCACCGACCTTAAAGTCACCGACGTCGTCGAGGGTGATAACGTCGGAGCCATTGGTTGTGACGGCTCTCGTCTCGTATCGTGAGCCCGTGGCACCGTAGTCTCTGACGTTAATATAATTGACAGGCATAAGATAGTTCTCCTTTGCGTCGCGACAGACGTGTCGCGGTTTTTTTACACACCGTGGAACGTGTCGCATTTTTTGCTCCCATCGTCCCGCGCATACGCACGATTTTGAAGTATTAAAGTCTGTTTGCGGAAGCAATTCCCGGGTAGGACATCCAGATGAATGAACGCGGGAACGCCTCTGTATCGGTATCCTTGCTTCCGTCGATATAACGTCTCTCCGCCTCGAGCTCCTCAATGGCTGTGATCTTGCCCTCGAGATACTCCGTAATGCGTGCCTTTGCAGTTTCAAATCTGTTTTTGAGACCGCCGTAACGCACGTCGTGTATCTCCCAACCAAAGGGCTTGTTGTATTCCATCCAGGATACTCTGTGAGCCAGTCGGAGCGTTTCCAGCTTTTCTGTAACAACGTCGCACTCTGCCGCGAGGGCTGCAAGAGCAGTCTTGTCACCTGCATCATACGCCGCCTTGAGACGGACACCGAAGTTTGCCTTGTTCTCGAGGAGGTCCGAGAGTGCGGTGATAACGTCGTAAAGGTAGTTGAAGGTATCGTCGTTTGCTCTCATCGCCGCGAGCTTCTTTGTCGTCTCGGCGAAGTATCCGCCGAAATCTGCGCCGCTCTTCTTTATATGCTTATCTACAAGACCGACAAGGGGATCGTTGTAGAGCAGTGCACGTGAAATACAGGAATGACCGCCGTGAGGGTGCTCGGGAAGCTCGAGTGCGATGAAGTCCTCGTAACTCTCGCCGCAGGAATATCTGAAGCACTCAGCGATGCTCGCATCATCCCACTCCCCGTGATAGTCGTAGTCTGCGTACCACGCAAGACCTGCGAGAGAGGTGAGCATGCTCGCCTCGGCACCGTTGTGCCAGATAGTCGCGAATATCTCGTCGACTCCCTCTTTTTTGCAGGCATCCAATGCAGGACGTGTGTTGGCAATCGACTCGGAGAAGTAGGGACAGTGACCGCTCCATGTCCAGATGCCGCCCGCGAAGATGGTATGTGCACCGAGTGCTCTGTGGTTCTGAATATTTTTCGTGTAGAAGCTCTCACCCGGGTTGTAATAATCCCAGAATACGAGCTCGCAGTTTTTGGGCACGAGCTCACAGAGCTCGGGGGTTATTACAGTGTTGGGATCGTAAACTCTGCGGCTGCCTCCGAAGCGAATTATCATATCGCTCCAGATCATAGGCTTGAAGCCGTAGCCCTCCGCCATCTCGCACACGCGCTTGAGGTGCTCGGAGTAGATCTCACCGAAGGGACGGTAGCCGTTAACTTCGAGATAGTTGCCTCTGCCCAGGTCGTGCGTCTCGTCCATACCCATATGCAGTCTCTTCGTGGTAAAGCACTCGGAGATCGTGCGGAACATATCGTCGATAAAGGCGTAGGTCGCATCTCTGCCGACGAACATTACGTTTGCTGTATCCTTGACACCGCTGTGTGCCGCCCAACGAAGTGTTGTAGCAAGGTGACCGAGGACCTGAATGCAGGGGATAAGCTCGACACCAAGGGTGATCGCGTAAGCATCAAGCTCGCGGATCTCGTCCTTCGTATATCTTCCTCTCATATAACCGAAGTAGGGGCGCTCCTCGATCTCGTAGGTATCCTCGGTATAGAGCATATACGTATTCATACCCATAAGCGCCATCTTGCGGAGCATAAACTTTACGGTCTTTACGTTCATTACCGCGTTGCGCGACATATCCACCATTGCACCGTTGGAGATAAAGAGGGGAGTCTGCTCGAGCGTCTTTTCCTTGATGCCGTCCTTGATCCAGCCGGTGAGCGTTGCGAGTCCGCGTAAAAAGCGAGTCTTTCCGCCGCCGTATACTATCTTAGCGGTCTTGCCCGAGAGCTCGACCGATACGTAATTTCTGTCAGTCTGCTCAACCGTTACGGTGTAGGAGCATCTTGCTGTTTTGGAAGTGGTGAATCCGAGATCGTCCTCAACGAGTGATATTGCATCAGTGAGTGCCTCGGCACCGATAAAATAGAGCTTCATATTGTCTTCCTCCGAAAAATATTGTTAATGCTATGTGTATCCGCAGAGATTATCTGCGGTAATTTTAATATACATATTTAAGGTCGCTTTGTCAATATATTTTTCAAAAATGCTTCAGGAAAAAAGTCGCTTTTTTATTCGTAACGCACCTGCGCCTCTCCCGAATCTCCGTAGATTATTCTGTCACCGCTGTCGTTGAGGGAATCCTGATAATCAAGAAACTCACGCGCCGAAGCAAACTGCGGCTTAAATTCATCAATTATGCGCTTCGCCCTCTTTGCACCGTCACCGAGCAGGAGCGTGAGCATCGTTACCTGCCACTCGGCGCACTTGATGCAGGCAAGTGTCGGGTCGGCGATCCTGTAGTCACTGCCGTGACTCGTGCCGACAGCACCCGGCATATAAGGATGAACGACAGGCATAATGCAGGAGAGGTCACCCATATCGGTGCTTCCCGTTCCTATTCTGTGTTCCGTCCTGAATTTCACCTCGGGGAGTGCAAGCTCTGCCGCCTCGCGTGCGAGCTCCATCATACCGGGGTCATTGCGGAGCGGGGAATATCCCGGCATATCGATAACCTCGACGTTAGCGCCGATCGAGAGCGCCGCACCGACGAGTGCGCGGTTGACCTTTTTATTAGCCGCCGAGATAGCCTCAAAGGTGGCACCTCTCACGTAGCTCTCGACCTCAACCTCTGCGGGGATAGCGTTTACCATATCGCCGCCTCGGGTGATGATTGGATGTACTCTTATATAGTTCTCTTCGGCAAAGGTCTCACGGATCGCATTTACCGCGTTAAGACCGCAGTTAGCCGCGTACAGTGCGTTTATGCCGTTCCAGGGCGAACCGCCTGCGTGTGCCGCGCGCCCCTTGTATGTAACGTGCTTTGCAAGACATCCTACAGATCCGTCGCGTACGCTTGGATTGTCTGCCACCGTGGTATGCACCATCAGTGCTATGTCAACGCCATCAAAGTAGCCGCGCGAGAGAAACTCACTTTTGCCGCCGAGATATTTGATCACACCGCGCTCGCGCAGTCCCTGTCTGTACTCTATCTCGAGTAGCTCCTCGGCGGGAACCGCACATAGCCTTATCCTGCCTGACAGCTTTGAAAGAACGTCCTTGTCTGTGAGTGCTGCTGCAACTCCCAGCAGTGCCGCGCATTGCGCGTGGTGACCGCAGGAATGTACTGCACCGGTCGTACGATCAGCCTCGGGGTGAGAGGGACAGATTATTGAGTCGAGCTCAGCGAGAATCAGAACCTCGGGTCCTTCTCTGCCGGTATCCACCGTTGTGTAGAAGCCTGTGATCCCGTCTGCACGCTCGAGCTTATAGCCTAGCCGCTCGAATTCCACCACAAGGTATTCGTTGGTTTTATACTCCTTGTAGCCCGTCTCGGGATGCGCCCATAAATAGCGCTCGGTCGCAAGTATCAGGCTACTGTATTTTTCAACTGCGTTTTTGATGTGGTTCATATAATTTAATTCCTTCTTAAAAGAGCTTTAAAGACAACTATAGTTTACAAATATAGCGTTTAATTGATTATAGAAAGTCCACATGAGCATCTGGTACGTTCTTGGGTATTAACAGTTCCGCAGATTGGGCAGGGCTGCCTTTTTACCTCGCGGCCTATGATCACGGGATAGCGCGTGCCCTCGTATTTTACCAGCGTGTCGCCGTCCTCGTATACGTCCGTCTGTGCTCGACGAAGATCTCCGACGGTGTATATATCGCCATTCTCCAGCCTGAGATATACCCTCGCGCGGATACGTGTCGGTAATGGGTCAAGGTGACTTTTGGTGCTTCTCGTGCGATTGCCGTATCTCAGCGACCGCATTCCGTAGCCGCCCCTCTGATAACTCTCAACGTATTCGTGCTCCTTAATATTGACCCCTGTGACCTCGCGAGACCATAGCACCGTCGGCGGATATTTTTTCAGTGCACGAAATATGAACGCCAGAGATGCAGCCGCACCTGCGAAGCCTATAAACGTCGCAGTAGTACTGAGATCTAGCGCCCACAGCACGCATGCGACGGTGAGCGTCACGCCGTATATTATGAGCCGACGCACGAGCCGCTCTCGCCTGTCTCTTACGTATTCTCTTATTTCATCGAGTGAGTATTTCATGCCGTTCTGACACCTCTTATTTTATTACATAATAGGTAGACCGATCCGATGATTATAACGAATATCGACACGGATATCAGCACCGTAAACACCGAGGGCCAGCCCCACCTGTCCGCTACCGCGCCGAGACCGTAGGAGCTGACGGTGCTACCGAGATAGCAGAAGCCGTTCAGCACTCCCGCGAGCATGCCCGAGCTGGTCTTTTCCTTCATATAGAGCGGTACCATACTCGTGATAACGTTGTTCACTCCGGCCATGAGGCAGGATACTATGCCAAAGCAGGCGACCGTCACCGCGAGTAGCTGTGTTGACAGCAGTGCGATGACTATTCCCGTCAGCAGCGTAGTGCCGAGGAAAAGAAGAGTACACGTGCCTACGAAGCTTTTCACCCTCCCTTGCATATTGACCGCAACTACCGTTCCGAAAATTGCGAGCATCGGTAAAAGGAGCGTCAGAAGTATCGAGAGCCAGGGAGGCGTATTGTAGAGTGATTTGAGTATATTGGGTGTCCAGGCGGTCAGACCGTCCTTGACGAAATTGTTCGCGATAGCAAAGAATGCGAGCACGCCGACGAGTAGTAGCACGCCGTCTCTAGCGCCGTGGGCATTGCTCTTTACCGCGCCGTTTGCGGTTGGAGCGGGCATATCGAGACGTCTCTCCTCGCGCAGAGGACCCGCGAGAGCATCGAAGCGCACAAGCCATACGAGCGATACCGCGAGCATAAGCGATGCGGCAACCGCAAACGTTATCTTATAGCTTGCCATAGCAACGAAAAGCGCACTTATTCCGTATACGATGAACGTGCCTGTCGCAACCGTCGTGCCCATCGCAACTATTGCGCGCGACATCTCCGCCTTTGGCACGGTCTCGCTTATCAGGCGTATAAGCGAGGTCCAGAGAAATGACATCGCAACACCGTTGATCAGCCAGAAGTATTTTATCACGGCAAAACTCGGTACCAGCACCACCGCGAGATTCATCGAGCTTGCCACGACAAGACTTCCGAATATCACGTATTTGATATTGTATCTCTTACAGAGAATGCCGTTTACCACCTGACCGATACCGTATGCAAAGAAGAAGAACGTGGATACCATTCCTGCACTTGCATGCGATACTCCAAAGGCGGTCTCTATTTGCTCGATGTTGGCGTTGTAGCTCAGTTTTCCTATGTATGAGCAGGCGTAGACCAGCCAACACAGCATTATTATTTGCGTGGATTTGCTAAGTTTAGTTGTCTTTTTTGGCGATTTCATTGTAGTTCACCCGATTTCGATAATCGTACTTATAGCGCGCTTATAGCTTCCTGTAATTCAACGAAGAAACGCGAGAGATGGTATCCGTCACCGGTTGCGTGATGCAGCTTTAACGTGACCGGCATTACGAGGCGACCTGCGCGCTCCTCCCACTTACCCCACATAACGACGGGGAAGAGAGACAGTCCGTCTCCGTACACGTTGATGTTGAGATGCTTGTAGCTCACCCACGGCAGGCAGGTGATGTCGAAGAAATTCTTCGGCTGATCCGGTACAAAGCCGTAGTAATCGTGATATCTCTCGCGGTCTGCCATCGAGCGCGCGTAGAATTCATCGAGATCGTCTGAGTACTCGGTAACAAATTTCGAGAAGTGCTTATTTTCGGTGTTGAAATCGGTGTATGAGGGGGATACGCTGTCCCATAGTATCAGCTCTCCGTCCTCATCGTAGGCGTATCTGAATTCCTCGTGCGAGTTCATAATTCTCGATACGAGCCATATCATAACGGGGTAGAATTTCATTCCTTTCTCTTTGGAAAATTCCACGACTCTCGTTACGTCGACCTCTACCGTGAGGTCCATCGTCAGCTTCAGGTCGGTCGTGTAAAGCTTGTAGAGATGACCGTGCTCCCAGCTGTCTATATCTACCTTTTTATAATTCATACCGTCTCTCCGTCAGCAGCTTTCTATGAAGCGCTTGAATATTTTTCTGCTATTTTCATCTATCGCGTATAACCTCTCGGGGTGCCACTGATAGCCCTCGACAAATCTTTTTTCGGGCATATAAACAGCCTCGATCGTTCCGTCGTCGGCTTTTGCCATTACCGAGAGTCCCTCGCCGAGCCTATTCACCGCCTGGTGATGGAAGCTGTTGATACGGAAGCGACATTCACCCACCGTCTCACAGAGCGGCGTCGAGGGCGTGGGTGTTGCGTAGTGCGAGAATTCAAGTTTGCCCTCGGTCTGTCTGTGCGCTATCTCGGAGGGACACTCGCTCGGGATATCCTGATAGAGCGTGCCTCCGAGCACCACGTTGAGCATCTGCATGCCGCGGCATATTGCGAGCATCGGCTTTCCCGAGCAGAGAGCTCTTTCTATATACGCTATATCCAGCTCGTCACGGTAGAGCTGAGGCTCCTCACAGAGAGGGTGTCTCGCCTCACCGTATCTTTTGGGCGAGATGTCAACGCCGCCGGCGATGCAAAAGCCGTCGCACAGCTCCGTGAAGCGATCTATTACTTCCTTACAATCGGTATAGGGCAGCAGTACCGTAACACCTCCGGCTGAGTTGATTGCTCTCGCATAGCCTTCTACGATCGAGGTGGTTTTATTGCTATCTACCGATGATACTATACCGATAATTTTTCTTTTAGAATTCATTTAAAACTTGCTCACTTACTTTAATATTTCCGACACGGGTGTGCCCACAGCGTCACGAAGCTCAAGACCGAGCACTGCCGCAAGGGTGGGCGCGTGGTTGAGAATATTACCTCTTTGTACAACTACTCCGGACTTAAAGGAGGGACCCTTAGCTATGAAGGGAGGCTGAGGGCCCTTCCACGGCTCATGACCGTGTGTGCCCTTTCCGTAGCGATAATCCGAGAAATCAAATCCCGTTACCGCAGGGCGGGTAAGCTGCTCGCCGAAGCTCGTGTATCCGTCGGTCTCGAGTACAAATGAAAAGTCACCGAAAAGACCGTACTTTTCACGCGTTTCCTCTGCGGTGTACACGCGCTCAAAGCCGTAGATGCCCTCTGCAGCCATATCCGAGAGAAGCTTGTAAACGCCGTCGTAGAGCTCCTTATCATCAGGTCTTGAGAGGAATACCTCTGCCGATGCACCGGTGCTCTGGCAGTATGCATCCCACTTGTCGATCGTGCCGTCCGCCTTGAGTGTAATGTAGCCGTTGTCAACGAGATATACGTTCGGGGAGATGCTTCTCGTAATGTTTATCTGACCGTGGTCGCTGAGAACTACAAAATCGGTCTCGTCGGCGATTCCCGCCTCGTCCACCGCATCGAACAATTTACCGATCCACTCGTCGGTACGGTCGAGAGCTTCGTGTACCATCTCGCCAAATACGCCGCTTCTGTGTCGCTTGCTATCGACGTCACCGGGGTGGACGAGAATGAGGTTAGGCTTGTATTTCTTGATTATTTCGCTTGCACAGTATATCTGAAAGTCGTCGTACTCAGGGTGACGGTCGACACAGCCGTGACGTGCAACGCCCTCGGTGATTATCTCCATCATCTCCTCGCTTGCACCGTGTATTCTGTAGACCTCAAGGGGGTTATCCTCGTGACCTACGAAATAATAGTTCAGCGCGCTCGGCACGAGATAGTCGACGACGTCGCCGCCGTCAGCCGTGACCGGCCAGGTGGAGCAGGAGGTCGTCAGACCTGCGCGCTTTGCTGCGTGGAGCAGGGTATCACACTTTATCTCGGAGAGAATATTATACCACTGCGTGCGGTCGACGTCGGGTGCCGCGGGCTTGAAAACGTAGTTGTTGACGATTCCGGTAACGCCTGCGGGTGCACCGGTGATCAGCGTTGCGTGAACGGGATGCGTGACCGAGGGATAGATCGTTTCAACTCGCTCGATGATCGATGCGCCGTCGAGCAGTCTTTTGAATGCGGGGAGATTTTTCGCGTATTCGAGATCCTCGTACACCATCGCGTCAACACTCACTACTATAAGATGCTTACTCATTTTTTATATACCTCATTTCATTATTATTCCATTAAAATTTAATATGGTTTTTGATTGAATTTAATATGGTTATTTTGATTGAATTTAACACGGGTAGTGCCTTAATTGCGCTTCAAGGCACGTATAAGTCGGAATACCTCTTCGCTTGTGTCGGATAAATTGCGCTTAGCCGTGGGTATGTCCATCGCCTCCTCGAGCGATATCGGAGAACGCGGAATAGGGAAGAGCGCATCTATTCCATAGTCGTGGAGTGATACGGCGTCTCGCGTCACCGCACCGGAAAACGCGACGGTAGGCTTGCCGTATTTTTTTGCAAGAGTTGCCACACCGACAGGAGCCTTTCCCATCGAGGATTGACCGTCGAGCCTGCCCTCACCCGTTACGACGATGTCGGCATCGCGTATCGCTTCCTCGAGTCCTACAGCACTCATAACTATGTCTATACCCGGCTCCAGGGTAGCACCGAGATATCCGACGAGTGCAAATCCGAGTCCGCCTGCCGCGCCCGCACCGGGGTCGGATGAATAGTCGTGTCCGAGCACCTCTAGGCTTACCTCGGCGTAGTGCGTGAGCAGATTCTCGAGCTCATCTACCGTATCGGGCGTCGCGCCCTTTTGCGGGGCAAACACACGGCTTGCACCGTTCTCACCGAGCAGCGGATTTCTTACGTCACACGCCACGCGAAACTCGCATTCCGCAAGCTCCGCCATCACTCTCGACGTATCGATGCTTTCTATCTTGGCGAGCTGTGCGGCACCCTCTGCGATAGGCGCACCTTCCTTATCCAGAAAGGCGTAGCCGAGTGCCGACAGCATACCGGCACCGCCGTCGTTTGTCGCGCTTCCACCGATGCCTATTATGAATTTGCGGCACCCGTGTCGAGTTATCGCGTCCCGTATCATCTCGCCGACTCCGTATGTGGTGGCGTATCTCGGATCACGTCTATCCTTTGGGACGAGGGTGAGACCTGCCGCCGAAGCCATCTCCATGATGGCAAGCCCGTCATAGGCGCGATAGGCGTATTCCGCCTCCACCGTCTCACCGAGCGGACCCGTCACGCTTATTTTGACCAGCTCGGCACCGAGGGATGCGTATATTGCGCGAACCGTACCCTCGCCGCCGTCAGCGAGCGGACGCACCTCGACAGATGCGTCGGGATACACGCGCTTTATGCCCTCCTTGACAGCCTCGCCCGCCTCGAGTGTTGACAGGCTGCCTTTGAATGAATCAATTGCTATAACAGTCTTCATATCAGTTCTATTTCCACAACGTAAGGGAGATGGTCGGAAACCACGAGCGCGGGAGTTTCTGTGCACAGCACTTTTATATCGGGTGAGACAAATATGTAGTCTATCCGTCGCATCGGCGCATCGGAGGGGAAGGTTTTTTCATCTAAACCCATACCCGTGTCGCGTAATTTCTCTCTTATCTTATCTATAAGCGGATCGTCCGGATCCATATTAAAGTCGCCCATCAGGACGCATTTTTCACACTCAATATTCTCGAGTATCGTTTTTACTGCGATTTCCTTTTCATCGCGGTTGAGTCCCACGTGCACCGTCATCACCGTCAGTCCACACTCGAGTGTCGCTTTCGTCAGCACGCGATCCTCGTACCATTCATTACCGCATTTGATCTTTGGCTCAAGTATAGGATACGTCTCAAGCTTGACGATCTTTTTTCTGGATAGCAATCCGTTGCCATAGGGGTTCGTACCCTGAAATCTTATCGCCTCGGAGAAGTGATGATAGGGGTATCCCGCGAGATCTGCCAGAATATCCGTCTGCGCATCGTAACCATTGTCGCGCCCGTTTCCGCGTATCTCGTTGAGTCCGACAACGTCGGCACCTACTCCGCGTATTGCTTCTGCAAACAATCGGTAATCTATCCTCAGCCCGTCGAGATAGGATCCGCAATGCTGTGTGTTAAATGTCATTATTCTCATAGCAGTACTCCTTCGTCCTCAGTGGTGACCGAGAGATCCTCCATATTCACCACCGTCGTCATTCTGTGATGATAGAACCTCGTATTTTCCATAAGATACACGTTGTCGGTATATCTCTCCTCAGTGAAGCATCTGTGAGTTGAAAATCTATCGGGGTGGGTAGGGAAGAAGGTGATCGTGGGTGCCATTCTTTCGTAGAACGCCCTGTTAAGATTTATGTACCTGTCGTTACCCATAACCAAGCCGTGGTGAGCCGCCTGAAGAACGTCGCACGCGATGTCCTCGTCAGGAGTGAAGAAGGGAGAGCTTGGATCGCTCAGCGCATAGAGTCTCTCCGTAGGACAGTCTCCGAGAACGACGAATGTGCGCCCCGTGTTGAATTTAAAGCGTATTACCGCGCTGATCTCATTCTGATCCGTGGGATTTACCGGCACTCTCACGCCCTCTGCGAGCAGCACCTGCGCATCGACACCGGGGAAGGAAAATCTGTCTCCAACCTTAAGGATATGACGCTCGGCGGTGGGGTATTTATCCATTGCATCGTTCCAATCGCGTATGCGCGCCCCGTCTCGCAGGACCTCGTCGAGCCCCGGGTGATTGTATGCGAACGTATCGACCGTAAGCCTGTCCGAGTACTCCTTTAAAAACTCCGTTGCGTGATCGACGTGATCGAGGTGGAAGTGCGTGATAAACCAACAGCGTATCCGTATCTCTCCCGACGTATGCCGCTTGAGATAATTTATGAGAACGCGTGAATTCTGCGCGTAAGAGCCCGAGCCTTCCTTGTCCGACTCGCCTCCGTCGATCATTATATAGCTTCCGTCGCACAGCCTTATTGCGTACGACATTCCTCCGTTATCGGTCAGCCGTATCTGTGCTGCCGTTGGCGTGTATTGCATGTTTTTCACCTTTATTTTATTTGTTGCGTGCCGACCGTCAGCCGAATACCTCTGCCGCGGCGACAACCCTTATGAGCTCTCTGTCGACCCTGTCTCTTCCGTAAGCATCGTAAAATCTCTCGCGGTACTTGTCCGTCCCGAGATTGAACCACAACGTCCACGCACCCCAGAAGAGATCCACGTGCCTGTCCCCGACACCGCCACAGCCTACGTCGATAAATCCGGAAAGCCGCCAGCCGTCGAGTATGACGTTAGGCAGGCAATAATCGCCGTGCAACAGTGTGTCCGCTCTCAGCGCATCGCGCCCGTCACGCAGTACCGCCCACGCCTCCTCGGCACAACGGTATCCGAAGCTGTCGGGAAAGTGCGACGTGTCGTAATTTCCCGTACGGTAGTTTTCATCTACAAGCGTGAGATATTCCCGCGTTCTGTCTTGTATCGGGCACCCCGTGTAACGAATTTCGTGCAGCTTTCGTAGCTCCGTTGCTAAAATATCGCAGAGTCTATTTGGCTCGGCGAGATATTTTTCGCTTGTGCAGTCCTCGCCGATAACCCGCCGCGACAGCATTATATCGCTCTCGCCGGACGAGTAGTGGAGCACCTCGGCACCGAGTCCGAGCGAGTAAAAATACGCCGTCATCTCTGCCTCGCGTGCGAGGGTGCCACGCGCCGCGTGCTTCAGATAGTATCCTTCGTCACGCTCGATATAATATACCCTCGCCTCAGGTGAAGAGGAGCTGTCGTACACTCTCGCTCCCACAACGAGTCGCTCCACCTCGCGCGGCAGAGCTATACCGTGTATTTTTTCTATCAGAGTTCTTTTCATTTTTTCAGCATATCCGATACCGCGTTATAAACGGTGAGATAATCGTTAGTAAGTATGGTGTCGATACCCATCTTGAGGTACTCTCGCGCCTCCTCGGGGTCGTCCGCCCAGAATACGTTGCAGAGTATTCCGTGCTCGTGTGCAAGTCTTACCGTCTCGGCGTTGAAATAGGGCTTGAAGAGCTGTATCTTGTACGCGCCGAGCTCTATCGCGCGCTTCGCCATCGAGAGTGGGTCATCCTTGTTTCCGTCCCAACCTACACATACCGGAATGTCGGGTGCGTACTCCATAACGCGCCTTATGATCTTATCGTTGGTAGTCATGAAGTATACGTGCCTTGCACAGTCGTACTTGCGTATGAGCGCCACGATCTCCTCGATCATCGGCTCATCTGCATCGATATCCCATATCTTCACGTGTATGTTCATTATGGCGCGACCTGCGAATTTCTTAAGTATCTCCTCAAAGGTCGGTATCTTTAGTCCCGCGAACCTCTCGCCGTGCTTCACACCGAAATCAAGCTCGAGAAGCTCCGCATAGGTATGCTCGCAGATCCTGCCTGTGCCGTTTGACACGCGATCGAGCGTAGAGTCATGCGAGGATACCAGCACGCCGTCGCTTGTCGACCATATATCGAACTCTACCTCCTCAGCACCGAGTGCCACCGCCGCACCAAGGGCGGGGAGACTGTTCTCGGGTGCAACCGTGCTGAAGCCGCGATGCGCGCACAGTCGCGGATAACCCATCACCGAGTCGAACGGTACTACCGATGCGCCGCCGTTGCGGTAGAGCCAGGGCCTGCGCCCCTCCTCTATATATTCGTAATGTGATTTCAGCTTGCCCATATGTCCCGCGGGCTTGTAGTATTTTTCACTCGGGTCGATCTCGCATATTCCGAGTCCAACCTTGTTTTTCATATTGAGGATCTCCTCGCCACGCGGCGATACGACCATACTGCAGCCGCACACCGCTGAGTCAGCACCGAGTGACACCGACGAGCGAATTATATACGCGTTAGTGTTGTATGCGAGAAATTTGTTGATTATCGAGAGTGCCTCGTGCGTGTCGGTGCGTTGAAGCGAACAGCCGACGATCACGTCCACTCTCTCGAGTGCAAGGCGCGCAAACGCCTCGTAAAAATAGAAGTCGTAGCAGGTCATAAATCCGAATCGTATTCCCTCGATCTCGATGGCGTATGGCTCGTGTGCCTCGTAACTATAGGCGACGTCGAGCTCGTGACCTCCCTCCGCATCCGTCTTCACCTCACTCGGTGCGGGATGCGTCTTGAAGTATCTGCCGACAACGTTTCCGCGGCGGTCGATCGCGTGTGTCGTGTTGCGTATTCCGTCAGCGGTTTCATATCCCGCATTCACAAATACTATCGCGTGACATCTTTTTGCCGTAGTGCGTGCCGCCTCGAGCAGTCGCTCTCCGTTTTTCGCGACAGCGTTATAGAAGCCCTCCTTGCCCTTGACGTCTGCGGGCGCATCGCTGTACTCGGGAAGTACTATTATATCCATGCTCTCGTCGCACCTGTCGAGCTGTGCGATCAGCTCCTCAAAGCAGGTGTCGAGATCTCTTTCATCAAACGAATATCTCGGTTGTATAGTGCAAACCTTCATAGTGTTTCTCCTTATATCTTGACCGTGTCTTCCGTTTTAGTGACCGCTCTCGTCCTTCTGTGCGCTCTTAACCGCTTGCAGAGATCCTCGATCAGCGTCAGCACAACTATTATAGTGAACATTATAGGTATGCTTGAAAGTCCCATCTCGCTCAACGCGCGCGGCACTGCCTGAAAGGCGTATAAGCCAAACGACAGAGCGCCGAGGTAGTTGAACACCTCATTACTGCATTCGATCTGAAACGTCAGATATATAAGTGCAGGGTAGAGTACGAGATCGAGTATCTCCTCCACGAAGAGGCTATCGTCTATCGTCATCACGATGGCGAGCGTCGCTATCTGCACCGGTATCAGCATCACCCATATAAATGCACGCCTTTTTAACTTAAGCCTAGGCACGTAGGATAGAAGCATACCGAGTGATATGCTCATTCCGGCGCGTACGTAGCCGTTCGAAAACATAAACGGTATCACGTGTATTATCGCACAAACGGTAAACACCGCCGCGATGACAGCGATAAATTTGCGCTCGTCCTTCATAAAATATCTTACCGTGTAGTAGAAGATGAAGGTCACGATCATAGCGTGAACGTACCATAGATAGCCCCATATGTAGCGCGCGTAGTTCTCTGTGAGTATCTTATATACCACGTTGAACACGAGTGCTATGACCGTAGGGATAGCTATCGGACGCAGCTTGGAAATAGTGAATGCCGTGACACCCCGGAGGTACGGTCTGTCGTTGTATCTCGTCAGCGTCCTCACTAAGAGAAAGCCGGAAAGCACGAAGAAAAACTCGACCGACACACGCCCGGTAGGGAAAAAACGCCCGGTATAAGGAAACATTCCGTGACTTTTTATAACTATCAGCGAGAAGAAAAATCTATATAACTCTATCAGACTGTTTCTTTTGATCATTATGTATAATATTTCCTTTGCTAAAGTCTTAATACATAAATATATGTAAACTTACGCTTACAAAATGCAGGATTTACAGCTCAATAATGTTAGTTCCGTCTTTGGTTACGTAGTGAGTTTTTACGCCAAGCATGTCCATCCACCTGCGAGTCACAGCAGTACCGTACATACGCTCGCGTCCCATCTTGCGCAACCTCTCGCGGTCAGCAAGATACGGCGGGATCTCGGGCTCGTCGTAGAGCCAATCGGGACAGCACCAGAGGCACGCCTCGGGCGACACCGCCGCATACACCTCCATACCTACGTTCATATGTCCGTGATGCGCCATCTGCACAATGTCTGCCTTCAGAAGATGCCTTGACTCCTCGTAGAGCATATCTCCACCCTCGGGACCGAGGTCGCCGAGAAACAGCACCTTTTTATTCGGGGTAGTAATGTGAAATACGAGTGAAGCATCGTTCATTATGTTAGAGAAAAGTCCGTCGTGATATGCGTATATAAAATCAATGCGGCATTCATCCACCGTCACGCTCTCGCCCTGCGTCACGATGTGGGCGATATTCGACAGCTCGGCTTCGATGCTCATAAAATCAGGCATGACCTCCTCAAGCTCACGATCAAGATACGCCGCATCCGGTACGTCTGTCCTGCCCTTGAGCTCGTTATACGGCGGAAAACGGTAGTACACCCTTTCCACGTCAAAATCCGCAAGCCTGTTTTTCTTGAATTCCGAAATGAATCCGGTTATGTGATCGTTGTGCGGATGCGTCAGTATCCAAGCCGATACGTGTCTGTTTCCTACGTATTGCTTTAGTAAAGGCATATCAGCCTCGCGTCCGCCATCGATAATTATCACGTTATCAGACTTCGTTAACACTACAAAGCTCATCATAAATTTGCTTGTTTCGGTTATCTGGTAGAGTAGTGTCTTTTCGTTCATATTAACCACCTATTTTACTTTTTCGATCATCAGACCGCATCCCTTACCGAACACGGTACCGTCCTCGTCGTAATAAATATTGTATTTTGTCTTTCTGTACGAAAAGTTTTCGAGCGCGAACCATTTCCACACTCCGCCGACCTTTGGCTCTATAACGAGCTTATCCGCGTCGACCTTCACGCCTACGAGACCGCGTAGCACGAGATCGATAAACGTTGAGTGATTGTAGTCTCTGCCGCGATTGTTACCGCCCGTCAGATTTCGTCCCCTCTTACCCAGCTCTCTCGCGTACCATATCGGCTCGTCGGGTAGCATAACCTCGTCAATGAAATTGATGCGCTCGCCGTTCTCGTAAGAGTAATGCATCTCGGCGTACTTTTTTATGAGGTCGTAAAGCTCTTTTTCTCCAATAAGAGATTGATCGTAGTTATCGAGCAGCGAGATTACAGCACCTATCGCATAGCTCGTTGCATACGGCCATACGTTTCCGTTCCATGCACACGGATATTCGGGATAGTATCCGAATCGCTCGTGCGATATTTCGGCGGTAGTCAGTCCCGTTCTGCCGCAGAATGCGCGCTCGTCCCACATCAGCGAGAACGCCGCCTCCTTGCCCTCCGTTGCCAGCCCAAAGGTCCAAGGTATATATCCCATAAGCTCCCTCGCGTTCATATCCTCGGGTATGCTACGGTAGTCGATATCGCCATTCAAATTTTCATCAAGTGGGTGTATCGCCTTGTAGAAGCCTCCGTCCCACGCCCTGCGGTCGTACTCCGCCTTTTGCCTTGCCGCCATATTGCGGTAGATCGCGGCACCCTCCGCATTGCCAACTCTATCGAGAATTTTCGCAAGTGTCAGTGCATCGGAATACATACACGCATTGAACAGCGGACGTATTCCCGACAGACTTTTCAACTCTCGCGTCGTACCGCTTATCGTGAATTCGGTACCCTCCCAGCCGTCCGTAGACCAATAGAGTCCTGATTTCGTTTTATGCTTTTCGTGAAAGGTCAAAAAGTATTTTTCGAGCCTTTCTACGTTTTTTATTAGGTAGTCTTCGTTTCCGCTCACAGTGCAGAAATCGTATATTGCCGTCAGAGCCGGTGTGTGATAGGCAAAAGCCGAGCCTGATGCATCGTAGGCTCCGTCACCGTTTATGAAGAAATCTACGTAGTCCATCAGCATATCCGCACACCCGAGCCAGCGAAACTCGTTCAGGTGATGCGTGAGAGCGGCGTTTATCACGTTATGCTTGCCCGCCCACGGAAGCTGTTCCTTTACGAGAAATTCGCTGAGCAGTATGCCGTCCTCGGTCTCCATCAGATGCTTTCGCATCGTCCAGGTACGAAAGGCAAACGTCTCCTCTATGACCTGATCGGGGCAGTAGAGCCTCGGCGCATTTTCGTAAAGAAACTCTACAGCTTCCGAGTTCGGCACGAGCTGCACGACCTCCTCGCGGTCGTTTTTATTGAATTTTGAATAGTATTCCTTGTAGTCCATCGTGCGCTCCATATCGGCTATATTGCCAAATTGTTATCGCGGATCGGCAATACGTTATAGTTTTTTTGTAAATCGACAGTTTGGATAGTTCGGACAGCCGTAGAATTTGCCGTTTCTTCCATTCCTAACCACGAGTTCAACGTTACAATTCGGGCATATTGGAGCATCTTTAGCGTATCTTGAACTGGGGTTACGGACACCGTATTCTACTGTGTTGGATTTTTGTGCATTACATCTGTGACATAGCGTTTGTAAATTATCAAACGTAGTTTTTCCGCCCTTTGATATAGGAAATATATGATCCACCTCCAGGTCGTGCGTTGATCCGCATCTGCGGCATCTGTGACCGTCGCGGTCATATATTGCAAATCTGAGCTTATTTGTAACTTTACCTCTTTCAACGCGGCAGATAGCCTCCCATATTTCGCTATCCTGATAATATCCGCCTATTCGGTTGTTGATACGGCATATGGTATCCTCTATTTCGGGAGTGCTGAATGTTCCTGACTTTGAAGTGAGGTATACACCGTTGATATTTGTGTTTTTGACTTTCACGTTGATGGTGAATTCTGTTTTTGGGTGTAGCATCATTTGATCAAACATAGTTTTTTCAATTTTGATACGCTTATATGCCCATTTAGGCACACGTTCTATATCGTATGTATCAAAGTTTTTAATAGAAGCTATGCTTGAAATATATGCATCATAGTTATGTCGGTTTTCCTTTGTTCTTTCAATGGCAGAAATAATTTCCTTTTGGCTGAAAACCAACTGGTATGTAAGGTAGTCCTTCGGAGAGATCAGGTCGTAATAATGCTTGTTGTCGTACGATCCTGTGCAGTCAAAACTTGGAACTGTGTGAAAGTGAAATTCCTCATTGAGCATAGATAATCGCTGAATGGAAATGCTGTGATCGTATATGAAATTGCGGTAATACTTGTCTATAAAATAGAGAGCCAGGCATACAGCGAAGATAGCAAGTAATATAACTCCGCACCAAATAAATACGCCTATATTACTGCTGATAAATGATATCAGTGCGCTAATAGCAGAAATCGCAATTCCGCAAACAAACATCAGCGCGAATATCACAAGCATAAAGGCGTTTGCTGAAGTGCTTCCTCCGCGCCGGTAATATCTTTTCATAATCTAGTCCTTTCTCGTCAGAAAAACAAATTTTATATGTGCACGGAATGTAAAGCTGCCGAAATCGGTTAAAATGGAGCTGTATAGTGAAATTAACCCACCCTTACGTCAGTGTCAAAATGCGATAGGCATTATCAGTTCTATCGCACATAGCGGTGATAGTTACGTACGGCACACCGTCAATCGTGCGCTCCGAGACAGAGCGATAATTTCTTTCATAGATTCTACTTCCAATATGGTATACTAAACTTCCGCAAAACGAACTTTCGAGCTTCGCTCAAAACTCACTTTTGTCCGTTGATTTTCGCCTTAACGGTGGTAATCGAAGCAATCAACATTCTTCTAATCTTGCCGCACTTGTTCCGCAAGGATTTGAAAGTGAGCTCATCAATAATGCCGCTCTTAAACAATACCGAGAGCCAATTTTCCGTTTCATTTGCTTCTTTCTGTGCAATTTCGAGCTTGTGAACAAAATCCGCGTTGCTTTCGGCATATTTTGCTTCGGCTATATTCGCGCTGATTGAAGATGCACTGCGAATAAGTTGCTTTGTGTATTCGGGGCGACCTTTAATTTTAGAGCAAAGCTCCGTGATTTCGACCGCAAATTCGATAGCGAGTTCGTGTGATGTTTTCGCCATAAATACTCCTTTTTGGTCCACCTACGGTGGAGTGATATAGACGGCGTTGCCGTCGTGATATAGCGCAACTGCGTCGCGCGTGATATGGAAAGCCATTGGCTTTCGTGATATACTCGTTTGCGAGCTATGCCGCAAACAAGCGTGATATGCGCACTTTGTGCGCGTGGAACGCCATCGCCTTACGTCGCGTGAAAATCCCTTACGGCTCCGCAGAGCCATATCACGAACGCGAAGCGTTCTATATCACGACACCTCAAGTGTCCATATCACGCGCCGTAAGGCGTTATATCACGTCGCTTTGTCTGACCGTGTCAGACAAACGACACTTTCGACGTGTCCCGTTCCCGGGAACATATCAACCGGCGTCACCGAATCGCAATAATACCCAAGCTTATTGAATATGACGATGTCTCTCGCCAGCGTCTGCGGATTACAGGAGATATAAACAACTCTTTTCGGCGAGAGGGACGTGATATATTCGATAAGCTCGGCACTCGAGCCGGCACGCGGCGGGTCGAGTATCACGACGTCGGGGTGTATGCTCATGCCTCGTGTGCGTTCTGCGTTCTCTAACATCTTCTGTGCGTCCGACGCGTCACCCGAGTAGAAGGATGCGTTGGCTATCCCATTCTCACGCGCATTGTGCTTCGCACATTCGACGGCACTTTCGACGATCTCGATACCGATCACCTCGCGGCAGTCCTCTGCCATAGAGAGACCGATCGAGCCCGCACCGCAATAGAGGTCGAGGAGCGTGTCGCCTTTTTCAAGCTTTGCCAGCTCTCGCGCCTTGGCGTAGAGTAGTTCCGCGCAGTCGTGGTTCACCTGATAGAATGACGGCGCGGTTATCTTCAGCCTCACACCTGACAGGGTGTCGATTATATAGTCGCGACCGTATAGCGTGACGAATTTCTCGCCGAGTATTACGTTGGTCCTTTCGCGGTTGATGTTAAGCAATATTCCGACAGTGAGAGGGAATCTGTCGCGCACAGTAGCCACCAGCTCGTCCGAGTGCGGCAGGGAGCTGCCGTTGATAACGATGGTCAGAAGTATCTCTCCCGAGACCTCGCCGCGGCGCAGATATACGTGACGAAGTAGTCCCTCGCCGCTTTCCTCGTTATATACCGATAAACTGTATTTTTTGAAGAACGCGCGTAGCGTGTCGAGAATTTCGGAGAAAACCAGAGGCGCGAGAGGGCAGTCTGCCGCCTCGGTAACTCTGTGACTTTTCGGTGCGTAGAAGCCGATAACGTATTCGCCGTACTTGTCGCGCGAAATAGGATATTGCGCCTTGTTGCGGTAGGCGCGCCCCTCCGGTGATGCGACGATGGGGAGCACTCTCACTTCGTCTAGACCGCTTTTTTTGAATATCTGCCGCACGCCATCCTCCTTGATGGAAAGCTCGTGCGAGTAGTCAAGCTCCTTATACGCACAGCTGTGGCAGGCTGAAATATGGCATCTGCCCTCGCATCTTTTATCCGAACTCGTCAGCATTCGCTCAACTCGCGCAACGGCGTATGAGGAGTTGATCTTTATTACACGACCCTCGATCACGTCGCCCGGCACCGTTCCGGATACGAAGATGACCTGTCCCTCGTGCTTTGCAACGCCGAAGCCGAGATTTGTTATATCCTCGATATTCAGTTTTAGTACATCGTTCTTCTTAAGCTTCATAATATCTCCGAAATGACAACTATACTTGTCGTTTTATATGTAATCTTCCTTGAATCTGTTGCGATACTCCTTTGGAGTCTCTCCAAACGCCGACTTGAAAGTCTTTGCGAAATACGATGCGTCGGTGAAGCCACACTCCTCTGCGATATCTGCCGCCGACTTGTCGGTGAGCTCAAGCATACGCTTTGCCGCCTTGAGTCTGTAGCCTATGATATACTGCTTCAGAGTGATGCCGCGGCGATCCTTCAACACCTTACTGATGTAGAAGGGGTGATAGCCGAATATCGCTCCGATTTCGGTGTTGGATATATCCTCGCCACAGTTCTCACGGATATAGGTGTCGAGTGCCTCGACCATTCTCGCGGGTAGAGCGTTCTCGTCCACGGTCTCCGCCACCTTGAGCATTATTAGCTTGAAGGTAGCCGATATCTCAGCGCGGTACTCACCCTCCGCTGAGGTGAATATATTATTCATTCTGATAAACGTGTCGCGCTCCGATTCCATATCGTCGAGCTTTATCCATTTGTCGAACGGCGCTGCTATCGCCGCATTATGGCAGAGCGCAGGATCATATTCTGCCACCGCTACAGGCGAGATTCGCTCTCTCGGATCGGGTGTTGAGCCGTCCGGGTCGAATGTCACAACCACGCATCTTACGTACTTGCTCTTCAGCTTGTATGGCACGCCTGCGGGGATGTAGAGTAGATTTCCCGCCGACAGATGTCCAAGCTTTTCTCCGTCAACAACTGCGGTCAGATCTCCCGAGATCATATATATAACACGCGAGTCGTAGCCTACGCACTCGTCGGTCTTGTTTATTTTTTCATATAGCGATACCGAGCGTATCAGCGGATTGTAGTTTGTGAAATCCATCGCAACCTCCGAAATCTTCTTCGCGCACCAGGCGCGTGCGCATAGTTATACATAATAATTTTATCACCTTGCGCGCGCAAAATCAATATAAATAATAAATAAATAGCGAAAAACTTACTTCGTTTTGCAAAAAATCGTCCTCAAAACCGCGCGTCTCAACATTTTTCGAAAAAAATAAAAAAACTTTTCAAAAACCCCTTGACAAACTCCGAAAAAAAGTGTATAATAGTCAAGCATTAAGCACCACGGCCCGTTGGTCAAGCGGCTAAGACACGGCCCTCTCAAGGCTGAAACGGGAGTTCGATTCTCCCACGGGTCACCAAAACAAAAAAGGACACCATCCGGTGTCCTTTTTTGTTTTGTCACCCATGGTCGCATCGAACTCCGCACCGCCGCGCGTCAGCGCAAGTGTGCGGGAGTTCGCATACGCCGCACAGAGCGCGTCGAGCTCGCTCGTAAGCGTCAAGCGAGCGCATATTCGCCAAAGGCGAAATTCTCCCGGCACTCCACAAGGAGTGCTCTTTTGTTTTGTCACCCATGGTCGCATCGAACTCCGCACCGAAGCGCATAGCGCAAGTGTGCGGGAGTTCGAAACACTGCCTCGTCGCTTCCGTGTCGGAAGCCTTTGCTGACGAGGCAGATTCTCCCACGCGCATCACCGATGCGCCTTGCAGAGGACACCACACGGTGTCCTTTTTGCATTTTCAGTTATTGATATGCTTTGTTGAGACGTATTAAGCGGCAGACATTAGTACTGCCGAGAAGATCTACCCGGATTCCATTCTCGGATACTTCGTTTGACGAAACGATCTTTCCGTTATACGAATAGTCTGCATCCGGGTAAAGGGTGGGGTAGAGAATGATTTCCGCCGCTCTTGCCGTCTTTGAAAATACCTGTATTACGCACTTATCAAAGCTATTGTCCGAGTACTCAATAGCTATGAGATCGTCCAAGCGGTTTAGCGGACGACTCCGCATCGCTCGGCTTTGGATTTTCTTTTTTTGTTTGGTTGTGCCGTGGCGTGTGCTTGGCTCGGCGAGCGTAGCGAGCCGACTTGTATCAAGACAAGCACACGCCTTTGTGCCATTTCATTTTCAAAAAATTACAGAATTGATTTGTAACACTTTTGTAACGCTCGGTATGCTACAATAGTCTCGTAAAAGGAAAAACAATTATTAAACAACAAAACAAATCAACAAAGGAGAACTATTATGCCTAATCCTCAAATTTACACAGACGCTCTTAAGACCTTTACCGATAAGTACGGACTCAAAGACTACGACTATGCCGATCAAGCCAAGGTTCAAGAAAAATTTTCTTACATTGATGAATTCATTATGGACTCTCCTTCGGGAAGAGGCGCTGCCGGTCTGTTTACCGCTTTGGCGGCAAAAACTATGTCGCTTTATTTTGAGAACGCTACAAAATTAAACGAGAACGGTAAATATATGACCTCGTTTAACCTCAACGATTTCTTGAAGGATTTTGACGATCTCGCTCAGGCAAAATACGTGTCGGAGCTTGAAGAGGGACAAGAGTCCAAGCGCCCTAAGTTTGCGGGAGCAAATTCTAAGCAGATTGCAAAGGCGATTTCCAAGGACTACGGCAAAACGAACAAGACTCTGCCTACCCTCTGGTTTGAAAGATTGGACTCTAAGAAAATGAGTGTTGATCAAATTCAGGGAATTACGAATAAAGCAACAAACAATTTGTTGGAAGATGACGTAGAGGAGAATGAAAAGGAAGGACGGCTTGTAAACGTAGTTGCCGCATACGAGGCAATGAGGCAGCTTCGTCAGAGCCGCGAGGGCTTCATCGGCTTCTTCTGGAAGCTCTTCCACAGAGATCTTAACGCTCAGGAGGAGGAGTACATGAATTCGCTTACAGATGTCGTATCTGAATTAAAAAACAACGGCTACGATGTTGATAAGGTACGC